>CAYOOP010000004.1:0-2273 GCA_964405685.1 uncultured Rickettsiales bacterium
GCCCTCCGAAGGCAAGGGTCGGACGTTCGAATCGTCTCGGGTGCGCCATTTTTTGGTATGCATCATGGTGCCACTTCTTAATACCACCCTCGGCCGCAATGGTCTCATCTCTGCCGCAGAAAAATGCGAAGGCGATGGTTGCACGCCGATGGGGGTGTATCCGCTGCGCGAAATTTGGTATCGCGCGGATCGGGTGGCGAAACCGGAAACGGCCCTGCCCGTTCGGGAAATTATGAGGGAGGATTGCTGGTGTGATGATGCAGCGCATCCGTTGTATAATCGGCATTTCAGATTGCCGCTTTCCCCTGCCCCGCAATCTTTTGAGCATCTCTGGCGGGAGGATGCGGCGTATGATGTGATTGTGGTGATTGGGTTTAATGATGCGCCGGTGGTGTCGGAGCGTGGAAGTGCGATTTTTATGCACTGTGAGCATGATGATGGCAGGCCGACGGCGGGGTGTGTGGCGTTGCCTAAAAAAGAACTGCTGGAATTGATCAAAATACTGACTCCAAACAGCACGATTTCGATTGGTGAAAAAATAATAGTTGCATAATCCTAAATTAGGATATATCCTACTTCATAACAGGAGGGGATATGCACGATTCAGAAAATGGCCGCGACAAAATCACACCCGGGAAACGCTCTGTCCTCCGCAAAACCTCTGGCCTTGAGTGGTTGGATGAGGAAGACAAAATCCGCCCCGTGCGCGGCGAACGCGCACTCTGGCGGGCGGTGATATTGCAAGCGCTGGAAGACGCGGCCTCTAACACCCAAAAACCCGCTGGCAAATACCACAAAATCGAAGCGCTCAATTGGCTGGAAGGCCGCGGTGAGGATTTCGCGATGGTGTGCGACCTCGCGGGGCTTTTACCCAAAGACGTGCGCTGTGCAGCCAAGCGTGCGCTGCTGAACGGCTGCAAATGGCGACTTCCGGCTGGTCAGGGTGCCAAAGCCAAGAAAAAAGCGGCGCAGCTTGCGTTTGAAACTAAAAGCTCCCTCCGCTTGCGGGGGGATTTAAGGGGGAATGTTCCCCCACCCACTACGCTAACGCTCTTACGAGCGTGAGCTTCGTTGCCCTCCCCCGCTTGCGGGGGAGGTAGATAACACTAGAGAAAGGAACGCCTATGCCACGCGGACGCCCGAAACTCGACCGACCTGAAACCGACCTTGGAACCCCAGAATTGCAGGCTAAGCGCCGGCTTGCGCTCACTTCCGAAACGGTGGATCAGATGCTCGATCACGATCTTATTTCACAATCGCAACATTGGTGTGCGGTACATTTTCGCTGGCTCTACACGCTGCGCTACGGCGCGCCGAGCCCGGATGTGTCGATGCTGGTGGATGCGCGGCGCATGAGCGTGGTGGACGACCCCGAGTGGCGCGGCGCGCGCGAGGCGGAATATCACGAGGCGGCAAACCTGCTGCACCGGGCAGGCGTGCTCAGTGATGTCATGGAAGTGCTGTTGTTTAACCCCACCATGAGCCTACGCCAATGCTTCGCCATCACCCCGATGGTGCGCAATGGACTGGACATTTTGCAGCAGTTGTGGTGTAACGAAAAAGAGGGAGCAACACACTATCATGACCAGATTGAAAACCTTCCTGCGTGATGAATCCGGGGCCACGGTGATCGAATATTCACTGCTTGCGGCGATGATGGCAATTGTGGCAATTGCGGTTCTTACTGCCACGGGAACGTCGATGTCCGATTTGTTTTACGGTCCGGTGAACGACACGCTCGCTCGCTAGGAAAACCCTAGGGCAAAAGTAATTTTTTGGTTAAAAAAACATTGCTTTTTAATTAAAAACACATTGATTTATATGGTTTTTTCTTCTTGCTTTGACTCATACCTATGCTATAGTTGGCCTTAGCTGATTGTATCAGCATTAACAACTCTATGGAGCATTTTTATGTCTATGATCAAAACATTTCTGAAACAAGAAGACGGCGCAACGGCTATCGAATATGGTCTGATTGCTGCCCTGATTTCTGTGGTTATCATCGCTGCTGTGGGTGGCGTTGGTAAAAGCTTGAACAACACCTTCACGAACATCAACACCAACCTCGCTCGTTAGTTTCTGGTGTCATCAACAAAGGCCCTGGCCGCTCCCTAAGCGGCCAGGGTTTTCCACAATTTTAAATGGAGTTTCTTATGCGTATGTTTACCTCTTTCCTAAAACAAGAAGACGGCGCAACGGCCATTGAATACGGCCTCATCGCCGCTTTGATCGCAGTTGTTATCATCGCGGCTGTAGGCGGCGTTGGTAAAAGC
>CAYOOP010000004.1:2373-158423 GCA_964405685.1 uncultured Rickettsiales bacterium
CGCCGCTTTGATCGCAGTTGTTATCATCGCGGCTGTAGGCGGCGTTGGTAAAAGCTTGAACAACACCTTCTCTAACATCAACACCAACCTTGCTCGCTAATTTGGTTGTGTAAAAAAAGCCCTGGCTGCTTGATCAGTCAGGGCTTTTCACCATTTAAACATGGAGTTCTTATGCGTATGTTTACCTCTTTCCTAAAACAAGAAGGCGGCGCAACCGCGATCGAATACGGCCTCATCGCTGCGTTGATTGCGGTTGTTATTATCGCGGCTGTAGGCGGCGTTGGTAAAAGCCTCAACAACACCTTCACTAACGTAAACGATAACCTCGCTCGCTAGTGGATTGATACAAAGAACCCCCTCGTTGCGGCGCACCTGGGGGTTGGGGTGCCTATTGGGGAGCAACAAAGACATTCGCGTTTTCGCCTGAATAGACAAGCTTCCAGCCCGCGTGGGCAAAATACCAATCCGCGTGATAGGGCTCTTTTTTCTTCACATTGCTATATTTAGGCATGAGGGCCACGCGCACACCGTAGCGCTTCAGCACCTCCGGCCAGTCTTTCTGAAATCCATCCACCTGCAGAAAATCCTTCGTCACCGCGAGCGAATAGGCCGTGTTGGCCCGCCCATCCATCATAATCGGCAGTTCGCCACGCGCCGCGTAGATAATATAACCGCCGTAACCGTAGTGGCTGAATAGACGTTCGCCCTTGTGATGCGTGCGTAGATATTCCACTTCCGCAACCGGTATTCTTTTGGGATCGGGAGCCACAGATTCAAAGACCAAATGCCGCGTATTTGGAATGGAAAGAATAGTAAATACAAGGATTGGAACCGCCCACGCCACCCAGAGCGCTTGCGGCTTGGCAAAGTCTTGCGCATATTCCCGCTGCTTGTTGCGCCAAAACGGAAAACGCTCCGGTAGATAGTCCAGCGCCACCGCCAGCATCGGCGTCATGAAAATGAGCCAGATGCCGAGATAGCGAATCGATTGGAACGTCATGATGCCCCAGAAAATCGCGAGCATTTTATCCGCAATGGAAAGCCGGGCGAGGCCTGCATAGGGCAAAGCAAATAACAACAGCGCATAGACATAGATGTGCGGCGCTTCCGACAAGCGCGGCGGCATCCATTCTGCAATGTAATTGTGGTTTAAGGGGCTTTGAAGCGTCAACATCGTCGCATGAAGAATGTCTGTGCCATAAGGATTCAATAGACATGCAGCAACGCTCACTACGCCGGTAAGTGTAAGCACGCGCGCAAGCGCCCACTGGCGGCGCCATAGTGCCTCAGCGCCAAAAGCACCGATAGTGACAAACAAAGCTAAAAATCCGCCGTGCACGTTGACCCATAGCGCCGCATACAAAGGTACCCATAACAGCTGGCGTGTGCGCCCGCGTACACAGGCTTCGTATAAATGGTAGTAGCAGATCGCAAGCAGTAGCATGCTGATGATCTGGGGGCGCACCTGCATGGTAGGCACAGACATGAAGCAGCCTAAATAGGTCGCGAGAAATGCAGCAAAGACACCGACGCTGCGTTGTTTGCAGATGTAAAATAACACTCCGCACAACACGCAACCCACGGCGATGACGACCAGTTGCAACCCATCAAGCCCCACGACATCCTTGACCCAGCTAATCGCCACATCATACGCCCAGGAAATGTTGTACCACGTTGTACCCGCAGTGGTAAACGCCCAGGGGTCGTTCAGTGGAACATAGCCGAGGTGCCGGATTAAATCCCCCGCGGCGATGTGCCAGGGAGAATCGCAATCGATAAACATCATCGTGTTAAAATGCGCGAAAAATGCGAGCGCGCAGATGGCGATGAGCATACCGAGCAAACCACGATAGGCTTCATCCGAACGGGTAAAATCAGTCATATTTTACCGTCATTCCCGCGAAAGCGGGAATCCAGCGCACTGCGTCTGCAGTGCAAAAAGATCCTATTGCGGCGAAGACTCGCCTTTACTGGATCCCCGCTTTCGCGAGGATGACGAATGAGGTTCATAGGCTGAACCTTTCGCCAAGATAAACGCGGCGCACATCGATATTGTTGACGATTTCTTTGGGCGTGCCTTCGGTTAAGACCGAGCCGTCGTGCATGATGTAGGCGCGGTCGATGATGTCGAGCGTTTCGCGGACGTTGTGGTCCGTAATCAACACGCCAAGACCACGATCTTTCAAATGCGTCACAAGGTTGCGGATATCCTCTACCGCAATCGGGTCAATCCCCGCGAGCGGCTCATCGAGCAGCACGAATGTTGGCCGGCACGCGAGTGCGCGGGCGATTTCCACGCGGCGGCGTTCACCACCGGAAAGCGTTAAAGCCTCCGCATGCCGCAAGTGTTCGATCGCGAATTCAGCGAGCAATTCATCGAGTGTGGATTTACGCAGCGCCATGTCCTGCTCCACCACTTCAAGCGCAACCATGATATTTTCTTCGACGGTCAGACCGCGAAAAATTGAGGCTTCCTGCGGCAGATAGCCCACGCCGATGCGCGCGCGGCGATACATCGGCAAATGCGTAATATTCTGGCCATCGAGAAAAATACTGCCGACGTCGGGACGAATCAGTCCGGAAATCATATAAAAACATGTGGTCTTGCCCGCACCGTTCGGACCCAACAACCCCACCACCTCACCCCGCCGCAGCTCAAGCGACACATCGCGCACCACGGGCCGATTGCCGTAGCGCTTGCCAATATGCTGCACGCTTAAGCCCGCTTCGGTCGGTATCAGTGCGAGGGGTGTTTCCATTATTGTTCCTTCTTATCACCAGGCACGAACAAAGCGCGTACGCGGTCCGGTTTGCCTTCTGCACCACTGACTGCATTACCACTTCCGTTACGCAAGACACTTTTTCCCGTCGTCATATTGTGTACAAGCGAGGCACCTTTTAAGATGTTTTTGTCCTTAGTAAGCACGACATCACCATTCAAGGTCAACTCGTCTTTCTCGGCATCATACACACCCGCAAGGCCGCGCGCAGTTTCAGTAGGTGTCGTCATCAACACATTGCCATCCACTTCAATTTTGGAAATCGATTGTGCTTCGCTGGGCGCTTGCGCTTCTTTGGCAGCGGCTTGTTGTTCTTTGTTTTTGTAAAACACTTTCATACGATCCGACGTCAGATGCATATCATCCTGCACGGCGACAACCTTGCCGGTGAAAATAGCGACGTTTTCGTTTTGTTCGACCTCCAGCGTATCCGACGTAATCTCAATCGGCCCTTTATTGGTACTGCCCATCGGCGGTGCCGCGAAAGCGGCAGCGGGCAAGGCAATCAACAGGGCAAGCATACGAAACATCATGGGGTGTTCTTTCGGTAAAGCGTGACGTGAATGTCACCATAAAACAGGATTCTATCGCCGCCGTCCAGAATTTCAAAGCGATTTGCGCGTAGCGTACCGCTGGGGCCCGTTCCCTCGACCGGCTCATTCCCTTTGGCGATACTCTCTTTGACCTGCACTGTTGCGCTGGGTGTTGTAAAAATATAGCCGCTGTCGCCTGTTAATTCCACACCACCGGAAAGCTCGATGCGTTCTTCTAGCGAATAATAAATCGCTGCCTTGCTGGTGAGCGAAATCCACGAAGACGTGTTCGGTGCAAGATCAGCCGTGACCTTGGTCAGGTTGAAAACTTTATTGCCCTCATCGGTGGCGTGTTCCGCCGTAACCGTAAATGGTCGGTTGCGGCTATCGAGCCCTTGATAGCGCGGACTCATCATGGTCGGCTTTGCGATGATGGCAACACCTTGCGGTGCTTCCAGCACCAAGCGCCCATTGCCGCGCTCATTGAGCCAGGCGACCACGATCATAACCGCCACCATTAACCCGACCAGGCCAACCAACGCGTGTTTGCCTAGAAACACAAACCGGCTGTACCGTCTGGACGGCAGCGCCATTTAGGCAACTCCCGCGCGCAAACAATCGTGAATATGGACGATACCCACCGGCTTCCCGACTTCCACCACAAACAAGCTCGTGATTTTTTTCTCGTTCAAAATAGCCACTGCTTCCGTTGCGAGCGCTTCTTTTTTGATGGTCTTGGCCCCGCGCGTCATCACCACGCCTGCGGTTTTCGTGAGGAGATCCGGTGCCATATGGCGACGCAAATCACCATCTGTCAGCACGCCTACTAAATTGCCACTTGCATCCACTACACCTGCACAACCAAAACGCTTCGCAGTCATGATAAGTAATACATCTGCAAGAGGCTTGGCTTCGGCAACAAGGGGTAATTCATCTCCTGTATGCATGAGCTCAGCAACGCGCAGTAAATTACGGCCTAGCTTGCCGCCAGGATGGAAAGTTGCGAAATCAGCGGTGGTGAAACCACGCGCTTCGAGCAGGGCAATCGCAAGTGCATCGCCAAGTGCCAGCATCATCACGGTCGACGTCGTCGGCGCGCCTACAGGCGACGCTTCGGGAATATTCGGCAACAGCAGCAAACCATCCGCCGCATCCGCAAGCGCCGAGGGACTACGACTCGTAATAGCAATAAGTGGAATGCGAAAACGCTTCGCATAGGCAAGCATGTCCGCAAGTTCGGGCGTTTCGCCCGAATTGGAGAGCGCGAGGATAACATCGGCAGCCGTAATCATCCCCAAATCGCCATGGCTCGCTTCAGCAGGGTGGACAAAACTTGCTGGTGTGCCGGTAGAAGCCAAGGTGGCGGCGATTTTACGGCCGATGTGGCCGCTTTTCCCCATGCCGGAGACAATCACCCTGCCCTTGCATGCTTTCAGCGCCTCAAAGGCACGCGTAAACGGCTCGCCCAAGCCCTTGCCTAAGGCATGCAGCCCCTCAATTTCACGGGCGATAACGTTATTGGCAGTGGTAATAGGGTCCATAGGGCCGCAACTCTAGCATATTTGCCGGATTATACAACCCGGCCAAAATATCAAAAAGCTATTCTTTTGGCTCAAAAGGCTTCCGTGGCGCTCCCTGATTGATAGCGGGTTTTTTTGGATCACTAGGCGCTGCTGGTTTTTTGGGCGCGGGTGCATCACCTCCACCTCCGCCGCCCACTTGTTTTTTTACTTGTTCTTTAAACTCTGCAACAGCGCCTCCAGCTGCGTTACCTGCAGCCCCTCCAGCGCCGGCACCACCCGCAGCGGCAGCATTTTTAGCACCACTGGCCGCTTTGCCCGCTCCCCCGAACGAACCGAATTTCTGGCTAGGATCGAGGAAGTTGGAAAATGCACCTTGCATATTAAGGTTCATGCTGGCACTTGAGATCTCACGCGCGACGTTGAGTGCAATACTGTTAAACCGCCAGGCGAGCTGGACCAATATCAGGAACATCAACACATTCGTGATATCGATCGGGAATGGCTGGCCTGGGAAATCAACCGGACCGTTCCAGCCCCACGCGCCGCCATACGGCGCACCGTTGACGGTAAAGCGCCACAATTGTTCATCCATCGGCGTGCCGCGGAAGAGGCCCGTGCCGGGCATCACGCACACGGGCACTTGGAGAATGCTATTCATCGCCGCCATCATCAGCTGCAGGAAGAAGGAGAAGAAGGTGAATAAAAACACCGGTTGCAACATGGTATTCACTAACTGGTTGAGCCAGTTATAAAATAAATGCTGAGTTTTACTAAACAGCAGCATCGGCACAAAAATAGGCGCGATGCCAAAGAGGAATGCTCTTACCACCAGCGCCATTAAATAGACCCAAATAGCTTGAAACAGCGACGCCACAAATGTGCCGAGGCTGATGAAGATGAGCAGTGCTATCAGCATGCCATACGGGCCGGTGGTGAGCACGGCCATCATCGTCACAAACATTTTAGCAGAAAGCGCTTGGGAGATGGCCTGGTCCACCATGGTAAACGGCGCCATCGGATTGACCGGGGCACCCGCACCAAGCGCAATACCAATTGAAACACCAATCAACCAATCTGCCCCTTGGTTGAAAAACACGCCTGCCGTATTGTAGAACCAATCCCAAGCATTACTGTTGATGAAGACCATGACCACGCCCATTTTGATCACGCGCATCGCAAAATCGATCACCGTCACCTGTACGATGCCGAGCATGAACGATAAGCTATAAATAATCACATAAAGTGCCAGCGCCGAACCGATCGCCTGGAAAAAACCATTGCCTTGCGTGATGTTTGAAAAGAGGGTTGCAGCAACACCGTTGGGTGCGTAGAGCATGCCCGTGATATTGCCAATAATTTGGGAGATGAGCCCAGAATTGTTGGACAAATTGAATGTCGGATCGGTGGTGCATACGCCAGGCGGGATGGTTTGCGCAAACGCAGGCGCGCCCGCTGCCCATGTCAGCCCTACCATCATCATTCCTAGCAACAAACGTTTCATGTTCATCCCGCTCCCGCCATGGCTCTTTTCATGGTACCTACCGCTTGTTTAAGCTCTTTCGCAAACGGCATCCCCTGCCAACCTAGACCTGTGGCTACCCCGGCAATACTATCCGAAATATCCGGAATGGAGTTAAGCAGGCTCATCAGCAAATACGCAACAATAAACAGGCCTAAGAATTGGAAGGTGAGTTGTTGCATCGTCCACACTTGGTCGGGGCCGAAATCGAGCGCCGAGGTGCTCAGCGTATTGGCATCCATCGATGAAAACAATGTCGGACTCATGAACGATTGCACGGCCGGTGCCCCCATGGGCTGACCTAAGGTTTGCTCCAGCTGCGTCCAGGTGTTGGGGTCATTGGGCAGCAACCAGCTAAAGGCATTTTTATTGAGGCGTTGCCCCTCTTGCAGCCCCGGAATACTCATAATATCGGTCACACTGGATTGAATGATGCCCATAATCATCCACAAAAACACAATCACCACCACCGGATTAATCATCGCTGCGATCAGCAAATCGAACCATTTTCTAAAGTAGATACGCTCGGTTTGCGTAAACATGGCAAGCGGTAAGATGAGTGGAGAAATAAGCATGATAAACGCAATGAGCACGATGGCCGAAAGATAGCTGAAGGCCGCGCGAAACCCTAAATACAAAATGGAAAACACGCCGATAAATCCGACCAAAAAGGTCATAATGCCTTGGATGCCTGAAAACAGTGCCGCCCCAAGCGTACCTATGATGCCTTGCGATAAATTACCGTTGCCCATGAGCGCGGCAATGTAGGTATCAAACTGCATCCACGGATCCACTCCGCCAATGATCGCGTAAATCAATCCATGGACAATTTGGAACGGAACCATGCCGAAATATGCCATATTAAATGAAAAACCGGCGACGATTGCGAGCTTCAACATAAATATCCCAGTCATTTTTTGAAGCTCACGCGGCGCGTATAAAATTTTGATACCGTAAAGCACGACGGCGAGCGAAAACACCACCATCAGCGTGGGACGCAGCGCATCGGTATACAGCGCAATAAAATTGACCATTGCTTGGGTGATGTTCCCCTCGATCGTGGCCACCACATAGCTCACAACCTGCGCTGAGGCGGGCGCGGGCAGCAGCGCGATACCTAACAGAAGTATTGGGAAGAGTGTGCGGAAGACAGCTGTCATTTGCTTCCCGCTCCTGCAAAACCTGAATTTGAAGGCGGTTTATTACCGAAGCTCGATGCCATGCGCGAGAATTGGCTGTTAGCAATTTGCTGAATACCGAACAATTCACCTGTCATGCTCGCTCCCAGGAATGGAATAATCGCGATCAGCGTGTACATGACATAGGCGACCGCTGCTGCCATGATAAAGGAAAAGAGAAGGTTGAGTACATAATTGCTGGTACTCATGCCACAACCGGCGGCCAATACATCGTAGTTGAGTGCCGCCGTCGGCACCTCAATACCAATATTGCCAAGCAAGCGACCATTGACGCTCGCCAAAGACGTAATATTCGTCCCCGGAGTACCGAGCGCGGCTTTGCCGGGAGTACCCGTATTAGAAACGCCAGAGACTGGCCCCAAAACTGAGGGCGACTGATTGACCGACATGTTGTAACCCGTGCGCTCAGCCACAGCACCACTATAGACCAGATAATTACCGATATTAAAACCACTGCCGCCCCAATTGCCGTTGACTGCATTGCAGGAAATGGCGCGGTAAAGCGAATAAGGTCCAGTAAAAACCACCACTTCCATCATCAGCAGCAACATCGTCAAATAAGCAAATAAAAACATCGGCTGGAGAATGACGGTCAACAGCAAGCGCAACCATTTTTCAAAATATCCCTTGGTCGCTTTTAAAGCAACAAGCGGCACGGCAAGCGGTGCAATCCCCATTAGAAGTGCCAGTGCAATGTAGGTGCTAAGCAATATGAATACGGCTTGAAATAACGTCAGCAGCAACACCATCACCACACCGAGACCCAAAAAGAAAGTAGCGACCCCAATCGGCCCCGAAAAAAGCGATGCGACCAAAAACCCAAGCATTCCATTGCTGACCGAATAGCCGGGATAAATACCGCCGACGACTTGCGCAAGCGTGCAATCCACCGTCTCCCATAAACCGTTTGCATATGGGCATTCTTGCTGCATCACGTTCGGCAAATAAAAACTCACCGTATTAACCAAAAACCCTATCGAATCGAGCAGTACCGGAAACAATTGCACCAGCGAATTCATACCCAGCGCAACACCGCCAATTTTTAATGCAAGAATCACCCCTTCACGGCTCGCCGAGCGCGTGCGCCCAGTGAACAAACTAAACCCATAAAATAGGACCGCAGCAGCGAGCACCACATTAACAGTCGCAACAAAATAGCCAATGTAGTTGACCAGATAATACTGCGTGGCATTCACCACCACATTGCCAATGCACGGCACCAACTTGGCCAAAAAACCGCTGTAGTTAGGGCAAATGCTACCATCCGAACCAATGACCTGCGCGGATGCATTTCCTGCCGTGCACACCAAGCCTAAAGCCAGCACACATGCTAGAAAAGATAGAGAGCTATTTTTTGTCCTTAGAGGCAAAGCGTTCCCTTTCATACCGCATTTTCTCGGCAAATACAGGCAACCACACCGCCGGATCATCACCGGTTTCTTTACGGATATCATCCAGCAGTGCCACAGTTTCTGCGCGACCGGAAAGCACGTCTACAATTTCTTCCATACCGGAAAGATCAATGCGCGCCACCACCACGTCCTTGCCTTGTTTCACTAAAAAAAACCGGCTTCCTGGATCGGTGGTTTTTAGCAAATTGAATTCGCGGTCAGTCACCATAAATGCACGTCGATACTCATCAGTCGCACGCGGATTCGGCAAGAAAATCTGGGTTGCCGTTTGCTGAATCAGCGTTTCAGAAATAGCGCTGTTCGTGGCATCTTCCACGCTTTGCGTTGCGAAAATAACCATGCCGTTGAGTTTCCTGAGCGTCTTTAGCCAATCGCGAATACGGCCGGAGAAAATTTTATTGTCAATCAGCGCCCAGGCCTCGTCGAGGACGATCACCGTCGGCGTGCCATCAAGCGACAGGCTGATGCGATGGAATAAATAAAGTAGCGTCGGCTCCAGACATACACGCTCACGCAACACCTCACCCATTTCAAATCCAAACGTGGCTCCTTGCGAAAAATCGACGATGTCCTCGTCGTTATCAAACAGACCGGCATACGGCCCCTTGCTGTGCCACGGTTTTAGCCGCGTTGCGACCGTGCCGGGGCCTTCTACGCCCAGGAATGGCGCAATGTTACGCAGCATGCGGTCTTTATAATCCAGCTTGTAGTTACCAGCCACGGCATCGTTCAATCGCTCCATATCTTCGGCCGTAAACGGCTCCTCATGCACAGTGACGAGGGTGTATAGCCACTCGGCGAGGAATGTGCGATTTTCCGGCGTATCCGGCAATTTGAGGGGATTGAATTTACAAACTTTGCCCGGATCAATCACCGTGTATGCACCACCCAGGCCACGCACGAAGATTTCTGCGCCACGGTCTTTGTCAAAGAAGAAGGTGCGGCAATTAAATTTCTGCGCCTGCGCGCATAGAAAGTTCATCAGCACCGTTTTACCCGCACCGGTCGGACCAATGATGGTAGTATGCCCCACGTCACGCAGATGGAAATTGAAGAAATATGGCGTGCCGGAACTGGTGTCGAACACAGTGACGGCGTCACCCCAATGGTTACCGGAGATTTTGCCTGTCGGATAATTATGCAGTGATGCAAATCCTGACAGATTCAGCGTATGGATATCCGCCTTACGACCAATATACTCGAAATTGCCTGGCATCATCGCCCAATAGGCCATTTCAAGCATGAATTTTTCGCGTACGGGGTTGATGCCCACATTCACCAACTCGGCAATCGAAAGCGACAATACTTTTTCAAGCTCCGCCAAATTATCTTCCACACACAGCACGGAAAGTTGGTGCGTTCCAAAGGCCACGTGACCGCTCATCGCCATATCAAGCGCGTCGGAAATTTCGGCTACTTGCGAGATCGCCACGTCTTCCGCCGCGATCATCCGGCGTTGGCGGCGCTGCATATGACCAATTTTGGTTTGGCGGTTATGAAACTCAAACGATTGCGCAATGATAAATTCAAACGGCAATTGCAAGAACCCATCGAGCAGGCCTGCCGCCGTCGCCGGTGCATATTCGCGCACACTCACAATCCCTGCATAGCGCGTCGCTTTCGGTGAACACACCTGAATGGCACGATTACCAAAATACAAACGGCAATTGGGCAGCATTTTGCTGATGTTTTCATCGGTCAGCACCATCGGCTGCGCATTGCCGCAGTTGACGAGGCGTGACAAAAATTCCATCGGCTCCGAATATATCACCCCTTCACGCTCGACGACGCCCAGGATACGCGCGCCATAATCCTTCAGCGTTGCCGTTAGACGCTGCACAGCTTCTGCCAGCTCTTTATGCGAATCACGCATCATTTGTGTTTTTTGTGTTTTGTTACCGACTTGCGAGGCTTTTTGAAAATAGTGGTGGATTTTTGCCGCGCCCTGGTCGTCCGGTTTACGCATCACCGTGATATAAAGCTCATTGACGAAGGAATGCTTATCCTGGTGTTTTTCGTGCCATGCCCGGTCCACCTTCGTAGCAAATCCCGGCGGTTGTTTACCAGCAGGGTACGCACTCTGGCGACGGCGCACGGTGTGAAACCACAACCCAAACGTACCATCCGCCATGCTTTTAAACAGCGAATTGCGTACCATTTTCTTCATGTCAACGTCTTCATCATCCGCCGTTTCAAATGAAAAGCCATCCAGCTTAATCACTTGCATGAACTGGTTGTCCTTGGTGAGAATAGTCTCCTTATCCCAATGCATCAGATAAGGCAGAAAATCCGATTCCGGTACTTCCAGCTTGGCGTAAGCGGCATTGGCAGTTTTACGTTTTCCAATCGACATAAGGACCCTAATTAGTAGCTGTCATACGAATTGGTATTGTTGTGAAATCCACGATTGATGCACTTCATCCCCTTCTTGACTTTGAGCATGAACATCTCCACCGCACGGGGTTCTTTGAGGCAAATAATATAACCAATCAGGTGAATCGTTGGCATCACAATCAGCAGCACTTTGAAGCTTTGTAAATTGATGAAGCAGATCATCGAAATCACGACGTTGATGACAAAATACATATAGCTCACGCCGAGGATCATCGTCGGGCGCGTCAACCCTTGGAACAGAGGGTCGGATTGTAACCGTCCACTACCAGCCATAGCATCTCCTTTTTCAGTCTTCGTAAGTATCCGATTTGTTTTAAGAATGTGTGAATAACAACTCTGTCATCCTGAGCAAAGCGAAGGATCTTTGTAAATGTGACGAGATCCTTCAGTCGCCCAAGCTCCTTCAGGATGACATGTTACAATCGTATCACAAGATTGTTGCAGTTTTGTGGCAATCGGATAGAAAAACATTGTTCGCGCTACATGCACGACCCCTTGCCTGTCTCACCTAAAAATTAACTTATTATATTATATGAAGATTTTGGTTCTTGGTTCTGGTCTGCTTGGCGTCTCCACCGCTTACGCACTCGGGAGCCGAGGCCATAGTGTACACGTCATTGACCGTAATGCCGCCACCGCGCTTGAAACCAGCTTCGCTAATGGCGGCCAGCTTAGCTACAGCCACGCTGAACCTTGGGCCACACCGCATGTACTCAAGAAACTTCCTACATGGCTGGTGCATGAAGATTCGCCGCTCATTTTCCGCCCGCGCGCAGATCTCGCGATGGTCAAATGGGGCCTGCAATTCCTGCGTAATTGCACCTCCAAACACGCGGAAATCAATACGCTGAACGGCCTACGCCTCAGCCTTTATAGCCGCATGAAAATGGCGGAGCTTCAGAAAAATACAAACATCCAATTTGATTATCGTGATGACGGTGTGCTGCATCTCTTTTCTAGCCAACATGATTTCGATGAAGCCAAACGCGTCGCTGAATTGGAAGCTCGCCACGGCTGCAAACAAAACATTGTTTCTGCCGAAGAAGTTTTCAAACTTGAACCCGCACTCCAAGGAACCTCCCGCAACATTATCGGCGGGATTCATTCGGTCATGGATCAGAGTGGTGACGCGAAAACATATTGCGAGCAACTCGAGGCATTCTGCAAAAAACAATTCAATGCTGAGTTCACCTATGGCACGCACGTGCAAGGCATAGAGCATGACGGCACGCGCATCTTGAGTGTTGCTACCAGCACCGGAAAGCTGACCGCCGATGCCTATGTGATGGCGCTCGGTTCGTATAGCCCGCTATTTTTAAAACCCCTTAGCATCCACCTCCCCATCTACCCCATGAAAGGCTACAGCATCACCATCCCTGCCGATGGCCTTGATCTCAAACTGAGCCTCACCGACGGCAAACACAAAGTGGTCTATAGCCGCCTTGGCGATCGCATCCGCGCCGCCGGCACCGCAGAATTCGCAGGCTACAACACGAACATCCGCCAAAGCCGCATCGACCCCATTGTTCGCGCGAGCCAAACGCTCTTCCCTAAGGCCAATTGGAGCACGGTAGAACCCTGGGCATGTTTGCGCCCTTCCACACCCGACAGCACGCCATACCTTGGCGCCACGCCTTATGGCAATTTATTCTTAAACACCGGCCATGGCACGCTAGGCTGGACCAACGCCGCCGGCAGCGCTGAAATCGTCGCGGATATTATCGACGGCCACACGCCCGCCATCGACATGCGCGGCCTCACCTTGAGCGGAAGGAAATGACATGAAAGAATATTGGTACGACTGGGGTGGACTAAACGAACAAATTTTCCGTTTTTTCTATCTCCAACATCCATCCGATTTTGTCGCATGGTTGATTGGATTCCTTCATACCATTGCCTCTTTCTCTGCTTTGCCTTACTGGCTAGTCTCCATTGGCTTTTGCACTGTTATTGGCACCATGCTTAACATTACAAAACGCGGACATTCGTGGATGCAGATCAAACGAACTCTGGTGTTTTTAGGTGTTATCACCTTCAGCGCATTTGTCATGATTGTCACAATTAACGTGCTCAAAACATTCTTTGCATTCCCACGCCCTTACGCCATGTTTTTCAATGTCGTGGCACTGGTTGCGCCTACGAAAGATGTCAGCCTGCAAAGCTTCCCCAGTGGCCATGCCGCCTGCGCTACATTCATCGTCACCTCGCTCTGGCTCCACTTGAGCGGATGGTCGAAATGTTTAGGTCTCGGCTTCGTGCTTGCCGTATGCTGGAGCCGCGTTGCCGGCGGGTTCCACTTCCCGGCGGATGTGGTGGCGGGCGTGCTGATTAGCCTGCCGCTCACCTTGCTCATCCAAAGCCTTATCTACGGTTTTTTCCACGGCACACTTCAGAAAGAGTCCAATGTTGATCGACGGTATATCCACTAATTTGTTTCATCGCAGCTGGGGGGATCCGTCCCTGCCCGCGCTCGTCTGCGTGCATGGCCTGACGCGCAATTCGCTGGATTTTCAATTCATCGGTGAAGCACTGAAAGACCGTTTTCATATTCTGGCGCCGGACATGCCTGGCCGTGGCGAAAGCCCACTCCTGCCCGACTCCATGCTTTACAACAACCTCTTCTATGCCAAAGCCACCCTCGCCTGGCTCGATGAATTGGGAATCAAAAATTGCCGCTGGATCGGCACTTCCATGGGCGGGTTGATCGGTATGACGATCACAGCAATGGACCCCGCGCGCATCACCCGCATGGTGCTAAACGACATCGGCGCGATGATTCCGGCAACGGCAAGGGCACGCCTAAAAACCTACGTCGGCAAAGAAATGCAATTTGCAAACCGCAACCTAGCTGAAGCACGCCTGCGTGAAATATTTGTGCCCTTTGGCCTCACCGAAGAACGCCACTGGCAACATCTCATCAACTCCAGCATCAAGGAAAACTCCGACGGCAGCTGCACCATGCGCTACGATCCCCGCATCGCCGAAGTCTTCTTGCCGATGGCGGATGAAGACATGGACCTCTGGCCCTTATTCAACGCAGTCACCTGCCCCGTGTTATTGCTGCGCGGCGCGAATTCGGATTTATTGCTACATGAAACCGCAATTGCAATGGCCGAAAAACCAAATGTAAAATTGATTGAAATCCCAAACTGCGGCCACGCCCCAGCACTTTACAGCGATGAACAGATTGGGTTGATTGTGGGGTTTTTAAACTGAATTCTCTCGCCCTGCTGTCCTTGCAACGTCCACGCCTCCTGAAGGAATATGAGGTTCTGGTACCGCTTGCGATTGGCTAGGTTTTGCAGACAAATCAATTCTCTGCCCACCCAACAATATAAAAACCGTATAGTCCGGATTTAGTACATCAAGTTCCTCAGCTTTTTCTCGAACAAGAGGTGTCTTTGGACTTAAACCAAAATCATCCAGTCTCGGCTCCAGCTCTACAATTTTCTTATCATGATCAATATCTATCCTATAGCACTTCTCAAAAGCGGCCATGCCAAATTCGATTTCGGCTGGAGTCCACCACGGCTCACTCAGTGGAGGAGACGGACGTCGCCCAGCAACCCTCAGTCCATTGTATTCATGAAAATTTTCCATCCATGGTTTAGCCATAAACCCTCCCTGTTGTCACTTTGGTTATCGTTTAAACAGCTGTTTCTTTCGACCCCTGTGCCGCACGGCGGGCTTCTTCTTTGGCAACGAAGCTTCCGGCTTGCGTGCCGGATTTGTGTTTCAACGCATCGCCGGTGTATTTACCCACCACTTTAAGTGCATTGTTGGTGGTTTGCAGTTGTTGTTGCGTCGCCATTAATTCCTGTTGCGTGCCCATCACTGCAGCACCCAGCATTTGCGTGGCGGCCGCGAGCTGATCAATTTTTTGATCTTGTTCGTTATTGGTTTCATTCTGCGCACGGTCCGTCGGCGAGTTGTTGCCAATCAACCCATTCACCGCACCGAGCGTACCGCCGGCCACGGCACCAATCGCACCAAGTGCCATAGGTAGTTGATCCGAAGCGGCGTTGAGACCTTTTGCAACTTCACCCGCAACAGGAGTCGTCGCTGCGCCCATTGCTTGCGCAGTATCGCCAATAGCTTGTGCAGTTAAATCCCCCACGCCTGGCATTAAGAAGTTAGCAACACTGCCTGCCTGAGGTACAAGTCCGGAAACAGTATTGAAAAATTCTTTTGCGGCATCGGTCACCGCAGCACCATCCACTGGATTCGGCACTACCCCTAGATTAACTGCCGAAGTGCTGGCACCTCGCGAAATCTCTTGAATCGTGTCACCTGAGAAAGCGTCGATCGCACCACCCGTCACCGCGCCAACGATACCGCCGATGGCCGCGCCTTTGACGCCTTCGTATACACCGCTGGCAACGCCACTTGCGAGCCCACCAATAATGCCTTTGTTTTCTTCAGCCATAAAATCCCCTTTTGGATTTGTGATTCTATGCTCCCAGTATACCCAACTTAAACAGCCAGTTGTGTGAAGGTTTTGTGAAGATTAGTGGACGCTAGCGTGTAAGCATAAGTTCTTGTTCTTGCACATTAATTCTCTCAACAAAGGGCTTGGCCTTATCATTTCTCTCCACATTCACCGGGGCCGCGGCCGCCATCACCGTCTCTTTTTGTGGTGATTCGGTGCAGGGTTCCGGCTCGTGTGTATGGTCCCCATTCTTAGCAAAAATGCGGCTTCCGATGTAAAGCAACACCGTCGCTGCCATCGTCGCAAACACATCCAGCGCCGCAATGCGCCCATATTTGAACAGTTTGGTTTCCTGTCCATTAATATGCGTCGCTTTGCCCAAAGGCTGACAAACAACATTTTTGGAGAAATCTTTTTCAAACTGCGCGAATTTCTCCGCACCAATCAGCGCGCCAACACCGCGAAAGCTAGCAAACACCATGGCCCAAGCCTTCGCACGCGATTTAAGGAGGCTGTTCCAGGTTTGCCTGTGTTCTTTACCGATCGCGTCCCTGTCGGTCTCGCAGCCCACGGCCTCATTGACATCCTCGATAAACGGCATCTTGTTATCTTCGAGCGTTTTGATAAGCGGCAGGGTCACGAACCCACCTGTCATCAACGTCGTGGTGATGACTGCGTCCTCCGCAGCAGAGCGGCTTAAGCCGGTCTTTACGAGATTTTTAATGATCGGATCAGCAACTTTTACACCCTTGCCATAACGGAAAAAATAACCCGGTATGACTCCGGCTATCAGTGTTACAACACCCGTAAACCCATAGGCGCTCCAGTCAAACGCCAGCTCGCCGACCGAACGTTTACGACGCGGCTTTTCTTCGCATGGAGCATCAGCCACACCTTGATCACCAAGCGCTTTAGCAGCTTTCTCTTGTGTCTTCTCGTCCGTCATAACCTGTTCAAATGATAGAATGATCCACTATCGAGTGTATCACACTGATAGGACAGGTTTTATGAAGGTTCTGTGAAGAATGGCATCCCCACGTCATTCTGCGGCGCGCAAAGCGCGAGCGCAGAATCTCCTGGATTTATGAGATCCTGCGCGGTCACTCCGTGACTCGCAGGATGACAACTCAAGCCGCTTTACGCGAGCGCATGAAGGCAAGCAGCTTATCGCCAGCCAGTTTCAGATCCAGCTTGTTGGATGCTGCAAGTTCACCGGCCAAGCGGTTGAAAGCGGACTCATAGATCATCCGCTCAGAATACGAACGCTCAGCTTGGTCGACGTTCTGGTGCAAATCACGCACGACTTCGGCGATTAGGAGCACATTGCCGGAGTTGATTTTTGATTCATACTCCTGCGCACGGCGGCTCCACATGCCCCGGCTGGTTTTGGCTTTGCCTTTCAGCGTGTCGAACATTTTCTGCATTTCAGCATTGCTGCTGATGTGGCGCAGGCCCGCGGCTTGTGCACGGGTGACCGGTACACGCAGCGTCATCTTATCCTTTTCGAAGACGATCACGAACATTTTCAGCTTAATTTCGCCGATGTTCTGTGTTTCTTCGGCCATGATTTTGCCGACGCCATGGGTAGGGTACACCACATACGAGCCGACTTTGAATTCCAGTTTTTTGCCATTCGCCGGTTGCACCGCTTCGATTTTATAGGCAGGGCGGGAAAACCCCGTGGTCTGGCGAATCACCGGGCGTTGCATAGGCTTCGCCGGTTGCGGTGCGACCGTCATAGCGGGTTTGGCAAACAGCAAGCGTGCATCCATCGGTTTTTTAGCGGCAGGCGCTTGCGCTGTGACAGGCGCTTTGGCCACAAGCTTTTTCGCCACCTGCTTGGCAACGGGCTTCACCACTTTTTTCGCTTGTACAGGTGCTTTTTTAGCCACCGCTTTCAGCTTAGGTGCGGCTTTTTTGGATTTCACAATCACCTTCGCTTTGGAGGTAGATTTTACGACCTTGAGGTTGGGTTTTTTTGTTTTTGCAGATTTTACCGTTTTGATGCTTGCTTTTTTCATCACGACTGATTTTCTGAGTGCAGCAGACTTAGCCATATCCCATCCTTTTGGTTAAAACATTAAAAGGAAAAACGCCGGTTTTCCTAGCGGATGCAGCTTTATAGCACAAAATAGGCCCGAAAAGAAGTAAATAAACTATTGACGCGGTAAGAAATAATTTAGCTATTTAACAAGCTATTGATATAAATCAGTTTTCACCGTCACCGGCTTTGATAGGCAGGCTGAAGGTGATCATCGCGCCACCCGAGGGCGCATTTTGCGCCCAGATTTTGCCGCCGTGCGCCTTAATAATCCCGCGACAAATAGCCAGTCCCAGCGCGCCCTCCTTGGCATCCCCACCGCTGTGCTTGGTGGTCGAATAGAAGCGATCAAAAATCCGCTCCTCGTCGCCTTCGGGCACGCCGGGGCCGTTATCCTCAATAATCACGTGCAGGTCCGGCTTGTGTAGCTCGGCGCGCACCTCCACCTTGGTGCCGTCCGGCGTGTGGTCAATGATGTTTTCAAACAGGTTGATGAGTACCTGCTCGATGAGCAATCCGTCCATCCTAACTAGCGGCAGGCTGTGCTCGATGGCCGTTTCAATGCGGCGGTTGCCGAGGCGATGTTCGATCCGCATCAGCGCCGAACCAATCAGCTCCTCTACAAAATATAGCTCTTTGTTCAGCTTCACCGAACCGGTTTGCAGGCTAGTCACATCAAGCAGGTTCGTCACCATGCGCGCAAGCCGCGCCGCTTCTTCATGAATCAAGCGCATTAATTCGCTGCGATATTCTTCCGTCAATTTTGCATTGGGATTGAGCAACGTCGACGTCGCGCTTGTAATCGCTGCGAGCGGCATCCGCAAATCGTGCGAAACGGAGGACAGTAAAATATTGCGCAATTTCTCACTCTCGGTTTCAACCAGCGTACGCTCCACCAATTCCGCTGCATTCGCACGCTCCATGGCGGATGCAACAATCGAAGCAATCGTCTCGAGCATGTCCGGAGCATCAGAAGGCAAGCCTTCATCCGGAATCACACCCATCACACCGACAACGCTGGAGGAAGAGACCAGCGGCACATAATACCCCGCCGCGCCCGGCAGCGTTTCGGTTTCGATGCCTGCCGGTTTTTTATGCGCGAAGGCGTAGCGTGCAGCGCTTTCTTCACGCAGACGGTCAATGTCGGGATCGGTTTCATTATCATCGAGCACGCACACCAGATTGCCACGCTCATCCGGCAGCCATACGGATACATCCGCATCGAGCATGTGCCCAATGTGCCGCGCGGCAATATCCGACAATGCCTTTTTTCCACGGCTGGCCGTTAACTCGCGCGTCATCGCGTAGAGATTGGAAATATTGCGCTCGCGCTTACGCGCATAAACCGCCTGCAAACGCAACTTGGACGTCTGCTCGCCTACTAATAAACCGGTAATCAGCAACACCGCAAAAGCAATCAGATGTTCCACCTCCGCAGTTTTGAATTCAAAATAAGGCTCCAAGTGGAAGAAATTAAATGCCAAGGCACACAGCACCGTGGTCAGCACGGCGGCGCTGCGGCCGTAGCGCACCGCCACCAACACAATCGCGATCAAATAAAGCGACAACAAACTTAGCGGTTCGATAATCTGCCGGAGCGGCCAGATGACACCCGTTGCAACCGTAGCAGCGAGCGGTGCCATCAGTAATTTTGTTGGGCTGTCGTGCCACCGCCAGGTGGAGGATTTTTGCGATTTTTCCTCATCACCCGTTACGACATACACATCGATGTCTTTACTGACGCGGATGATGTTGTCGGCAAGCGTGCCATGCAGCACTTCTTTCCACCGCGGCCGCGGTTTTTTGCCGACGATGATTTTGGTGATGCCGTGTTCGCGTGCGTAGGCGATAATTTCATCGACGGCACCGCCACCCTGGATAATTTCTGTCTGCCCACCCATACGCTCGGCCAGGCGGAGTGTACGTTCCACCACCTCCTGCCCCTCGGGGCTTAGGCGATAGTGCCGCTCGTTTTCTACATACACCGCCGTCCACGTCGCGCGCAAAGAACCTGCCGTGCGCTTGGCAACACGCACCAGCTTGGCCGATAACGCATCCGACCCAATGCACACCAGAATTTTATCCGCGCCGCTCCACGCTTCGGTGGAACCAGTGGTGGATTTGTATTTATCCATTTGCGCATCCACCCGCTCGGCGGTGCGGCGCAATGCTAATTCGCGCAGGGCAATCAAATTCGATTTGCGGAAGAAGTTCTGAGCCGCGCGGCGCTTCGCCCCCGGCGCAATGTAGACCTTGCCTTCTTTCAAACGCTTCAGCAATTCTTCGGATGGAATATCGATCAGCGAAATTTCATCCGCCGTATCGAAAAACGCATCCGGAACGGTTTCTTTCACCCAAATACCGGTGATCCGCGCAACCACATCATTCAAGCTTTCGAGGTGCTGCACGTTGACGGTAGTGTAAACGTCGATGCCAGCATTCAGCAACTCGTCAATGTCCTGCCAGCGCTTGGGGTGACGCGAGCCAGGCACGTTGGTGTGTGCGAGCTCATCTAAAATCACCAGCTGCGGTTTGCGCGCGAGCGCACCGTCGATATCGAATTCGGTAAGTTCCGTGCCGCGGTAGTTAATCTGCTTGCGCGGTAAAATCGGCACACCTTCGGCAAGTGCTTTGGTTTCTTCACGGCCGTGGGTTTCCACCAAGCCGATCACGACGTCGACGCCTTCTTTCAGCGCCTGTTTCCCGGCGTTTAGCATCGAATAGGTTTTGCCGACACCCGCGCACGCGCCGAAGAAAATCTTCAAGCGCCCGCGCGAGCTTTTCTGCTCCTCGGCCTGCTCTTCGTTCAGGCGACTGAGTAACTCATCCGGATCCGGGCGGGTTTCATCGTTCATAGGGGTATGTTTAGCAAACTATTCGCTAACTACCAATTACTTAGTATCATCAAGCGCCAGGTTCAATTCCAGCGCATTCACGCGCGGCTGGCCGAAGATACCGAGCCATTTGCCCTGAATGTGCTGATTGACCAAAACGGTCAGCGCATTCACATCCATATTCCTTGCTTTCGCAACGCGGGAAATCTGATAAAGCGCAGCATCCGGCGAGATGTGCGGATCCAACCCACTGGCCGAAGCGGTAACCAGATCCAGCGGCACGCTGGCATCGTGGGTATGAATAGCCTTCACCCGACCGGCGACCATTGCCGCATATTCAGGTGTTGCGGGGCTCAAATTCGTCGCCGCAGCCGCATTGTAATTCACCACCGAAGGCCGGCCCCAGAAATATTTGTCGGAGGTAAATTGCTGCCCCACCAGTTTGGAGCCCACCACCACGCCATTACGCTCAATAAACGAGCCGCTCGCCCGATGCGCAACAAGCTGTGCGACGCCGGTAATCGCAAGCGGATAAACCACGCCGCCAATCAACGTAAGTAACAGCAGAAATATCACCGCAGGTTTCAGTTCTTTGATCACACCAACCCCACTGCAATCAACATCATATCGATCACTTTAATCCCTACAAACGGCACAGCGATGCCACCCAAGCCGTACATCAGCAAATTGCGACGCAGGAGCACGCCTGCGGGTGCGGGAATGTATTTTACGCCCTTAAGCGCGAGCGGAATGAGGAACACGATCATCAACGCATTAAAAATAATCGCGGATAAAATGGCGCTATAGGGCGAGCCGAGGCTCATGATATCAAGAGCTTTGAGCGCCGGGTACATGCCTACAAACGATGCTGGAATCGTCGCAAAATACTTTGCAACGTCGTTGGCAAGTGAGAATGTCGTGAGCGCGCCACGTGTCATCAACAACTGCTTGCCCACTTCCACCACTTCAATCAGCTTGGTGGGGTCGGAGTCGAGGTCCACCATGTTGGCGGCTTCCTTGGCGGCTTGCGTGCCGGAGTTCATGGCAACCGCCACGTCCGACTGCGCAAGTGCGGGTGCATCGTTCGTGCCATCCCCTACCATTGCCACCATGTCGCCATGCGCCTGTTTGGCGCGAATGAGTTTAAGCTTGGCTTCGGGTGTTGCCTGCGCAAGGTAGTCATCCACCCCGGCTTCTGCGGCAATGGCGGCGGCGGTGAGCGGATTGTCGCCCGTGATCATCACGCTCTTAATGCCCATTTTGCGCAATTCCGCGAGGCGTTCTTTAATGCCGTGCTTTACCACGTCTTTCAAATGTATGGTCCCTAGCACCTTCGCATGGTCGGCTACCACCAGCGGCGTGCCGCCGGAACGTGCGATGCGCTCTACGTCTTCGCGTACTTGCGCGGGCAGCGACGAACCCATGCCCAGAATATGTTTCTCAATCGCATCGCATGCGCCTTTTAGAATCAAATAGCTACCACCACGAATACCGCTGATGCGCGTCTCCGCCGAGAACGGCACGAGTTCCACTTCCGGCGGCAATTCCTTCGGCTCCAGCGCGTATTTCTCTTTCGCGAGCGCAACGATACTTTTGCCTTCAGGGGTTTTATCCGCGAGCGACGAATTCATTGCCGATTCGGCAAGCTGAACCGCCGTAATGCCCGGCGCTGGATAAAACTCCGCCGCCTGACGATTACCATGCGTAATCGTCCCGGTTTTATCCAGCAGCAGCACGCTAATGTCTCCCGCCGCTTCCACCGCACGGCCAGACGTTGCAATGATGTTGGCTTTGAGCAACCGGTTCATCCCTGCAATCCCGATGGCCGAGAGCAATCCACCGATGGTAGTGGGTGCCAGACACACGAGCAATGCAATTAAAATGGTGGTGGAAATAGGCGTGCCCTGCCCCAGTACTTCCACGCCGTAAAGCGTATACGGCAACAGCGTTACCATCGTAATCAGGAACATCAGCGTCATCGCCGCGAGCAATACACCAAGCGCGATTTCATTCGGGGTTTTCTGGCGTTTCGCGCCCTCAATTAACGCAACCATTCGCTCAATAAAACTCTCGCCTGGGTTGGCTGTCACCCGCACGACAATCCAGTCCGAAAGCACGCGTGTGCCGCCGGTTACCGAATCGTTATCCCCGCCGCTTTCGCGAATTACCGGCGCGCTTTCGCCCGTGATTGCGCTTTCATCCACCGAGGCAATGCCGTCCATCACCTGCCCGTCGGCGGGAATGAACTCTCCGGCACCGATAATGACGAAATCACCCGTTTTTAGCAATGCCGCCGCGACTACCGTGTAATCCTCGTGGTCATCCATGTGTTTTAGTTTTTTGGCTTTGATTTCGCGTTTTAAAGAACGCAGCGTCTCCGCTTGTGCGCGTCCCTTGCCTTCAGCAATCGCCTCGGCGAAATTGGCAAACAACACGGTAAACCATAGCCAAAACGTGATGTGGATGGTAAACCACAGAGGCTCGCCGCCGGACGTTTGTTGGTTGATAAATCCTTGCACGGTGAGCGCAGTCGCAACCATCGCACCGATATAGACCACAAACATCACCGGATTGCGCAACTGCGTGCGCGGGCTTAGTTTACGCACCGAGGCAAATACGGCATCGCGGATCATGGATTTCATGGCGTCCCCACCATCATTACATGCTCCGCCAGCGGCCCCATCGCAAGCGCGGGCACATAATTTAATATGCCCACCAGCACGACTACAATTAAAAGCATGCATACAAATTGTGCACCATGGGTAGGCAGCGTGCCCGCATTGTACGGAACAGTGTTCTTAGCCGAAAGCGCGCCGGCCATGGCCAGTGAAGACACGAGAATAAAATACCGGCCCATAAACATCGCAAACCCAAGCGCAGTGTTGTAAAAGGGTGAATTGGATGAAAGCCCGCCCATGCCGCTGCCGTTGTTGGCTGCCGCCGAGGAAAAGGCATAGAGAATTTCGGTAAAGCCGTGAATGCCATGGCCCGCAGCTCCCGCCCTGCCCGCTTCCGTCATCACCGCAATTGCCGTGCCTACTAGAATAATTGTAGCCGGAATCACGACGATGAGCGATGCGAGTTTGACTTCAAACGCACCCAGTTTTTTGCCCATCAATTCCGGCGTACGGCCAACCATCAGCCCGCCGATGAAAACGGTTACGAGCACAAACATGAGCAGCGATACCATGCCCGATCCCACACCCCCGAAGGTGATTTCCCCAAGCATCATCGGCAATAAAAGCTGCATCGTCGAAAGCGGCATGAAACTGCCGTTGGCGGCATTGGCCGAACCGTTACCGGTAATTGTTGCCGCCACACTCCACGCAGCAGAACTAAGCGCGCCAATGCGCACTTCCTTGCCTTCCATATTCCCCGCAGATGCATCTACCGAGAGCGCTGCAACGGCGGGAGCAACATGAGACTCCTGATAAAGTGACACAGCAAACAGCGGCGCAACAATCAATATAATCGCTGCATACAGCGCAAGCGCCTGACGGCGATGGCCGGAAAGCACGCCGAAGCTATACACAAACGCCACCGGCAGCAGCAAAATGGAAATGAGGTGGAGAATATTGGTCAGCGGTGTTGGGTTTTCAAACGGATGCGCGCCATTAACCCCCATGAATCCGCCGCCGTTGGTGCCGAGTTGTTTAATTGAAATCATCGACGCGATGGGACCGCGGGTAATGGTTTGTTCCGCACCTTCGAGCGTGTGTGCAACCACAGACCCGTCAAAGGTTTGCGGCAAGCCGGAAAACACCAGAATGGTGCCGTAAACGAGCGCCAGCGGCAGGAGAATATAAAGCACGCCACGCGTGAGATCGACCCAGAAATTGCCGATGGTTTTCGTGTTTTTGCGCGAAAAAGAACGAAACAATGCAACCGCAACAGCCATGCCGGTGGCGCAGGAGGCAAACTGTTGCACGGTAAGGCCCACCATTTGCGAAAAATACGAAAGCGTCGCCTCACCCGTATAGCTCTGCCAATCGGTATTGGTGATGAAGCTGATAGCGATGTTAAACGCCAGGTCCGGCGAAAGCGAGGCCGTATGGTCTGGGTTGAGCGGTAACGAGCCTTGCAGCAGCAAGATCACATACAGCAGCGTAAACCCAAGGAAGGAGAACGCGAGCAACGCCGCCGCATAACGCGTCCACGCCATTTCCCCCTCTTCCTGAACGCCGAGGATTTTATAGACCGCCTGCTCCACAGGGCGGAGTGCGGAACTAAGCAGCGTGCGGCGGCCGCTATAGACCATCGCCATATAAACACCGAGGGGTTTAGCGAGTAGTACAAGCGCAAGCGCGGCAATAACAAGTTCGATCATGGCGTTTAAGGGAACATCTCCGGCCTGAGTAACGCCAACATCAGATACACAAACAATGCGATCGAGAGTACGGCAAGAATAAGGTACATGATCTAATCCTGAAGCTTCCGAAGCAGCCGGGCATAGGCCCCTGCAAAGGCAAAGAGGAACAACGCCAGACAGAGATAAAGCATACCCATGCGCAGCGTTATACTCTGATTATTTTGCCACGCAATATGAATTGCATACGCCGCGTCATTGCGAGCGCAAGCGAAGCAATCCAGGATTTCTCTAGTCGCAGCACTGGATTGCTTCGGAGGCGATGCCTCCTCGCAATGACGAAGTAACAATGGTCCGAAGCGAAAACGGCGTCCGCCTCATCTCGTTATTCGAGGCCAGCAGGCCGAGTCAGCCATGCCTGTCCGCCGAAGCCTTGGCGTAGGCGGAAGCGCGCCTCATGGGGAGTCCAGCAGGACTCCCCGGAGGCAATCAAAACTAAACACTATAATACATGTCGTATTCAACTGGATGCGGTGCATGCTCAAACCGATACACATCCTGCATTTTCAGGTCGATATACGCATCAATCAGCTCGTCGGTAAATACATCGCCTTTTTTCAGGAACGCACGGTCGGCACTCATGCTTTCAAGCGCTTCACGTAAGCTACCGCACACAGTTGGAACATCTTTCAGCTCTTCCGGCGGCAGATCGTAGAGGTTTTTATCCATCGCATCGCCCGGGTGGATTTTGTTTTCAATGCCGTCCAAACCGGCCATGAGCATCGCCGCGAATGCAAAATACGGGTTCGCGGTTGGATCAGGGAAGCGCACTTCAATACGCTTACCCTTGGGCGAAGCAACATACGGAATGCGGATCGACGCCGAGCGGTTGCGCGCGGAGTATGCGAGCAATACCGGTGCTTCAAACCCAGGGATCAAACGCTTGTAGCTGTTGGTGGAAGCGTTGGTGAACGCGTTTAGCGCTTTTGCGTGTTTAATAATGCCGCCAATATAATACAGGCACATTTCGGAAAGATCCGCATACCCATTCCCTGCAAACAGCGGCTTGCCGCTTTTCCAAATAGACTGGTGGCAGTGCATACCCGATCCATTATCGCCCGACATGGGCTTCGGCATAAACGTCGCCGTTTTGCCATACGAATGCGCAACATTGTGCACGACGTACTTATATTTCTGCACATTGTCGGCGGTCGCCGTCAACGTCGAGAAATCGAACCCAAGCTCGTGCTGCGCGGGCGCGACTTCGTGGTGACCAAGCACAGGAACAATGCCCACATGTTTCAACGTCGAGAGCATTTCCGAACGCAAATCCGCACCGGAATCCACCGGCTGCACGGGGAAATACCCACCCTTGGTTTGCGGGCGGTGACCCATGTTGCCGGCGGGATAAACCGTGCCGGTGTTTTGCGGCAGTTCTTCACTGTCAATCGCGTAAAAACTCTCAGTGCCGCTGGTTTTGTGGCGCACGTCGTCGAATACAAAAAATTCCAGTTCCGGGCCGAAATAGGCGGTGTCGCCCAGGCCGGTATAGGCGAGATAGGCTTCGGCGCGTTTGGCGGTCGAGCGTGGATCGCGCGAATAGGGCTGGCCGGTAGCCGGCTCAATCACGTCGCAGAATACAACGGCAGTAGGCTGCGCCGCGAAAGGATCGATAAATACGCTTTTCGCATCCGGCATCAAAATCATGTCGGATTCATTGATGGATTTCCACCCGGCGATCGACGAACCGTCGAACATGATACCGTCGGCGAAGCTGTCCTCGTTGACTTTATCGGCCACGTAGCAGGTGTGCTGCCATTTGCCTTTGGGGTCGGTGAAGCGGAAATCAACGAATTGGACGTCTTTTTCCTTGAGCGTTTTAAAAAATTCGGAGGTCGACATGAGGTTCCCTTTCTATCCCATTGTTCTTCAATATTAAACGGCCTGCGAGCCTTATTTCTTATTATTGTGCAGTGCACTTATTTGTTGGAAAACTGCTATAGGGCTTCCGTTAAATTCTTGCAAGCACATTTGTCACAAAACCGTCATTTGACCCTCCACTTCGAATCACCGACAATGGGAGCTGGACCCTTTTCATATGGAATCTATGACCGACCCCACGCAACTCCCTGCCCTGCCCGAAAAACATCAGGAAAAAGAGGGCAATGGCCTATTTGGAGGCATGAGCTTCCGCTTGGCGGAAACCATTGGTGTCGGCGCAACCTTAGCTTCCGGCTGGGTGGCCGCGTGGAACGGCATTCGCGACAATTTCTACCGCAACATCAGCCGCTACAAAGTATTCAAGGATGTGCATGAGGTGCGCGAGCGCGAATACACCGAACTCTACCAGCGCTTCGCCGACAAGCACCAGAAAGAAGAATTGATCGCCGGCATCCAGGCGATTGAGAAAAAATATACCACTGAAGTGGCAAAACGCATGGAAGGCCTCGGCATCATCAACACGTTTGACCGCTGGCGCACGCTGAAGACGCACCAAAAAGCCGAAATCGCCGTCACCGTGGCCGGCGTCAGCGCCATCTTGCTCGGTGCCGTCGTCAACCTCTCCGCCTCCCGCCGCATCCGCGAAGAACAAGCGCAGTTGACCGAGCAGATTACGCAAAACGAACACATGCAGCGGTAGTTGGATATGCAAAAATCACCACCTCTGTTGGATGCTGCGCGTCTAATAATACATCGGCTTATTGAAGCAGCACAAAAGAAAGAAACACGTCAACTAGCCACGAATGAGCCTGTTGATTGGCGCACTCAAGATATAGTTGCCGAGCCAGTCATAGAAAGCTTGAGAGAAGAAATTAACGAGGCAGAAGCACAGATAGACGAGCTTAAGGAGCGGCTTGAAACTGCACCAAAGAGTGAACAGCCTGATATAGAAAGAAGGATGGCTAAATTGCAAGAACTCATGGACGATAAACACCACTTGCTAGAACGTGAGAAAGAGCTGGGAATAGAAATGGTGGGTATTGAAATTCCACCTAATATTGCAACTGCCGGTTCTGCGTATTTAGTGGCCCTCAACCTTCTTATCAAGTATGCTTCTAAACAGCTTGCAGAAACTGGAGGGCAGCCCCACATTGAACTAGCGTTTAATGAAGGCGAATATATCGCTGAATGCGTGTGCAAAGGAGGTATTAGTAAAGATGATAGCCATGCCCTCCCACCCGACCACTTGCGGGATATTCAAGCAATATTGCTGGAAGCGGATCCAGAGTGCGAACGGGGCTTAGACGCCGATGAGCTGGCAAAATTGCAAGAGCGCCGTAAACCGTATCAAGATTTATCAAATCCAGCACATTGGAAACGCTTTGGTACAATGGTGCAGTCAGCATCGGAACATGCCTATCACATCGAAAATGTTACCAGCAGCCCTAAATCGTTAGCACATGAACTAGCGTTTCAAATGGCCAATGACTACGACGAGGATAAGTATCCGGGACAAGTAAAGACGCAATATATGGTAAAGGGAGAAATGCTAGACGACAAAGCATATGATGAGCTTGTCAATGCACGCAAGCGACAACCAACAGAGTTTACTTCTGGAGAAGAAAAAGAAATACTAGTACTCAAAGGCACTGCAGCAGAACAAATTCTTGGAGCGCTGGGGGTGAATGTAAACCAAATCCAAGAGCCTTCCCGAAATGAAGGAGGCGGCAGATGGGCAGAATCTGTCTTTAAACCGCATCCGCCCCAGTTTCGCCAGTTCTGATGCGGATGGCTTGTTCTACGGGCAGAATAAAGATTTTCCCATCGCCGATGCGCCCGGTATTGGCGGCTTTGATGATGGCTTCAACGATGCGTTCTACCATGGAATCTTCCACCACCACTTCGATTTTAATCTTCGGCAAAAAATCGACCACGTATTCGGCACCACGGTAAAGCTCCGTATGCCCCTTTTGCCGGCCGAACCCGCGCGCTTCCAGCACGGTGATGCCTTTGACGCCCACTTCCTGCAGCGCTTCTTTCACTTCATCCAGCTTAAACGGTTTAATGATGGCTTCGATTTTTTTCATGTGGCCTCCGGTAAGATATGGAGCATCATCACCATAAATATTACCGATTGCAACACGAATCACGAAAAAACCTACTTCCGGACATACAAACCCTCTCCTACACCCATCATTGTTCTGCAGAACATAAGTCCAGCGGTTGAATTGTAGATCCCAACCGGGGCAGGAAGTGTTCGGCGAAGGCGTATGGCGGCGTATGTTGCCACAAGCGCATACGCTGGGCTACGCGGCGGACGGTCTGTTGGAAGGCAGCGTACGAACCGGGCTCACGTGCAGTTCCTTAAGTACAAGCTACAGGGCGCGCCCTTTAAAGTCTTTGGTTGTTGGTAATTGGTTATTGGAAAAGCTGCTCAATACTCCGGTTCAATTCCAATCACTAATTACCAATGACTGATGACTAAACTATGCTACAATTCGCGGCATGGACACCCTCTTTGCCGCTCTCTCAACCAATACCGCACCGCTGGCCGAACGCCTGCGGCCCAAACACCTGTCCGACATCATCGGTCAGGCAAGCGCGCTTGGAAAAGACAGCCTGATTACACGCATGGTCGACGCCAAACACCCCACCTCCATCATTTTGTGGGGCCCGCCCGGCTGCGGGAAAACTACGATTGCGCGGCTGATTGCCAAAGACATTGGCCTTGCTATGGAACAAGCCTCCGCAGTCGCCTCAGGCGTTGCAGAACTGAAATCCGTCATTGAGCAAGCACGCATGCGCCTGGAAAACGGCGGCAAACGCACGCTACTTTTCGTCGACGAAATCCACCGCTTCAACCGCGCGCAGCAGGACGTGCTGCTCCCCGTCGTCGAAGACGGCACACTGACGCTGATCGGCGCCACCACCGAAAACCCAAGCTTTGAAGTCAATTCCGCACTGCTTTCACGCTGCCATGTGGTGGTGCTTGATCGCTTAAATGAAGACGCATTGGAGCAATTGCTTGCACGTGCTGAAGAGGCTGAAGGCAAAAAACTTCCACTAAAACCTGACGCACGCACCGCCCTGCTTCACATGGCCGATGGTGATGGCCGCGCGCTGCTCAACTTCGCCGAAGCGCTGTTTGCACTGAAAGGCAAACAGCTCGATGCGGAAGGTCTTATGCGCTTTTTGCAACGTCGCGCGCCGGTGTATGATAAATCGCAGGAATTGCACTATAATCTCATTAGTGCGCTGCATAAAAGCTTGCGCGGTTCGGATGTCGACGCGGCGCTTTATTGGTTCTGCCGCATGTTAGACGGCGGCGAAGACCCGCTCTACATCGCCCGCCGATTGGTGCGGTTCGCCGTCGAAGATATCGGTTTGGCGGACCCGCAAGCCCTCATCCAAGCCAATGCTGCGAAAGACGCCTACCACTTCCTCGGCACTCCTGAAGGCGAACTGGCGATCGCCCAATGCGTGATTTATCTGGCCACTGCCCCCAAATCCAACGCCGCCTATACCGCCTATAAATCGGCCAAAAAATCAGCACAAACCCACGGCTCGCTCATGCCCCCGAAACACATTTTGAACGCCCCCACCAAACTCATGAAAGAGATTGGATACGGCAAAGGCTACGAATACGATCACAACGCAGAAGACGCCTTCTCCGGCCAGAATTATTTCCCTGAAGACATGAAACGCGAACAGTTCTATCAGCCCGCCGAGCGGGGGTTTGAGCGGGAAATCTTGAAACGCCTGGATTATTGGGCGAGGTTGCGGAAGGAGAAAAAATAGTGTCATCCCGGCGTAGGCCGGGATCCAGTGCGGCGAATCTTCGTCGAAAAAGTTCTGGATGCCAGCCTACGCTGGCATGACACAGGCAACAAAACCCCTCGACATTGACGCTGAAAACTGGCAACTAGGCCTCTTTCGTAAACTCGCTGCGGCGAGGAAAACGCGAAGTCAAAACCGCCCGCAGAACCGAAGTGTACACACAGCTACATGAGGATTCGAGGACGGTTTTGACAAGCAGTTTGTCCGCCGCAGTAGAGTTTAAAAAGAGGCCATCCCATGTCTTCGATCACCTCGCACCCTATCGATTCTTTTAACGGCACGCTGAAAGTGCCGGGGGATAAGTCTATTTCCCACCGCGCGTTGATGCTCGCCTCCCAGGTGCTCGGCGAAACGCGGATTTATGGGTTGCTTGAGGGCGAGGATGTTTTGAATACCGCCGCAGCCCTAAAAAACCTTGGCGTGCAAGTTGAAAACATGGGTGAATTCTGGCGCGCACAAGGCGTTGGCGTGCACGGGTTGCACGAAGCCGTCAACGTGCTGGATATGGGCAATTCTGGCACTTCCACCCGCCTCCTCATGGGTCTGCTCACCCCTTACAATTTCACCACGTTTTTCACGGGCGATGCCAGCCTCACCAAACGGCCGATGAAACGCGTGATGGAACCGCTTGCACAAATGGGCGCCAGCTTCACCGCGCGTGATGGCGGGAAACTGCCGCTGGCACTGACTGGCACCACGCAGACGATGCCGATTGCCTACCGCCTGCCGGTTGCCTCTGCGCAAGTCAAATCCGCCATTTTATTGGCCGGGCTTGCCACCAAAGGCACAACGACGGTGATTGAACCACAGGCCACCCGCGACCATACGGAAAACATGCTGGAAGGTTTGGGTTTCAAACTCATCCGCAAAAAAGAAGCGGACGGCATCCATATATCGATCGACGGTCTGCAACAGATCAAGCCTGCCGACCGCATCATTCATGTCCCCGCAGACCCCTCCTCCGCCGCGTTCGTAATTGTCGCCGCCTTAATCAGTAAAAAAGCTAAAGTAAAGCTTCAAAATATCTGCTTAAACCACTTACGCACAGGCTTATTCACCACGCTCATTGAAATGGGCGCAAGAATAAAAATCACCAATGAAAAAACCGTCGCCGGCGAAAAAGTGGGGGATTTGGAAGTCGAATCCAGCCAACTAAAAGGCGTCCGCGTCCCTGCCGAACGCGCACCATCGATGATTGATGAATACCCCATCCTTGCCGTCGCCGCAGCCTATGCCGAGGGCAAAACAATAATGGAAGGCCTGCATGAGCTGCGCGTCAAAGAATCGGACCGTCTCTCTGCCATCGCTGAAGGCCTGAAAGCCTGTGGTGTGAGCGCCACCATTGAAGGCGATACGCTAAAAGTGATAGGTGGCACAGTTAAAGGTGGCGGGCTCATTCAAACCCATTTAGACCACCGCATCGCCATGAGCTTCCTCGTTCTTGGCATCTCCGCCCAAGAACCCGTGACGGTCGATGACGGCGCGGCCATCAAAACCAGCTTCCCTAATTTTGTTACGCTGATGAATTCCGCGGGTGCGCGCATGGAACTGGATGCGAAACACGCACGGCATTTGGTGATCGCCATCGACGGCCCCGCCGCCAGCGGCAAAGGCACCCTCGCCCGCCGCCTAGCTGAACATTTGGGCCTGAGTTACCTGGACACTGGTAGCTTATACCGCGCCGTCGGCATGAAAGTCGTCTATGCAAACAAAGATCCGAACGATCGCCAAGCCGCAATCGACGCCGCAAATTCGATTGATTTGGAAGACCTCGCCAACCCGCGCCTGCGCCAAGAACACATCGGACACGCGGCTTCCGTCGTCTCCGCCATTCCCGAAGTGCGTGCGTCCTTGCTCGAATTCCAACGCCGCATCGCCCGCTCCGGCCGCGGTGCCGTGCTTGATGGCCGCGACATTGGCACGGTGGTCTGCCCCGATGCGGATTACAAATTTTTCCTGACCGCCAATTTAAACGCCCGCGCCCGCCGCCGCCACAAAGAGCTTTCCGGCCAAGGCGTAGAAGTCGTCTTCGAATCCGTACATGATGACTTAAAAGAACGCGACGAGCGCGATGCCGCACGCCCCATCGCCCCGCTAAAACCTGCACCTGATGCCATTGTCATAGACACCTCAACGATGGATGCAACGAGTGTTTTTGAACGGATTAAGGCGACGATTAAGCTTTAGAGCAAGTGCTCTTCAACACGATCGACTAAGCTCTTCTGCGCCACCGCTACACTAGCCACACTAGGCTGCGGAACACCTTCTGCAACACCGAGCCTCTCGTCAGCAAGCTGCACTGAGTTTTTAATGATAGCCAATTGCTCACGCGCGAGAGCAATATCAAGCGCCGGAGCGGCCACTGTTTTCAAATGTGTTTTACGTTCCTCAAAGGACATCGCCGCAAGCACGTCCACCGCTTCCACCAATTCCTGCTTGGAAATTGTGATTTCAACATTATCACCGGGCTCTTTCTTTTCTAGCTTCACACCGATAAGTTTTAATGTCCCAATCAAACGCTCAATGTCTTCATCGCGCTGAGGGAACATGTTACTATTAACATTATCAATTCCAATCGTGTATTGCTTAGGATTGGTGACTTTATCAACATGTACATCGTTCAAGTTGGCGGTTGCCAGTAATGCCTGAAGCTGAACATCATCAGCCGACATGTTCATCAAGGCGATCTCTTTTTCGGCCTCTGGGAGATGTTCCGCCCTTTTTAGAACGCCTACATTCGTATCAATCATGGTATTTAAATGATCGAGATATTCATCGTTGGTCACCATAGCAAAGAGTCTGTTAGCATCCTCAATACCATCCGCAGGCCGACTAACTGTTTCCTGCAAATAAGTCAAATGCTTGGCGAGAATAGGGTTTGTAGCTAAGGTTGCCCCCTCCCCCGCTTCCGGCTGAAAAGAATCTAAAGGTATGGGGAATATTGGAGGCCTGCGGTGAGACGAGTGCGCAGAAGTTCCGAGTCGATTAATCTCTAGGATAGTTTGATCTCGAGACGTTGTCCCCGACGGCAGTTTTCCAGCACTATCATCATCTAGAATCTGTATATCGTCACCAAACTGGATAATAAGATCGTCTTCGTCCGGTTGTGGTTGTGGGTTCTGTGTCATAAAATCCTCCTGTGGTTGTGTCATGAACTGAGGGTTTTAGCAGGGAAAAAACACCCCGTGTGTGACAGTTTGATGAAATTGCTGGGGAAAAAGGCCCCAAAAACCCCAATTTTATGCTTGCCTTCTAACAGGCTTATCGCTAGATTCCCGCGCCTTACAACTCTATAATCGTCCACCGGCCGCCGAGGTAGGAGTACCAAAGCCCGCGACGTTAAAATGAAAGGACTACATACTCACTATGGCTAAATCAGCAGCTCAAACAATCGACTCCGAGGATTTCGGAGCCCTATTTGAAGAATCGATGAAAAAAGGCGGCCTTGCCGAAGGCAGCGTCGTTCGCGGTATCGTGATCGCGATCGAAAAAGACATGGTCGTCGTTGACGTCGGCCTCAAATCCGAAGGCCGCATTCCGATGAAGGAATTCACCCTCGGTGGTGCCAACCCGGAACTGAAAATGGGTGATACTGTTGAAGTGTTCTTAGAGCGCATTGAAAATAAAAACGGCGAATCGACGTTGAGCCGTGAAAAGGCGCTGCGCGAAGAAGGCTGGGTGAAACTTGAAGAAGCGTGCGCCAAAGGCGAACGCGTCGAAGGCACCATTTTCGGCAAAGTCAAAGGCGGTTTCACGGTGGACGTTCGCGGCGCTGTCGCGTTCCTGCCTGGCAGCCAAGTAGACATTCGCCCGATTAAGGACATCACTCCGCTCATGAACATTCCGCAGCCGTTCCAGATCTTGAAAATGGACCGCAAGCGTGGCAACATTGTTGTGTCTCGCCGTGCGGTACTCGAGGAATCCCGCGCAGAAACCCGCAACGATATTCTGGCGCGCATTGCCGAAGGCCAGATTTTCGAAGGCATGGTCAAAAACATCACCGATTACGGTGCGTTTATCGACATGGGAGGCATCGACGGCCTACTCCACGTCACCGATATTTCGTGGAAACGCATCAATCATCCGTCCGAAGCACTTTCTCTCGGCCAATCCGTCCGCGTGATCGTCACCAAATACGATGCGGAATCCAAGCGCGTATCGCTTGGTATGAAGCAGCTTGAGAGCAATCCATGGCAAGAAGCTGCCGGTAAATACGCCGTTGGCAGCAAATACCGTGGCAAGATCACCAATATCGCCGACTACGGCGCATTTGTGGAACTTGAGGCGGGCATTGAAGGCCTCGTCCACGTCTCCGAAATTTCGTGGGTTAAAAAGAACGTGCATCCGTCCAAGCTGGTTTCAGTCAGCCAGGAAGTGGACGTGGTGGTACTCGACATCGACCCGACCAAACACCGCATCAGCCTCGGCATGAAGCAGTGTGAAGATAATCCATGGGCGAAATTCGCGAATTCCCATAAAGAAGGTGATATCTTAGAAGGCGAAATCCGCAACATCACCGATTTCGGTTTGTTTGTAGGTCTGGATGCTGAAATCGACGGCCTCGTGCACCACTCCGATTTGAGCTGGTCTGAACCTGGCGAAGCTGCGATCAAAAATTTCAAAAAAGGCGACATGGTGAAAACCAAAATTCTGTCGCTCGATGTTGAAAAAGAACGCATCAGCCTCGGCATCAAACAATTGGAATCCGACCCGATGGAAGGCCAGATGGATGGCATCAAAAAAGGTGAAACCGTCACGGTTACTGTCACCGAAGTGCGTGACGACGGCCTGACCGTAAAACTTTCCGATCAAGTTACCGGCTTCATCAAACGCGCGGATCTCGCACGCGAGAAACAAGAGCAACGCGCCGATCGCTTCGCGGTGGGTGACCGCATCGATGCGAAAATTGCAAGCGTGGAACGCGGCAGCCGCAAAGTTGGCCTGTCGATCAAAGCGCTCGAAGTGGAAGCCCATAAAAAGGCCGTTGAGGAATACGGTTCCTCCGATTCCGGCGCAACCTTGGGTGATATCCTCGGTGCCGCACTTGATGAGGCTAAGGAAGGCAAGAAGAAATAAGCATGGCCCAGCTCACATTGTCATCCCGGAATCCGGTTTTCTCCACGAGCAACGCGAGTGGAAAGAAAACCGAGGTATCCGGGATCCAGCGTGGGCTGCGGTTAGCAGCACACCATCAACCTTTTTGCGCTGAAGACTCAGCGCACTGGATCCCGGCCTTCGCCGGGATGACAGTGGAGTAATCCATGCCCCTATCCGCTGACCAAATCCTTGACCGCATGCAGTTGAAAAAACAACTGCTGCGGTGGAAATTGCTGGCCATTGTGATTATCGCCATCGGCGCTTTTTTTATTACCGAGAGCAAAATGGGCCTGGGTCATTCGCCGATGGAAAAACCCTTCATCGCCCGCATCAATATTGATGGGTTCGTTGCCGATAGCGACGAGACGCGCGACGATGCGCTGGATGATGCGCTCGACAATAAAAATATCCGCGCGCTGATCGTGCGGTTGGATACGCCCGGCGGTAGCGTCGTCGGTGGCGAAGAAACGTTTCACAAGCTCCGCGAGATCGCGAAGAAAAAACCCGTCGTTGCCGTCATGCGCGGCATGGCAACGTCTGCTGGTTATATGATTGCGGTCGGTTCGGATTATATTGTGGCGCGCGAGGGCACGCTGACAGGTTCGATCGGCGTGATACTTGAAAGTGCGGAATTCACCAGCCTCGCTGAAAAAATCGGTGTGACACCCATTACCATTAAATCTACACCACTGAAAGGCAGCCCTGGCCTCTTTGAAAAAAACACGCCGGAAGCGCAGGCTGCGCTGCAGGAAGTGGTGTCAGACACCTACCGCATGTTTGTGGACATGGTCGCCATGCGCCGTGGGTTCTCGCCAGAGGAGGCCTTAAGTGTTGCCGATGGCCGCGTTTACACCGGCCGCCAGGCGCTGAAGCTTAAACTGGTCGATGAGCTGGGCGGGGAAGATGCCGCCGTGGCGTGGCTGGAAACCGAGAAGAAAATAGATAAGTCATTGGATATTAAAGATATTGACAAGAAAGACAAAGAGCTTCCGGCACTGGACGATTTCATCGGTGGGGCCGCGCGCCGCTTGTTTGGGATATCAAACCACACATCCGGTCTTGACGGCATGCTTTCGATATGGCATCCTTCATTGCAAATACAATAGCTTATCTGGAGCCGTCCATGACCAAATCCGAACTTATCCTCCGCCTGTCCAAGCGTTTTCCTCACCTCTATCAGCGCGACGTTGAGACGCTGGTGAACACGGTGCTCTCCGGCATTTCGGACGCACTGGTGGAAGGCGACCGCGTCGAGCTGCGTGGCTTCGGTGCGTTCTCCATCCGCAAGCGCGAAGCACGCAAAGCGCGCAACCCGAAAAACGGCGCTGAAGTCCACATCGGCGAACGCTGCGCGATTTATTTCCGCACCGGCAAAGAACTGCGCGAGCGCATCAATAAAAAATTGGCGTAAGTGTTTGCGCTATTTCGCACGTTACTCTTAATCGCGACGGTCGTTTTCGTCGCCATTTTCACCGTCAATAACCACGACGCAGTTTCTCTAAGCCTCTTTCCGCTGCCTTACGCGATTGATACCAGCCTCTCCATTCTCGCGATCGGCGCATTTGCGCTTGGTGCCATTACGGGTGGGGTTCTTGTCAGTTTCCGCTCACTAAATTCGCGCATCAAACTGCGTAAAGCGAATAAGAAAATCAAACGCCTCGAAAAATTCCGTAGTGAAACCTCCCAACTCCCGATGTTACCTTCCTCCAAGGCCTAAATGACCGACGTCAAAATTTGTGGTGTTAAAACGAAAGACGTCGTGGAAACGGCGGTGAATGGTGGTGCCAGCTATGTTGGATTCGTACACGTTGCGAATTCTCCGCGCTACATTTCTCCCGAACCCGCCGCCGCGCTACGCGGCCTGCTACCTTCGGCGATTAAGGCGGTGAGCGTCGTGGTGGATGCGGATGATGCGATGCTTAAAGACATCATCATGTATCTCATGCCGGATTTTTTGCAGCTGCACGGCAACGAAACACCCGAACGCGTGCGCGAAATACGCGGCAAATTCGGCATCAAAGTCATCAAGGCGATTCCGGTTGCGAGCGCTGAAGACGTCGCGAAAGTGCACGCTTACGCCGACATGTCCGACATGCTGATGTTCGACGCCAAAGCGCCGAAAGACGCAGCACTCCCCGGCGGCAACGGCGTCAGTTTTGACTGGAACCTGTTAAAAGCGGCGCGCATCAACAAACCCTGGATCCTCTCCGGCGGTCTGACACCTGAAAACATCAAAGAAGCGGTTCACGTAAGCGGCGCCGTTACGGTTGATGTTTCCTCCGGCGTCGAATCCGTCCCCGGTGTTAAAAACATCGCTAAAATCACGGCCTTTATGAACGCCGCAAAAAACAGCGCACCGTCTAAACGTGCGTATTGGGATGATACGTTTTAGTGGATAAGAGTTGGCTCTAGATCGTGCTGGATGGCTGCGTAAAATGCTGCGTCGCGGGTGTTGAATACAGCGAGTTGTATCCCATCAGAAGAGCACACGGCGTAGCACGTGCCGCGGTCAGTCGTCATCGGCTTCACATAGGCCACGGCGTTTAAATCGCCTGTGAAGAGAGCAAATCCGCCTGTTTTATCGCTTCCCGTGTCCATGATGAAAACCCTTCTAGGATACCAAATATGGTAGAGATAACCGTTATGCTACTACCAATTGTAGTTTCACTATAGCACAGTTTTATGCAACAGTCGTGTGAATTTTATGTGACAGTTAAATGCGCTTCTTTTTTGGTTCGCGGAAAATGAACAGCGATTTATCAAGCGGGCGGCCGAAGAGGGCGTTATTGAGCGATACCGTTGTCACCTGATTTTGGGCATCGGTTACCACCATGTTTTTGATTTGCAGCGGATAATCCGAGAATTCAAGCAACAGCGTACCATTTTCCGGCTTGCCCTTTTGGCGAATAGTCACACGGATCGCGCCCGGCTGGCTTTCGAAATCCACCATTTCAATCGACGCATCACGCAAAGAAATCTGTGGCCGCGAAATAAAGCTCGCAATCGTCGAATCGACCGGAATATGGCTCACTTGCTGGAGTTCGTAGTCATAAAAAATCAGCTCATTGCCATTGGCAATCATCAAAATCGGTGTCGGCGGCTCGTATTGCCAACGCATTTGCCCAGGCCGTTTGAGATAAAACTTCCCGGAACTAAGCGTGCCATCGGGCGCCACCTGCGTGAAATCCGCGCTGATCGTCGTCAGCGCATTCAAATAATCATCAATCCGCTTCAAATCCTCCGCCTGCCCGGCAAAAGCGGGGAAAGCAAAAACGGAGAAAACTACAGCCAGAAATTTTTTCATGCCTGAACTATAAGGCAATGCATATAAGTTTCCAACTAAACCTTTGTTCATGTTCGTACGAAATCGAGATAAGTCGCAACCCTGCCCTGCGCGTGCGCTTTGGCCTGGTAACGCGTCACCACTGCGTCTTGGGGCTGCTCGTCCCAATCTGTATGCCGGCGCGCGGTCCAATAAAAACAAGGCGAGGCGAGTGCATGCGCAAGCATCCAACCCAGATAATCAACATGGTCGGTCGCCAAACGCAAGCGCGCCCCGGCTTTTACTTTGGCAGCAAGCGCGTCAAAAAATTCAGTGGTCAGCAACCGCCGCTTCCAATGCCGCACCTTGGGCCACGGATCAGGAAACAAAACGAACACGCGCGAAAGCGCATCATCCGGCAACCCCGCAATCACCTCCCGCGCATCCCCCGCGTAGATGCGCACGTTCTTCAAATCTTTGTCATGAATCTTCTGCAACAAATGGCTGAGACCATTCACATACGGCTCGCACGCAATATAGCCAATCTTCGGGTTCTGCTCCGCCTGATACGCCGCATGCTCCCCCGCCCCACAGCCAATCTCCAGCCACCACTGCTCATAATCCCCAAGCGATTTCGGCGTAAACGTAATCTTCGGCAGCAACGCCTCCATCAGCGTCTGCTTGGATGCACGCAATTTCCGTCCGCGCACACGGCCGAAGGAGCGTAGGGGTTTGGGTTCAGAATACATATTGATAAATATAAACTATTATGTAGATTAAACTTAATTAAAGGCTATATAGCTTATAGCTATAATTCGCTTACAAGCAACATAGAGATTAGCAATGCAACAATACCACATCCTATCCGCTTTAAAACTTCATGGCGTGAGCGCATTTGGAACTACAGAAATCAGCCCGCGTATGGCGATTGCCTATTTGCTGACAGTCGATAGCGTGCAAGAGCAACTAAAACAAAATGGGGCAGAAAATATCGATCGTGTCATAAGCGAACTCAATAAAAGCTGCATGAATGCCGCAACAAACGATAAATGGCGTGATAATCAAATGAGCGACTTAGAGGACGACGAGTTCGAGAACGATAATGAAAACCCTAGCACATGGCAAACGATGGTAGCCACTAGAGATGATGGAAGGTTCACCAACCAAACCAATGTCATTCTTGATAAAGAATTATCTGACCGCATTGGCGACTATTTTATGACAATGGCACATCGCAATACCGAACCGACCGAATACGGATTGCTGCTTTATCTCTCACAGTGCTTTTTAAATGAAGAAATGCAAAAAATGCTGCAGTTACCTAACCCCAAAGAAGAACCACCCACTACTCCTAAAGAAGAGCCGACCCCACGTCATGGTTTTTTTACGAAACTCTTCGGGTCTCCCAAAAAGGAACAGCGAGCACTTTAGTTCTTAAACTCACTTTTGAGCGCGTCCACCAAATCAAGCTTCTCCCAACTGAATCCACCGTCTTTGTCGGGGCTGCGGCCGAAGTGGCCATAGGCAGCGGTGCGGGCGTAGATGGGTTTGTTGAGCTGCAAGTGTTTGCGGATGCCGCGGGGGGTTAAATCCATGAGTTTGGGCAGCACTTTCTCCAGTTTTTCGGGGTCCACCTTGCCGCCGTTGTGGAGTGTAACGTAAAACGAAATGGGTTTGGAGACACCAATCGCATACGAAAGCTGAATGGTGCAACGCTCCGCAAATCCGGCCGCCACCACGTTTTTAGCAAGATAGCGCGCAGCATAGGCCGCCGAGCGATCGACTTTCGTCGGGTCTTTCCCCGAGAACGCGCCGCCACCATGCGGAGAAGAACCGCCGTAGGTATCCACAATAATTTTGCGGCCTGTCAAACCACAATCGCCATCCGGCCCACCGATAATAAATTGGCCGGTCGGGTTCACATAAAACTCATCCTCCGGGCACATCCAGCTTTTATCCGGCAGCGCTGCCAGCACGTACGGGCGCACCAATTCGCGGATCTGCTTTTGCGTCATCCCCGCATCGTGCTGGGTGGAAACCACAATGGACGTCGCCTTCACCGGCTTGCCGTTTTCATAGAGCAGCGACACTTGCGATTTCGCATCCGGCCCCAGACCTTTTTCTTTGCCACTATGGCGCACATCCGCCAGGTTTTTCAAAATTAAATGCGACAGGTGAATGGGTGCCGGCATCAGCACATCGGTTTCATTGCAGGCAAACCCAAACATAATCCCCTGGTCGCCCGCGCCTTCGTCTTTGGTGTCGGTAGAATCCACCCCCACCGCAATATCCGCCGATTGCGCATGCAAATGCACGTACACATCCAGATTGTCGGCATGGAACCCTTCCTGCAGATAACCAATCTCACGCACCTTACCGCGCGCGATTTTTTCAATTTGCGCCTTGGTGAGGTCCGCCCCACGCGTTTCCCCGGCAATCACGATGGTGTTGGTGGTCGCGAGCGTCTCACACGCCACGCGCGCTTCGGGATTGATGGCAAGCATCGCATCCAGCACGGCATCAGAAATCTGATCACATACCTTGTCCGGGTGGCCTTCGGCTACCGATTCACTGGTGAATACATAGTTGGTGCGGTGGGAATAAAGCTGGCTCACATGGATCTCCTAAATCCCCGCAGTAAAAGCTCCCCCCGCCTGCGGGGGGATACAGGGGGGAACCCTTTTTCAAAGGGAGTAGATAACCTTCCCCCACCCACTTCGCTAGCGATTTTGTAAGCACAAAATCGAAGCTCCGTTGCCCTCCCCCGCTAGCGGGGGAGGTAGAAGAAGAACGGTAATTCTTTAAGAGATTTCGTGTGCCTAGCACCTGCTTAGTCGCGTTGTTTAAAGTGGCGGCAAGCAGTCGAAATCTCCACTTCTCTTTTCATAAGCCTTTTGCCCAAAAGGTCAAGTCTTAGCGGCAAGTGTGCGAATAATCGCATTTACTACTTCTTTTTTCTCATCAATCGGTGTGATCGAAAATGGCACAAGTGCACCTTCAAACTTGCGTGCTACGCTTTTTTCGATGAGCTTTTCTGCAAAATTCGCTGGCTTCGTGCGCTTATGGCCTTGCCACGGCAGAATATAGAGTGGTTTGCCGGTTGCCAGCGCCTCGCTCATCATGTTGACCGAATCATCGGTTGCGAGAATAAAGTCTGCGTGCGCAAGCAGGCCGAGATAGGGATTTTCGCTCTCGCCATCGTAGAGATAAACGCGCGCGCCCTTCCCAGCCGCCCAGGTTTTAAGCATTTCCAAATGCTGCGGCAACGTACGGCGGGAAGCAGTCATCATCAAACTACCACCCACCCTTAGCGCTGATTCCAGCTGTGCGATCAATTGCTGCATGGCGGCATCATTCGGTGTGTAATTATGCGTTGCGCCGCCAATCAGCACGGTCGCACGCGGCGACAGCATCGTACCCAAATGCGCAAATTGTTCCGCCGCCGCTTTCAGTTTTTTCTCCGTCACGCTGTGCAGCGCCGTGAAGGTTGAAATCACGTTAGTGCCGTGCAGATGGTCGTGCTCCTGCGCCACCACGAGATCAAAAAAACTGGGGGCAATGCGCGGGTCTTGCAGATGCACAATCGTGCAGCGCTTATCCGCCAGCTTTTTAATGGCAATCGCAAACGGCGCGGCGCGGCGGCCACTGCTCAAAATCACATCCGGCCAGGGTGGATTTGCATCATCGCTATCGGCGGTGAGCTGCGCAAGCACGCGGAAGATGACATAGCCAGGAAGCACGCCCCACGGGGCTTTGCGCTTGAATGTTTTCAGCACAAACTGGCTGTTGGTTTTGGCCGCCAGCAATTCGCCAACACCGCTCACTTGCGACACCATCCCCGCACTGCCGTTTGTAATGCCCCAGATTAGCATATGGCCACTTTCTCCTCCCCCGCGTGCGGGGGAGGACAGGTTTTGTTAGCGAAGCGTTTTGCGAGCTTACAAAACCTTGGAGAGGGAACCATGCCCTCACCCACTGCGCTAACGATTTTCTGAAGAAGAAAATCGAAGCTCCGTTGCCCTCTCCCGCAAGCAGGAGAGGAGAAAGAGTTGTTAGAGATGTCCCCAATCAACATACCAGCAACCCATGTGCTTTAAAGGAAAAATGGTCCCCTGCCGTCACAATCAAATGGTCCTGCACATCAATATTAAGCGGATTCCCGGCTTTTACCACCTCGTGCGTAATCGCAATATCTTCCTTGCTCGGCATCGCCTCGCCGCTTGGGTGATTATGCACCAGAATAATGCTGGTAGCGCCCAGTTCCAGCGCCCGCTTCATCACCTCGCGCGGGTAAATCGGCGTTTGGTCCACCGTGCCTTTGCCTTGCACTTCGTCCGCCATCAGCGCGAGCTTGCTGTTTAAATAAAGCACATGGAATTCCTCATGCGAGAGATGCCCCATATTGATGCGGCAATAATCGAGCAACGCCGTCCAGTTTTGAATGACGGGCTTGCCCATCACCTCTTCACGCAACATCCGCGCGCTGATTTCCCGCGCCACCACAATCGCCCCCGCCGCGCTTTCAGAAACACCTTTCACCTCCATAAGCGCAGAAGGTTCGGCATGTAGTACACGGCCCAGCGTTCCAAAATGTTTCAGTAGCGCTTTCGCAATAGGCTTTACATCCCCCAGCGGCTTGGCGGCAAACAGCAAAATTTCAAGCAATTCATAATCCGGCAATGTCGCCGCGCCATGCGAAAGCAGACGCTCCCGCAGCCGCTGCCGGTGGCCGGTGTGATGGGGTTTTTCGAGGGTTGCTTCGCTATTCATAAGAGGACTTGTGTCTATTGAAACCTAGGTACGAGTATTGCCCATGCCATTACCATTATTTCCACTCGTTCTTTTTGTATGGCGGCCCGGAAACTGCAAATAATCTAAGTCATCATCTGGTTCCAACTCAGAAATGGGCTGAGAACTAAGCAAAGTGAATCCTTCGCCAATCCACTGCTTTGTACGCTCTATAAAGTCCTGCAGAAACTGTTGATCTCCTTCTTGTACATTTCCATCAAAAATTGCACCCAAACGCAGGAAATCCTTGCCTTCATTCTGTTCTAATGCCACTACAACTAAGCTCTGTTCTTTTGTCATTTTCTTAGGAGGCTGACTTATTGCACACTCCGACGCCTCTAAAATTCTCATCGGAATTGTCGATAGCACAATGTTATGCGCTTTGTTACCCCTGTTAAGCGCAAATCCTGCCATGAAATCCTTCATACTGAATAAAAAATCTGCCACTTCCTGACTTCTCTCATTCGCTTCACTCATATGGTTCCTTTGCTATTGTGTTTATACATACGGCGGTTTTAGTAGGCCTTTGGGCGACTCAGTAAAAATCTCATAGCCATCCTTCGTCACAGCAATCGTGTGTTCAAACTGCGCCGATAAGCTTTTATCCCGCGTCGTCACCGTCCAGCCGTCGTGCTTGCTGCAGATGGTTTCATAGCGTCCGGCGTTGATCATCGGTTCAACCGTGAAAAACATACCCTCTTTGAGCACCATGCCTTGCCCAGGCTTGCCGTAATGCACCACGTTCGGTGCGGTGTGGAAAATCTGGCCGATGCCATGGCCGCAGTAATCCCGCACCACGGAAAAACGGTTCGCCTCGGCGAAGCTTTGGATAGCGTGGCCGATGTCACCGAGTGTCGCACCGGGCTTTACCATCGCAATCCCGCGCATCATCGCTTCATAGGTGATTTCCACCAGGCGCTTGGCTTTGGTCGGCACGTCGCCCACGTAAAACATGCGGCTGGTGTCACCGTACCAACCGTTTAAAATCACGGTGACGTCAATGTTGACAATGTCGCCGTTTTTGAGCTTTGCATCGCCCGGAATACCGTGGCAGACGACGTGGTTGATGGAGGTGCAGATGGATTTGGGGAATCCACGGTAATTCAGTGGCGCAGGAATCGCCCCGCGCTCGATGATATAGTTGTGGCAGAGGTCATTGAGCGCATTGGTGGTGATGCCCACCACCACATGCGGCGTGATCATATCAAGCACCTCCGCCGCGAGCCTTCCGGCGGCGCGCATATGCGTGAACGCATCCGCCCCGTGAATCACTATCGGCCGGTCGTCCTGTTCGTCGTCTTCGTCGGTGTTCATGGTAATTGGTGGTTGGTAATTGGTGGTTGGATGCTGTAGACTAATACACCAATACTCAATTACCAATTACTAATTACCGCCTTATGCAGAATCCAACAGCGTGCGTTATCGTCATAGGCAACGAGATCCTCTCGGGCCGCACGAAGGATAAAAACCTCGTCTGGCTCGCGGAGCAGCTCAATTTCTTGGGAATCCGGCTGATGGAAGCGCGGGTGATCCCGGACCTTGAACATGTGATCATCGCCACACTCCGCGAATGCGCGGATAAATTCACCTATGTGTTCACGACCGGCGGCATCGGCCCCACGCATGATGATATTACGGCCGCATCGGTCGCCAAAATGGCCGGTGTGCCGCTGGTGGTGGACGCGGAAGCGAAAGAGCGCTTGATTAGGCATTATGGCGGCGCGGAGCATGTGAACGAGGCGCGGCTGCGTATGGCGACCGTGCCGCAGGGAGCAAAACTGATTCTAAACCCCGTCTCCGGCGCGCCGGGATTTACTATCCGGAATATCTACGTCATGGCGGGCGTGCCGAGCATTATGCAGGCGATGTTTGATTCGATGAAACACACGCTGGTCGGCGGCGAGCCGATGCTTTCACGTACCTTAAGCGCCTTTGTCACCGAAGGATTGATCGCCAAGGAACTGGGCGCAATTCAAACCAACCACCCTACCACCGACATCGGCAGCTACCCATTTTCTCGCGACGGCAAACTCGGCACCAGCATTGTCATCCGCTCCACCGACAAAACCGCCATGAACGCCGCAACGGACACTGTGCATGCATTGCTTGCCAAACATGCAGAGGTTACGGAGGAGTAGGTTCAAATCTTACGCAGATATAACGCTGTTCGATGAGCTTCTTGGAAGAGTTCGATCCAGAAGAGGCCCAATGGCAACATCCAATTTCTTTTCATCGGCAGCAACCCGGAGTTCTGCGGCAGATTTACTGCCTGCCAAGGGTTCCGTAAGCACTTCTCCATCTTCTCTTTCCACCGTAAAGCGTTCTTGTAGGAAATTTACAAGTCCTCTCCTTGCTTGATCTGTGTGATCATCTTCAATCGCTCTGCTAAGAAGTTTCTGCCTCGCAAGATCCGTCCATAGAGCTTCATAGATAGCTCGTCTTTCGGCTGGAATAGCTTCCATGGATATACCGGCTGAAGAAGATATATCCTGCAGCGTTTTCGGAGATGGAGTGTGAGCAAGAATTTTATCGTCAACCAATTCAGCAATTGCAGCATTAATACTGGATGTTAATTGGGCGACTCGCCTATATGCAGCGTTAGCGTCTACCTCGACGGGGGCTGTAATACCCGTATCTGTAGCATAACGTGCCTGGAAAAGACCGGCGATTTGGTTAGATGTACTTGCAATCGCTTCCTGTCGATTGACTACTTTGCTTAGAATTTGGCTCCGAACCAGACTAGCTGTTAAAGCTCTGAACGACTGAGTTTGGGTTTCGCTCAATCCAGATACGTCAAGATTTGCATGGTCTAGAATTTGATCGATCGTTGGTTTCATATTTATCCCTTTAATTGACTACTCTTTATACTGGTTTTCGCGATTTGAACACATAAATTAATTTATGTCAATATATTGTTGCCAAAAGCTCGGTGCGAGCAAACCCTTCTCCCGCAAATAGCGCTTCGTAGCTCTCGAAATGGCGGTTGTCGGTGACATAAGCAACACTCGAATTTCCCTCCCCCACAGGGCTCGACGCGGAGCAGCGTCGAGGGTTAGGGAGGGGGCTGTCTTGAATAGTGTGAATGCTTATTTGCGAAGTAGAGCAAGCCTGCCCCCCACCTAACCTCCCCCCTATGGGGGGAGGGACTGCAACAGCCAAAGCGCGGCGGGCGATGGCCTCGGAAGAATCTATCCACGCAACCGGCCAGGGCGCAAGTGGGCGCAGGCGTTCTAAAATCAATGGATAATGGGTGCAGCCGAGCACAATAGCGTCCGTGCGGCCTTTTGCATCATCATGAAAAGCAAGGGTGATTTCGCGGCGCAAATCTTCATCAGCAACCGGCAAATCCAGCAACCATTGTTCGGTGAGTGTTGCGAGGTTCGGCGCGGCGGTGATATCCACCACGCAATCGGCGGCGAATTCGGCAATCAGACCATCCGAATAACGGCTGTGGGCGGTGTTGGGTGTAGCAAGCAAGGTGAAGCGGCGGGTTTTAGAAAGTTGCGCTGCCGTTTTAATCGCCGGCACAGTGCCCACAAATGTGGATGGGCAGCTAGCACGCAGCGCCTCAAGACACAAAGTAGAAAGCGTATTGCACGCAAGTACCACGGTGTCGCTCTGCTGCGCCTTCAATTGATGCAACACTGCGCGTGCACGGGTGAGCAATTCCTCTGGGCTTTTTGCACCATACGGAAACCCGCCTGTATCCGCGACATACGTAATCGGCACCTCCGGCGCCAGCGCCCGCAGTGCCCGCACCACTGAAATTCCTCCAAGGCCTGAATCGATGATGATCATGCTAGTGATTGAGACCAACGGCCGCGCGCAGCAAATCATTCACGCGCGTCTGCCAACCCACGCCACTGGCGCGCAGCGCCGCTAAAATATCCTTATCCAGACTCACACTCACCACCGCCTTGTTGCGCCCTGCCGGCCTGCCGCGGCCACGACGTTCCTTTTGAAATCGTGCTACCATCTCCGGCGCAAGCTTTTTTATTGGACGCATTTGTTTAATATCACTACGAGAAAGCGCTAACGCATCCCCTGATTTATTCGTCAATTTCTTCTTCATAATATTCCACCTCCTTACGTTTTGCCTTACGCAGACTGATAATACGGTAATTGTTACCTCGCGGTGTATAGACACATACATGCAACCTTGGACCAAGATTTACAAGCGCTAGAAACCTTTCTTCACCGTATTCCTTGCGACTATCGGGGAACCTAAGCGCATTTTCCCAATCCAATTCCCACACGTCCTCAAAATCCACTCCGTGTTTTTCGAGATTACGTCTGCGTTTAGCTTCATCCCACTCAAACATGATTAAATATAGCTATAAATATTAAAGATGTCAAGCTTTCCTTGCGACTGCGAAAGGTGAAAACGCCTGCATGGTCGGCATGAGTTCGATCTGGTTGATGTTGACGTGTTTGGGGCGAATCAAGCACCAATAAACCGTCTCGGCGATGTCCTGTGCGGTAAGCGGTTGCATACCTGCATACACATTGTCCGCCTTTTGCTTGTCACCGCGGAAGCGCACCGTTGAAAATTCCGTATCGCACATGCCGGGTTCGATGGTGGTAACACGGATATTTTTACCCAACAGATCCGCACGTAAATTAAGCGAGAATTGTTTCAAAAACGCCTTGGTTGCGCCATACACATTCCCACCCGGGTATGGGTAGTTCCCAGCAATCGAACCGAGGTTCACAATGTGTCCAGAATCACGCTCAATCATGCCGGGCAACAGTGCACTCGTGCAGTGAAGCACACCATTGATATTCGTATCGATCATCTGCGCAATATCTTCGCCGCTCATTTTTTCTAGGCCTGTTAAGCCCAGAGCAAGCCCTGCATTGTTGATCAAAATATCCACGTTTTTAAAGGCCGCAGGGAGATTTTTAACAGCATTTTCCACCGCATGCTTATCGCGCACATCGAGTTGAACCGTGTGCAAACGCTCGTGTTTGCCCAAGCTTTCCAAACGCTCCTTGCGCCGCCCGGTGGCGATCACGCGTGCACCATGTTGCAAAAAGAGTTTCGCCATCGCCTCGCCAAAACCGGCGGTCGCCCCGGTAATGAAGATGGTGTGGGCAGAAAGCGTCATGCAGCGGACTTGCTAACTTTAAGTACCAGCTCGGCATATTCGGTAAGAAATACCGAACCTTTCACCGTACGCTGGAGTAGCACGCTGCGCTTATCGTCCTTCGCGCGGCTGCGTTTTAGCAACTTGGCGCGCTCGAGCATATCCAGCGCGCGGCAAATAGCGGGTTTGGAAATACTAAGTTGCTCGCTTAAATCGCGCACGCTCTGCGGCGTCGCGCTCAAGTATACACTCAGCAAAATGCTCATCTGCCGCGAGGAAAGATCATAGGGCAAATGCTGCAAACAGGCGGTGTGCACGCCGTGTTGAAATTGCAAAACCTTCATGGCTTTGGTGGAGCTAAGTTCAGACATAACGTTCCTTTAGGTAGGTATAAATAGTGCGCAGCGTTTGCGCCTCGCCGCCGGTGGGCTTACCGGCTGAATCTTTTGTGTTCCAGGCCATGAGGTCAATATGCGCCCAGGATGCCGCATGTTCCACGAATTCTTTGAGGTAAAGCGCTGCGGAAATCGCCCCGCCCTGGCCGGTTTCCGGATCATTGCTGATGTCAGCAATTTTAGAATTCAGCTGCGCACGATACGGCGCATACAGCGGCAAGCGGTAGAGTGGGTCCTCCAATGCAATGCCGGTTTTTTGCAAGGCATCCGCAAGTTTGTCGTCGCTCGTAAACAGCGCCGGAAGCTCGGTGCCAAGCGCTACGCGTGCTGCCCCAGTCAAGGTTGCAAAATCAATCAGCAAATCGGGTTTTTCGCGGTCGGCTTCTGCCAACGCATCGCACAAAATGAGGCGCCCTTCGGCGTCCGTATTCCCAATTTCAACGGTGAGGCCTTTGCGAGATTTGATGATATCGAGCGGCCGCATGGCGTTGCCGGAAACAGCATTTTCAACGATCGGTAGCAGCACACGCAAACGCACGGGAAGTTTTTGCGCCATAATGACATTGGCAAGCGCAAGTGCCACGGCCGCGCCGCCCATGTCTTTTTTCATCAGACGCATGTTGCTGGAAGGTTTGATATCCAGCCCGCCAGAATCAAAACACACGCCCTTGCCTACCAGCGTTACCTTCGGGTGTTTGGGGTTCCCCCAGGTGATATCCACCAGCCGCGGCGCAACCGCGCTGGCTTTCCCCACCGCGTAAATCAGCGGATAGTTTTGCTTGAGCAATTGCTCACCAACAATCACTTTCGTCTGCGCTTTATGTTTCTTGGCAACGCTCAAGGCTTCCGCCGCCAGGCTATCGGGCAGCAAGTCATTCGCGGGCGTGGTGATGAGGTCGCGCGCATGGGCAATGCTACTGGTGAGCGTTTTTACCTCCGCAATATCCACGCCCTTTGGGGCTACGAGCGTGGCATAAGTATCCTTAGATTTTTTGTATGCGGTGAACTCGTAACAGCCCAGAAGCCAGCCGAGCGCCAGTGCATTCGCTTCGTCTTTTTTGAGTGATGCATTGATGGCGTAAACACCTTCCGGCAAGGCTTTTGGCAGATGCGCAAGTGCATAAATTCCAAGCTTATCGACGATTTGAAGTACAGCAGAGAGGTTGCCGCTGGCATCCGGCAACAACGCATAACCGCCCGCCTTGGCTTTGAAACCTGTTGATTTCAGCCAGTTTTGCGCCGGTTTCGGCTGTTTTTTCGTCCACGCAGCATATTCCTTAGCCGGAACGATATGCAGTGGTACATGGTTTTTGGAGGTATTGGTGAGATATTGAAGCATAGGTGCCAAGGGTTTAGCATCCACCTACGCAGGGTTCAAGTGTTATGCGCCAATACCGTCACGCGGATTTTTGGAAATAACATCACCTGCAGAAACTACTGAGCCTAGCTGTGTGCGTCTTATTGGTAAAATGTCCCCCTCGCCTGGCCCATGATCGTCTGGTGTTGGACTATTCTCGGCAGCCTCAGTTGATTGGGGAAAGGAAATAGTGATGGGGTCAGATTGTCGATCATTTCCTCGTAAAACAGCTGGATCATCTCTTTTTGATATTGATCTCTCTTCATCTATCATCTCTTGCGCATGTTTCAATATTTCTTCTCCTCGTTCAACAACTAGTGCTTCCTTCCCATGTTCATCACGCACACTGCGAATAATACTTAGCATACCGGCATCTATCGCAAACAATTTGTCATAATCGTCAGGACTACTGTTTTTAAATACAACTGCGTTTTCGATAGGGCTCCCTGCTGCATAATCACGCATCACTGCTTCTGAACGGCCAGTTAGTTGAATGGCAGCGCGCTTGAGCCAATAAAGTTGGTCCGCCAACTCCAAAGTGTCTTGGCTAGGTATGACTTCGGTAGCACCTTTTTCATGCTTTATTGTTTTGAGAAACCTTGCTACTTCAACTGCCGCAATAGTACCTAACAATGCAGATGGCTCATCACCATCCTTAGCTGGGTCTCTATACCCAACTCCAAACATTTCTTTATCCGAGTGCCCTCTGTAGAAATCCGGCGAATATTTGTCTTCTAAGTGCTGAAAAATCAGATTGCTGAACGTATCATTCCTCAAAACAACATCATGAAACAATTGTGTGAATTGTTGCCTCATAAGAAAAACTCCAAAATTTTAAAGAATTACTTCGCCATTCTACCCCATGCATGGTTAGAATTGTGTGAAGGTTGTGTGAAACTATCTATCTTATTGATATAAGAGTATTCTTCTAAACAAAACTGAGATCCTGCGCAGGTGCTATGCACCTCGCAGGATGACGTACAAGCCAGCTAAACATCCAACGCATCAATCAGCGCGGTGCCGTGGGCTTTGGTTTGTTCCTGGATGAATTGGAAGCGGAGTTCAGGTTTTTTGCCCATCAGTTGATCCACGCGGGTGGCGGTGGCATCTATTTCATCACTCGCAATCATCACTTTGAGCAACGTACGCGCTTCGCCTTGCATGGTGGTTTCTTTGAGCTGCGCGGGCGTCATTTCACCTAAACCTTTGAACCGGCCAATTTCCAGGCGGCCTTGTTTTTTGGAAAGTTCGGCGACGAGTTTTTCCTTGTGCGCGTCGTCCTTCGCGTAATGCGTCACGCTGCCTTGAGTGATGCGGTAGAGCGGCGGCTGAGCAATATACACATGGCCGCGCGTAATCAACTCCGGCATTTCCTGATAGAAAAACGTCATGAGCAGCGAGGCGATGTGCGCGCCGTCCACATCGGCGTCGGTCATAATGATGATTTTTTCGTAGCGGAGTTGCTTGATGTCAAAATGGCTGCCACTGCCGCAACCAAGCGCGAGCACGAGGTCCGCGAGTTCCTGGTTGGCTTTGATTTTGTCCAGCGTGGCACTGGCAACGTTTAGGATTTTCCCTCGTAGCGGCAAAATCGCCTGGGTTTCGCGCGCACGGGCCTGTTTGGCGGAACCACCTGCGGAATCACCCTCTACAATGTAAAGCTCGGTGCCTTGCGGTGTGGAGCGCGAGCAATCGGCGAGCTTGCCGGGCAGACGCAATTTCTGCGTCGCAGTTTTGCGGCCGACATCTTTTTCGCTTTTGCGGCGGAGCCTCTCCTCCATACGCTCGATCATGACGTTGAGCAGTTTTTTGCTCATCTCCACATCACCGGCGAGCCAGTGGTCGATGTGGTCGCGCATGGCGGTTTCAACGAGCTTGGTCGCATCCGCACTTACCAATTTATGCTTGGTTTGGCCCTGAAATTGCGGATCTTTGTAAAACAGCGAAAGAATCATCACCGCGCCGCCCAGCATATCCTCTGCTTGCAGCGCCGCCGCTTTTTTATTGCCGAGTGTTTCGCCGTATGCCTTGATGGCCTTGGTCAGCGCCCCGCGCATCCCGCTTTCGTGCGTGCCGCCTTCGGGCGTGGGCACGGTGTTACAATAGGTGCTGACGTAGGGTTCTTCATCTTCCGGCCAGGCAATTGCCCATTCGATGCGGCCTTTTTTATTCGCAATTTCTGCTTCGCCCGAAAACGCTTCGGTGATGGTGGCACGGCCCTCGAGCATTTGCGTGAGGAAATCCTTGAGGCCGCCGGGAAAGTGAATGGTATCTTCAGATGGAATTTCGGTGCCTTCGACCAGGCTCTCGTCACACTTCCAGCGGATTTCTACGCCGCGATAGAGATACGCTTTGGAACGCGCGAATTTATACAAGCGCTCTGGCTTGAAATGCAGCTTGGTGCCGAAAATGTCGGGGTCGGGGTGAAAGGCGATCGTCGTGCCTTTGCGGTTTGTGGCCGGGCCCATTTTCTTCACCTTGCTGGTGGCTTCCCCGCGTGAATAAGATTGGTGATAGATGGTTTTATCGCGCACGGATTCTACTTCCAGCACATCCGAAAGCGCATTGACGACCGACATGCCAACCCCGTGCAACCCGCCGGAAGTTTCGTACGCTTTTTGCGAAAACTTGCCGCCGGAGTGCAGCGTGGTGAGAATCACCTCGAGCGCGGATTTTTTAGGGAACTTCGGATGCGGCTCTACCGGAATGCCGCGGCCGTTATCACGCACAATAATCACGTCGCCTTTTTTCATCTCAAGTTCAATGCGGCTGGCGTGGCCGGCGACGGCCTCGTCCATTGAGTTGTCAAAAATTTCATGCACAAGGTGGTGCAGCGCATTTTCATCCGTGCCGCCGATATACATACCCGGGCGGCGGCGCACCGGCTCCAAGCCTTCTAAGACTTCAATGTCTTTGGCGGAGTAGCTGCTCGTGGTCTTTTTCTCAGCGAATAAATCGGCCATTTTCTTCTCTCTATCTTAGTCCCCCCGCTTGCGGGGGGATTCAGGGGGGAAGGTTCCCCCACCCACGCAGCTCAACGATTTTGTAAGCATAAAATCGAAGCTCCGTTGCCCTCCCCCGCAAGCGGGGGAGGTGATCTGAAGACGGCGTTTTAAACTATTCACAAACGCCAATCAAGTGGTATAAGAGGGTGTATGCCTAATAAATCCGCCTGGTCCCAGCCGTCTCTCTCCCGCGATTTTGCTATTCTTGCGGGGGTTATCCTCTTCGTATTGGTCGTGCTTTCTGCGTGGATCACCTGGTCGACCTATACTGCGCAATCCCAGCGGATTATGGACGATTTACAAAAGGAAGCGACCCGGATTGATAACACGTTGGCCCGCGAACTCCGGAGCACGGAGTTCCTGCTCAAAGCCATCGGCAAGCAAATCTCGAGCATTCCACCGAATGACACGCGCGCGATCGCGCGGATTCTCCAGTCCTATAACGAACCCGGCGGCATCGTCGCCATTTGGGCTTGGACGAACGCCAACCAAGAACTGGCCGTCAGCAGTAATATTGGCGTGCTTGATAAACCGGTAGACGTATCCGACCGGGAGCACATCCAAAAAGCCTTCGCAGAACCCAGCCAAGTGCAAATCAGCGGGCCGATTGCTGGTCGCGTCTCCAAACGTTGGGTGATTCCCATTTCCATGGGTATTACAGATGACACGGGTAAATTAATCGGCGTCCTCGCCGCCAGTGCCGATATTGGGGTGATTACGGACGAACTCAGCTACATCGTCAAACACGAGGGCGTGAGTTTTGCTGTCATCAGCAAAAGCCTCACCCAACTGACTGAAGTCTCCAACACCCCCAACTTCGTCGACACCTATTTCCCCAGAACGCTACTCGAATCCATCAACACCAAAAAAGAGCCCTCCGGCATGGTTTCCCGCGGCGGGCTTTTCGGTAATGATACGATCTATGCGTATTATCAAACCTCCATGCGCTATCCTTATGTCCTGCTTGTTGGCTACGATAGCAACTACTCCGACGATGCTATTCGCCGCCACCTATCGCCGCGCTTGCTGCAAATCGGCACGGTGGCCATCTTCCTACTCATATTCTTATGGCTTGTGCGCATACGCGTTTTAAAACCAATCGTCGAGCTCGAAAAAATCACCGCCGATCTCACCCGCGGCAAACCCTACACCCACGATGAACCACGCGGCCCCGTAGAAATTGACGCACTCGCCATCCAAATTGCCAAGGTGAGCGATTTCATTGTCGAACGCGAGCGCTTGGAGCACGAACTACACGATAAACTCAACGCATCTTTGCAGCGCGAATCCGAACGCGGCGTGAAAGAACAAAAAGTAATCGAGGAGTGATGCTATTTGTCATTCCCGTGAAAACGGGAATGACGAAGTGAAAAAACTTATCCCCATTTTTCTCCACAGGCAAAAACGAGGGTCACCATCACTTTCGAAAGTTGCTAGGAAAAAATTGCATCGTTTGCATAATTTTTTTGTTGAACCCCATCTTTATTCTCTGCTTATACAGCTCCAGTGCGTATAAAGAGCGCATAAAAATTGCTGACCTAGGAAATATTTGCCTGTATTAGCGATTTTTTAATCAATGCCGATTACTTTGGAGTTATAAGAAGGGGTTCCTATGGCAACTGTCGCCGATACACTTAAAGGACTTGGAAAACCGCAGTTAGGCATGCTGATTGCCGTAGGTGTGTTGTTTCTTGGTTTCTTCGCCATCATCGCCATGCGCGTTTCGGCCCCCACCTTCACCTCCATGTATACCAATCTAAACATTGAAGACAGCGCGAAGATCGTCACCGAACTCGAGCAACAAAACATCCCCTACCAAATTCGGGCCAACGGTTCCGAAATCGCCGTGCCCTCCGATAAAATGCTGCGCATGCGCATGACGATGGCCGAACGCGGCCTTCCTTCGACCGGCAACGTCATCGGCTACGAGATTTTTGATAAATCTGAAAGTCTTGGCAGCTCGCAGTTCGTGTTGAACGTGAACATGCTGCGAGCGCTTGAGGGTGAGCTGTCACGCACGATCGGCGCCTTTAGCCAAATTGATTCCGCGCGTGTGCATCTGGTGGTTCCCAAGCGCGAACTCTTTTCAAAAGACAAGCAAGTGCCCACTGCCTCCGTTGCCCTTAAATTGCGCGGCAATATGGAGCTGGAAAAGCAGCAGGTGAACGCCATCGTCAATTTGGTAGCCGCCGCCGTTCCGGGCCTTAAAGCCTCAAAAATCACGGTGGTGGATTCAACCGGAAGGTTGCTTGCAAAATCGGAGGAGGATGGAAGCCTAGGTGCCGCCGTCAACACCACCGAAGAATACCGTATTTCTTTTGAAAATCGCTTGAGAAATTCGCTGGAAGAATTGGTAGAGAAAACCGTCGGCCCCGGCCGTGTGAAAGCGCAAATCACCGCGGATATCAATTTCGACCGCGTTACCACCAATAAAGAAACATTCGATCCGGAAGGCCAGGTGGTACGCTCCACCCAATCTTCCAATGAAATCGAAGCCGCGCAAGACACCGCCAATAAAGAAGGTGTCACCGTCGGCAACCAATTGCCCACTTCCGCCGGCACGGGTGCAACCTCACAAACCGGTGGTGGTGGCCAGCAAAGCAAGCGTGACAACAACAAAACGGACGAAGTCACCAATTTTGAGATTTCCAAAACCATTCAAAGCCACACCAAAGAGGGCGGCACCATTAATAAGATCTCGGTCGCCATCTTGGTGGATGGGACCTATTCCAAAGAAAGCGGCGACACCGTTTACTCTCCGCGCAACCCTGAAGAAATTCAGAAAATCGAACAGCTGGTGAAATCGGCTATCGGCTTTGATGAAAAACGCGGCGATAAAGTCGAAGTCGTCAACATGCGCTTTGTGACTGCCGAAGATGTTGAAATCAAACCGAGCTTCTTCGAAGAATTCCGCGATGAGATGCAAGGCATCATCCAAACTCTCGTGATCGCCATCGTCGTCATCCTCGTCATCATGTTGGTGATTCGCCCGGCAGTCATGCATGTGATCCGCACCACCGCGCCAGCCACCGAGAAATTGGCCGAGGGCCTAGCCAGCATGAGCGCCGCTGCGGGTAATTTGAAATTGCCAGGCGGTGGTGCCGGTGGGTTTATTCCACCTCCAGGCGCCGGTGGTGGCGCTGGCATGGGTGGCGGCGCATCAGCCGCGCCAGAAGAGGAAGAAGTGATGCTAAACATCGGCGGCGTCGGCGGCCGCGTGCGCTCGACCATGCTGCGCAAAGTCACCGAATTTGTCGAACAAAACCCCGATGAATCCATGATGGTGATACGCCAATGGATCGCGAAGGAGGCGTAGATTATGGCAGCCCCCCAAAAAGCCGGTGGTAAAGAAGATCGCAACCTCAGTGGCGCGCAGAAAGCCGCCATCTTGTTGATGACAATCGGCGAAGAACACGCCGGTAAAATCCTTAGTATGTTGGACGATGAGGAGATCAAAGAGATTTCCAGCACCATGTCCACCCTCGGTAATGTGAGTTCTGACATGGTCGAACGCTTGTGCCTGGAATTTGCAGAAGCCATGGCTAGCAGCGGTGGTGTTGCCGGTAGTTTCGACTCCACGGAACGCCTCCTCACCCGCGCGCTTGGCAAGGGCAAGGTAGATTCAATCATGGAAGAAATCCGCGGCCCGGCTGGTAAAACCACCTGGGACAAACTCGGCAATGTCAGCGAAGATATTCTAGCCGGATTTCTTAAAAACGAATACCCGCAAACGGTGGCCCTCGTGCTTTCCAAAATCAAATCCGACCATGCCGCACGCGTGCTGATGACGCTGCCCGAAGACGTCAGCATCGAAGTCATCCAACGCATGCTGTCGATGGAAGCGGTGAAAAAAGAGGTGCTCGAAAACATCGAGAAAACGCTGCGCACCGAGTTCATGACCAATCTCGCCAAAACCCAGCGCCGCGACAGCCACGAAATGCTTGCTGAAATCTTCAACAACTTTGACCGCAACACCGAAGGCAAATTCATGGGCGAACTAGAGAAGCGCGCACCTGAATCGGCTGAAAAGGTACGCTCACTGATGTTCACGTTTGAGGACATTATCAAAGTCGATGGGCCGGGCATTCAAGCACTCCTGCGGGTAGCCGACAAAGACAAACTCGCCATTGCCTTAAAAGGCGCGTCGGAACCGATCAAACAACTGTTCTTCAGCAACATGTCTGAACGTGCAGCGAAGATCATGAAAGAGGATATGGAATCCAAAGGGCCGGTGCGTATTAAGGATGTTGACGAAGCGCAAACCATCATCGTCAACATGGCCAAAGACATGGCCGCGAAAGGCGAAATCCAAATTAACGACGGCGATGAAGCCAGTCAGATGGTGTATTGATGATGCAGTTGACGTGCCACACTTTCAAATTGTCATCCCCGCGAAAGCGGGGATCCAGTAAGCCGCGTCTGCGGCGCAATGGAGTTTCCTCTTTTGCTTCGCTTGCCGCGAAGCGCTGGATCCCGGCTTTCGCCGGGATGACAGGAGCGTAGAAATGCAACTTGAACGCTTTGTACCTCCCTCGTTTGATGCCGTGCAGCCGGGCGCGAAAGCGAAGCCTTTTGCGCTCAAATCCTTCGGGCCGGAAAAGAAAATAGAACCTCCCGCTCCACCGCCGCCTCCCACTTTCTCCGAAGCCGAACTCAAAGCCGCCGAAGCTGCGGGCTATCGCAAGGGCTATGTGGAAGGTGAGTTGGAAGGCAAGAAACTGGCCGAAAGCGAACTCGCCAAACTTGACCGCCAGATCGAATCCGGCCTTACACCGCTGGCAGAACAAATGAAAACACTGTTTAGCGCCTATAATAGCTTCACGCGCGAACAAGCCGCCATGGCGCCGCAACTTGCGTGGACGCTCGCACAGAAAATTGCCGGTGACGCACTCGCTCAAGATAGCCTCGCGCTCGTTGAACCGCTGGTCAAAGAATGCATCACACGTATCCTCGGCGAGCCGCTGATTACCGTTACCGTCCATGAATCGATCGCCCCGCGCTTAGAAGAAAAACTGAAGCGCTATTTCGAACATTCATCCGAACCCGGAGACATTACCATTCATGGCGATGCAAATATGCAACCTGCTGATTGTATTGTGACGTGGGCGCATGGCAACGCCAAACTCACACAAGCGGAACGACTGAAAGACATCAGCCGTATCGTCGACGAAATTACCGCCCACCAAACCCACCAACACCAAGACCTGTCCATTAACCAAGGAGGCTCCCAATGAGCGAAGCAGACAATCAAATAGCCGGTTTCGGCGAGGTCGAAGCGACCGAAACCATGAACCTGGAAACCGTGTACGACATTCCTGTACAAGTTTCCGTGGTCCTGGGCCGCACTAACATGCTGGTGCACCAGCTCTTGAAACTCGGCCGTGGCGCTGTGATTGAGCTTGATCGCAAAGTCGGCGAGCCGATTGATATTTTTGTCAACAACCGCCTGGTCGCAAAAGGCGAGGTGGTGGTGGTAGAAGACCGCATCGGCGTTACCATGACCGAAGTGATTAAATCAGAAAACAAAGGGTAAATGCCATGCGTCTGATGATCATCGGGGATCTCTACGGACAATTGGGCACCGCCAGCGCTATCGCTCGCGCGCACGGCGCCAAAGTGGGGCATGTCGAAGATTTGGAAAGCGCAATGGTGGCACTGCGCGGCGGCCAAGGCGCTGATCTCATCATGGTCGAAGTCAAGCAAGATATCGAAAAACTAGTGACCATGTTGGTCAAAGAACGCTTCAACCTCCCCGTGGTTGCTTGCGGCGTGCAAACGGATAAAGAATCCGCCGTTCGCGCTATCCGCGCCGGCGCGAAAGAATATATTCCCCTACCCCCGAACGAAGAATTGATCGCCGCGGTCTTAGAAGCCATCACTGAAGAAAGTCGCTCACTGGTTTATGCCTCTAGTGCCATGAAAAATGTGCTTGCGATTGCCGACCAAATCGCACCGTCAGATGCGAGTGTTTTGATTACCGGTGAATCCGGCACTGGCAAAGAAGTCATCGCCCGCTATATCCATAACCACAGCAAGCGTGCGGATAAACCCATGGTGTCGGTCAACTGCGCGGCGATCCCTGAAAACCTGCTCGAATCTGAACTCTTCGGCCATGAAAAAGGGTCGTTTACCGGCGCGATCGCACGTCGCATCGGTAAGTTCGAAGAGGCCGACGGCGGGACAATGTTTTTGGACGAAGTCAGCGAAATGGACCTGCGCCTGCAAGCCAAATTACTACGCGTATTGCAAGAACGCGAGATTGACCGCGTCGGCGGCACCAAGCCCGTGAAAGTCAACATCCGCATCATCGCTACCTCCAACCGTAACCTTCCGGAAGAGGCCAAATCCGGACGTTTCCGTGAAGATTTATTCTACCGTTTAAACGTCATCTCCCTCGAACTCCCCGCACTCAAAACGCGCGTGGATGACATTGCACCACTTGCCGATCACTTCATCGCCAAATACTCCGCCGCCAATGGCGTACCTATTCGCCCACTCACCGCCAAAGCCCTGCACAAGCTGCAAACACATAGTTGGCCGGGCAATGTGCGCGAATTAGAAAACTCGATTCACCGTGCTGTGTTGCTTGCTAAAGGTGGCACAATTGACGAAGATGCTATTCTCATTTCCGGCAGCGTCAGCGTGAATGCTGCGTCGCAACAAATCTCCGCTGCACCTGCAGCAAAAACGGGAACCGGTGGTCATGGTTTGGTCGGCCGCACGGTTGACAATGTCGAACAGGAATTGATTCTTGACACGTTGCACCATTGCCTCGGCAATCGCACCCATGCGGCGAATATTCTGGGCATTTCCATCCGCACGCTGCGCAACAAGCTAAAGCATTATTCGGAAACTGGAATCACCGTTCCACCGCCGCCCAGCGGGGCGGAGTGATGCTGCCTATGGATAATATGTTCCCCCCGCTTGCGGGGGGATTCAGGGGGGAAAAGTGTTCCCCCACCCACTGCGCTAACGCTCTTACGAGCGTAAGCTCCGTTGCCCTCCCCCGCTTGCGGGGGAGGTGGAATTTAACCGGTCGAGGATAACATATGGCTGACGCCGTAGTTGCCACTGCAGACGCCGGCGCCCCAGGCATCACTATGGGCGCGCGGATGAATAGCGCGTTGCGCCGCAGTGACATTATCTTTGCCGTTGGCATCGTCGGCATTCTAATTTTCCTGATCCTGCCACTGCCGCCCTTTCTTCTCGATTTCATGCTCAGTATTTCGCTGACGTTGTCGGTGATGATTTTGATGACGGTGCTCTTCGTTGAGAAACCGCTGCACTTAAGCTCCTTCCCCACCATCCTCCTCATTGTCACCATGCTGCGGCTCGCGCTTAACATTGCTTCTACGCGCCTCATTTTATCGCACGGACACGAAGGCACGGATGCCGCCGGCCACGTGATTGAAGCCTTCGGCGGGTTCGTGATGGGCGGATCGGTCATTATCGGTGCCATTATTTTCGGTATCCTCACCATCATCAATTTCGTGGTGATTACCAAAGGTTCCGGCCGTATCGCCGAAGTTGCCGCACGTTTTAGCTTGGATGCCATGCCCGGCAAGCAAATGGCAGTCGATGCGGATCTCTCCGCGGGCCTTATCAATGAAGATATGGCGCGCGCGCGCCGTAAAGAACTCGAAGACGAAAGCAATTTCTACGGCGCCATGGACGGTGCCAGCAAATTCGTTCGCGGCGATGCCATCGCCGGCCTACTCATCGTCTTTATTAACTTCATCGCCGGTATCATCATCGGCGTTGCACAACAAGACCTCCCCTTCAGCGAAGCGCTCCACACCTACACTATGCTCACGGTTGGTGACGGCCTCGTCTCACAAATTCCCGCGCTCGTCGTCTCGACCGCCGCCGGTATCTTGGTCACTAAATCCGGCATCACCGGTTCGGCCGACAAAGCCGTCATCGGCCAATTGGGCCGCTTCCCCGCATCACTCGGCGTCACCTCACTGTTTCTTTTCGGCATGGGCATGTTGCCTGGCATTCCGCTCATTCCCTTCGCCACCATCGGCACCGTGCTCGGCTACGCTGCCTATCGCCTTTATAAAAACCCTGCATCACTTGCCTCTTACGATAGTGCTGCCGGCACCACCACTAAAGACGGCAAACCCGGCGCACTCGCGCTCGAAGGCCCCAAAGGCGAAGCCGCCGCAAAAACTGCGGCCGCGGCCACCGAAGAAGCTGCCACTGAATTTCTGACGATTGATGCGTTACGCTTAGAACTCGGCTACGGCCTCCTCTCGCTCATCAACTACAATAAAGGCCACCGCCTCACCGAGCAAATCAAAGCCCTCCGCCGCCAGGTCGCGCGCGAGCTCGGCTATGTGATTCCGGCGATCCGCATTCAGGATAACATGCAACTCGCACCCAACACCTATGTTATCAAGGTGAAAGAAATCGAAGCCGCACGCGGCGATTTGCGGCCTGATATGTTGCTGGTGATGAACCCCACCGGTGGCAAGGTGCAACTCCCCGGCGAAGAAACCGTTGAGCCGACCTTCGGCCTGCCCGCCATGTGGGTGCCCGAGGCGTACCGCGAAGAAGCACTGTTCCGCAATTTTACCGTGGTGGATCCGCCAACGGTTGTCACCACGCATTTGACCGAAATCATCAAAGACCACATGGCGGAATTACTCTCGTACTCCGACACGCAAAAACTGCTGGATGATTTGAGCAAAACGCAGCAAAAACTGATCACCGAAACGATCCCGTCGCAAATCACCGTCACCGGCGTGCAGCGCGTGCTGCAAAACCTGCTCAAGGAACACATCTCCATCCGCGATTTGCCCACCATCATGGAATCCGTCGCCGAAGTCAGTCGCGTCACCCAGAATATCACCCAGATCACCGAACATGTTCGCACGCGCCTCGCCCGCCAAATCAGCCACGCGAACACCACCGACGCAGGGTATATTCCGCTCCTCAGCCTCTCACCCAATTGGGAGCAAACTTTCGCCGAAGCCGTCGGCGGCACGGGTGAGGAAAAAATCTTGAGCTTAGCGCCCAGCCGCATCCAAGAATTCATCAGCGTGGTGCGCACCAAATACGAACAAATTGCCGCTACCGGCGAAATGCCCATACTCCTTACCAGCCCGGCCATTCGCCCCTATGTGCGCACCATTGTGGAACGCTTCCGCCCCGCCACCGTGGTGCTCTCACAAAACGAAATCCACCCCCGCGCGCGTATTAAAACATTGGGGCAGATATGAAAATAATCACGTTACATCTTTTTTCTTGTTCCCCCCGCCTGCGGGGGGATTCAGGGGGGAACCCTTTTTCAAGGGGGGCAGATATGACTCCCCCACCCACTGCGCTAACGCCTAAAGGCGTAAGCTCCGTTGCCCTCCCCCGCTTGCGGGGGAGGCATAGAGAAGGTCTATGCTAGACATACTCTTCAACCTCATCGGACTCAGCGGCATGGCAGGGTTTCTCTTCGCCTACATCATGCTGCAACGTAATCGCTGGCCGCATGATTCCTTTATCTATCTCGTCACCAATTTCATCAGCGCCATCCTCATCCTTATCTCGCTACTCTGGGATTGGAACCTCTCCGCGTTTTTACTCGAATGCGCCTGGGGGCTCATCAGCGGCTGGGGCCTGTGGAAACTCTACTATAAACGGCGGCTTGCACCATGAAGCTTCGCACCTTCACTGCGGCTGATATGCCAAGTGCCATGCGGCAGATTCGTGAGGCGTTAGGCGAAGATGCGGTGATTTTGGCGACCACGCAAGAACGCGGCAACAAAGGCATCCGTGTTACTGCCGCTGCTGACCGTGACCCTGCACCCACCAGTTTCAGTGATTTTAAAGACACCATTGATCTCGCCAAGCGCCGCACACAGGCACTTGATTGGCAGGCGGATTTACGCAGCTGCCTTGAATTTCACCGCGCACCGGAGGCGACACTCGCGCGCATTTTGCGCACCTCAGAAAACATCGACATGGACGCATTGCTCACGCTCCAAAAACTGGCCGCCGCCGCCTCGAAACATACCATCGCCACGCGTGTGTGTGCGCAAGTCGTGGGCCGTCATTTTACGTTTTCGCCGTTACCGCTGCAAGAAGCGGGGCGGCGCTTCATGTTCATCGGCAGCGAAGGGGCCGGAAAAACCTTGCTGACCGCTAAATGTGCCACAGAACTTGTCATGAGCCAATGCCCTGTTTCCGTCATCACGACAGACACCAAACGCGCCGGCGGTATTGATCAACTCGCGGCCTTCACTGATATTTTAAAACTACCACTGCACATCTCCCACGACCCATTTGAATTCGACCAAATCCTGCGCTCGCTACCGGTAAACCACACCGTGCTTATCGACTCTTCGGGCTTCAATGCCTATGACGCCGTGCAGAAAAACACGTTGCAAATCCTCGCATCCACACCCGGCATCGAAGCTGTATTCACGCTGCACGCCGGCCTGGACGCCGAAGAAAGCGCGCATATCGCCCGCGAATGTGCATCACTTGCGCCCAAACGCGTTGTTATCACTCATCTTGATACTGCGCGCCGCTACGGCAGCCTGCTCGCAAGTGCTGATCTTGCTGGCCTTGCCATTGCCGGCTACGCAAGCAGTGCCCGCGTCGTTGATCCCTTAACCCCGCTGACCGCCGAAACCCTGGCGGCTAAACTTTTGGAACACCGTTTGCATGATTAACCTTCAAGGAGACACCCATGACGCAGAGTAATAACAACATCATCGCCATCGCATCCGGCAAAGGGGGAGTAGGAAAAACCTGGCTGTCGATTACGCTGGCACACACCATGGCCCGCGCCGGACGCCGCGTCTTGCTGATTGATGGCGACATCGGCCTCGCCAACGTGGATGTGCAGCTCGGCCTCACCGCGCATAAAGATTTAAGCAACGTCATCGGCGGCACTGCCGCGATCCGCGACGTGGTGATTCCGTATGAGGCCGGAAAATTCGATATCATTGCCGGACGCTCCGGTTCGGCAAGTCTCGCGCAACTTCCACCATCAGCGCTGCTTGATTTTGTAGAAAAAATAAACACCATCGCCGCAAATTACGATGTGGTGTTGCTCGACCTCGGCGCCGGCGTGGAGCAGCATGTGCGCACGCTCTGCCATGCAAGTTCGCAGTTGGTGGTGGTGATTACCGATGAACCAACCTCGCTCACTGACGCCTATGCGCTGATCAAACTATGCTTAAGCGATAAGCAAAACACGCCGATTTCCATCGTCGTCAACCAAGCTGCCACACAGAAAGAAGGCGATGTCAGCTATCAGGCAATCAGCCGCGCCTGCGCAAATTTCCTGAAAGTTACGCCCAAGCTCCTCGGCGTCATTCGCAAAGACAACAAGGTGAAGGATGCGATTCGTGCGCAAAGCTCGCTAGTATCGCGTGCGCCACACACCACAGCAGCCAGCGACGTTGCCGCCATTGCCGTGAAACTACTCAAGAGCCCGGCGTGATCCCCGTTCATCTCACACCGGTTACCACCAGCCCGCTGCCGCCCACGCAAAACAGCTTGCCGCCGACATTTCAGGCAAGCCAAGTCTCCGCCGATCTTGCCAATGTCCCAACCGGTATCGCCGTGCTTCCTGCGGGTTCTATTTTGCAGGGGTTTGTACTCAATCGCGACCCTAATGGTAACCCGGTGCTGCGCACCGCTTACGGCGATTTTCTGCTTAAAAGCAGCTTATTTCTGAAAATCGGCGTTGATGTCACCGTTAAAATCGAAGCTGGCGGACGTAATTTCCGTGCCGCGATTACGGCGGTGGATGGCAAGCCTGTCGAAGCCCTTACCCAACACGCCGACGTAGAAAGCAGTAACACTGCAGCCACCACGCGCACAATACAACCAAGCAATGCTACCCCTGCAACCACGCCCGTATTAAAAGCCGTCATTCTTAATCCCTCGCCGGAAGCGGCCGCCCTGCCTCTCGTAAAACCCGGCGCAACGCTTAAGCTTCAATTGTCGACCACAAGCTTTCCCGGTCAATTGCCCGAAGAGTTGGTGCAAGCGTTTGAAGAAACCTTCGGCACTGCTCCACTTCCCAAAGCCGCCACATCTGCAACGCAAATAACGCCTGTAACACAACCGCTAACATCATCCAAAACAGAAGCCGCTATCGTCACACCCAACACCACAACACCGGAAGAAACGCCGCAAACCGCACCAGTTGCATTTACGCCCAAGAGCATTACCTACCCCTCGCTTCCCGCAGCCGTCAGCAATCTTGCCAATCTCTCCGACGCTAAACCACTGACACTCACCGGGCTTGTGATCGGCCAGGAGCGCGACGGTGAGCCAGTCATCAGCACACCGCTTGGCCTCATCAAAATCACCTCGCACGTGACGTTGCCCACCGGTACGCAAGTGACCCTCAAACTTTCCCACATCAGCCCCGTAGGCGAAGCAAACGCAACGCCGGATGAAATTTCACCGGACAATCCCCTCACCCTCGCGCGCCATTGGCAGAACTTACAAACCTTGGTGGATGCGCTTGGCAGCGACCGCGAAGGGCAAGCGCTACTCGCCAATTCTGGCCTCACCCATTTGCAAAGCACCGCCCCCGCAGGCGAGCAAGCGCTCAAACTCGGCAACGGCCTATTATTCTTCATCAGCGCCTTAAAAGGGGGCGACCTGCGCGATTGGATTGGTGCAAGAACTACCTCCAAGCTTGAAGAAAGAGGGCTCGGCCCGGTCCTCAAAAAAGCGACTGCAGAGTTCTCCGGGCTACAGAAGCTGGCTGGTGACCCCATGCAAACCGGCTGGCAAACCACATTTATGCCGGTACTGGTCGACGGACAGGTACAGATGGTGCGCATGTTCAACAAGCGCAACCGCAAACAACACGACCAGGGCAATGAAGGTGAGAACACGCGCTTCATCGTTGAAATGGAACTGTCGCAGCTTGGCGAAATGCAGCTCGACGGCCTGGTGCGCCACCCCACCGAAAAAAAACCCTATCTGGAATTGATCGTCCGCGCGCACCAACCTTTGCCGGTGGATTCACAATCGGAGATCGTCTCTATCTTCAAAAACGCTACAGAAACCGGGGGTGTCGATGGCTCGCTACACTTTCAATGGACCAACCATTTCCCGATTCACCCGATGGATCAAGCCCTCCCCACACCGCCGGATATTGTGGCTTAAGTTTTTGCTTGAATAAAACTAATTAACCATTAGTGTGCCCCGCGAAGGTATATTAGATATGAGCGATGAACTACAACAGCAGGTTAAAGATTTTCATAAACGTTTTGGTCGAGACTTCAAGAAGGCTATTGCTTCCCTTGAATTACTGGATGGATTTGGCCCTCGTAAATTAGAAGCGCACATTCGATCCCCTGTTCTTCAAGAAGATACTAAATACGCCACAATTCTAAGAAATTTTGTGGAACAGATCGATGCCAAAACCCCTCAACCAATCCAGTGTAAAATAACTGCCTTGAGTGGCGACGAGCAATGCCATCGCTACGTGTATAGAAGTGCAGATGATTTCATTTTATTCCTCGAACGAATACGACCCAGGATAGAAGAGAATCTTGAGCCCTTAGATTCAAGAAAAACAACTTGTTACCATACAATTGTTACAGGATTTGACGCTCTTTACACAAAAATACTTCCCGCGTTCAAAGAAAGTGACTACTTGCGCACATTAGATAACCAACTACGAGAACACTGTAATCCCGAGCTTTTCTCTCAAGCACCTGGGGAAGACCTGCCAGCTTCAAAAAAACAGGTTAAGAAATGGACAAACCAACGTGAGAAGTGGAGCATACGTAGTGATGTCCCTTACCCTGATGGTGTCGTGCGATGACTACTGCTGATGGTGCCGGTTTAAAATAGAATCGACCAGGTCGTTTTGTCTTTTCTCTTGCGCGGCCTTGTCTTCTATAGGTGTCATGTTCAGATTGGTATCCTCCACTTTTGTCGGCGTAACCGGCTCCGGTGCCTTCACTTCCGGCACTTTCGGTTTTTCAATTTCGGTTTTGGGCGGCATGTCAATGGTGCGCACTTCCGGATGTTTGCGGAAAATCTTATACCGCACCACGTCCCCCGGCTGCACCCCGAGCGTATCCACCATCCCACCTTTCAAATACAGCACTGCCAGCACCGGCGTGCCGCTTGCTACCGGCTCGCTCAAATTTGCAAGCGCAATATTGGGAAGAATTTTCATCACCGTGCCGTAATCATCCAACATCAAGATATCCATTTTGGCAAAGTGATTGACGGGATAAATGGTAATCGGCGCTGAAAACGCCAAGGTCAACAACAGACCTTTGTTTTCACTGAAACTCGCGAAATCAAACCAGGTAGGGTTATGCACACTTCCAAAATCACGGATATCGACATTGAAAAGCACGCCACCCTTATAATCCGCCTGCTTAGGGTTCACGGGCACTACCATCACCGTACCGCGCGAAAACGCAACCGGCTGGCCTATGGCTGCATGAGCACTCACCGGTAATATCAACCACAAAACGCTAAGGAGCAGACGATACATGCAACGCATCTCCAACCTGGAGGTTATAGGCTTGCACCTTACCGGCCGGTAATTCAAGCACCATGGCCGAAGGCGTGAGCGAGGAAATAATCTCCTCCGACTCCGGCACCGCACCACGCGCGATATCCACCACCGTCCCGTTTGCATCCAAAAACACCATATCGAGCGGCACATAGGTGTTTTTCATCCACATAAACCGCTGCTGGCTATCGCCGAATATAAACAGCATCCCGTCGGTAGCCCCAAAGCCTTTACGGAACATCAAACCCTGCTCCCATTTGGCCGGCGTATCAGCAATTTCAACGGTTAAAGGATAGGTCTGGCCACTTGCAACAAGCGTTGCCTGCCGCGCTTCAAATTCTAACCTATTGTTTTTATTGTCAATTATCCATCCACCCAGGATAAGCGCTCCACAGCAAAAAAGAATCAAAATTCGGCCAAGTTTCTTAAGCCTTGTCATAAAACCTTCACAGTAAAACGCTATAATAGGGAGGTGGAGAACATATGACAAAGCGTTTTTATTCAGGAGCTAGAGAAACCTCGGGCAGCGCTGGCGCAGCCTCGAAAATGAAGAAGCTCGAAATGCAAAAGGGCGGCAAACTACCGATCACTTCCTCGCAGCGCTATCAAATGATGATGGATGCAAAGATGGAGGAAGCTCGCAAAGAAAATAGCGGTAAATCCAAAAGCGTTTTCACTCCTCCCGGTGCTAAAAAATCAACCCGCGCCCTGTCGGAAAGGGCGGAGCAGGCGTTGAAAGAAATCGCCCAGCGCAAAGCCGCGAAGAAAGAAAAAGAACTGCGTCGCATGGTGCCGATCGTCCCCACGCACTATCAGGAAGGCCGGTTGGACGCCAAAGGCCGGATCTGGGATATTGCCAACAACCAGACACTTAAAATCAACCCGAAAACCGGCAAGATCACGACGATGATGGGGTGGAGCATCGGCAAATACAAACCCAAATCGCTCATGAACAAGATGATGATTTCCGAGGCGATCAAAAAACACAGCCCGTACTATATCAAGCTCCGCCAGATGCAAATGTTGCAGGAGCAAGAACGTCTACGCGAAATGCAAATCGCACACGCGGCGGGTGACTCCAACGCCATGGGCCTTGCCGGTCAAGCGATGCTTGCGCAACTCTACGGCGGCATCGATCCTAACAACCCCGACGCCGCAAACCACCCACATAATCTTGACATGTACCAGCGCTTCGGTGCCACGGCAAACGCGTGGGGCGTAATGAGCGGCAACGTGCATGGCACCTTCGCCGAAAACGTCCACGGCGGTTTTGCGGATAACGTCTGGGGCACAGCATCATCCAACGTATGGGGCGGCATCGGCGGCGGTTGGGGTGCTCAACGCGGTATGCGCATTTGGAATACCGGCTCGGTCGAACAGAAGAATTATTTGAAACCGCTGATCGCATTTTTTACCAGCTTCTTCAATTTGAAAGGCACGCACAATGCGTTCCGTAATGGCGGTGGCAGCAGTGGCGCCTTCCGCACGAGTGGCCGCACCGGTGGCGGTGGAGGCAGGCGCTAATGGAAGATAAAAAACTCGCAAACCCCATGCCGCAGGTTCCAGACGCACCGCCTACCACCAAGACGATTGGTGAGAAAATCTGGAACACCACAACGTATGTTGGCGTGAACTACCTGGCCAACTTAGCCCTGTCGCTGGTGATCTGGGATTTCTGCAAAAGCGGCCATGGCCGCCATGCTGTCAACGGTTTTGCAACCAGCGCCTCTGAAGTGCTTAAAGCATTTGGCATGGATGCTGTACACGCCGAACGCGGTGCACAAACTGCCGCCGTCATGGCGTGCTCGCCACTGGGTGGCCACGTGACGATGGTGCCGGTGAAATATCTGGAAGACCATGCGCGCTACATCACCCATCGCCTCAATCAAATGCTTGATGGCAATTACAAATACAAAGATCTGCAAGCGACGATTGACACGCCGGAAGCCGACCTCCCGGCGTTGGTCGATGAACCCAACAAGCAAAGCTGGGGGCAAATTGCCGCGCGGCGCGCTTTGGCATGGGCGTCGGTAACCGCAGCAGGGACAGCTCTGAACCAGTTCCAGAACGGCAAATACCACGATATGTTGGAGAGCAACACCATTAAGGGGACCAACAAGCTGATTGATTTAACCGGCAGCACAAGCCTCAAAAAACTTAGCCAGACACAAACATTTGAACGCTACAACAAGCTGTTTGCGCTCGATATGTATTTTACCGTGATCACCTCTGCAGTGGTCGCCGCTACCAAGCGCATGTTCGGAGAGGGAACCGAAATTGCGGAAATACACAAACATCCGGAAGTACTCTGCAAGCCAACCGTCATTATCAAAAACCAAAACACGTTGAGCAAAGCACCCGATGATTTAGTGGCACGCGCCAGCTTCGTCGAAGCACTCAACCGCCATAGCCCAGACCATCATTTGTCGGTATAGCCATGTCCGTTACTTCTTCACACACAACGGACGAAAATTCCTCGCCTGAATGCGAAAAGCCGCCGTGCGAGAGCAAGGGCGAGCGCGTGTTCAATTACGCGACCTACACCGGCATCGGCTTTTTGCTGAACCTGGGCTTAAGCGTTGCGATCACCGATTATTTCACCCACGGCAAGGGCAGCACCCTTTTGCGGGCGTTAAGCAAACACAGCGCCAATCTATTGCATGATGTCAGCGGCGCCTCTGCCGCCAAGCTGGAAAACACGACCTATGGTTTTCTAAAAACCAATGCGCTGCAATCCGGCGGCCACGTGGTGATGGTGCCGATCAAATTGCTGGAGGACAGCAAACGCCACATCGTCCACCGCATCAACCGCTTCCTCGGTGTCGATCAACCCATCTTAAAAGACGGCAAAGAAGTGCCGATGGCACAGTTGAAAGAAGAAGAGCTGCCCGAACTCTTCGAAGACCAGCCCAAACAAAGCTGGTGGAACGTCATCCTGCGCCGTGCCACGGGCCTGGTGTTCACCACCGCCATCGGCACAGGGCTTGGCGAAGAACGCCTGCAAAAAGTAGAACACACGCTGACGGATAAAATGTTCCTGCCCGCGTTGCGGAAACTTCCCTCACCCGCTGTTCAGAACCTCGCCAATAACGACACTTTCGCACGTTACGCGCGGCTCGTTTCGCTGGATCAATTCTTCACCCTCATCACCTCCACCGTCACCTACATCACCAATGGCGCGAAGAAGCACGAAAAAGCACCTGCACCAACCACGATCGTACAATCAATTCCACCCTTGCCCTTGGCTATGAGTGATGAAGCCTCCAAACGCGCGAGCTTTGTAGAAGCGCTGAATCGTGGTTCGCCCAACGCTGAAATGGCGGTGTAGTCATATGGACAGTATAATTCCAAAAACGCTTGAAGATACTGCAATTCTGTTAAAGAAATTCGCAGAAGAGATTGTAAAAGAGTGCAATGTAACGCACTGTCCACCCCTGTATTTTACTGACGCAACACAACCATCGCTTACATTCAAACCTACAGACGAGTTTTACGCACACGGGGATCACGCTTATTTACTCTTTTACCTCCTGAACGATCATGAGTATGAATCTCTTGACAAGATTAGGAAGTACTTAGACGCTCTAAAGAACAATGGGGTGCAACCCTTGCACTTCCATCATTGCGACAATACGGGTGACAATGTCATCGCCGTTGACATCACACCCATCCTGGAAAACCCACAGCCGCTTTCTAAAATTCTCATACCTAAGCCAAGGCTCTTAGACAGGCGAGAATGTTTACTGGAGGCAGCACAAGCACTCAAGTTCCTCGGCGTTTTAGCTACAGTAGACGGCGTCAACCGCATGATCACTGCGCCTATGCCCAATCCCGATATGTCAGAACAAGAGCAAACGCACCAACGAAATCAAAGAAGATACCAACTTAACACAGGGCTAGTAAATTTTCTAACAGGCAACGGTGTCACCATGCTAGGAGAGGGATTAGACAGAAGAATTATCGCGTCGCCAGGCGCACGAAGAAAGCCATGGCAAGAGACCATCGCTGATCAACTACAGACGTGCAGTCACGACATCATGAAACACTAGGGGTTAGAAACTTATGGTGTCCCAGGCGCTTTGTTGCTCATAGGCGTGCGGCCAAACTTTGCTAAAGCGTCCAGAACATTTACTAACCTGTCTGGACCATGCTTGAAATGTAGGCGACCACCTGGCCATTGATCTGGTTCGACGCCTTGTTTTTTTAACGTTTTCATACATTCATTGGACAAATCAACACTGTCAAAAGCAATCCAACCTTCAAAACATTCCGTCCACTTGAGAGCGCCAGGGTTGTAATCTATGTCTACATGTCCTCCCTTGAACGAAAAAGTAGCCCTATGGATAATTTCAGGATTCAGATCTTCGTAACGCTGAGGAAGTGGTGGGTCGAATCTACCTGCATAGGCTTTATAAAGACTATTATAAGCACGCAACATTACGGACGTCGCAAACCCATTCATTGAATCTCTACTCTGCCCCTCTGTATGCCCATCATCTCTAACAGCCAGTTGGAACTGCGCTAGTAACGATCGTAAGTCAACACTCGCATCCTTTACCATCTGACTGGTAACAGCTGGCAGCAACTCATTCTCGGACATACAAATCTAAGCCGCTTCTTCCTCGGCCATTTCCTTGACGTCGCCTTTTAGGGCTTCAGACAGGCCCGCAGCGTTCTCGCGGATTTTTGTTTCGATTTCATCCGCGATTTTTGGGTTGTCTTTCAGGAATTGCTTGGCATTTTCTTTGCCCTGGCCGATGCGCTGATCTTTGTACGAGAACCACGAGCCGGATTTTTCGATGAGGCCGGCTTTGATGCCAAGCTCAATCAGCTCGCCCATTTTTGAGATGCCTTCGCCGTACATGATCTCGGTTTCCACAATGCGAAACGGCGGCGCTACTTTGTTTTTGACGACCTTGATGCGCGTAGCGTTGCCGATGACTTCTTCTTTGTCTTTAATGGCACCAATACGGCGGATGTCGATACGCACCGAGGCATAGAATTTCAGAGCGTTGCCGCCGGTCGTGGTTTCGGGATTGCCGAACATCACACCAATTTTCTGGCGGATCTGGTTGATGAAAATAACGGTGCATTGCGTACGTGAAATGCTGCCGGTCAGCTTACGCAGTGCCTGGCTCATCAGGCGGGCTTGCAAGCCCATGTGCGAATCCCCCATCTCACCTTCAAGCTCGGCTTTGGGCACGAGTGCAGCCACGGAATCCACCACAATCACATCCACCGCGCCGGAACGCACAAGCGTATCAGCGATTTCGAGCGCCTGTTCGCCACTGTCAGGTTGCGAGATGAGCAAATTGTCCACATTCACGCCAAGTTTGCGGGCGTATACAGGGTCCAGCGCGTGTTCCGCATCAATAAATGCGCACGTGCCGCCTTTTTTCTGCGCTTCGGCGACGATATGCAGCGTCAGCGTCGTTTTACCGGAGCTTTCGGGGCCAAAAATCTCAATCACCCTGCCCTTCGGGATGCCGCCGACGCCAAGCGCGATGTCCAGCGCCAGCGAGCCGGTCGGAATGGTTTCAATCACCAGCGTTTCCTGTTCGCCCATGCGCATAATTGAGCCTTTACCAAAGGCTTTCTCAATTTGCGACAGCGCGGTTTCCAGTGCTTTGTTCTTGTCCATAACGGCTCCCTGTTTGAATGTGAGCGGTTAAGCTACTACTTGGGGTAGCCGGTTGCAAGAGAGAAAGAACGATAGGTAAGTTATTCAAAGCCAGTAGGCTTTGTCAGCCCTGAGCTATGCTTCATGCGGTTTCCAGGAGGAAATCGCGGAAGCGATTAAATGCTAATGCATCTTCCGATCAAAATCAGACACGACAAAACGCACCATTTCGTCGCCGGACATGGTGCGGAAATGGTCGGCCACCAGGGATTTGGCGGCGGCAATGGTGATATCCACCACGTGGTTGCGCACCTGGGTGAGTGCGGCTTTTTCTTCATCAGCAAGACGCTTGTTCATTTGCTCAATGCGTTTTTCCATCGAGGCTTTCAGCTCGGCTTCGGCGTTCGCGATCATCCCATCCGCCTGCTTATGCGCCGCCATGATGATGGCTTCGGCTTCTTTGACGCTGGCGAGGCTTTTTTGCGTATATTCCGCAAGCAGAGCTTCGGCTTCCGCACGCAGCGCCGCAGCTTGCTTTAATTCCGCATCAATCTTCTCAGAACGCTTATCCAGCGCACTCCCCGCGCCGCGCACCATTTTACGACCAAACAACGCAAACAATACTACGAACGCAACGGTAACCCACAGCAGCGGATTTTCTAAAGCAAAGAACTCTTCCATAATAGAACCTACCTAGTTTGATGCTGCAAGTGCTTTAGCAGTTTTTGTGCCATCGGGCCGCGCGCCTGAGAAACGCTCGACAATATCCGCCACCAACTCGCCCGTGTGCGCTTCCAATTCTTTTTTGAGTTGGTCGCTATGCGCACGAAGATTGGTTTCCGCTTCCTTGATCCGCGTGTTCATACGCTGATCAATTTGCTTTTGCGCGGTGGCCGAATTGTCGCGGATTTTTGCTTCCGCATCGGTAAACACCGCCTGGCTGCGCGCACGCGCATCGGCCAATGTCTGCTCATAGCGCAACCGCACCTCTTCGGCGCTGCGCTTGAAGCTCTCAGCCTCAGAAACAGCCACAGATTTAAATGTCTCGCGGCCTTCGATGGCGGAAACCAACCGTGGCAACACTGAGTACTTCAGCACCAGGTGCATAAACACCACGGCAATGACCAGCCAAAACAGCTGCGAGGCGAACCAGGTGGGGTCGAGCTGCGGGAGCATGTTACTTCGCAATAGAAATCATGATCGCAACGACGAATGCGAGCAGACCCATGAACTCTGCGAATGCCGCACCGATGAACGCCGGAACCATGAGCTGGTTCTTAGCCGAAGGGTTGCGAGCCAGGCCATCGACCAATGCGCCGAATACCAGACCTACGCCGATTGCAGCGCCGAGCATACCGAGCGTTGCCAAACCCATCCCTACAAATTTAAGTGCCATATCGCCTTCCATAGTCAATCTCCTTTTAGTGTTGTTAATTAGTGGCCGTGCAACGCATCATTCAAATAAACACACGTCAAAACGGTAAAGATATAGGCTTGCAGGATTGCAACCCCAATTTCAAAGCCGGTGAGCAAAATCAGCAAGGCAAACGGCGCAACGCCGGCGATGCCAATCGTGCCGACAAACCCAGCCGCAATTTTAAGCAGCGTGTGCCCGGCCATCATGTTCGCGGCCAGACGAATGGAGAGCGACACAGGCCGCGCGAGATACGAAATCACCTCGATCGGATAAATCAGCCAGATCATCCACCACGGCGTGCCGTGCGGCAGGAAATAGTGCAAAAACCCGCCTATGCCCTGTTTAAAAATCATAATCAAGGTAGTGGCCAGGAACACGCAGGCAGCCAATGCAAACGTCACAATAATATGGCTCGTCGTCGTAAACGACACCGCAGGGATCATCCCCAGCAGATTCGCGAAGAGAATGAAGACAAACAAGCTAAACACATAAGGGAAATATTTGAGCGATTCTTTGCCCGAAATATCGCGCAGCGTATTGGAAACCATTTCCACCATAATTTCCGCCATGCCCTGCCAGCGGCCGGGAACGGCAGCAAGACGCTTGCCACCTACGCTTAAGAATAATAGCGCGCCCGCAACCGCCAAAACCATCCAAAGCGACGCGTTAGTAAAGCTAACGTCGTAGCCAAACACGTTCAGCGGTACGATGGGGTGTACTTCAAATTGTGCAAGCGGAGAATGGTGTTCAGCGGACATGAGATAGTGAGTTTGTTAAAAATGCCGCGTGTTTTTAGCTTAATTTGAGGTCTTGTCAAGCCTATCCATCGCCCGTTTCATATTGACGATTCCGGCCGCAAACCCCACGAATATAAAGACAATTAGAAGCCATGGGGAGCTATTGAGCCAGCGGTCCACCCCATAGCCGATGGCAGCGCCCACCAGTACGCCGGCTAAAAGCTCAATGGAAAGCCGCATGGCAATGGCCATCTGCCCGGCATCCCCAGCGATTCTTTCTTCCGGCTTTTCAGCGCCTTTTAACTCATCAATCCGACTTTGCAGGTCTTTGAGTGGATCAGTCATTTTCACCTTGGTTTGTTAAGAATCCCTCTCCCGCGTGCGGGAGAGGGCAACGAAGCTTCGATTTTCTTCTTCAGAAAATCGTTAGCGAAGTGGGAGAGGGCATAGAAATCTTCCCTCTCCAAGGTTTTGTAAGCTCGCTCGCGCTTCACTAACAAAACCTGTCCTCTCCCGCAAGCGGGAGAGGGGAAAGACAATCGTTATTTCAGCGCTTCCTCAATCATCGCGCTAATGTCTTCCACCGCTGGTTTTTCAGGCTGTTTGCCGTTGATGAAAATCATCGGCGTGCGGTTCACCTTCAGCACCTCCGCCGCTTCTTTCACACTGGCTAGAATGCGCGCTTCAATTTCTTTATCCGCCAGACACGCATCCACCATTTCAAGGCTCACGCCACCGACTTGCGCCATCGGCTTCATCGCGCCGACGAAATCCTTCTCAAACGCCCATTTGTCCTGCGCATTAAAGAGTACGCGATTAAAGGCATAGTAGCGATCAGCACCTTCTTTATCACCAATACACATCACCAACTCCGCACCCTTCATCGCCGGTTCATTGAGTGGAAATTGGCGGAGAATGTAAAACGCTTTGCCGGTATCGACATATTTTTCTTTGATAATCGGCACCACATCCGCGCTGAAATGCGCGCAATGCGGGCACGAGAGCGAGGCATATTCCACAATGGCAACTTTTGCTTTCGGGTCGCCCATCACAAAATCCCCCGGATGCGGCAGGTTTTCAAGCGGCGCGCTAGCAGAGCGGTCCATGTGCTTCTCAGCAATTTTCTCTTGCACAGCAGGCGACGTCTTAGCAATCAACTCGCTGATTTTCCCGCCACCTAGCACAATCACGCCAGCGGCGACCAAAATAAAAAGACCCAGTTTTTTCTTCCCCATAGGCGTCATATACGTCTCCTGTTGTTGAGCGTGGGAGCCTAGCAGCTAGCGCAGAATATGTCTAGCAAGACGATTCAAAGCATCCACCAACCCATCCCCCGTCGGCTCGGGTGCTTCCAGCCGTTCAGGCTTAGGTGGTGCAGGCGGTTCAGCGATACGGGTTTGACTTAAACTAATGCGCTCCACCGCGCGGTGCCCAAAATACACCGCGAGTTTTTCGATAATCAGCGGAATCTGATATTGCAACGGCAGCGCATACGCGCTCTCCACCAAAATAGTCAGCGTGCCCCCCACCTTCTCACCTTTGGGAAACCGCAGAGCCCCCGGCGACGTATGCGCAGCAATGTCCGCTCCCACAATCATTCCCCAATCATTCACAAGCTTCGCTTCAATACCACTTTTACGAAACACTGGCGCCGTAATCGGCGCCACGCAATCGCGCAAAATTCTGGGAAATTGGCTATTTTTACGGATATTTTTCACTCATGCCTCTTAAAAACAAGCATCGTTTGGCGTGCAAACGGAAAACGATCAACTCATCGACACACCACTCTACTTACAACTACCATAAGTGAACTAGGGATTAAAAACCAGCACTTGATAATGCAGTGCAAGATGTACGGTTATCATTCGCGTGTGACAGATGGTAAAGTGCCCTGCAGTAACTGCCTATGTTGTGCCACATAGTCTAAGGTGGGTTCAGGGATGGCATGATAGCGATCGAGTTCTTCAACTACCTTTTTGATTGAGTAATCAAAATTGCGGTAATAATCAAATAACGAAGGAGACACGTAATCTTTTGCGCCACCGAGATTCTGCATTTCATGTGACGTAAGCGCTTCTATACGATCGATGCCGACAAGCTGTAACACAGTATCCGCACGCTCGGCGATTTCCGGGTGGTTTTTGCGTAAATGCCTTACAAATTCCTTCTGGTTATCGTTTTGGCATAGCTCGCTTGTATGCTTATAATAAAATGCATGTGATACATATATACCGGCGATTTGATTGTCCGTAATGCCGTGATGCCTTAGATGCGACATAAACCCTCGCATTGTAGTTCCTTTTTCCAGCGTATCATCAATAACGACATAGGAGGCTTCTTCCGGTGGTGGCACAGGTGTCCAGAAGCGAACAGGTTTGATATCCCTAGACTCAGCATCCCCAACACCTGACTTTTGCTTGGACAATTTCACCATGGGTAAATGGTCAATTGTAATACCCTTTGCCTCCAAGGCGGCATGCAGTTCATCGCAACCTTCTTGATCAAGAAGCCGCGCAATTTCTGTTTTATGAATATTGGAACTCGTGACTTTTTTTAGGTAAGGCTCGGATGTGATGTAGGCTAAAACAACGTGTTTCTTACCGCTCTTGACTATTTTTTCTACAAGTGCAGATAAATCATCTTTTGGATTATCATAGTTCGGGCGGGTATAAATAGGGAGATGGACATCATCCATTTGCTGTTCCCGTGGACCGGGGCAGCCTTTTTCTTGTGACATGCGCGCGTCTAGTTCAACAAATTGAGGGGCATCGGAATCTAAGAAAGCTGCACGCAACGCGTCCGGGCTAACAGACTCCCATTGTTCCAATATGTTTGTGAGTTTTTCTTCTTTGATCATGCGGGTAATTATACAGAATTTATTAAAAAAAATAGTAAATCAGTGAGGGCAATGTTTCTGTCTACCCCACCATCGCCAAACGCACCGGTGCAAAGCTCATGCGGTGGTGCGGACATGGACCATGCACATCAAGCGCAGCAAGGTGCGCCGCCGTGCCATAACCCGCGTGACGCTCAAATCCATACATCGGAAATACCGCGCCCAACTCCGCCATCATCCGATCCCGCGTCACTTTCGCAATAATACTCGCCGCCGCAATCGAAAGGCTTTTCGCATCCCCCTTCACAATCGCCTGCACACGGCAAGGCAGCACCGGCGGCTGATTGCCATCAATTAGCGCCGCCGCCGGTTGCGTCGCAAGCGCAGCATACGCCCGCTGCATCGCCAGCTTCGTTGCCCCTAAAATATTTACGCTATCAATCTCCTCCACACTCGCCTGCCCTATGCCCACTTCTGCACACTGCATAATCACATCAAACAATTGCTCACGGCGTTTGGCGGTTAGCGCTTTGGAATCATCGAGCCCATCCGGAAAACGCATCGGGTCTAAAATCACCGCAGACGCTACCACCGGCCCAGCCAGCGGTCCCCTACCCGCCTCATCAATACCGCAGACAGGCTGGAGCGAGGCTAGTTCAAATGCAAAATCAGGCATCGCTGACCTCATCGGCTAATTCATAATGCTCGCGGTAGGTACGCTCCAACGTCCGCCCGCGCAGTGCTTCCAATTGCGGCTTAATCATCTCGTACACATCAATTGCACATTCATGCTTGCCAAAATGATGCTCGCGACCCGGGAACAGCGATTGCAAAATCACCGGCAGCCAATCCTTCCCGCTACACACATCCACCCGAAAATACCCGTCAAACCCCGTGGTATCGTAGCTCCCCTGATAAACATCATGCAGCTCTTTCGTGCTCGGATGCAGCCGCAAATCCCCCCGCGCCGCTTTTTCCATATCCTCATCGTCCTGATACATCAAAAACACGCGGCCACTAATAACAATCGGGTGCGTAGGCTTCGGCGTCGCTTGATAGCGCTTTTTGTTGTGCTTGGTGGGCATATGCTGAACCTACCTAGGAATTCCCTGGCGCGCAAGTTCATCCACCCGGTCATTCTCGGGATGATCGCTATGCCCCTTCACCCAGTGCCATTTCACCTCGTGGCGCTGCGTGGCCACATCCAACCGTTCCCACAAATCTTGATTCTTAACCGGCTTCTTATCCGCCGTTTTCCAGCCACGGCGCTTCCAATCCGCAAGCCATTTCATCATCCCATCACGCACATAGGTGCTATCGGTATGCAAATCGACATGGCACGATTCTTTCAAACTCTCGAGCGCCGCAATCGCCGCCATCATCTCCATGCGGTTGTTGGTGGTGTTGTCCTCTCCGCCAGAAAGTTCCTTCTCTTTCCCGCCGTACATGAGCAACGCGCCATACCCGCCCGGGCCGGGGTTGCCGCTGCAGGCACCATCGGTATAGATGACAACATTCTTGCGTTTACACTCGTTCATTCGTAATGCTTTACTATGGCCATCCACCACGAACAACAACTATTGCCGTTTAAAACCAGCGAGCTTTACGCGTTGGTTGCCGACGTCGAAAAATACCCCGAATTTCTCCCCTGGTGCAAAGCCGCGCGTGTAAGTGAGGTCGCGGAAAAGGGTTTTCTTGGAGAGTTGCTGATTTCTTATAAGCACCTCACCGAAAGCTATGTTTCGCGCGTAACTCTTACGCCCCCCAAAAGCGCGCACGCCCCTTGCGAAATCCACGTAGAAATGGTGCGCGGCCCGTTCAAACATTTAAGCAATCACTGGCGCTTCGAACCCGAAGGCGAGCACACCCGCATCCATTTCGATCTCGATTTCGCCTTCAAAATCCGCCTACTCGAAACCCTCATGGGCGGCTTCTTCCACCGCGCCAACGAAAAGATGATCGAGTCGTTCAGAACCCGCGCAGAAGCGCTGTACCGGAAATAACCTAAGCGTCTTCCAGCTCTTCAATCGCCATGCCAAGCGCCAGCATATAGGTGTGCAGCACCATCTCTTCTTCTTCGCGCTGCTGCGGTTCCACCTTACGCATACGCACGATGGTACGTAACGCTTTCACATCGAAACCATTACCTTTGGCTTCGGAATACACATCGCGCACATCGGCGCCGATGGCTGCTTTTTCTTCTTCGAGTTTCTCAATGCGCTCTACAATGCTGCGCAGTTGTTCGGTAGCAACACCACCCACTTTTGCTTTGGCCATGATCGTCCCTTTCAAATCAGTTGAGGAACGCGTTCTTAGCCCTAGAGTTGCCTAATGGCAAGTAGGTTATTTTTTCTTATTGGTGCGCGCCGCTTCAGCGATGTTGCCAAGGTCGAGCAAGAAGTTCCAGTTCGATTGCGATTGCAAGCAATGGTACATCAGCGCCAAATAGCCTTTGTTATACCAATCGAGGACATCCGCATCGGTTAGGTTTTTCAACTTCTCCGCATCAATCATCTGAAACCCGGCCAGCTGCGCCTTATGGCCGCTAGCAAGCTCCACATCCATACGCTGCGGCGCAAGCATATTCTTTGCTTTCAGCGCTTCACAGAACGCCAATCCATAGCGGTGCTGTTCCTGATACGCCGCGCAGAATTGCAGCGCGTTATTGGTGTATTCAGAAGCCTGGCCACTCGTATAGAGCGGTGCACCATCCACCTTCGCATCAAACGTCAGCGCCGGTTCATCCACGCACAGCGCCAACTGGTCGCTGCCCGGGGTTTCCACAAACACAAACGGATATTTGCGCACATAGGAGGGCACATACCGCCCACGGCGCCATTTGCCATGCGAATCGACGAAATAATTTTGTTGTTCAAACCCGACAATCGCAACCGGCAATGTCACATCGCCCTGCGTAAACACGATAGGGTAGGATTTAGAGGCCTCCACAACATCCGCAGCCGTCAGTGGAATGGAGTTGGTGGTACGTGCAAAAAGCAAGCTCTGCTCTTTCACCTTGGCGTTGGCATGCGCATCCGCCGAAATCATCTGCGGCTTAGAGAAAAACAGCGGCATGCCAGAGTCTTGTGCGTTAGCAGGAGCTTCTGTACCGTTCGTTTTTGGAGATCCAAACATGAAATACCTCGTGTAAATGGGCTAGCCCTAGAGCCTACCCCAGAAAGGTTAAGAAAATACTATGCCCCCGGCATGCCCCAGTAGCAGCCGTGCAGCCGCGGTGGCCGTTAATTCCCCGGTATGCACCTGGGCCTCAATCGCGTTACGTTTATTTAAGAAAACCGCATTTTGTTCTAGTGATTCCAGCAAAAGAGACTGAAACAACGCCCGCATGGCGCTCATGTTCTGCGCCGCGCGATTGGCTTCAAACCAGCCATTCTTGCGCGTCACCTGAATAAACCCGTCCATGTCCTTCCACATCTCGGGAATGCCGGTGTTGCTAAGCGCCGACACCATCGTCGCTTTTGCTGACTGCCCGTGTCCACGTGCGGGCAACAAGCGCAGCGCCGCCGTGTAATCCGCCGCCACGCGCTTGGCTTCCCCCAGCAAATCGCCATCCGCTTTCGTAATCACCAGCAAATCCGAAATCTCAACAATGCCTTTTTTAATACCCTGCAACTCATCGCCACTGCCAGGAAGCAGCAGCAGCACAAACATGTCGACCATTTCGGCAACTTCGATTTCCGACTGCCCCACGCCCACCGTTTCAATAAGAATAGTCGTAAACCCCGCTGCTTCCACCAGTGCAATCGCCTCGCGGGTATGTGCGCCAACGCCGCCTAAATGTAACGAACTCGGCGTAGGCCGAATAAAGGCGTCGGGCGATTGCGCCAGCGTCTGCATCCGCGTTTTATCCCCCAAAATAGAACCGCCGGAAACGGAGCTCGACGGGTCAACCGCCAGCACCGCCACCTTTTCACCCTGCGCAATGGCGTAGTTGCCGAGCGCCTCAATCAACGTCGATTTCCCCACGCCCGGCACGCCGGAAATGCCAAACCGTTTCGTCTCGCGTTTGGTTTCCGCAATTTCATCAAGTAATGCTTCTGCCTGAGCGCGATGGTCAGGTCGCGTCGATTCGATCAGCGTAATGGCCCGAGCGAGAGCAGCGCGATCACCCGAAAGAAGAGAAGTGAGCAAGTCGTTCATACCATGCTTCTAGTGTGAAAGCAGGTATGCTGCAATAGCTAGAAGGATTATACCGATTCACCTTCGAATCAGTATCAAAACCAAGCCGAAAGCGAAGGTTTTGCGCGCCGTAGGCAGCGTGCTCACCATCGATTGTTACTTAATCGATGGTGAAATGGCATTAGTGGTTGAGTCCGTCGTTGATCATCTCAAATGTATGGCTCAAGGTCTGACCAATACTGCCGACCGCACTGATGATCGCCACTGAAATCGACGAAGCGATTAACCCATATTCAATCGCAGCCGCACCGGTTTCTTCCATCAAAAACGTCTCGAAAAGTACAAAGATCGTATTCATAACGTCCTCTAAACTGTGATTGACGCACCCGCGTCTTAAGGTTAATTATACTTTATTATTGTGACAGTTTAATGACAAAACCGTAAATATCAGCAACAAATCTCATTTTCTGCGCCTCACATCCTCCCTTAAGCCCTCCACCCGCTCCTCAATCCGCGCTAATTGCTCGGAGATTCTAGGCAAGGCGGAAACCGCGCGTTCGGTGTAATCCACGCGGGCGCTCAAATAGCTCGCCCAGTAAACAAGCATGACGAGCTGCACCGCCACCATCAGCAGCACGGAAACCGGAATGTTTTTGTCCACTTTCCAGCCGCTCATCAGCCTAATCGTCGTTGATGGAATTGGTCGTATACACGAGCGAAACGCCGTGCAGACGCGCATCCACTGCGAGGGTGTCGGCAACGTCAGCGGCTTTGCGATATACACGGAAGAAGAGCGTGTCGTTCTCAACCGGGGTTCCGCTGGCAGTGATGGCCGCAGTTGCGGCGGTTTTGTAGAGTACATCGGTTGTTCCTCCTGTATCGGTGACTTCTTGCGCGGTGCCGAAAGCAATGCCAATTGCATCACCGTCGCTTGCGGCCGCTGCTGCTAATCCCCACACCACCCCAAAATTGGTCGCGGTGGATGCATGGCTCCATTCAAATGCCGCCGTTATCGTTCCTTCGTCCCACGATTTGGGCATGCGCACAGAAAACTGCGCGTGTTCTTGTGTCGTCGCGTCAAAATCGAGTGAGCTAATATCCGGTTGGCCGGCAGCGGTAGCGATCGTTGCCAGCGCGGCGCACCCGCCGCTGGCATTTGGCCGCATTGCGCTTGCAGGCACATACATCATCTGCTTGCCACCAGATTTGGCGATGCGCCCCCACGCTCCGCCTCCGAAATAGGCATAAAATGCATCCTCATCGGCCACCCACAGTGTCATGCCTTCATTGGGTACAATGAATTGCCAGGTTTGATCGTAATACGCGATATGCCCCGCATGCCCCGTCCACGCGCCGGTGGGAGAAGCCGCCACAATATACACATCCCCCGCTGCAGGCGAGCCTGGCGGCGTCGCCAAATCCTTATCCTTGGCGCTGGTATTCAAAATCGCATCCACGCGCTTCAATGCTTCGTTGACCGTCACTTCCTTTTGCGCCTGTGCGGTTTCAACAAGTGTAACGGATAGGTGAGTGGTTGTGGTCATAGATTCCTCATGGGTTAAATGTCTACCCATGATACCCACATGCTATTTACACGCCCGGAAGGGGGAAATTGGTTAATATTGCATAATAATTAGATTCTGCTATAATGCTGGCCGATCTGGAGAAGACCTTGGAACCGAAAAAATACGTTGTCGTATTCGCACATGCCGATGGCTGGGGCGCCTCAAGCGCCAACAAGGTCATTAAACACCTGCACAAGCACTACCCCGACGTGGGCATCCACCTGATTGTATCAAAAGCCACCAAAGACAAAGAAGGCAAGATCGCCACTAAAATTGACGACCTTAAAACTCCACGCGAACTTAAAGAAACCAATCTCCTCGAATATTTTGAGTGTATCGACAAACGCTACGCCACCATGATACCTCTCGAAGAACTTGAGCGCATGTACAACCACAGCGTCACTCAAACAATAACATCAGCAGAAGATTTCGCCGCCGCTGTCGAAGGTGGAAAACAAGCCGCGGATTACTCCATGGCAGACTTGCTAACCTTCGACCAACTCGCCAAACGCTATTGTACAGATAAGCAAGTGCACTACACCACCAGAGGCGGCCCCAAAGGCGGCGAGGAAGCCGCCAGCTTCATCGCCGAATTCGAAAAACAGCATGGTCAGGGCCCCGAAGTGCTGCTCTCGGTAGATACCATGGCGGTCCTACCCAAACCATTATTAGAAAAATACCAATGCTTCAGCACCCACCCCGGCCCACTCGACACCATCAAAGTAGAGGGCATGCAGGGCACACTCCGGTCTTTAGTAAATCAAGTTCTCTATAACGAAAAAGGCAAGCCTCACAAAAAAACCTATCAATTCGGCGTAGGCGGACTCACCGGTGAAGGTCAGGCCTATCTCAAAGGCACGCTGTTCATGCAACACCCAGAATTAGACAAAGGTCCGCCAATAGCAACGACTCTTTCATTCACCTGCCCAGGTATGTGCGCCTATCAAGCACGAGGTGAGGTATATCATGCACTCACCGATAAAATGCTGAGACTCTTACCCACGCTACTGGACAAAGACAAACGTAACGCCTTGGTGGAACAAGCAACAGAAGCCAAAGAAAAACTGGATAAGAAAAAACATAAGAAGATTCCTGACTTAGACCCTGAGCAATTCGCAACCTGGCAAGGCCAAGCCATCGGCTATGAAAATCCAGATAAACCCTGGGGCGTAGAGGTAGTACAAAACACGATCATCGATCCATGCCATTTTCAAAATCAAATGCGGCGATTCTTTCCAGGTCCCGAACAAGAATTCAAAACCACTTTTAACGCTACCTATGGCACAACGCTGGATAAACTAACCAAGCAAAAAGATGCCCGACTGGAAGATCCATGGGCACAACTTCTCTCAGGCCGCCCAGGTATTACGATTACACAATACGATCCCAAAACTCATAAACCTATCGCCACCTATAGTAATCCACCTGAATCGCCTACACGCTAACACTCCTCACATTCCCCCTCCCCACTGCTGCAGAGAGTTGATAAATGCGGATGCTAACGCTGCTTTGCAGGCTGCCAAAGTCAGTGGTTTGCTCCGCCGCAGTGTAGCTTGCCGTGGGCGATGTTAGCCCTGAGAAGGTACGCACCACGGTTGAACCATTTAAAATCTCCACATCATACGCCTCGCTCGTTTCATTGAGCGGCGCGTCGACATTGTCCTGCCAATCGCCGCCCGCGCGGGTACGACGTATCCAGGTGATGGTGAGATTGCCTGATCCATCACGCACCCCAGCAACATGCACCGGCGCATAGGGCTTGAGCGCATTGGCCACATAAGTGAATGTTTGCGAAGGCGTCGCCGCCAGCGTCGAACCCACGGTCACGGCTTTATACAAACGCGGTGCATTAAATAACCCGATCGGCATATTCACCCGGCCGAGTCCGCCCGAGAGCAGCACAAACCGTTCATTCGCAACGTGCGTGCTCGCCGCCGCTTCTGTGCCCAGCCGCGCACGTAATAAATTCGAGAGCACATAGGTGCCCGGTGCCGTAAGTGTTGCAGTCGTGAACTGAATAATCTCATCCCCCAAGAGCGCCGCATTCGCACCGTTTAACACTGCCAGTTCACTCACACTTTGCAAGCTGCCCTGCTGAAGCAACACCACCGTCACTGTATTTACACGATCAAACACATTGTCGGTAAACGCAGGAAGTACATCCGCTGCCTGCCCCATCACCGAAGCACTTTGCGCATCTTGCAAGCGGTTATAATTGATGCCATTGTCATCCGAGCGAAACACCGCCGCGCCCGTCCATGGTATTGCGAGCCCCGCCGCTGCAAACCGCAAGGGCGCATCCGTCACCCCGTCGCTCGGAAGCGCCGGTATATCGAGTAACTCCAACCGCGTTTCTGCGGGCGCATCCTGCGCTTGGGTGCGCGTGTCCGTCACCGCTGGCGGCGCGTAGAAATCATACACGGCCTGGTCTTCCACCACCGCTTCCACATGCAGGGCCCCCAGCGTTGCAAAATGCGTGCGCAGAATGCGCAGGCGCCGCGTAAATCCATTGCTCGTAATCGTAATCACATCCGCCGGCTCGAGATACGCATACTCCATCGGCAGCATTAGCTGCACGCTCTCACGACCCATCCAACTGCCATACAGCGTCACATCCGCCACGTTTTTCGCGCTCTGATCGGGCAACACCAGCGGCAAGCTTACCGTCACCACTTCCTTACTGAGCGTGGTCTGCCGCTCAGCATATTGCGTGGCGGGTTGATAATTCGACAAGCGGCTCAAATACACCACACTCACGCGCCGCGGCAATTCCACCTCCTGCGCGCGCACGGAATTCACCAACTCACGCCCCTGCCCGGTCGATAGCGGAATACATTCATTCTCACCAATCGCTGCAAGTGAAATACCCCCACGCGGTACCGCTTTCAACGTATGTTCCGACTCTACAATATCGAAGAAATACGCCCGCTGCAGCTGTTCTAATGCCTGGCGGATCGTTAATTGTGACGTCAGCACAAACCCCTCCACCTGGTCTCCAAGTGACGACGTATTGATCTGCAAATTATTGAGCCCCGCGCGTTCCAGCAGTAGCGCAACAACAGACGACAAACTCGAAATCCCAAACTTCCCCTGCACCCAGTGCCCCGTTTGCCACGCCGCGCCGTCCGACCACACACTCGTTAAATCCGGCCAGTAGGGAAACGGCCGCGCATCCCACGTCCACAGCAGCATATTCTCCACCATCGAGGAACCTTCCCACTGATGCAACGTGGCCGTAATACACGCCCGTTGCGCCCGAAAATCCACACGCCCCTTGGAATAATACGGAAATGCGCTCATGCTCGTCGTCGGGTCGTAAAACACATTCGGCTGATTCGCCGCATTGTCGACACTCGGAAACCCAAACTCGGTGAACCAAATCTTCTTCATTCCAGCAGTCCACGCCGTTGTGCTCGTATCAGGGTTCGTGTGGGTATTATTCCAAAACCAGCTGAGATTCTTCCACGCATACGCCGGCGTCAGCGGCGCCTGAATGGTGCGCGCGGGGTCAGTATAATAATAATCGTACCCCTCCCCACTCACCCAACCTGCCTTCAACGTATCGATGTCATACGAATTCACCACCGAATCCTTGATCGGGAAATATGCATCAATCCCAATGAAATCAATGTTTGAGGAGGCCCACAACGGATCCATGTTGTACCATCCGCCATCGGTATGGTGATACTCCGACCAATCCGCCGCATAGGTAATCTGCGTCCCCGTCATCGTTGCCTTTACCGTGCCAGCCAGACTCACGAGTTCCGACACCGCCGGATACACCCCGGGGGTAGACGTCACCTTGGTCAAACCAATCAATTCCGAGCCAATTGAAAACGCATCCACCTTGCCATCTAGTAAGTTCGCGTAATGGTTTATAAAAGTATTATATCCATCTGATTTAGTGAAAAAGTTTGATATAGATCCTGAAGATCCTGTCAACTGCCCGCGCCACGGCTTCCCGGCAATATCCATAAACAAAATCGGGTAAAAAAGTACGTTGTAGCCACGCAGTTTCAACTCATCCACCAACCGCACTACCGATTCATCATCCGGCGTGCCGCCATATTGCGGGTTGCCAGACAGCAGTGAAATCGGATGTGCCGTCGAACGCGTATACCCCGCCACCCCCCACTCATTACTATTGGTGATCCCCCCCGCTTCGTATTCTACTCCGGGTTTTACCACACATGTCGCGGCGTCCAGCGTATCACCAAACCACGCGACCACCACGCCCACCCAGTCCACATTCGGGCACGTTTCCTTCAGCTGATCAATCGCAACCAGCGCGTTCGCCTTGCCAAAGGGGGTATGTTGATTCAGCGCAATTTGCGCGCCCTGCTGAATAAAACCGGAACCGCTGTCAACCCCCGGCACCTTATATTGCGCGAGCGTGTCATACACATATTCCCCCGCCCCCGGAATCATCATCACCCCGCTGAGCTTGTTCTCGGTAATCTCACCATCGTAATCTGCACTTTGTGTTTTCTTCTGTATCTCAAACGTAAAATTCGGAATGCGATTGCCAAAATCCGCGAGCGGAAAATCCTCCAACACCACATACGCCATGCCGCGATGCGCCGGCGTGCGGCTCGTTCCTTCAACTGCCACAATCGCGCTATCGGCCGTCTGATCCTCAGTTCCAAGATACACCCGGTAGGTACCGAGCGACGTATCCAATTGCTTCGCATCCGCCCAGATCCGTAAGACCGAATCAATCGGCCCCTCGCAAATCGCAATCGCCAGCGTCACATAATACGCATAGGTAGTAGACGACTGCGTCACCCGCCCGCCACCACCCTTCCCACCGCCTGATGGCGCGCTGGAGGTCGTCGTCGTCGCAATTTCCTTGATGGGGCGCGACCAGATGATATTCCCGGCCAGCCTCGCCGTGCCAAACACCACCGGCACCATTTTTCCATACGTCGAGCTCTGCACCCCGAGTTCAGCGAGCCTCGGCCCGCTTACATCCCGCAAATTCGTAGAGCTGCCGAAGATTTTCTGGTCTAAAAACCCTCCGGCGAAATTACCGAGCCGCCCACCAATGGCCGCGCCCAACGCGCCACCGCCGAGTGAACTCCCAAGGGCTGAACCTGCCGCACTTAAAACAATCGATGCCATTGCTTGAAAACCCTCTTGATTAAACACAACTAACGCCCTATAAGGGCGCCTCACTTGCAGATGGACGCATAAGTTGCGCGTCCGGAAGTAGGTTTTTAAGGAGCAATGGGCGGAAATCACTGTGAGGTCAGCAGACCGAACCAGCCCTGAGCGGCGCTTCATGTGATTTTTAGTAAAAAATCACGGAAGCAGTTCAAGGTTATTCGAAGGCAGCAGCCTGGGTCAGCCTTGAGCGGGTTTCATGGTATTTTCAGCAGAAAATACCGGAAACAATAGACACGGTCATCGCGGGGTAGAGCAGCCTGGTAGCTCGTTAGGCTCATAACCTAAAGGTCGTCGGTTCAAATCCGGCCCCCGCAACCAACACCAGAGCCAATCTCCGGCGATTGGAAAAAATCATAAAATCTTCTGGTGCCGCACTGGTGCCGCATTTTTAAGCCTCCGCGGAATTTAGAGCACGGTCAGCTGCGAAGCGCACACGGCGTGGGTTACGAGTGGAAATGATGGTGTCGTTGCAAACTTATGGTGAACCGCAGAAGCTGAAACGTATTATGGCCGCTACAATTTTATATTTCGCAGCCTGAGGCTATTCACGATCACCGATACCGAGCTAAGCGCCATTGCTGCGCTGGCAATGACGGGGCTTAGAAGCAATCCGAAGAATGGATAGAGCAATCCAGCGGCAACGGGCACACCGAGCGCATTATAGACAAACGCGAAGAACAGGTTTTGTCGAATGTTGCTCATGGTGGCGTGGCTTAGACGGCGGGCGCGGACGATGCCGATGAGATCACCCTTCACCAGTGTTACACCCGCGCTTTCCATCGCCACATCCGTACCGGTTCCCATCGCAATACCTACGTGCGCTTGGGCTAATGCAGGTGCGTCATTTACACCATCACCTGCCATCGCTACCTTGCGGCCTTTGGCCTGCAACTGTTGCACCAGTTCGCTTTTGCGTTCCGGTAGCACTTCCGCTTCGTAATCATCAATGCCAAGCTGTTCCGCGATTGCCTTCGCGGTGGGTTTGCTATCACCCGTGAGCATCACGATATGTAAACCTTCCGCTTTTAGCTGTTTCAACGCTTCCGGCGTGGTGGCCTTGATCGGGTCAGCAACACTGATGATCGCCGCTGGTTTACCATCAATAGCTGCAAACATAGCGGTTTGGCCTTTGGCTCGCAGCTGATCGGCGGCTTGCACGAGTGAATCAGCATTCATACCAAGCGAAGTAAGCATTGCCGCATTACCCAGCGCGATAGTGTGACCATCCACCACGCCTTGTACGCCTTTGCCAGTGGTAGAAGAAAAGTTTTGAACAGTGGAAAGAGTAATGCCTTTTTCCTGCGCGCCTTTGACAATAGCCGATGCAAGCGGGTGTTCGCTGCTTTGCTCAAGGCTTGCGACTAATCGCAGGGCTTCATTTTGCTCAAAGCCAGAGGCGACAACAACTTCCATGAGCTTTGGCTTGCCTTCTGTCAGCGTACCAGTTTTATCGATAATCAGCGTATCGACTTTCTCCAGGATCTCTAACGACTCGGCGTTTTTAATCAATACCCCCGCCATTGCACCGCGTCCCGTACCTGCGATGATAGACATTGGCGTGGCAAGGCCAAGCGCACAGGGGCAAGCAATAATCAACACGGCTACAGCATTAACGATAGCATAAGCCAACTTAGGCTCTGGTCCCCATAGTAACCATGCAGCGGCAGTAAGAATTGCCACCAACACGACAATCGGGACAAAATAACCAGAAACAGTATCGGCCATACGCTGGATAGGTGCGCGAGTGCGCTGGGCTTTTGCCACCATATCCACGATCTGTGCCAGCATAGTTTCATTGCCGACACGCTCGGCACGCATAGTAAAGCCTCCCGTGCCATTGAGCGTTGCGCCCGTCACCTTATCGCCTGCGTTTTTTTCTACAGGGACGGATTCGCCAGTGAGCATGGATTGATCGACACTGCTATGACCTTCGATAACAATCCCATCTACTGGTATTTTCTCGCCAGGGCGAACACGCAGCACATCACCTTTATGCACTTCCGATAATGGCACATCTTCTTCCTTGCCATCAGCAAGGATGATTCGCGCCATCTTCGGCGCAAGATCAAGCAATGCACGCATCGCGTTACTGGATTGTTCACGGGCTTTAAGCTCAAGCACTTGCCCCAGCAATACCAGGGCAGTGATAACCGCTGCCGCCTCGAAATACACATCCAGCATCATGCCGCCAGAAAATTCCGCAACCGCGTCGGGGAACAGTGTGAGAGTCAGGCTATAAATATATGCCACGCCAACACCCAGTGCGATTAGCGTAAACATATTCAGGCTGCGGTGTTTGATGGAATCCACCGCTCGTACATAAAATGGCCAGCCACCCCATAGCACTACGGGTGTGGCAACCAGCATCTGAATCCAATGAGAAAGCTTTGAGTCCATCCACTCATGCGGAATGTTGGGAATTAAATGTGCGCCCATGACGAATAAAGCCAGCGGCGCAGCCAAAATCACCGACACCCAAAACCGCCGTGTCATGTCTATCAGTTCATGATTAGGCGCAGCTTCCAGTGACACTTTTTCTGGTTCCAATGCCATTCCGCAGATCGGGCAATTACCAGGCTTGGGTTGCCTAATCTGCGGGTGCATAGGGCAAGTGTACATCACACCTTCGCCCTGTACCACTTCGGGTGAAGCAGCTACAGGGCTGGCGTGATGTTCGTGATGACAGCAGTGACCTTCGTGTTTCATTCTTTATCTGCCTTTGTTTCGTTATGGTCATGTGTACCATGTCCGCCGTGACCATGATGCATAAATAGGTGCATCAATGGGCATGACAGCAAAAGCAGATAAGGAATCGCATAAATTAAATGCTGCCAATGCTCTATAACCAGTAGCACCGCGACCAGTATAAGAGCCAAGGACGCAGCTTTATGCGAATAAAACCAATTCAGGGTTTTATGCCCACATTGGGAATGGTCATGTTGTTGGGTCATCACACGCTCCTTTTACTGTTGTGGATGATGGGCTTTGTGATCGGCATCATCGGAGGTTTTAGGTGCTGCGGTCTTTGCAGGTAAGGACTTCATATTCATTCCGTCCTTCATCATACCCTCACAGCAACTGCATGGCTTGCCATCTTTTGAGCCGTTTTTCATCATCGGGCATTGCATTCCTTCTTTCATCATGCCGTCTTTCATGCCGCTTTCCATCATTTTTTGACAGCAAGGGCATTTCTCACACATCATGCCTTTATTCATCATCCCTGCGTTTTCGGTAGGTGTGCAGGCGGTGGCGAATAATGCGAGTAGTGCGATAGCAATAAATTTCTTCATAATAATTCTCCTTTGGTTAGTGGTTAGTTCTTCTTAATAGCTGAAATCGTGTAGTCATCCTTGCCCGCTGGCTTCAGCGTAAAGGAAACGGCATCACCTTCTTTGATGTTAGACAAGTCAACGCCACTATCCGCCGTGAACAGCATCGTCATAACTGGCCAGTTCAGTGCCTTGATGGGATCGTGTTTCAGCTTGATGCTATGCTTTTCGGCATCCAAGCTAATCACTTTGCCTGTCGCTGCTATACCGCTGCCAGTATGGTTCATAGTGGAGTCACCGTGTTCCAATTTCTTGGCTAATTTATGATGATCCATCACTTTGGTTTCACCTGGCTTGGATGGTTCCCCAACGATAATTGTTCCATCCATACCAAGTGCTTCGTGAGGGTGGCAGTGGAACTTATAAGTTCCTGGGACAGTGAAGGTGTAAGTGAATTTATCACCTTTCTTTTCGTGCATCGGCGACATAATCATTTCATCGACCGTCTTTGGCTGACTGATAAACATCACTTCATGTGGCGCATCCTGTGCATTTTCAAAGATGACAGTATCACCAGGTTGAATGGTGAGCTTATCGGGTGAGAAGAAGTTTTGTTTTTTGGCATTATCATCGGTCACTTCTTTGATAATGTGTTCGGCAGCAAAAACTGGGGTTGCAGCCAGCATCAATGCGGTAGTCAGCAATAGTTTTTTCATAGGATTTTCCTTTGTTGTTAGTTGATTAAAACATCAGTCGCAGGCCGATAGCACCGACCAGCTCGTCATTATCCTCGCCATGATTCTTAGCTATGGATGAGGTTTCACCGAATTTTCGGCCATAGTGGACATCCACATAGGGCGCGAATTTTCGGGTGAATTCGTAGCACGTCTGCAAGCCAATTTGCCCGTCTGTCACGCCTGCGCCGATGTCCTGTTCGTGGACATCCTGTGCGGAGAGATTGACTTCAATATAAGGCTGCAAGATTAGCTGCTGGGTGAGTAGGATGTCGTTTTCCTGTCTGAGTCGCGCCGTGACATCACCATGCTCACTAACAAACAAATGCGCCTCGGTTTCAAACCAGTAAGGCGCAAGCCCGTTAAAGCCGAGTGTCAGGTAGGTGGTGGACTCAGGCTTGGAATCATAACGAATCCCTGCTTGTGCATCCCAAAACGTACTGATGTTGCGGCTATAGAGTGCCCAGAACTCGGCACTTTCCAGCTTATTATCGGCGCGTTCACCCTCTGATTTTAGCCAGAGCTTGTTTTCATCCGTGCCAACCCAGCCATCCAGATCCCAACTTTGAATTGGCGTTCCATCGGTATTACTTCCTGCATCCATTTCTAGGCGGAACATGTGGAAGATACCGCCGCCATGCTCTGCGGCCATATCTGCATGTGCAGAGTGATCCGCCGCGAAAGCAGTCTGTGCAAGTACAGTGGTGAAGCTGAGTGCCATAAGTAATTGCTTAATGTGCATGATGGCCTCCTTGTGTGGTGGTTTCGGTTGCTGGCATATCCGCCGCATCGAGCTTCGCCACTACGACTTGCCGCATCATGCCGCTGGCCATGTGGTAAAGCAGATGGCAGTGGAATGCCCATTCGCCGATTTCATCCGCTGTAAGCAACACGGAATAAGATTGCCCAGGTGGGACAATTACCGTGTGCTTGTTGGGCAGTTTCGCCGCAGGCTGACCGTTTTCCAACTGCACGAACATGCCATGCAGGTGCATCGGGTGCGCCATCATGCTTTCATTCGTGAACTTCAACCGTACCCGTTCGCCATATTTCAGGCGAATAGGTTCGGCCTCAGAGAACTTCTTGCCGTTAATCGTCCAAATATAGCGTTCCATATTGCCGCCCAGCCGCACGTCAATCGTGCGCTGTGGCTGCCTTTGGTCTTTCTGCACCCCTGCATAGCGTAAGTCTGCATACGAGAGAGCTTTCTGGCCTTCGGGTGTTCCCGTTTTTGCCCAACCACTAATCATGTCGGCGGGGGTCATCTCCATGTCGGGGTCATCCTTCATCATCTGTTCCATGTCCATATCGGCCATAGAAAGCAGTGCGCGGGGACGCTGCATTGGAGTCTCACCCTTCATTCCCTCAGCCGTTGCCAATGTGCCAAGCGCAAAGCCCGTGCGATCCATGGGCTCGGCAGCGATGGTGTAGGCTTTATCCTCCTTGGGGGTGACAATCACATCGTAGGTTTCCGCAGGCGCGAAGCGGAACTCATCAATAGCGACTGGTTCTACATTTTGCCCATCTGCCTGCACCACGCTCATTTTGAGGCCAGGAATCCGCACATCGAAGAATGACATGGCAGACGCATTGATAAAGCGCAGGCGCACTTTTTCACCTGGCTTGAAAATGCCTGTCCAATTCTGCTCTGGCGATTTGCCGTTCACGAGGAAAGTATAGCCCGTGACATCGGCAAGGTCGGTACGCATCATCCGCATATCGCCCCAGTCTTTGGCATCCTTCCATGCCTTGCCAAGGCCGCGCTCTTTTATATCCGTGAAGAAATCGCCAACGGTAAGCCGCGCATTGGCATAATAATCCGAGGACATTTTGAGGTTCGCCATGATGCTGCTTGAATGCTCTTCTGAGAAATCGGAGAGCACGACAACGTAATCACGTTCCGCCGCTATCGGGTCTTTGCCTTTTGGTGAGGTGATGATCGAGCCATAAAGCCCGTCCTGTTCCTGCCCACCCGTGTGCGAGTGATACCAATAGGTTCCCGTCTGACGGATAGGGAAACGATAGGTGAAGGTCGTTCCTGGCTCTATCGCTTTATAGCCATTGAAACCCGTTACCCCATCCTGATCCCCAGGCAGTAGCAGTCCGTGCCAGTGGATAGAGGTCGGCTCGTCCATTTTATTAGTGACGTGGATCACCGCTTCATCACCCTCGGTAAAGCGAAGCGTGGGGGCTGGAATGCCTCCATTGACAGTGATTTTTTCGATTGCCTTGCCAGTAATGTTTACAGGCAGTCGCTCAATCATAAGCGAGTATTCTGATGTTTTGGCGTATGCTGGTGCGGTTAAAAACCCCGCTACAAGCAGCGCCATCATCCCAAGATGACGTAAGCGCATAAATTAATCCTTATTGTATTGAAAATGGACACCACGCGCAAAAGCGCACGGCGCTTCAAACAGACAATAGGATTAGGATTTGGGAGGGCGTTTTAGACGATTGGAAAGCGCGGATTCGACAAACTGATTGTCGAATGCAAATACACTGCTATCGGAGGAAAGAGAGGCCAGCGAGTTACTGCCGTTGCCGAAAATTTTAGTCAAACCATTATGGCAGGTACCACCGACGCATTTGCACACACCTTTGTCACAGCATTTGCCAGAGTCTTTGTCGTTCTGTACCGTTTTGTCAGATTGCTCGGCTTTTGCATGCTTGTGACAATCACCGTGCTCTGAGGAGGCTTTGGTTTTTTCTATCTTCGCAGAATCATGAGGCATCATCGCATGGGACGTGCTCGGGAAGCTCGTTGTCATAACGAGTGCCAAAACCATAAACATGCTGACGAAGATTCTCATAGGCGCATTCTACAACCAATCACAACGCAACACAACCGATTGCTAAAACATACTATTTCTAGTGGGCGAACCAGCGGTAAGCGGCAGTTCCAATGCCGTAGATTGCCGCCAGAGCAACGCAGCTGATCAGCATGGCGGGAATGAATTTTACATCCATCTTGAGCAGCGCGGGCAATATCAGAAAGAAAAGCAGCGACGGGATCACCAGCCAGAACACAGAATAAGACATCTCGATAATTTTCTGCGTGTCTTTGTTTTCATAATAAATCCAGCAAAAGGCGAGAATGGACGTAAGAGGTAGCGCAATCAGCATGGCGGAAAGAAGCGTGAATCGGCGGGATAACTCAGTTACTGCGGCGACGATCAGGGCGGTAAGGAGTGTTTTAATTACAAAATACATGCGTCATCACTTGCCGTTATGTTTCGTGGATATTTTCCCCCAACTGTTCCGCAGCGGTTTTTTCTGCTGCGGGTAGTGGCGGTGTGAGTGATATTGGATAGAAAACATTCTCCATTTAGCAAATAAGGGCGTAGCCGTGGCGGGAGTGCTCACATCCTAACAGCACTGAATTTCTACAACGTCAATCTAGCATTCAGAAAGCTCTCCAAATCCACTTTTGCCACGCGGAATTCGCGCTCGAATTTAATGGCGCGTAGCTCCTGATTTTTTGATCCAGTTGCGAACGGTGACTTCGCTTACTTTAAGCAGATCAGCCACTTCCTGAATTGTCAGTAATGGTGCGCTCAACATAATTTGATTTACCTCAAGACGTTGTAACTGTATCTAATTATACTCAAACGTGCTTGTCTACCATCGGTAATGTGAAAAGCCCCGCCGCCGCACTTGAACAGTATTACGTGGAACAAAAGGCCGATCTCATGGTGATGGGCGCATACTCGCATTCACGCTTGCGGGAAATGGTGCTGGGCGGATTTACCCGCCATTTTCTTAATTCGCGCGCATGCAATCTGATGCTGGCGCATTAGAAACCAGCATAGAATGCACTCCAGAATGGCAAAAAAATGGAAGACAAACATCAGGAAAAGGCAAGCATCGCATGGCATAGCATTCTTACAGACAGCGTTCTGAAAGACTTGCAAGCACCCGCGACTGGCCTGAGTCAGAGCGAAGCCGCTGCGCGGTTGGCAAAATACGGCGCGAACCGCTTACCGGAAGCAGCACGGCGAAGCAGCCTCATACGTTTCCTGCTGCAATTCCACAACATCCTGATTTATGTACTGCTCGGCTGTGCCGTTGTCACCGCCGCGCTGGATCACTGGGTTGATACGGGCGTGATTCTGGCGGTGGTCATCGCCAATGCCATTATCGGCTATATTCAGGAAGGCAAAGCGGAAAAGGCAATGGACGCTATCCGCCATATGCTTGCCCCTCATGCCAATGTGATTCGCGGTGGTGAGCGCATCAGCATTGAAGGCGATCAGCTCGTTCCTGGCGACATTGTGCTGATCGAAGCAGGTGATAAAGTGCCTGCCGATCTGCGGATGCTCACCGCTCATGGCATGAGCGTGCAAGAAGCGATTCTTACGGGTGAATCCGTGCCGGTGGAAAAACATATCGAACCCGTAGCGGCGGATGCACCGCTGGGTGATCGTTCCTGCATGGCGTTTTCGGGCACGCTGGTGACTTCCGGCCAGGGCAAAGGCGTGGTGGTAGCAACCGGAGGAAGCACCGAGATCGGGCGCATCAGCGGCCTGCTCTCGAAAGTGGAGATGCTGACTACGCCGCTTGTGTCGCAAATGGGTGTGTTCGCCAAGTGGCTGACCATCTTCATTCTACTTGTTGCCGCGCTGCTGCTGACCTATGGCTATTTCGCCCAGCATCATGATTTTACAGAAATATTCATGGCGGTGGTTGGGTTGTCGGTGGCAGCCATTCCCGAAGGGTTACCTGCCGTACTCACCATTACTCTGGCTGTGGGCGTGCAGGCCATGGCCAAGCGCAACGCTATTGTACGGCGTTTGCCTGCTATTGAGACGCTGGGTTCGGTATCGGTCATCTGCACTGATAAAACCGGCACGCTAACCCGCAATGAGATGATGGTGGCCTCGGTGCTCACGCATCAGCATTTATTCATGCTGGAGGGTGACGGGTACGCACCCAAAGGCGCATTGAAACTGGAAAATGCCGATGTCTTTCCTTCCGAGCATGCGGTGCTGGAAGAACTCGCCCGCGCTGCAGCACTGTGCAACGATGCCTCTCTCCGCCAGCACGATGGCGTATGGAATGTTGAAGGCGATCCGATGGAGGGAGCACTCCTAGCTTTCGCGGGTAAAATGGATGTGAATGCGCGTAAGGAACAAACTGCGTGGACACGTACCGACGCCATTCCGTTCGATGCGAAGCACCGCTTCATGGCAACGCTTAACCATGACCATGAGCGTCATGCCGTCGTGTTTGTCAAAGGTGCGCCGGAGCGAATTCTCTCTATGTGCGCTAATCAACGCGGTGCAACCGGTAAAACTGAGGCGCTAAATACTGTCTATTGGAACGAGAAGGCCGAAAGCATCGCCGCCCTTGGCCAGCGCGTGCTGGCATTTGCCGTGAAATCGGTGAAACCAGAGCATACGGTACTGGAACATGGCGATGTCGAGGGCACACTCACGCTGCTGGGCATGGTGGGGATGATTGACCCGCCGCGTTCTGAGGCGATTGCGGCGGTGGCGGAATGCCATGGCGCGGGCATCCGTGTAAAGATGATCACGGGCGACCATGCCAAAACCGCCGCTGCCATTGGCAAGCAGATCGGCCTGCAAAATCCTGACACGGTGCTGACCGGAGCCGATCTCGATGGTGTGGACGATGTTTCTTTGAAAGAGGCTGTGGTGAACTGCGATATTTTCGCCCGCACCAGCCCAGAGCATAAACTGCGGCTTGTCATGGCGTTGCAATCGCACGGGTTGACAGTCGCCATGACGGGTGACGGAGTGAATGACGCACCCGCGCTCAAACGTGCCGATGCAGGGATTGCGATGGGCAGGAAAGGCTCAGAGGCCGCCAAAGAAGCCGCCGAACTGGTGCTGGCGGATGATAATTTTGCCTCCATTGTCGCCGCCGTGCGCGAAGGCCGCACCGTATATGATAACATCAAAAAAGTGATCAGCTTTGAGCTGCCTACCAACGGCGGTGAAGCGATGGTGATTATTGTTGCGTTGTTGATGGGGTTGACGTTGCCTGTCACGCCGATTCAGATTTTGTGGATTAACCTGATTACCGCTGTGACGCTAGGTATTGCGCTGGCGTTTGAGCCGACGGAGGAAAATACTATGCGCCGCCCACCGCGCCCGCGCCATGCGCCGCTCTTAAGCGCTGAATTGGTGTGGCATATTGTGCTGGTATCGTTGCTTTTCCTGTGCGGCGTGTATGGCATTTATTCCTACGCTATTGATAAGGGTTATTCCGTTGAGCTGGCGAGAACGCTGGCGGTGAACACGCTGGTGGTGATGGAAATCTTTCACTTGTTTTTCATCCGCAATATCTACGGCACGTCACTGACATGGAAAGCGGTGCAAGGCACGAAGGTGGTGTGGACAGTGGTGGCGATTGTCACCATTGCGCAATTCTCCATCACCTATCTGCCGCCGCTGCAAGCCGTGTTTGATACCGTGTCCATTCCGTTCTGGGATGGTGTACTGGTGATTGCCATCGGCGCGGCGCTGTTCGCCATCATTGAAATCGAAAAACAAATCCGCCTTGCCTTCAGACGGATGAAAGGAACCTCATGAAAATACTTGTCTTTAACGCAGGTAGCTCCAGCCTTAAATTTGGCGTGTTCGATATGAGTATTCAGGACAGCCGCGTGTTCAAGGCCGAGTTTGAAGGCTTCAAAAACGGCACTTGCACGCTGCATTTCCGCGTGGGCGGTGAGCAAGGCGAAGAACAGAAACGCAGTGAGCCTCTTGATACTGTTGAAGATGCGATTGTCCGAGTGCCGGAAATACTCAAAGAATTTGGCTTTGCGGATTTCGATGCGGTGGGGCATCGTGTGGCGCATGGCGGCGAGCGATTTCATGATGCAACGCTAATAGATGCGGAAGTGCTAAAACATATCGAAGGCTGCACGCCGCTGGCTCCGCTGCACAACCCTGCCAATCTGAAAGCTATCACCATCAGCCGTGAATTATGGTCGGGCGTGCCGCAAATTGCGGTGTTTGATACCGCGTTCCACCACACAATTCCTGACCGTGCTACCACCTATGCCGTGCCGAAAGAATGGCGCGATAAGGGGCTGCGGCGCTATGGTTTCCACGGCACATCGCATAAATATGTAGGGCTGCGCGTCGCACGGGAACTGAGCAAACCCGTCACCGATTTACAGATTATCAGTTGTCACCTCGGCAATGGTGCGAGCGTGTGCGCGATTAATCGCGGTTTTTCGATTGATACTTCGATGGGCATGACACCACTGGAAGGGCTGGTGATGGGCTCGCGCTCTGGTGATGTTGACCCCGGCATGTTCACCTATCTGGCGCGAGAGTTGGGCTTAAGCGTCGAAGAGATCGAACGCCAGCTTTATGCGAATAGCGGCCTGAAAGCACTGGCGGGAAGCCATGACCTGCGCGAGGTAGAACAAAAAGCCGCCGATGGTAATGCGGATGCCCAGCTTGCGATTAATGTCTATGCCTACCGCGTGCGCAAATATATCGGTGCCTATGCGGCGGCGATGGGTGGGGTGGATGTGATTGCCTTCACTGGCGGCATTGGTGAAAACTCCGCCTCCATGCGTCGCCGTGTGTGCGACAAGTTCGAGTTCTTAGGGCTGCATCTGGATGATGACAAAAATCAGGCCGTGAAGCTGAAAGGCTTTGAAGCACCGCAGGTGCAGAGTTTTGATTCGCGCATCAAAGTGATCGTTACACAAACCTGCGAACAGCTGATGATCGCGCAGGAGGTGAAATATCTGCTGACGCAGCGTGAGAATGTGGAGCCTAAGAAATGGCATATCCCTGTCGCGGTTTCTGCCCGTCATGTGCATCTGTCACAGCAGGCGGTAGAAGCGTTGTTCGGCAAAGGCCACCAGCTCAAGAAAATGCGAACCTTAAGCCAAACCGAAGGCTGGGCGGCGGAAGAAACGGTGGAAGTGATTGGTCCAAAAGGCTCGTTCAAAACCGTGCGCGTGCTCGGTCCCACCCGCAGGCAGACACAAATTGAAGTCTCGAAAACTGACACCTTCACGCTCGGCGTGGAAGCGCCGGTGCGCCCCTCCGGCAAGCTGGATGGCACGCCCAGAATCAAGCTGCGCGGCACGGCGGGAGAGATAGAAACCAACGGCCTGATTATCGCCGCCCGCCACATTCACATGAGTCCCGAAGATGCCGCGAAGATGGGCTTAAAAGACGGCGATTATGTGGATGTGAAATTGGGGGATGGTGATCGCAGCGTATCCTTCGCTAACACGCTGATTCGAGTGAAAGAAAGTTACGCCACGGAAATGCACATCGACACCGACGAAGCCAACGCCGCTGGAATTGCCTTCCAGACTAAAGGTGAACTGGTGATGAACGAAACACGCGGTGAAGCTGATATTGTGGCGAAGAAGAATATGGAACTCAATGGGAGGAAAGCCGCGTAGGATGAACCATGCCCAAGACCCGCTCAATGGCAGACGGATTTCCGAGATTCTGCTGACACTCTCGCAAGGTTTTACCTCGCAGGAAGTGACCATCCGCGAGCTGCGGGATGCTTTGTCCGGGCGTATTTACGGGGTGTTGTTGCTGGTGCTGGCGTTGCCGAATCTTGTGCCGTTTCCGGTGCCGGGTTTATCAGCGATCACAGGGCTGCCTTTGCTGCTGCTGACTATTCAGCTGGTCATAAATATGCAAAATCCGTGGCTCCCGAAGGCTGTGCTAAACCGCTCAATTAAAGCGAATCATCTGCACAAAGCGTGCGACCATGCCTTTCCTTATCTTCAAAAGCTGGAACGCTTTATTATGCCGCGCCTCCTGTGGCTTGTGCGTTATCCGGCGGATCGGGTGATTGCGATAATCTGCGTGTTTTTATCACTGCTGATTATGCTTCCCATTCCCTTCGGCAATGCGCTCCCGGCGTTAGCGATTTGCTGCTTCTCCATCGCTATTTTGCAGCGTGATGGGGTGTTTGTGATCATCGGCATTCTATGCGCGATAGCCAGCATCGCTCTCATCGCAGGTGTCTTAAGCCCCATCATCATGGCTGTGCTGCATTTCTGGGGGCTGGGGTAAAAAATGAGGATGATATGTTGAAAGATAAAAAAGGACTGGTGGTTGGTATCGCTAACGATGCGTCGATTGCATGGGGATGCGCCAAAGCCTTCCGCGATCATGGCGCGGAGCTTGCCGTCACTTATCTCAATGATAAAGCAAAAACCTATGTGCAGCCGCTGGCAGAAAAACTGAACGCGCCGATCTGCATGAAGCTTGATGTTACGTTTACCCGCTCTAAAGAGAAAAGGATAATACACCGAAACGCTCTACGGCACTCATAGCTTCATGAAGGATTATCATTCAGCAGCTTATCCAAGAAAAAACGAAACGAAATGCAATTCTATGGGCTGAATCTAGCGAAATGCCGCGCCATGCGTCCCCGTATAGAAAAGTTTGCGGAAGGACCCAACATATTAAGCTACTGATAGTAAATGATATTGCTGTTTTCCCATTTCGGTTGGCGATTTTGGGCGATGCAGGATGATGTCAGATTTGTGCATCAAAATGTTCGTTTTGTGCACGAAAATGACCTCGCTGTGCAGATTTTGGAGTGATCTGTGCAGGTGGGTGGCAACACCATGCGCTTCGGGTGTGGCGGGTGGTGTTCCAAAAAACATCGTTATCTATCAATGCGGTAACACCTGACACACTGGACACACTGCGAAATGACGATCACTGAAGCGATTTCGCTCGACGCATTTCGTCCACCAGTTGTTTCGCCAGTTGCTCCGCTTCTTCACGCAGTAACCCGCCGTCATATTCCATGATGGCGGCTCGCTCCTCGTACATTTCTTGCCAATATTCATCGTCATGATCGTTTGGCGGTGTTACCGGTGTGGCAGGTGTTACTGAATCAATATCACTTTGTGATTGCTTGGTTTTTTCTGGCGCCGTCGGTAACACACGCTCTATGGCACGAGGTGTAGCGGTGTTTCTGGGAACACCTGCCACACCGGTAACACCGGCTTTGGCGCGGATGAATGCGAAGCAATCAGCTATCGACATGCTCACCTCCTATTGCGGTGTCGAGCACGCGTGCAGGCACATGATAAAGCCGCATGGATTTATGCCCAGGCACTTTCACCGGTACGCTGAATTTCCCCGCGTTGTCTTTTACCAGCAGGCCATTATCGGCGAAGTAAGATTTGACCGCCGCATGCTGCAGGCCACCGATCACTTCTTTGTCAAACACGGCGGGGATGATGAAATATTCCCACTCGTCATTGTTATTGAGACGTTTGAATCCGGCGCGATTGATCACGCGAGAATCCTGCACTGAATTGGTGAATTCGTCACTATTGCGGCAACCCCACGGCGTTTCAAAGCGGCTACTGCCATGTTGGGCGATGAGCATTTGCAGACGCTGTTTTGCTTCTTCCATCTCATATGCCTGCGTGCCCCCGCGTGCTTTCACCCAATCATGGAAGATGTGCGCGCAGCTTTGCGCCGCCGACTCTTCTGCCCAAGGGAGTAAACCCAGCGCGATGCCAAGTTCCCCAGCTGCCGCAATGAGCGCGAATTTCTGGCCGACGCGCAATACCTGCCCATCACTATCGGCAGGGACATATTCTGCCACCCATGCTTTGCGTGCGGCGATGACGCTTTCGATGATCGCGGTTTTATCACTGGTGAGCGCCTGTAAATACATGTCGCTCACCATGCCGGTGTAAGCGTCGGCATTGGTTTTAAGCGCAATAGCCAGCCGGTTGCTGTCAGGAAAATTATGGATAGTGTCGAATACGCCGTATCCTTTGCCAGCATCGGCAGGGATTTCGATGAAGCGTACGGTTTGTCCGGCTTTGGGATTTCTGCCGCCTTCCATCATCTTGGCGGCAAGGCCAGTTTCGCCGGAACTGAGAAACACCAGCCGGAAACGCTCAGCTGTGCGTGCGCTGCCATCACGACGCGAGCGTGCTTTTGTTGCGCCATTGCCCAGCATATACGCCATTGCGTCTGCCGCGTGCGCGTCCACCTGAGATAGCTCATCGAGCAAAAGCAGAGTGTCATTCGCTTGCCGTGCATTGGATTCGGCGGCATTATCAGTCGTGCGCCAGCTGCCAAGTGCCGTGCCGAAAATACTGGCCGAGACCACCAGCGCCGTGGTTTTTCCAACCGATGACCCACCGAAAAAATGCAGCCCAAAATTTTCTTCGCCGAGCAGGTGCAGTAGTGGTCCACACAGCGCCGCGCTCATCGCCACAATCAACCGGCTATTATCCGCGCATAATGCGCCGACATTCTGCTGCCATTGCCCCAGCGTGCCTTGTTGCTTCAGCTGTATCTGCGGTGCATCGTGCTGCAAAACAATCCGCTCACGACTGGTCGCGCCATAGACGCGATCCGGCAAAATGAAATTCGTACCATGCCAGCCTGGGCGCTGCACGCAGGTGGCGCGTGCCTTAGGCGAAGCCAGCGTGATGTAGCTATGCAGTGTGTGGTTGGCTTTAGGCGAAAGTTGTAGGCCGCGCGATAGCAGCTCCTCACGATATGCCACCCCATCACCGGCGAGCATCGACATCGGCATGATATATTCTTTGCGGTTGCCGTCATTATCGGTCAGCTCAAGAATCACGCCCCAGTTTTGTCCGTGTGTGTCGCGCGTTTGGTGCGTGATCGCGAGGTAAGAGCAAAACCAGAGCCACTCTACGGCATCTTCGCCATTTTCATCTTTGTATTGCTTTGCATATTCGACACCACTGGGCTTGATGCGAAATGCTTTGCCCAAGAGCGCTTGTTGTAACGACTGCAAATGCTCTTGCTTGATATAGGGAATGGGTAAACCGATAAGGCTGGCGATGGTGGCGGTATCACGCGCTGTCCAGCCTTCGGTCAGCAGATCGGCGATGTCAAAACCCTGTGTGATTTCTTCATCACGGCGCGTTGGCACACCATCCACCACACGGAATTTACCCAGCTCCTCCGAGGGCAAATGCAGAACAGGTGTTGCACCAGTCGCAACACATAAGTCATACACCGCATCACCAAACGCTGCGCCTGCTACATCATGATCGGTGGCGATGATGACAACGCGGCCTTTCACAGGCGACCAATCCGTATGATGTGGTGATTGTGCGCCGTGCATCGGCGTGGTGGAAATATAATCAGGAAACAGCAGCTTTCCTGCCTCGGCTGCTTTCTCTCCCTCGCAGACCAGTATGGGGGCAGTAGTGCGTGTCATTATTTCTGGCAGATTATATAGTGGGCGAGGTTTTGGCAGCCCAGTACTGCGCCAGCCACGCTTGCAGTTGGGCAATTCGCAGTAACATACAGGCAGAATCTTCTTCTGGCGCTGGCCGGTGTCGGGGTGGGTGGTTTCAAAACGGGCGATGTAGCAGAGCAATGCTCCATCCGCGCTATGATATGGATACAGCACTGATGGATTGCCAATATCCGGCAGCATGAAATTGCACGGCGGCGCATCGGCAGGCACGGGAACAATCGGCGTTTTCTCTTTTTTCTCCGGCGCACCCGGCAGGGCAGCCACTGCCGCTTCCAATTCCTCGGAAGTGATATGCTCAAGAGAAATGTCGTGGTGGAGGTCATGTTCCATGATGGCCTCCGGTGATACGCTCTATGTATACTGCGGCATCGGCCTGATTCATCGCCAGCACATACGCCACCAGCGAGGTGACATCGCCGCCTTTGTCACCGGTCGCAAAATCCGCCCAGTGCGCGGTGCGTAGATTGACCTTGAAGCTGCCCAAGTGCCGATCAGCGCGGTTGGGATTACGCGCCACATACTCATGCCCCTGCAAACGACCATCCGGTAATATCCGGCGCACGATGGCTGGCAAATATGGCAAGGCATGTGTATGAATCGCACGGAAATTGATGCTATTCATTGTCGCCACCAAGATCGAAACGGTTTTCGGAAATGAACCGATCCACATCTTCGCGCCGATATTTTACGAGCCGTCCCACCTTTACATAAGGCAGCGCATAACGCTTGGTTGTCACCCAGCAAGCCAGCGTCTGCTCTTTCACGCCGAGATATTCCGCCGCTTGTTTCCGGCTCATGAGTGATGGCCGTTTGATGCCACCAACATCTATCTGATGGCCGCTGTTTTGCTGAATTTGGTCTGAATTTTTCTGTGTCATATAGTCCTCGCTTTGGGTTGATTAGCGAGGTCGATTATGGACTAGGATGGATGCTGTGAAAATTCAGCTCAGCGGCGCTCACGTATACTTTAGCACGCTCGCGTATATGTTAGGGGCGTTCTGGCTCGCCCGTAATCATATAGGGTAATTCTTTCGTCAGGAATGTGTCGCAATTCATGACATGGATGCCGTTTTTCGTCGGGTAATTTTCACCCTCCGGCACAATCAGGTAGCTTGCGTCTGGCTCTACATCCTTGATGACTTCGTAGAAACCACGCGGAATCGTGGCGGCACGCTTAATCTCGACACAGTATCTTCCCTGCGCGGTCACCACCACAACGTCACTTTCTGCGCCTTTATGTGTTTTATAAAAATAAATTTTCGCCTTGCCATCTGAAATTCGGCGAATTTGTTCGATGACATAACTCTCCCATGAAGCGCCGATAGCCGCGTTTCCGAGTAACTTCTCCATTGATCCAATGCCAAGCAAATGGTGCAGGATTCCTGAATCACGCACGTAAATTTTGGGTTGCTTTACCAACCGCTTCTTTGTGTTGACGTAATATGGCTGCAAACGCTGAATGATGAATCCACCCTCCAGCAAATCAAGATAACGGCTGATGGTGGGCTGGCTTACGCCCAAAGATGTCGCCAGATCGCTTTGCTTGAGAAGTTGTGCGTTGAGGCTTGCAATCATTTCTAGCATACGCGCGACAAGCGGCGCAGAGATTTGATGCCCCAATTCTTGTAAATCGCGCTCGATAAAAGTTTTGGTAAATGATTCCAGCCAGCGATTTGCAAAGGCTGGTTTCCCAGCAAGCATGGCCTGCGGAAATCCGCCATACATCCAGTGGTGATTCATTGTCACCGTGCCAGAGGCTTCTGGCCATGAAAACGGGGTGAGTTCGGTATAAGCGATGCGACCGGCAAGCGTTTCCGAGCTGCCCTTAATCATTTCAGGCGAAGCAGAACCGAGCAGAATAAACCGCCCAGGTCTGCGCTCTATATCCACCAGCGCACGCAGCAGCGGGAACAATTCCGGCATACGCTGCACCTCATCGATCACCACGCATTTATCCTGATGGTACTTCAGGTAGGTTTCAGCATCGGATAATTTGCGACGATCCGCATCAAGCTCAAGGTCGAGGTAAATACTTTCATGCTGTGATTTGGTTTGCTTTACGACCATTTTCGCAAGCGTCGTCTTCCCCACTTGCCGTGGACCAACAATGCCCACTACTGGGAAGTATTCGAGGTCTGAAATGATCTGATGTGTGACGTGTCGCTGTAACATTGGCTCATTTTATATTAGTGAAATCGCAAAGTCAAACTTTGTAATATCTACCTTGTTTATCCAGTTCTATAACATTAACAATATGTATTATATAAATAATACTGCTATTTATTGCCTTTAGGAGCGTCTTTCTTGGATTTGGCAGAAATCGCAGAGCGTATCCATCCATAAATGGTCGCCTGACCGCGTGAGTTAACTAGGTAGCACGTCGGGTAGTTATCGGAATTTGTGCGTATATCTTCCCAGATTCTGACGGAAGCAGCATGTGGTGATGGGTACTTCCCAGCGGCGTATTTTTTCAGCACGGCCTCTTTCAGTGCCACATATTTTTTTGTGCGGCCTGATGCCGCATGTGCCGCGATGCGCTTCTTCACCGTTTTCTCATTTTCCTGCGCTTGCTTGATGCGGAATGCTGAATAGGCTGCCGACAATGCCTCCATTGCCTCACACAATGCACCACCCGCCATTTCTAAATCAATCGTGCGCTTAGGATTTTTGCGGTAATAACGATGACGCTCCTCCATCTCATCCAGTTTCATAAGCGCAAATACGGCAAAAATCTGCGCGGGTGTGTATTTGAGTGCCATGTCTTTCAGGCAATATCCCGCCACGATCTCGACATCAGAAAAAGGCGAGTCATTTGGCGAAGGCACATTGCCAGCTGCGTGTAAATTGTAGTAGTTAGCGCCTGCAGGCACGACATGCCCCATCCAACGCAGAAACTCACAATCATTGTAAAATGATTCCATACTGCCCACCAAAGCATCGGCGATCTGCATAATCTGAGGCAATTTCAGACCGTCCAACCCCATGCGTGCATTGGCCTGAATCCGCGCCACATGATCCCACGTAATTTCACTGGGTGGCCGCGATTTCAGCGGATGCAGATACTGAAATGGTGCGGAATAAACAACAGCTCTGATTTTCAACGCTTGCATGTTACCTCCTGCGCGTCGCGTTATTAACGCTATCCATAATCGCATCGGTGGCGCGATTCACGGATGCGCGTACAGGGTCTAAATCCAACCGCTCATAGATTTTGGTGGCTTGCACGCTCTTATGCGCCAATGTTTTGCCGATGATGGCAGTGGTAGTGCCGGTCGCCGCCATCCAGCTTCCCAGCGTGCGGCGCAGATCATGAATCCGCAAATCAGCGATGTTGGCGCGTTTCAAAATACGCTCCCATGCGCGTTTAGGGTCGGCATAATGCCCTGTTTTGCCGTTGCTTGGGAAAACGAACATGCTGTTGGTGGCTGCTCGTCTGCGCTCCAATATCTCAATTGCCTGATCGGAAAGCGGCACGGTGTGCGACTCACCGTTTTTCGTTTCCGGTATGCGCCATTCCTGCATGTCAAAATTGATTTCGTTCCACCGCATCGCAAGCACGTTCGCTTTGCGTGCGCCGGTGAGCAGGGAAAGCAGGATGAACTCACGCGCGATTTCGTTTTCATCTTCGGCCAAGGCTGCGAAGAAACGCGGCATTTCGTCACGCTTCAAGAAACGGTCGCGTGATTTTTCTTTGAACTTTTTGACACCACGCGCCGGATTTGTTCCCTCCCATCCCCATCGTATGGCGCGGTTATAAATGGCGCTGATACGCTCCAAAATGCGGTTGGCCTGATACAGCCCGTTATTATCATGCACGCGCTCATGCAATATCTGCACTTCCTGTCTGCTGATATGGCTCGCTTTGCGCGTAAACCAATGCGAGCAGAATTTATTCACCTCGCGCTCATCAAATTTCCATGAGCGTTTTTGCTTCTTGCTGTAACGCTCCATATATTCCTGAAACATTTCGCCGAAGGTGATTTCTGCGCGGAGGCGCTTTTTATCTTCGGAGGGGTCTTTACCCAGCGCCACCTGCGATTTTATTTCCATCGCCTTTTGTCGCGCCTGCTCAATGCTGATGTCGGGGAATCGCCCGATCACAATCCGTTCATCGCGACCATTGATGCGCTTGCGCACGAAGAAAGTGACCGCGCCGTTTGGCGTCACATACACCGAAAGTCCTTTTTCAGATCCATCATGAACATAAATTCGACCCGTTTCTGGTGCCGCAATATTAGAGAGGGTTTTCTTGGTAAATGATTGTTTTTTCATAAGACCGCCTCATTTCTGGTGCCGCACTGGTGCCGCATTTGTCATCAAAATAGGGGTAAATTCGTCTATCTTGACAAAACACACGAAACCACTAATCTATTGATTAGTCAACGGTTATCACGATAAATAATGATAGGTCAACATGCTGTCGGTTAGGCTCATAACCTAAAGGTCGTCGGTTCAAATCCGGCCCCCGCAACCAACTCATTGATTTCAAGACATCCCAAAAAGTTCCAAAACCCAAATATCTTCATAGGGTTATCCGAAATTCGTTGTCCCACTTTTTTCCGGTGCTAACCGGGAAATACCCTGTTTTTTAGGGTACGGGATAGGGTACGCAATTTCACATCAGGAGAATGGAACGATGCCTAAAATCATTACAAAACTACCGGAAACAACGATTCGGAACGCAAAACCGAAAGCGCAACACTATAAGCTGACCGACGAAGGTGGCCTTCGCGTTTTAGTACGCACCAGCGGCACCAAAATTTGGCAGTACCATTATCGGTTTATGGGCAAATGCAAAACTCTAACCCTCGGTCAATACCCCTTACTCAGCACGGCGGATGCACGTGCTGCGCGCGACCAAGCAAAAAAGCTACTTCAAGATGGCATCGACCCTAGCGAGCGCAAGAAAGCTGAAAAGCTTAAACTCAAATATGAGCATAAGAACAATTTTGAAGCCTTGGCTCGAGAATGGCACAGTAAGCAAAATTGGATTCCAAAACATGCTGCAAATATTTTAAGTCGATTGGAGAAAGACATCTTTCCGTACATCGGCAAGAAACCTATCAATCAGATAAACCGCCTCGATATTCTGAACGCTTTGCAAAACATCGAAGCACGCGGAGCATTAGATGTAGCCAAGCGAATGAACCAGTATTGCGTTGCTGTTTTTGAATATGCGCTCTTGAACAGACTTTGTACGGATAATCCAGCAGTAGGGTTATCTGGCTTGATTAAGGCACATAGAGCTCGAAACCGCCCGTATCTCAAAGAAAGGCAGCTTTCTGGCTTCTGCCAGAGCTTAGAACAATATCAAGGCAAGGAAATAATCCGCCTGGCTTTAAAACTTCTAATGCTCACATTTGTCCGGCCAGGAGAATTGCGCGGTGCCCGTTGGGAAGAAATTGATATTGCAAATGCCAAGTGGGTTATTCCGGACGAACGCATGAAAATGAAAATCGAACATACCGTTCCGCTTTCAACTCAGGCGCTGGAAGTGATTCATCAAATCCGCAAAATTAGCGGTAAAAGCACAATACTATTTCCGGGTAGGAAGAATTTCTTCACACCCATTTCGGATGTGACGTTGCTCAAGGCTATCAAGGTTATGGGGTACCAAGGCCAAGTAGTACCCCATGGATTTAGAGCCACGGCCTCAACCATACTGAACGAGAATGATTTCCGGCCGGATGTTATTGAACGCCAATTGGCTCATACTCCCGGAAATAAGGTTCAAGCATCCTATAATCACGCTGCCCATATGAAAAAGCGAGTAGCGATGGTGCAATGGTGGGGTGATTATTTAGAAGAAAAGTACCAGGGCATCGCTATAATGCCCAGCCATGACCAAGAAAATTATCAAAAAGACAGGCAAGAAGTTTTGCAAAGAGCTGCTTAAACCTATCACAATTGAGCCAAAGCCCTCGTATCCCTCAGCGGGAGCGAGGGCTATATGGCCAGAGTTAAAAGAACAATCCGAAAAAGAAAATGCAGCTTGGGCAATGCGCTCGACATCTCATAAATATATGGAATCTACGCGTAAGATGGGGCTGCTACTTGAACATTACGGTTTAGAACGTGATGATCCTAATAATTGGTTCTTGCTGGCGTTCTATCTCGCTCAGCAATTTATCCCCGGCTTTCAAACTGAAACTAAAGCTCGCTCCGGTCGTCCTCGCACGTGGAATTCAACATGGCTGACTAAGCTTTACCTGGCGGTAGAAGAAAAAAAGCAAGTTGCTAAAACCCAGAAAAAGCGGGTTACCATCGAAAATATTTGCCATCATTTGGCAAAAGAAGAACCGTGGAAAACACTGTCTAACAATAAAGACGGCGTTCTGTATGACCGCTACATCGAATCTCGTAAGGCTCCAATGATTGCCCTTTTAACGAGCCTGGAAAAAGATTATCCCGACGCGAGAACCAAGCTCTCTGCTGTTTTAGAGAAGATATAAGAAATCTTCCCGCGAAATTCACACGAAGGTTTTTCCAGGTAAAAAGTTAGTTTCTAATGCCTCCGTCACATAGCAAGGAGGCTCAAATGACAGAACGATTAATACGCATACGTGAAGTGATGGATCGGACAGGCTTAAGCCGAACCGTTCTTTATCGAAAGGTGCAACACGGTGATTTTCCACCATCCGTAAAGTTGACGACCCGTTGCGTAGCTTGGCGGGAAACGGAAGTGGATGAGTGGATAAATGAACGAATCCACCCTGAATTCCTAAGCCAGACCGCCTAAAAGTTTACCCTGCGTTTATGCGTCCCGTCCACCGACGACCCGATTCGGCGCAGGTTAGTTAGAGTAGCTAGAATGGATCACAGCAAAGCTACTGATGAGAGCTAACGTCAGACCATCCTGTGGGGGCGGTATTGCCCTGAGTTGACTATTTTGCAGCGAATACCCGACTGCAGAACCTCGAGGCTCCGGGTAATCCGGTTGGGTAGAAATCCCCGCTTCTTGGTTAGCTCCCCTAGCCCAGGTTTTTTTAACCTACGGGCTGGGGGAGCTAACCTCTCCCACCTAAGTAAAACCGGAAAGGTAGATGGTAGATAGAAAGAAAGAGGAAGTAAGGAGAGAGAGTGAATCTAGAGGAGAGAGATACAGAGTGGGACAAAAAAGCGGCGACGCGGCGCAAAATTTCGACGTCGTCAACGTTGAACGATTCTCGACCGCTTTCATAGTTTTTGACAGACTCGCAACGCGCAAATCAGCGCAAAAAATAGCAAAAGAATCAGATTAGGAAAAATAACCAAACAAAACAGCTCACTAACCTATGTAGCTAGTGATTGCTTTTTAGAATGCTTCTGAAATGATGGCCGCGGACTTGCTACGGGCAATGTCCGGGGCTTTATAACCCCACACAAAGCGGCTGGCATCAGCCGTAATGATGCCTCCCTCGCCAATATGGCCGGGGAGGTATTGGCGCATGTCCAAGGCTTGCCTAAAGGCCAATGCGACCGACTTTGTGCGGTTTATAAACTCCCCGGTCACCAGACCCGTAGCTGGTGACCATTCATAAAAGGGGAGATCTACATGAAGAACCATACCTATATCGCGCTCATTCTATCTTTGTTCATTTTAGCAGGATGCGAAACGGAAGAAGAAACCCAGCAGAGATTCCATAACCGCTGCGTAAAGCTAGGCTTCAAGCCCAAGACGGATGCCTTTGCCAACTGCATGATGACGACAGAGAGCAACTACTACAACGCCCTGTCAGGGATGGTCAGTTCTGCAAATCAACGCATACAAGAAAACCGACCGCGCACCACCCGCTGCACCGGCTACGGCTCCACGCTCAATTGCACGACGTATTAGGCGTGAGGTGCAAATGAAAGGCAGAAAAGAAGTGTATGAGTTATATAAAGCCGCGCCTATTTCGTGGATAGCGGTCATAGCTTATTGTTTGGTCATGGTACCACTGGTTTCATGTGGGATGGTCGTCTATTGGCATTATAAACCTGCCGCTAGAAAAAAGGCGCTCGATAAATACCCCAAACTATTCGCCTGCATTATAGGATCGGCTTTCATTTCATTGTGCATGGTCATCGGACTAGGCCTAACGCCAATAATCAACGGGGATTTTGATGGTTACTCGCACTCCTCAATAGCCGTAGGAATGGGGCTATTAGTGGCTTTATCTATTGCCGATGTCTACGAGAAGGCATGGAAGCTGCAAGCCCACCAGGAACAATTAGAAAAAGATTACACCGCACAGCTCAAATCAAATTCGGGCGATATGTTGGCTGAGAGCAACAAATACCAGCTAAACTACGAGCAAATGCTAGCTATCGCCGATGTTCTTGAATGCTGGATTTCCGATCTTGAAACCAATACAGAACACACCGCCAATGTACATGATTGGGCGAAAGATTTTAGAGCGCTGGCTAAAGAAGTGGGAAAAGATTGGGCGCCCTCTGAACCGCAGTCACTTTCGATAATTGGTCTTATTGCTCGGTTATAGGGTCGCTCGATCCTGGATAATGGGAATGAGCTGAAAGGAATTACTCTGCAAGTTACTAATCAAGTGCCATACAAGGTAAGCTTTACGAAAGATGCAATATCGCTTATTATCGGCACCAACATATTAGGCTGGAAGCATGGCAGATAAAAGCAGCATAGAATGGACGGATGCAACGTGGAACCCTATTACGGGTTGCACGAAGATCAGTGCTGGTTGCGATAACTGTTATGCTGCGCGTTTTTCTGAGCGATTCCGTGGAGTACCTGGACATCCATTTGAGAATGGATTTGACCTGACCTTACGCCCTGACCGGTTGCTTCAACCGCTTGAATGGAAAAAGCCAAGAATGATTTTCGTAAATTCCATGAGCGACCTCTTTCATAAGGAGGTACCAAAAGACTACATAGCCAAGGTATTTGATACGATGGAAAAGGCCAACTGGCATATCTATCAAGTATTAACTAAGCGTAGTTCGTTGATGCAGAAATTCATTAATGAGCGTTACTCAACCCACGCAGCACCTGCGCATATGTGGTTTGGTGTATCAGTTGAGAATAGTCGTACAAAATCTCGTATTGCACATTTGCAGAGCGCAAATGCGGGTATTCGATTTTTATCTGTAGAACCGTTGATTGGCTCCATAGGGCAATTGGGACTGGATGGTATCAGTTGGGTTATAGTTGGAGGTGAAAGCGGTCCCGGTGCTAGACCGATGGAAGCGGAATGGGCATTGGATGTTCGCAACCAGTGTGTCAAGGCTGGAGTGGCTTTCTTCTTCAAGCAATGGGGCGGTAAAACACCGAAAACGGGAGGAAGACTACTTGATGGGAAGGAATGGAACGAATTTCCAATGCAGCTGCCAACCCGCCAAAAAGAGTTAGGCCTAAAATACGCATGAGTAAAACACCCACTGTTCCAGAAGTCGGTCCGTGGGCGCAGGAAAAACTCAAGTGCTTAGGAGATTATCTCGCTGCCTATACGATGGTTTTACGCAAGCAGAATTTCAAAGGTTACGTCTATATTGATGCTTTTGCCGGTGCCGGTACTGCAAAAATCCGTAAAAAAGGCTCGGCTTCTGACCAACAAGTAGCTCTAGATTTACTAGGTGGAGTTGCGGATGAAGAGCAGGAAGAGTTTATTCGTGGCTCTCCGCGTATCGCCTTAGACTTACAACATCCGTTTACAAATTACGTGTTCGTTGAACTTAAAGAAAAACGACGCAATGAATTGCTCAAGCTGCAACAGCATTATGATAAATCCCGGAATATAAAAATTTACGACAAAAATTGTAATGAGTATCTGCGCGAATTGGCCGAAAACAAGAAGATAAATTGGAAAGAATGGCGCGGAGTTGTATTTCTTGACCCGTTTGGTGCTCATGTGCCATGGAGTACCATACAGGGATTAGCAGCTACCAAGTCCTTTGAGGTTTTTATTAACTTTCCCTGCATGGCGATCAATCGCTTAGCTGATAATGACGGTGAACTTAAGGATGAACACCGCAAAATATTGGATGAGTATTTCGGTTCACCTGATTGGTTTGACGTGATGTACCAGGAGCAATCGGCGGATTTATTCGGAAGTAAAGGCAGAAACAAGAAGAACGACGCACAAAAAAAGCTCCTGAATTGGTATAGAAATAGATTGAAGACAGAATTTGGACACGCTTCATCGGCGCGTCTGATTAGAAACACAAGAAATAGCCCCATGTATTATCTTATTTGGGCAGGACCGAATGCAACTGGCCAAAGAATTGCTAGCCATATTTTATCACAAGGTGAAGCAATATAGAGTTCGCTTTTATCAGTACTGCAGCAACCTGACACTCACAAAGCTCAGACCGGCGATAGGATTCTGCTGAGTAGTAGGGCATGGCTTTATTATGGACATACTGAAAATTCACAGCTGTCTATATCGCTCTTTAGCCGTGCTGTTCTCGGTAATGTTTAATTACTTCGTATATAAAGCCCTTCAATCGAGCATCATTTAGTTTACCTACGATCTCTAATATTTCCGCTGTCACACTGTCAACTTGTTCAATTGTTGGCGCAGAGCCCCATTGGTAATTGTCACTCTTCAAAAGAGTTTCTCCCGCTTCTGTTTCAGACCATGTAGAATGCAGAAAATTATTTCTATTTTCTGACAAACGCTTTGCTGCTCCCAATAAAGCGTCCAACTGAGATTTTTCAGTGACCGTAGGCGCCTTTTCTTTAAAAAGCTTTTTAACTCTATCGCGTAAGTCGGACATATTATCGGTACTGGTAGTATCAAGTGCTTCTTTAACTGTAAACTCGGCAACGCTTTTGACTACATACCGTAGCATTAATTCAAGATGGGTATGTGCAATTGCCAAGCGACCAAGAGCAGCATGAAGATCAGGCTTATTTGGAACAGCTAATTTTGACATGGTAGAAGACATAGACCAACCAACTTTTTAGTGACAAAAACCAGTTTCCACGCGCTCTTCACGCTTTTGGATTTTGGCTAATTCTTCATTAAAGAATTTGCATATATCCCACTCACCGTAAATAAGGGTTCGTTTTGGCAAAGAATACTTTTCGCGTAGTCGCTTCGCTAAGCCAGCAGCTCTTTCTCCCATGCTTATCGTATTGTCCCTATATGCCACCCTACAGGAATCAGGATCGCCAACCACATTCCACCAAAAGATCGCGGCATTCTCAGCCATAAATCTTAGTTGGGGAAACTGCAGCATTTCATCTAATAAATCTCTCTTAAGTAACCTATACGATTCACTTTCAGGGAGCGGTGGGAATTCTGGAATTTTGCCGATAACAGCGCCTGCTGTATTATCACTATCTGTTGCTGTATCATGGTCAGAAACTTTATCCGCACACTCTATAGCATAGCCTTCTAACTGAACTGCTAACCGTGTTGCAAGAAACTCAACCTCTTCAGTGCGTTTTTGTCGTTCAGAAAACCAATTAAGAATACCAAAAGCAGCACCACTGCCAAGCATAACAGTTATAAGATTGCTCCCAAAAGTGAATAGATCCATAGTTTTTCCCCAGTTTAGTTTTGCCTTTCAACGAAGCAGCTAAGCTTTAGCCTAGCACAATTGCACACAATTCCATGCTTATATAACTCAACTAAGCGCTTATTCCAAAAACTCCTCCACATCCGGAATTCGCGTAAACGCGATTTTAGTCCCAGAAAAGCTCCGGCCTTGGGACGGTAGCATACCGAGCGAAACCGAATCGCGGCCGAAGCGGTGGTTGATGGTATCTAGTGCGCGGGACATCTTTTCGGCACGTAGGCGCTGTTTCAATTCTGCCTCTGGGAGTTCGGCAAATAATTCGGGTTGTAAATCACTGGCAGCGGTCAGGCCATGTAACACGATGGATACCTTCTTGATACGAGCGCCCTTTATTTCGCCTCTGAGGCCATTCCAGGCCTTATCCAGTAGGTGTAGGAAGGTGACGCTATCTTGGGCTCTATAACAGCGTCCCATAGCTTCCACACGATGACCACTCTCCAATCGTGCGGATAAATTGAAGGCCGACGCGTAATAACCCATACGTCGAAGTCTGCTTGCAGCTTTAAGTGTAAGCCGTCGCGCAACGTACCTTGCCTTAACCGGGTCGCGTAGCTCTGGTGCCAGGACGTGACTGTGACCTACCGTGCTGCGGGTGGTTTCTTCCTCAGGGAGCTCAGCGCCGCGCAATAAATGCCACATCTTCTCTCCCCAGATGCTACCCCATATCTTACGCATGCGCTGCGCATCTAACTGCCAAAGTTGCCGCATATCGCTTATGCCTGCCGCTAGTAGGCGCTTTTCCATGTTCCGGCCAATACCCGGCAAGTCACGCAGTTTCAGGCTAAACAGCCGATGCGGTAGGTCTTCCCTGGAAAGGAGCGTAAATCCATCCGGTTTTTGTAAATCCGTTGCTACCTTGGCTAGATAACGATTAGGCGCCGCTCCAATCGAACATTTCACGAACTCACCGATGTTGACTGCCAAGCCGCGTTTGATGGCCTGTGCAATTTCCGTGATGCGCTCGGGGGTGGTTTCATTGTCCATCAGACGACAAGCCACCTCGTCAATGGAACAAACGGCCGTTACGGGAATATGGTGGTCGATCTCTTCTAGAAAACGGTGATGATATTCAACATAGCGTTCATGCTGCGCCAACACGCATACCAAACCAGGACACAGGCGCTTGGCCTCATAAATCGGCGTCCCCGTCTTTATGCCGAATGCTTTGGCTTCATAGCTTGCCGCAATCGCACATGTGGCGTCCGTTTCCACCGGCACCACCGCAACCGGACGTCCACGAAGCTCAGGCCGTAATTGCTGCTCCACGCTCGCAAAATAGCTGTTGAAGTCGATATATAGCCAACGGTACGATGAGGGGTGGAGCGTGTTTTCTGTTACGCTCATGGGAAGATGATAACTCTACGGTTTGCGGCTGTCTAGGCTTAACCAACCCTACTACAGAGGGATTTTAGATGCTCTTATGTGTTATTCTTCAACACCACGACGATGCCCAGTGCGCTTAAGGTCGGCGCTGTCGGGTTTTAGAGAGCGTGGTTTGACCCGATCGGTATGGTTTGTGTCAGGCGCTTTCTTTTTAGCAAGCGCCTCATACTGACTTTCTATGTCTGCTGCTACATCAGGATGAATATAGCCTCTATGGCTGAATGTTTTGGTAATCTCATCCGCCGGAATTGCGGGTTTTCCCTCCAGTGTATAATGCCCGCTCTTTTTGGCCTTCGAAGTTCTTAAATAGAAAAATGCAGCCTTTGAATGCATTTGTTCTGTATGGGGTGCCGGTACATATTCGCGCCCATCTTCGGTTGTAGGAATACTTGTAGGACTTACTTTTTCATATCGCTTCGCTAGATCTGCAGCTACATCTGGATGTATATATGATTCTTTATTGTATATTGCTGAAATTTTATCAGATGCGAGTTTTGACCGATTTTCCAAAACATATACTCCAGTTGCACTGGCATCTTTAATTCTCTTTCTAAAGAAAGAAGCCTTCGCAACCTCATTCCTTGTATTAGGTCCTTTTATATACTCGCGGCCATCTTCAGTGGTGGGTATTTCTGTATGTTTTTCGAGTGAGAAACGTGTTTCTAAATCTTCCGCAACGTCCGGATGAATATATTTCTTAGCATCATAAATTGCTGTAATCTTATCGCTTGGGACATCACGCTTCCCTTTTATTTTATAACTTCCTGTTGCCTCAGCATCTTTAAGTTTCTGGAAGAAGAATTTATATTTTATCTTTTCTATACTACCAATGGGACCCTGGACATATTCTCGTCCATCTTTAGTAGTGGGTATTTCTGTATGTTTTTCGAGGGAAAATCTGTTCTCAAGATCGTCCGCTACATCAGGATGGATGTATTTTGTGCGATTATACATAATAGTTATTTGATCGGCTGAGATAGCACGCTTACCTTTTAATTTATATTCTCCTGCCTCTATCGCTGATGCGACATTGTTATTGAAAAACCTTCGTTTAACCAATTCACTCTCAAGCGGCATTCGCACATATTCCCTTCCATCTTTAGCGGTAGGAATTTCCGTCACTTTTTCTGCTTCATATGTTTTTTCTAGATCAGCAGCTACGTCCGGATGGAGATATTTTGTCCGCCAGACCATCACCGCAATCTTATCGCCTGGAATTGCAGGCTTACCCTCAATAGTATAAGAACCGTTCGCTTGGGCAGCTTTGATTCTTAGACTAAAAAACCTCCATTTGATACCATCATTGTTTGAGTCTGGGGCAGGAACATATTTACGCGCATCATTGGTAACAGGAATTTCGATTTGTTTTTCTCTGACAAAACGCTCCTCTAACCATGCCGCAACATCCGGGTGAATATAGCTTCTTCGCTGGTATGCTGCTTTAATTTTATTCGCCTGAACAGAAATCTTTTTATTTGGTAGATGGAAGCCGTCTGTTTCCATCTTCTTTATTAGATTGGTATAGAATTGATATTTTATCTGTTCATTGCCGGATGATGGTCCTTCAATATATTCCCGCCCGTCATTGGTTTTAGGGACCTCAGTATGTTTTACCTCTGCAAATTGCTTTTCTAAATCTGCGGCCACATCAGGATGAATATAGGATTTATTAGCTGCACTTTTATGATTTGTTCTAATTTTATCTGCCGAAACAGTTACTTTCTCGGCTGTAGTGTAGGCTCCAACTGCTTCTGCAGCTTTAATTTTTTTATTAAAGAATTGATATTTTAATCCTTCAGCCAGAACCAATGGACCTGCTACATATTCCCGCCCATCATCGGTTTTAGGAATTTCTTTTGCCTCTTCCGCCGCACGCAGTGCCGCTTCATGCGCCTCGCGCATAATTTCGGCAATGTGCATCTGTTCACCGAAATCAAAATGGATATGCACATCAAATTCATTGGAAAGTTCAGAGCGGGATTTCTTCTTTTTCTCTCCATCGCCATTAAACTCCCACCCATCACCCCTGCCAAACTCTCTCGGTTTTATTTGCAACCCTTGTAACAAGTCTGCTGCCGTGAGCAGATTGACCGGTTCACCGTCAGGACCTATAGGGCGGTAGCTAAGCAAAAGTGCCTGTTTTTCTCTACCGTATTTATCTTTAAACCATTCGCATTTGCGCGTGCCACGTGTGAAGATTTGCTCCATTTTGGCAAGCGCGCGTGTATTGCGGTCGTGCATCTTCAAATCATGAATTACCGCCGTTTCGCGGTCATCGAAACCGAATGTCAGAATCCTGTCATTAAATATTGCTGTGGTTTTTCCAGCTTTATAGTCACGCAAAATTCGTTTGCGCTCGTCTTTGCTGGTATCCGCATTGATATAATCCGCTTTGAGATTGTTTAGTCCAAGCTCCTTGGCGCGCTTGTTATAATAGTGGGCACCATCTTCACCGGGTTTTTTACCATCCACGAAGAAAATGGCTTTGTAGCGATTAAGTGGTCCCATGTAGGGTTCTTTGGCCGTCAGCTGCGTTTCTACCGCCGCCTCAATCACCTTCGGGTGACCCGAGAAATATTCAAGCAATTCTTGATGGTGTTCCCCAGCATCTTTTTTGGCTTGGTCAATGTGCTCTTTCCAATCGCGCGTCTTCACTCCAATATCCACCAAGCCAGGATGAATATGTTCGCAAGTCAACCCCTCATTGTGCGCTTTGACTAGGCGTTTGGAATAGATGGTAGGGACCTTACCCCCAAAGTGCCGCTGGCTTACACCATCGTCTGTCCCCGTAAACAGAAACGTCATTTGGTGATCGTTCACAAACGACGCGATATTTAAAGGCGTTGCCCCCGGTTTGGGTTGGTACGAGAAATCCTGCAATTCATGTGCTTCGTCCATCAACACCAGTCCTCGGTATTGAGGCGACTTAGGATCAAGTGAAATCACACCTTCTTGCAGCATTTTGGGGATGGATTGGTACGTGCCTACCAATACAGGAGCATGCTTTGCACGTTTTTTCTGCGCCATACTTTGATGGCTATCAAAAACCGCAACATCTTTGTCCTTAATTCCCAGTTCTTCATCGAGCTCTTTAAGGGTTTGTTGGTTTAAGTCTAGGCGTGGCGTTAATAGCAACACTTTGATAGCATCAGTATTATCCTTATAGCCGTTCAAATTGGCAGCTACTTTCGCCAGCGTACCCATAATACGAGTTTTGCCGCTACCAGGCGATGATTCGATCATCGCTGCGTTCGTTTTACCCTTTTTTGTCTGCAATTCATCTTCGGGAATGTCCTTCCCGAATGAATCAAATGACGCTCCTTCTTTAGCCCCCAGAAACTTAGCGACCGTATTGGCAACATCCACCTGGTTCCAGCGCAGCGATTCATCCGCACTGGCAGCGCGGCTAGCTTTCTTTAAGCGGGTAACAAATGCTGTTTTAGGTGAAGGATGTATCATAAAGTCATTTCCACTATTTTTCCCCGCCAAGGCTACGTCCAGTGCGTTTGAGGTCGGCGCTGTCGGTTTTCAAAGAGCGTGGTTTGACTTGATCCGTATGATTTGTGGCAGGCACCTTCTTCTTAGCAAGCATCTCGTACTGATTTTCTATGTCTGCTGCTATATCAGGATGAAGATAGCCTCTATGATTGAATGTTTTAATAATCTCATCCGCTGGAATTGCGGGTTTTCCCTCCAGTGTATAATACCCGCTCTTTTTGGCTTTCGAAGTTCTCAAATAGAAAAATGCAGCCTTTGAATGCATTTGTTCTGAATGTGGCAATGCTATGTATTCACGGCCATCTTCGGCGGTAGGAATACTTGCTGGACTTATTTTTTCATACCGCTTCTCCAGATCTGCAGCTACATCCGGATGTATATACACTTCCTTATTATATTTCGCCGAGACTTGCTCAGAGGGCAGACTTAATTGGCCTTCCAAAACATAAGCACCATTTGTAATAGCATTTTTAATTTTATTCCTAAAGAAGGCATATTTCGGAATCTCATTCATTGAATGAGGTCCTTTTACATATTCACGGCCATCTGTAGTGGTTGGCACCTCTGTACGCTTCTCGAGGGAAAAACGTTTCTCTATATCTTCCGCAACATCTGGATGAATATATTTTTTAGCATCATACGTAGCTGTAATCTTATCATATGGGACATCTAACTTCCCTTTTACCTTATAACTTCCTGCAGTTTCAGAATCTTTAATTTTCTGGAAGAAAAAGTTATATTTTATCTTTTCTTTACTTGCAGTTGGTCCCTGTACATATTCTCGTCCATCTTCAGTAGTGGGTATGTCTGTGTATTTTTCGAGAGAAAATCTTTTCTCCAGATCATCCGCTACGTCGGGATGGATGTATCTTGCCCTTTTACATTTAACGGCTATTTTATCGGATGGAATAGTCTGCTTACTCTCTAATTTATATCCTCCAGCTTTTATCGCTGATGCAACATTATCATCGAAGAATCTTCGCTTAACCAATTCATGCCCGGGAGGCATTAGTACATATTCTTTTCCATCTTTAGTGGTAGGAATTTCTGTTACTTTTTCTGCTGCAAATACTTTCTCTAGATCAGCAGCTACATCTGGATGAATATATTTTGTACGCCAGATTATCAACGCAATCTTATCGCTTGGAACTGCAGGTTTATCCTTAACATTATAAGAACCGTTCGCCTGTGCAGCTTTGATTTTCTCGCTAAAAAACTTAGATTTGATATTATCATCGTGTGAGTTCGGTGCAGAAATATATTTACGCCCATCGTTGGTAACAGGAATTTCAGTTTGTTTTTCTGCAACAAAACGCTCCTCTAACCATGCCGCAACATCCGGGTGAATATATTTTCTTCGCTGGTATCCCGCTTTAATTTCATTCGCTTGGACAGAAATTCCTTTATCCGGCAGATGGAAGCCGTCTTTTTCCATGCTCCTTATTAAACCGGTATAAAATAGATACTTTATCCCCTGATTGGCAGATGTTGGTGCTTCAATATAGTCTCGACCGTCATCAGTTTTAGGAATCTCAGTGTTTTTATTTCGCAAAAACCGAATTTCAAGATCTGCTGCTACGTCTGGATGGATATACCCTTTTACTCCATGTATCATTCTAATCTTACCTAAGGGAACAGCTGATTTTTCTTCTATTGTATATTCCCCCTTCTCTTCTTCAGCTCTCTTAATCTCTTTGTAGAAGTAAGCATATTTCAATGTATCTTGATAATCAGGTCCTCTGACATAGTCTCTTCCATCTTCAGTCCTCGGAATTTCTTTTGCGGCTTCCGCCTCCCGTAGAGCCGCCTCATGCGCCTGACGCATAACCTCGGCGATGTGCATTTGTTCGCCGAAATCGAAATGGATATGAACATCAAATTCATTGGACGGTTCAGAGCGGGGTTTCTTTTTTTCTTTCTCGCCTTCATTTTTTCCCCAGCCTTCATCATCTCCCAATTCTCTTGGTTTGATTCGAAGACCTTGCAACAAATCCGCCGCAGTGAGTAGGTTTACGGGTTCACCGTCTGGACCTATGGGACGATAACTCAGCAATAAGGCTTGCTTCTCGATGCCGTACTTGTCTTTAAACCCCTTGCATTTACGTGTGCCGCGCGTGAAGATTTGCTCCATTTTAGCGAGCGCACGGGCGTTGCGATCGTGCATTTTCAAATCATGGATCACTGCCGTTTCTTGGTCATCGAAGCCGAATGTCAAAATTCTATCATTAAACAATGCGGTGATTATTCCAGCTTTATATTCACGCAAAATCCGTTTGCGCTCGTCTTTACTGGTATCCGCATTGATATAATCTGCTTTGAGTGTTGTTAAGCCAAGTTCTTTGGCGCGTTTATTGTAGTATTTGGCGCCATCTTCCCCAGCCTTTTTGCCATCGACGAAGAAAATAGATTTGTAGCGATTAAGTGGTCCCATGTAAGGTTCTTTGGCTGTCAGCTGCGTCTCCACAGCTGCCTCAATTACCTTGGGATGACCCGAAAAATATTCGAGTAATTCCTGATGGTGTTCCCCAGTATCTTTTTTGGCTTCATCAATATGCTCTTTCCAGTCCCGGGTCTTCACTCCAATGTCAACTAACCCAGGTTGAATGTACTCGCAGGTTAAATCTTCGTTATACGCTTTTACCAAACGCTTAGAATAAATGGTTGGGACTTTACCCCCAAAGTGACGTTGACTGACACCATCGTCTGTTCCCGTAAACAGAAACGTCATTTGGTGATCGTTCACGAACGACGCAATGTTTAGTGGCGTTGCACCCGGTTTGGGCTGATATGAAAAATCCTGCAATTCATGTGCTTCGTCCATCAGCACCAGGCCTCGATACTGAGGTGAGGAAGGATCGAGAGAAATCACCCCTTCTTGCAGCATTTTAGTGAGAGATTGGTAGGTACCTACCAATACAGGAGCGCTGCCTGCGCGTTTTTTCTGGGCTATGCTTTGATTGCTATCAAAAACTGCAACATCTTCATCCTTAATTCCCAACTCTTTATCAAGCTCTTTAAGGGTTTGCTGGTTTAGATCTAGACGCGGCGTCAATAACAATACTTTGATAGCATCGGCATTATCTTTATAGCCGTTCAGATTGGCGGCTACTTTTGCCAATACGCCCATGATACGGGTTTTACCGCTACCAGGCGACGATTCGATCATCGCCGCGTTCGTTTTACCCTTCTTAGTCTGCAATTCATTTTCGGGCACATCCCTACCGAATGAATCAAATGATGCTCCTTCTTTAGCCTCCAGAAACTTAACGGCCGTATTGGCAACATCCAGCTGATTCCAACGCAGTGAATCATCCGCACTAGCCGCACGGCTAGCCTTTTTTAAGCGCGTAATGAACGCCGTTTTAGGCGATGAATGAGGTGTCATAAGGCAGGAGCACTATGGGTTTCACAATACTCTAATATACCTAACAAATATTAAGATGAATGTTACACTTTCGAGAAGTTTTCTTATGGCAATTATATTTATATAATACAAATAGTTGCATCCCGATATACACTAGCCAAAAAGCGGAATACATAGCTTTGATTGCATTTGATTGAGGCTCACTCTAATATCTTCAAATCGACTTTCAGGGTACGCTTTCGGGTATCTGGGTAATTTGAACTCCTGGTTCTTGTTTCGAATCAAATGAGTTAGCGGAAAGCCTTGTCAGCGGCCCCCGCAACCAACCACAGAGCCAATCTTAGGGCGTTGGCGAAAACCACAAAATCTTCTGGTGCCGCATTTGAGGGGATATTACGTGGGCGTAAAAAATACCTCCACCCGTTTTGTTTCTGCTTTAATGGCGGTGAGCATTTCGAGTTTTTGAGTATCGTTATCCTCGAAATGGAACTCAGCGCGTTTACAGAGGTGGTGTAATTTCATCGCACCTAGATTACCTGATGAGCCTTTGAAGCGGTGGGCGGCGGATTTCCACGCCTCGTGTTTATCTGCACCCATGCTTTGTTCTAAGATGACAATCATCGCTTCCGCTTGTTCTAAAAACAAATCGGCGAGCGCTTTTTCTTCCGCGGGGTCACCATCGGTGAATAGGCGCAATTGTTCCATATCCACAGGCGCTTCTTCGGTTTCCTGCGGCGCGACTATTTCTGGTTTTTTGGCGGTGATGGTTGCCTTGTCGTCATCCAAAATGAACCACATTTGCAGCACTTTTTTCAAATGTTCGGCACGTAGCGGCTTACTCAAATAATCATCCATACCCGCTTTCAAGCATTTCTCGCGGTCGCCCATCATGGCGTTGGCTGTCATCGCAACAATAGGGGTGTGAAATGATGTGCCATCTTCAAGCAAACGCAATTTTTGCGTGGTTTGATAACCGTCGAGTTCAGGCATCTGGCAATCCATAAAAATCATATCGTAAATATGGGTGCGATATTTTTCGATGGCTTGCACACCATCTTCCGCAATGTCGATTTGCGTGAATCCGAACTTACGCAGCAGTTTTTCAGCGAACACGCGGTTGACATGATAGTCATCCACCAGCAGCACTTTAGCCTCACCGATAGGTTTACGATTTTCAACCGCCTGACACTGTATCACGCTCTCTTCCGTATGGCTGCTCACGTCTTTTGCTTCGGCGGGTTTACACGGAATCGCAAACCAGAAGGTTGAACCTTTGCCTTCTGCGCTTTCCACGCCGATTTCACCGCCCATGAGTTGCACAAGCTGTTTGGTGATGGCAAGGCCTAAGCCCGTGCCGCCATATTTGCGTGTAACGGTGCTATCTGCTTGCGTGAATTTCTCAAAGATTTCGCTAAGTTTATTGGCAGGAATGCCCATGCCGGTATCTTCCACCGCGACATATAACCTGTCGCCACTGTCATTTTCCTGCACGCCTGCCTTGATGCGAACATGCCCGTGGCTCGTAAATTTAATCGCGTTGCCGACAAGGTTGATCATGATTTGGCGTACACGCCCCGGATCGCCCCAGAGATATGAAGGCACATCTGATTCGCTGCTTACAATCAGATCAACCCCTTTTTTCTCTGCTTGAGGACGCAGCAAGTTCCCCGTTTTATGCAGAGCGTCGATAAAGTTAAACGCGATATTTTCCAACACCAGTGCGCCCGCCTCGATTTTCGAGAAATCAAGAATATCGTTAAGCAACATAAGTAGATTTTCGCCGGAGCTATTGATGGTAGACACCAGGTCCTTCTGCTCCGTGTCGAGTGACGTATCGGTAAGGAGTTGCGCCATACCAAGCACGCCGTTCATTGGGGTGCGTAATTCGTGCGACATGTTGGCCAGAAAATCACCTTTTGCTTTGTTGGCGGCCTCAGCTTTTTCAAGGCTTTCCTGCAAATCGCGTGCGGCGGCTTCTGTTTTGAGATTCGCACGTTTTAACTGAATCATCGTGTCTTTAAACTCGCGATCAGTTTTCTTAAGTGCCGTAATATCGCGTTCAATCGCCGCAAAATGGGTAATGATACCGAAAGAATTTTTAATCGGCACGATGCTGATATCAAGCCAATACGGTACGCCAGTTTTACTATAGTTCAACAGCTCCCCATTAAAATCCGTGCCCTGCACAAGGGCTGTGCGAATGGCGATCAGCGTATCGGAATTTGTTTGCTCGCCCTGCAGAAATCGAGGTGATTGACCTATGGCTTCTTCCGCCGTGTAGCCGGAGACTTTTGTAAAAGCGTCATTGACATAAATGATTTCTGGCCCCGGGTTGCTCACATCCGCTTTGGTAATAAGAATCGCATCGTTGGCGCTTTGGATGACTGTTTCCAGCAACATTGCACGCTCACGAAATTCCGCGATCAAACGTAGTTGTGGACGGAACATAAACACCGTCATGGTCAGCAGAAAGGCAACCGATCCGACAAAAGCAATGTTGGACATCCAATCAAACATCGAATTGGGAGGATCAAGGGCTACGTGGATAAGCGCCGTCACCGCAAGAACGCCAAGCGACACGTAAAACCACAAGACGTTGCGTTTTTCTTTGGTCATAAAGCCTCTTTTATGAACATGGTTTGTGGTGATGCACCGCACTACCACGAATATGGCTGCTTAAGTTTTCCCTGTTAAACGGTTTGGCGACAAATCCAGACGCGCCTGCGTGCATGGCCTTGTCAACATTTTCCGAGCAGTGATTACTGCTGAACATCACTACATATGCGTCGGGGTCGCAAGCGATAATTTGACGCAATACCGCAAACCCGCTGGCATCGGGCAACCCAATATCCAGAAACACCACATCCGGTGCATAAGCAAGATAGTCGGCAACGGCCTCGTGTGCATTGACGGCGGTAATCAAAGCATAATTTTCCTTGAAGGTACCCGTGACAATGCGGCGTGTGAGAGGATCGTCTTCAACCACCATCACATGTTGTGGGTATCGCCCTTTACGCCGCTGTTTTGCTTCAGCAAACACTTCCTTAAGTGATGAGATATCTCCGAAATCGTAAGCATCTGTGGTGTGAAGCGTAGACATAACATTATTCCTTTCCTTTTTGCGCGATGGTTGGGCAACGGTCGATGTACTGAAACAATTTCTCTTTGGTAAATGGCTTGGCGATAAAACCTTTGGCACCTTTGCTCATGGCTTGCATGATATTGTCACGGTCGGCATTGCCAGAAAGCATGATGACATAGGCATCAGGGTCCAGTTTCAGGATTTTTTCGAGCAATTCATGCCCCGTGACATCCGGCAAATTGATGTCGAGGAACAATAAATCTGGCGCGATGCGAGCATAAGTATCCAGCGCATAGGTCGCCTCACCAAGACCCGTAAGCGCATATTGTTTTTGCAGTACGTTTTCCACCAAGCGGCGTGAAAACGCGTCATCCTCAATCATCATCAACTCAGGCTTTGCACGGCTCGTGCGACGATGTTTAATATCGTCCGATTTGCCGTTTACGCCGCCGTTTAATATCGCCTGACGTTTGCGTTCTTGTTGTTGCTGCTCAAGCAATTTGCGTTTTGCTTCTTCGGCAATGCGCGCGCACTCCAGTTTCTGCTCTACAATGGCGAGCAGCTTGTTTATCTGTAGCGATACTTCATAGAAACCCACCCACTCATCACCAACGGGTTTATTTAAGAGTCCGCCAATACTCAGGATAAACTCTTTCCCATCTTTGAGAGGGATGGTGGGTGCGAGGATGAAGATGTCTCCATCCCCGCATAGGTAAATATGTGCATCAATGGTTGGGAAATGACGCTGCGCCAATTCAAACAATTTTTCTTTGAAATCGTCCGTAACAAGATTGCTGCCGCTCAAATTAAAGAAAATGCAGCGCGAGGTTTTTGGATCAGCTTTGAGCGCTTCCAGCGCTTCGGCTAATTTGGGTTCCACATGTTCGTTTATAAGCAGCATAACCATTTTTCCTTCTATAAGTTCATTATCTCAAACTTTTCTTAGAAATCATAATCAAGCAATATCAATATGTTATTGTTATTCGTCGCACAATATTCTCAAAATAACGTTCGATTTTGAGAAATAAATATGTTATATTCTCATAATAATCCGATTTGGAGGTTTCATTTATTGCAACTTTCGAGTCGCAATAAATGAAACCAAAGCCGTTGCCGAAAGCGGCGGCTTTGCGCGGCAAAGCCAGCGTACTTAAACTAAAAAGGTAATTTATGGCTGATACCATTCTGATTGCCGAAGATGACCCCGTGCAGCAAAAAATGCTCTCGATGCTGCTTTCTAAAAAGCTCGGTTACAAGGTGGTTTCAACCTCCAATGGTGAAGAAGCGGTTGCCCGTGTTCAAGCAAGCAATGTCGGAGAAATAAACGCAGTACTGCTCGACATCAACATGCCTATCATGGACGGGTTTGAAGCACTTAAAACCATCCGCAAATATCGCCCTGATCTTCCTGTGCTGATGCTCACCAGTAGCGATGATACGAACATCGCCGTGAAAGCCATCAAGGAAGGGGCGAGTGATTTTATCGTGAAGCCACCTGATCCTTCACACCTCGATATTGCGATTAAGAATGCCATTCGCCTTTCGGCGCTCTCGCAGGAACTTTCTAAACTCAAACGCGACAAAGAAGGCGCGGTCGCATTCTCTGACTTGATTGGTCACAACGCAGGACTTGCCCAAACGGTCGCTTACGGGCGCAAGGCGGCGGCAAGCGATGTTCCCGTGCTACTCATGGGTGAAACGGGTGTGGGTAAGGAGCTTTTTGCCCGCACGATTCATGGTGAAAGCAAGCGCGTAACTGCGCCGTTTGTGGCGCTCAATTGCAGCACGATGGCGCATAATATTGAGCAAACATTGTTTGGCGCGAGTGTGCCAGGACAAACAGGAAAAATCCGCGCGGCCGAAGGTGGTACACTATTTCTCGATGACATCACCGAACTTTCACCCGACGCGCAGGTGCGCTTGCTGCGTGTGTTGCAGCAGAAAGAAATTGAACCGCAGGGTGGCGGTAAGCCCATTAAAGTGAATGTGCGCATCATCTCCGCCACCGACCGCGACATTAAACGTGATGTGCAAACGGGACGCTTCCGTGAGGATTTATATTTCCGCCTCAACGTGCTGCCTATCACTATTCCGAGCTTACGCGAACATAAAGAAGATATCATTCCACTCGCCGAATATTTCATTCAGCGCATTGCAATTTCTGATCGTTTAACTCCCAAATCGCTTGAACCAGATGCCATTGATTATCTAATGCATCAATCATGGTCGGGCAATGTGCGCGAGTTGGAAGGGCTTATTCACCGCGCACTGGTGCTGGCCGATAGCGATTCTATCGACCGCGCCATATTAGAGCAGATTCACGAATCAGCGAGCGTAGAAAAACCTGCCGAACGTCGTGCACCGCAGCTACTGCACATCAACATGCGCCATGTGGATGGGAGTTTCAAAACCATGTCCGAAATTGAGACAGAAACACTGCGCACCATGCTCACTCATTTTGAAAATAACATCACGAGAGCCTCGGATATACTGGGCATTGCCAAATCCACCTTTTACCGAAAAATAAAAGATGCACAGTAATATGTGTGGGCTATAGTTGCTCATAAAGGAGAACACACATGAGCAAACCATTATTTGAACGCATCGGCGGTGAGGCTGCGGTGAAAGCCACCGTCATCAAAATGTACGACAAGATTTTGGATGATGAAGAACTCGCACCTTTTTTCGATAATATCGATGTAGATAGGTTGCGCCTCAGCCAATCCGCTTTTGTGACCTACGCTTTCGGCGGTCCGAACCATTACTCTGGAAAATCACTCCGCACCGCTCATGCCGGTGCAGTCTCACATGGGTTAAATGACCGCCATTTTGACCTCGTTGCCACCCACCTGAAATCCGCCATGCAGGAGTTAAATGTTCCTGCCGACCTCATTGACGAAGCGCTCGCCATCGTCGGCTCCACCCGCCAAGATGTGCTGGGGCAGTGACCACATTCTTCTTGCCGCTTGAAAAGCAGTTCAAAATATATATGTCTCACCCCATCTAACAGCGAGTGTTGGCTGAATATGTTTGAAAAATTAAATCAATTCTAGTGGGCTTCAAAACGTCTCATGTCGCCATCACCTGTTTTGAGGCTGATCCTTATCATTGCCACCGCAGCCGTGTTGCTAAAGCACTTAAAGCACGGGAGCATTTCACCTATAAAATCGAACACTTAGAATCATGCAAACACTTGAACCACCTAAAACAGAGCGCGCTAAAATCCTCATCACAGTAAAAACCTATCCGCTGCTTTCTTCCAAGCATATCGAAACCGTATGCACGGCTGGCTGGCTTGCTTGAGGAAGGAAAGTGGATTCGCATTTATCCTGTGCCCTTTCGTGTGCTTGATAAAGCAAGGCGATTCAAAAAACACCAATGGATCGAAGCAAAAATCATCAAAGACACCCGTGACCCACGCCCAGAAAGCTATCGGCTGGCGGGAGAGATTAAGCCTCTGCATTGCCTCGATACGGGACAAGCATGGGAGGAGCGTAAAAAGCTCGTGCTCAGCAAGGTCTATTACAATCTCGACACCCTCATTCACGAAGCGCGGGATACCAAGCAATCCACGTCGCTTGCCACGTTCAAGCCAAAGCGTATTATTGGCTTTTCCGTAGAATGGGATACTTCGCTCAGTGATCGCAGCAATAAACTGCGTACTTTGAAGCGACAAATATCAAAAGAACAGGCCGAGCGGCTTGTGCAGGCCGTACCTTTCAAATTTTACTATACGTTCGTTGACCAGCTTGGCAAGCGTAGCACTTTACAAATACTAGATTGGGAAATGTATCAGTTGTGCCGCAAGCTCATCCGCAAGCATGGCGCTAGAAAGGCAAAAATAGCCAGCATTTTAAAAGAGAAATACCTCCACCAGCTTACCAGAAACCGTGATGTCTACCTATTTCTCGGAACGAACAAGCATTGGCATATCCGCCGTAGTAATAACCCGTTTATGATCGTTGGCATATTTTACCCCAGCCGAGCGTGCAACTAAGCAGCGATAGGCAGTGACTTCTTCACAATAAGATCGCACTGCCCTCCCTTCATAGGAATCTGAACTATAAGCGTAGGCGGGTTCGTTGGGGTGTTAAAGTTTGAGCTAAATCGCGCACCCGCAACCACATTCAATTGGCGCAACTATCAACTATTTCGCAAATGCGAGTGGTTTACGTTCTGCGTCGATGGCCACGAATACGAAGCGTCCTTCGGTGACTTGCTCGGTGGCGTGGCTTTCCTTGCGTTCCACCACTGCATCAATTTTCACTGTCACGCTGGTGCGACCGATTTTTTCGGTGGTGGCATAGCAAATCAGGCAATCACCGACCAGTACGGGGCGGTGAAAAACAATATTGTCAATGGCGACCGTCACTACTTTTGTCTTGGTGAGTTTGCGAGCATGGAGATAGGCGGCTAAATCCATCTGGCTGATGATCCAGCCGCCGAACATTTCTCCGTCCGGGTTGGTATCGCCCGGCATGGCCACGACTTTAATGACGAGTTCTTTTTCGGCCACTTAAGCGACTTCCTTCTTCTTCATCGAATCAAACGCCGCCCAAACACCGCTGTCGCCGTGCCAATCGCCTTTGGTTGCGGCTTTAGAATATTCAGTCGCGCGCGCTTCGAAGAAATTTGCATGCTCCACACCGTTTAACATCGCCGAAAGCCACGGCAGCGGGTGTTCTTTCGCTTGCTCGTATTCGCCGTTAGACCCGGTAAAATAGCCATAGGCCGGGGTCAATTTCAGCTGTGTCATCCGCCAATCGCAGATGTAGCGGACATAGGATTTAATATCCTTCTCCGTCATCCCCTGCACATCGCCAACGCCGAAGGCGAGTTCGATGAATTTGTCCTCCAGACCCACCATCGTCTGCCCGACATCCATAATATCCTCAGCGACCGATTTGGTGACCGCGCCGGTCTCATTCGCCCATTCGTGGTACAAACGAATAATCGATTCGCAGTGGAGCGACTCATCACGCACGGACCAGCTAACAATCTGCCCCATACCCTTCATTTTATTGAAGCGCGGGAAATTCATAAGCATCGCAAAGCTCGCAAAGAGCGACATACCTTCGGTGAAGGCGCCGAACATGGCGAGCGTCCGCGCCACATCCGAGCAAGTTTCCGTGCCGAAGCTGTGCATGTAGTCTGCCTTCGCGCGCATGGAGGCGTAATCACGAAATGCCGAAAACTCCGTCTGCGGCATGCCGAGTGTTTTGAGCAGCAGCGCATAGGCATCGATATGCACGGTTTCCATATTGGTAAACGCCGCCATCATCATTTGAATTTCGAGCGGCTGAAAAATGGGAATATAGCGCTTGAAATAATTGTCCGACACTTCCACGTCCGACTGTGTAAAGAATCGGAAAATCTGCGTCAGCAGATTGCGTTCACCCTCAGAAAGGCGCTTACCGTTCCAGTCTTTAATGTCTTCGCCAAGCGGTACTTCCTCACCCATCCAGTGAATCTGCTGCTGCCGCTTCCATGCAGAGTAAGCCCACGGATAGCGGTCAATATTGTAGCTGCCGGAAGTTTCGAGCAAACTGACTTTTCCGGTGCCTTGCAGCTCGAATGGGTTTTTTGTGGCGTAGTGTGGTGATGACATGGTTTAAGCTCCCAGATTATTTTACTTTTATGTTTCTTGCAGGCAAATAGGTCTGTTTCGACACTACACGCCTGCCGGTTTGTTTAACCGTCATTCCGGCGCAAGCCGGAATCCAGTTATCATGATTTACTACAAAAAGTCTCCTGACTTTTTGTGCTTCTGGATCCCGTGCTCGTGCGCCTACTGACGCACTCCACGGGATGACAGTTTCCGCCGTCGCGCAATCGGTTTCGTATTTCTTGCCGTCCGATGACTCTAATTTCAGTTGTCCGATTTTTTCGGACACTTCAGTATAGCCCTCGCTTTGCAGCTTAGTTTTGAGGTCAGACCAATATTTTCGGCCACGTTCTGTGCCAGTCAACGCCTCCACCACATCAACAATCGAAAACCACCACTCGTTTTGATGCAACGTGCGGCGGATATTTTTTCCTTTAAAGACGGCGAGTGTGTTCACTAGAAAGTCTCCAAACATTTTGAATACATGACTCAAAGTCGTTAGTTTTTAGTCGATAGTCGTTAGTGTTTTTTTCTAATGACTATCGACTAAGGACTAACAACTAGCTACTGACACGCCAGACATTCCTCGTAATCCGTGCGCTTCGTCTCCATCACCTTCTGCGTCTTACCCTCGCTACCAACTTGTTCGGCACGCTGAATGGATTTAGAGCGGCAGTAATAGAGGCTTTTCACCCCTTTTTCCCACGCTTGCCAATGAAGCATCAGCAAATCCCACTTGTCAACATCGGCCGGTAAGAACAGGTTGATCGACTGCCCCTGGCAGATATACGGCGCGCGATCGCCCGCCAAATCCACCACCCAGCGCTGATCGATTTCGAATGCGGTTTTAAACGTATCCTTCTCATCCTGCGTCAACTCCTCCAAGTGCAGCACCGAACCCTCGTTCTCCACAATCGATTGCCACACCGCGTCCGTGTTCATCCCTTTGCTTTCCAAGAGCGTCACCAAATGCCGGTTTTTCACCGCAAAATTGCCGGAGAGCGTTTTGTGCGTGTAAATATTGGCCGGAATTGGTTCAACACACGCCGAAGTTCCGCCGCAAATAATCGAAATAGACGCCGTCGGCGCAATCGCAATTTTGTGCGAGAAACGCGCCTTAATGCCACGCTCCGCTGCATCCGGGCACGCCCCACGTTCCTCCGCCAGCGCCACCGACGCCGCATCCGAACTACGACGAATAGCCTTGAACATTTTCATGTTCCAGCTTTTGGCCATCGCGCTTTCGAACGGAATCTGCTTACTTTGCAAGAACGAGTGGAAACCCATCAAACCGAGGCCCACCGAGCGTTCTCGCATCGCCGAATATTTCGCGCGCGCCATGCCGTCCGGCGCGGTATCAATAAATTCCTGCAATACGTTATCTAGAAACCGCAGCACATCCTCAATCATCATCGGGTGGTCGTGCCATTCGTCCCACGTTTCGGCATTGAGCGACGACAAGCAGCACACGGCGGTGCGGTCTTTGCCCAAGTGATCCGGCCCGGTTGCCAGCAGAATCTCTGAGCACAAATTGCTCATCCGTACTTTCAGCCCCAGCTCGCGCTGGTGCTTGGGCATGGATTTATTCGCCGTATCAATGAAAATCAAATAGGGCTCACCCGTTTGAATCCGCATTTCCACGATTTTCTGGAACAGTTGGCGGGCGTTCACGTGCTTTATTACTTGATTAGTCTTCGGCGAACGCAGCCCAAACTCCGTATCGTCCTGGACCGCTTCCATGAATTCATCTGTTAGATTAATTCCGTGGTGTAAGTTCAAGCTTTTCCTATTAAAATCGCCTGATGGTTTCCTGATTTCGAGGAACTCTTCAATCTCCGGGTGGTGCACGTCAATATAGACCGCCGCCGAACCCCGGCGTAAGCTTCCTTGCGAAATCGCCAGCGTCAACGAATCCATCACTCGCACGAAGGGGATAATGCCCGAGGTTTTACCCGCGCGACCTACCGCCTCACCCACGCCACGCACAAACCCCCAATAGGTGCCAATGCCGCCGCCGTTGGATGCAAGCAACACATTTTCATTCCAAGTGGAAACAATGCCATCAAGCGAATCTGCAACCGTATTTAGGAAGCACGAAATCGGCAGCCCGCGCCCTGCCCCGCCGTTGGAGAGAATCGGCGTGGAGGGCATGAACCATAACTGCGAAATATAATCATACAAGCGCTGTGCATGCTGCACATCATCCGCATACGCCGCCGCCACGCGCGCAAACATTTGCTGATAGTTCTCGCCCTCAAGCAAATAGCGGTCATCAAGCGTCGCCTTACCGAAATCGGTCAGCAAGGCATCACGCGAGTGATCAAGCTTAATCGCCGACGCGCCGACTTTCGGCTTCACCGGCTTGGTGGCGGCTTTACGATAGAGCTGTTTTTGTTCCTGGGTATTTGGAAACTGGATCACCGTTTTGGTGGGATCGTAAGCGATCAGATTACCATTACGGTCAAAATCGTAAGCTTGCGTGAGCATATAAAATTCCCCTCTGTTTTTGCCGGACTTTGGGGAACACTGAAACAAGCCGCCACCATGCTGGCAAACTCGCTTCAATCGGTGCACCCCGCCCGATATTATTGACGCGTTGCTTTAGAACGGCAGGTCTCCTGACTCGCGGGTCGTTGTTGCTTTTGCCTTCCCAGTTTCCCAGTGACTGTTTTTTCTTAAAAGCAACTCGCCGCTTACAGTTGCGGGGGCAGCTCCGGAGTTGAAAATCTGCGCCCTTTTTGCGCTAAAATTTCGCACCGGATTCCCTTTTAAGCACCGCAGATCCTTCAACCGACGATGCACCGTAAAAACACAACATATAGTATGGTGTTCCAAAATGGAGTCAATATTTATGTCTGTTAACTCTACGCCATTACCCCTCAACCCCCACATTTTTCAGCGCAATTTTGGATGAAAAAAAATGTGTTGACGGTTGCGTATTTTTTGCATGCATTTTCGTGCGAAAAAATTAAAAAAATTTATACACACATGACCCAAAAACCCTACGGAATTTTTGCTGCATTGCAGCACGTTATAGTCTGGACTCTGATTTTTTATAAGCTAAGTAGTTACGCCTTCACAGCATAACAGAAAATATTTCGCATGGACAAGCCGCACAAAAAGAAATGGTACCGTACTTCGATGGGGCAAGTGCTGCTCGCCATTGTGCTTGGTGGATTGTTTGGACATTTTTACCCTGACAGCGCGGTAGAAATGAAACCCTTGGGCGACGGCTTCATCCGCCTGATTAAAATGATCATCGGGCCGATTATTTTCCTCACTATCGTCACCGGTATCGCCAACGTCGGCGACGTCAAAAAAGTCGGTCGCATCGGCGGCAAGGCCATCCTCTATTTCGAAATCATCACGACGATTGCACTCGTCCTCGGCATGCTGGTGATGAACATCCTAAGGCCCGGCGACGGATTTGACGTCAGCCGCGGTGCCGGTGCCGATATTTCGCGCTACGTGCAAGCCGGCACCCAACACCACACCGCCGTCGAATTCCTCATGAACATCGTACCGGAAAATTTCATCGGCGCATTCGTCACCGGCGATTTGCTGCAAATTCTCTTCCTATCGCTCCTCTTCGGCGGGGCACTCTCCGCCCTCGGCAAACAAGCCTCTCCCATCACCCAATCCTTCGAAAAATACACGCTGTTTATTTTCAAGGCCATGGACATCATCATGAAGGCCGCTCCCATAGGGGCTTTCGGCGCAATCGCCTTCACGATCGGCAAGTTCGGCATTGAATCCGCCGTACCGCTGCTCAAGCTGCTGCTCATTGCCATTGGCACTATGATCTTCTTCGTCGTGGTCATTCTAGGCAGCGTCGCCCGCTACTACAAATTCAACATCATTCGCTTTGTACGTTATTTGGAGGCAGAGCTCATCACCGTCCTGGGCACCAGTTCGTCCGAATCCGTGCTGCCGGTAATGATCGAGAAAATGCAGCGCTTCGGTTGCTCAAAACCCGTCGTCGGCCTCGTATTGCCGACCGGCTATTCCTTCAACCTCGACGGATCGTCCATTTACCTCTCCATGTGCGTGCTATTCATCGCCCAAGCCTATGGGGTAGACCTTACCCTCGGCCATCAACTCACCATCCTCGGCATTTTGCTGCTCACCTCCAAAGGTGCTGCCGGCGTCTCCGGCAGCGCCTTCATCGTGCTAGCCGCCACCGTCAGCGCCACCGGCTTCCTGCCAATCGAAGGGCTCGCTCTCTTGCTTGGTATTGACCGCTTCATGTCCACCGCTCGCGCGCTGATCAATCTGATCGGCAATGGCGTTGCCACCGTCGTCATCGCCAAAAGCGAAAAAGAATTCGACGAACAAGCCGCTATTGCTGAATACCGCAAGCACTTCGAAGACGATTCGATCAAATCGCTTTAAGAATACTGCTGCTTATATTTTCGCACCGTGCGCAGTGCGACGATGTTGAGTAATAGCGTCACGATAAAGAGCGTAAGCCCGAGCGCAAACGCTGCAAGAGTTTTTGGGCTGTCGAAGGATTGATCTCCCACCAGGAGTGACACAATCTGCACCGTCACCGTCGTCACTGCATCCAGCGGATTAAAGGTAAGTTTGGCTGACAAGCCTGCGGCCATCACCACTATCATCGTCTCGCCAATCGCGCGTGAAAACGCCAGCAACACGGCGGCTACAATCCCCGGCAATGCCGCCGGCAGCACCACGCGCGTAATCGTCTCACTCTTGGTTGCCCCCATGCCGAGCGATGCTTCACGCAAGCTTTGCGGCACCGCATTAATCACGTCATCCGACAGCGAAGAGACAAACGGAATAATCATAATCCCCATCACAAGCCCAGCCGCGAGTGCACTTTCAGACGCAATCGAAATCCCAACCGCACCCGCCAATTGTTGCAACAACGGCGTCACCGTAATAATTGCGAAATAACCATACACCACGGTCGGAATTCCTGCCAAAATCTCAAGGCACGGTTTTAAAATATTGCGCGTTTTCGGTGCCGCATATTCCGCCAAATAAATCGCCGCAAACAGCCCCACCGGAATCGCCACACACATCGCAACCAGCGTAATCAGCAGCGTCCCCGTAAACAGCGGCAACGCCCCAAACGCCCCCGAGCTCCCGCCCTGATCCGCGCGCAGCGCCGTCTGCGGACTCCAATGAATCCCGAATAAAAAATCATCCACCGGCACATGTTTAAAAAACGCGAGCGCTTCCGAAAGCACCGACAGCACAATCGCAAACGTCACCACCACTGAAAACAGTGCTGCCGTAACCAGGCACGCATACGCAATCCACTCCCCGCGCCCCCGCGCATACCGCACGCCCAACCATGTACCAATGCGTTGCTTCATGATTTCACCGTATCCTCATAAATCGGCAGATACACGCTAAACACACTGCCCTGCCCCACTTCACTCTCAATCACCATCACGCCCAAATGCCGCGCCAGCACGTGCTTCACAATCGCTAAGCCCAATCCCACGCCACCAACTTTACGTGTCCGCGCCGAATCCACACGGTAAAACCGCTCCGTCAACCGCGGAATATGTTCTTTAGGAATCCCCTCGCTGCGGTCTTGCACCGAGAAACACACGGTGCGTGTTAAGCCCCGAAACACCGGATCTTTCGGAAAATCCGATGTCAGCTTCGCTGTAATCGTCACCTCGGTTTCCGGCAACGCATACTTAATCGCATTGCCCACCAAGTTGCGCACCACCTGCGCCAACTCACCCTCATCCCCGCGCACCGCCGGTAACGAATCACTCAACTTCAACCGAATCGTGATCGACTTTTGCTCCGCCGGCCATTCGAAATGTTGTTTCTCCGTACGCACCAACCGCAATATATCGACCCGCCCCGTCGGCAGATTATGTGCATTCATTTCAATTTTTGACAGCGACAATAAATCCTGCACCAGTCGCGACATGCGCTCCGCCTGATCCGCCATCACGCGCAAGAAATCCTCGCGCGCCACCGGGTCTTCCTTCGCCGGCCCGCGCAGGGTTTCCACAAAGCCAATGATGGATGCCAGCGGCGTCCGAATCTCATGGCTCGCATTGGCCACGAAATCCGCGCGCATGCGCTGAATCCGCTTTTGCTCGGTGATGTCGTTTAACGTAATAATAATTGAAATCCCACCCTCAGACGGAATCGGAAACCGCTCAATAACGGCTTGAAAATCCCGGTTCACTGGCTCACCCAAATTAAACTCCACGTTCTGCCCGTGGTAATCCTCAATCACGACGTCAACGGTCTGGAGCAATTTATCGTTCGGAATAATATCCTTCAAGTGCCGACCCGCCAGGTTCTGCCCGAAAATATTGCGGGCTGCGCGGTTGGTCCGCACGATCACGCAATCAAAATTTGTCATGATGAGAATATCCGGCAGCGTATCCACCAGAATTTCCCGCTCGGTGATGACGGTTTCCATGTCCTGCTTCTGCTGTTCCCAACTTTTTTGGAGCCGAGAAAGCGCCTGGGCCATCGCCCCAAAATGCCGCAAAAACTTGAGGTCCGGTGCACGCACGCGCTTATCCTGCGCCAGATCATTCACATATTGCGCAAGCAAGGCAAGATTGTTCAAGGTCGGCACCACAATCGCCGCCGACAGCACGAGCAACGCCAAAAACGAGTAGATAAAATATTCAAAATCGAGTGCATTAAGCAACAACAACACCGCGAGCACGAACAACGCCGGCACGTTAAAAAACGCCAGCGCATAAAGAATCGTACTCAGTGAATATGTCTGTTTTTTCATGCAGCACTCCCGTCATTGCGAGGAGGCGAAGCCGACGCGGCAATCCAGCCTTGGACTTGCACTCTGGATTGCTTCGTCGCTAATGCTCCTCGCAATGACGTCATGGTTTTACCCTCAAAAATCCAACAACATCTTTCACTTCCCGCATCACGCCATCAGCAATCCCCGCCGACCTTTCCGCGCCGCGCGCCAGTAGTTTGTCCAGCTCCGCCGTGTCGCTCATGAGTTCCCGCATCTTCGCCGTAATCGGCGCAAGGTGCGCCACCGCCACATCCGCCAGCTTCCCCTTAAACGCAGAGAAGTTATCGCCCGCGCACTCCGATACGGCCGCATCCAGCGAAATGTTTTTCAGTGCTGCGTAAATGGTAAGCAGGTTGGTGGCTTCGGGCCTGTCATCCCCCACGCGCATGCCTTCCACCATATCTGACTTCGCTTTTTTGATTTTGAGCGCAATCGCATCTGCATCGTCCGTAAGGTTAATACGCGAATAATCCGACTCTTCGGACTTGCTCATTTTCTTGGTACCATCGCGGAGTGACATCACCCGCGCACCTTGTTTGAGTATCACAGGTTCGGGCAGCGGAAATACATCTCGCCCAGTATTGCGGTTAAACGCCCCGGCAATATCGCGCGACAATTCCAAATGCTGCTTTTGGTCCTCGCCTACCGGCACATGCGTCGCCTTATACACCAGAATATCCGCCGCCATCAGCACGGGGTAGGAATAAAGGCCGAGCACCGCTTCTTCGCGGTGTTTGCCCGCTTTTTCCTTAAACTGCGTCATCCGGTTGAGCCATCCCAGTGGCGTATGGCAGGAAAGAATCCACGCGAGTTCCGAGTGCGCTGGAACTGCCGACTGCGGAAAAATCGCGCATTTTACCGGATCAATCCCACACGCAATATACGCCGCAGCGGTTTCCCGCGTCGCCTTCGCAAGCATTGCCGGATCCTGCGGCACGGTGATCGCATGCAAATCCGCGAGCATAAACAAACACTCGTACTCCCCCTGCAACCCCACCCAATTACGGATCGCGCCCAAATAATTACCAAGGTGAAGATTACCCGTCGGCTGCACGCCGGATAATATTCTTTTATTATAGTGTGTTGGTTGCGATGCAATTGTCACAGAAATGTCATACCTCAAGTCGGAAAAATCTTATAGAATAGTAGCCGTAGGAATAACTTCGGACTTTAGCGACATGGCGACCAGAAAACAACTAGAACAACAGTACATTCAGGATAAAGCCTTTTGGGGCTCTATCTCCGGCCGTTGGCGTGGCCTGGCAGGCGGTATTTTACTGGGCGCCGTTTTAGGCGCAGCCGTAGGTCTAGCCGCTGCAGTTGGTTATGGTGCCATTGCTGGCGTTGCCTTTACCGCAATGGGAAAGGGCACACTTTTAGGCCTCGTTGGGTTTTTCACCGGGTCAGGCATGCTGATCGGCAGCAATTTATGGGGCGGTGGCGGCCAAATAGCCGGTGCCGTTGCCGCAGGCCTCATGGCACAAAAAGAATTGGACGGCAAAAAAGCCCCCTCCCTCGAACAGGAAATCGCCCCCGCCATTTCCGACTCCCCTCCTAAAGATCCACCGATTATAAACTGGAAAGTCTCCGGCCTCGGTGCCCTCATTGCCGGTGCCACAGGCGCATTCCTCGCCTATACCGGTGCCCTACCCACCGGAGCTGTCAATTATGTCATCCTCAACCAAATCCCTGGCTCTGCTGCCGCAGCGGGTGCAGCCGCCATTACATTCGGCACCTTCGGCAGCTGCTTTGGTATTTCCTTCAAACCCTGGCGGGCCATTAAAAACTGGACAGATGGCCTGTTTGAAGGCCGCCTAAGCGGCCGCACCACCGGCGAGATGGACAACATCAAATTCGCACTCACTAAAACCCCGGAAGTGGAAACACAAAAAGATCCGGAACGTTGCTACGTCGATCTCGTACAACAACAGCGCGTGCAACACAGTAATTCTAACACACTGGCAGTATAGCACATGGCAAACATCGGCGAACATTACGGTAAGCTTTTTAGAGATGAACTCAATAAAACAGTACAAACGAAGTTTGATGAAACTGCAGGCTGGAAAAAAACAGTTGCAGGCATTAGCACCTTGGACGATGCAAAAAATAAGGGCTATGCTCCGAAGGATGCGCAAGTGAATGCCGTAGTAGATCTGGTCAGAAACACTGCAAATGAAATGTATGCTGACCCAGAATTTTTGAAACTACCAGCAGATAAAGCAGCGAAGCAACTGGCGAATACTGTAACGGAAGAAGTGAAAAAGCTAAACGATAGCTGGAAAAAACAAGGCCAATTTGCCTTCAAGCCCGATGATCTAAAAAAATTGGAAATTAAATCTGCCGAGGTCATCAATAAAGAACATGCCGGACAAGTCAAAATCGCGCTCGAAAATCTGGCGGGAAAAACCAAGCAAGCCGCCGCTACGGCACCTCCGGATGCTCTCAGTAATTTATCGGGCGGTCTTTCTGCAGCGAACGATGAATCGCTCGGAGAATTATTCGTAACCGTACCCAACATTCAATCCACAAATACGCTAGCCATTTAACGCCGCGGCATTTTCGCGGATAGTTGCGTCAGCTCCGCCATTGCAAGCTCAGGGCTGGCACGGCCGGTTTTAATACTGCCTTCAATGTCTGCGACTCTTGAAAGTAAGCGCGCCAGCGAGTTTTGCGGCAAGGCTTGCAATTGGCCTTTAAAGCGTGCTTCTTCTTTAAAAAATACCGGCGGGCGTAAGGCTTTCATTGCCTCTTCCGCACCGCTGCCTTCCTGCATTTGCGAACGCACCAAATGCAGACGCTGAATGTGCCGCTGGAGGCTGCGTAAAATTGCAATCGGTTGTACGCCGTCGCGCATCAGCGCCGCGAGCTTTTTGTCAAATGCGCCTGCATCGCCCGACAGCAGCGCATAGGCCGCCTCCTGCGCTTCATTTTCCTGATTGTCCGGAATCAATGCATCGACATCGGCCAGCATCACCTCACCTTTGCCGCCTTTATACAGCACCATCTTATCAATTTCACTTTGTGTGACGCCGCGGTCATTTCCCAAACGCGATGCCATTGCCATCAATGCATCCGAGCGAATCGTCATCCCCGCTTTGGCGAGTTCCGAACGGATTAATTGACTGATGTTTTGCGCCTCGTCTTTATAACACGCCAGCGCCGCCAAGCGCTGGTGTTGCTCGAACAACTGGCGCATGGGCGAGCGCGGCGTGAGCTCGCCATCGCTCACAATAATATACGTCGAAGCATCAAGCGTGCCTATCACCGCCTCAACATCCTGCGCGGTTTTTTCGGACACGCTACGCAAATGAATCACGCGCTTATCCACCAAAAACCCCATGGCGGACGCCTCTTCAAACAGCTTCGTCGGGTTTTCTTTTAAGCTCGCTTCATCGAGTTCAATGAGGGCAAACGGGTCAAATTTTTCACCCAAAATTGCTACTGTCAATTGCTTCACCCGCTCGCGCACCAGGCCTTCATCCGGCCCATACACCAGCGTTCCCGCTACTTGCGCGGGGGCTTTCATAAAATCAGCAATCTGGCGTGCACCCAATTTCATTTAAAACAACGATCTAAAAATGCCGCGGCGGTTTTTCTCTTTCTCGTCTTCCTCTTTTTTCTTCCGATCAATCTCATCCTGCGCTGCCGTCGGCGAAGGTGCATTCGGATAGATAACCTCCATCGGCTCCACCTGTTGCGTCGCGCTAATCTTCTCCAAATTTCCTAATCGGCTGGCAAGCAGCAAATGGTACTCCTCCGCCAATTCTATCCCCAACCGCTTCGCCGTATCCTGATCCGCCACAAAGGTCGAAAAATACACGTTCGGCCGGTTGTTATAACTGCCCGAACGCGCCACCATCCCGCTATCGATCACCTTGTTATCCACTACACGCTCTAGCGTATAAGTGGAGGTGAGATTCATTGTGTAACGCTGCGCCTTACCATCGGGCGCCACCAAGCCTTGGGAAATGCTGTTTGATAAGCTGACAGTAAGAATATATTCCTCATTCCGGCGTTCCGATTGCATCAGCAAATCTTCCAGATGATTGCTGAAATCCTGCGCCGGCACCTTCGTATCCTGTGAAGCGTTCACCTTCACCGTCACATGCGGCAACATCACGCCCTCATCCACCCGCGCCGCCATGGGCTCGAACCCACACCCAGCCAGTAACAATAAAACGCTAAACCGCAACCACATTCACAATCCTATCAGGCACCACGATGACCTTCTTGATTTGCTTGTCCATGAGCGCCGCGCGCATGGCGCTCAAGTTCAGGACTGTAGACTCGACTTCCGCTGCTGGCAAGCCTTTGGCAATCGCCAGTGTCGTTTTCAACTTCCCATTAATCTGAATCGCAATCGTCACCTCATCGTCTACCATCAGCGCCGCATCGGCCTTCGGCCATGCGGTTTCCGTCAGCGGTTTTGTATGACCCAGCACACTCCAGCATTCTTCCGTAATATGCGGCGCAAAGGGATTGAGGAGTTTGAGTGCTACTTCTACGCCTTCGCGCTTCGCAGCGCTATTTTCTGCACCTTCCAGCGCATTGGTCAGTTCCCGCACCCGCGCAATGGCTTTGTTGAAATGGAAATTTTCGATGTCAGCGGTGACGGCATGGATGGTTTTGTGCATGAGCTTTAGCGGATCGCGGTTGGCGGTTAGCGGTTGGTTTTTCTCTTCACTATCCGCTATCCGCGACCCGCTATCCGCGACATCATGCGTCAACTTCCACAAACGGTTCACATACCGCCACGCGCCCTCAATCCCCGCTTCGGTCCATTCCAAATCCCGCTCCGGCGGCGAATCCGACAACATAAACAACCGCGCCGCATCTGCGCCGTAAGAATCAATAATATGCCGCGGATCCACCGTGTTCTTCTTCGACTTGCTCATTTTCTCAATGCGCCCCAGCGTCACTGGCTCCTTGGTCTGCACATGCGTTGCTTTGCCCGCTTCCTTCACCACATCTTCGGGATAAAGCCATTCACCGGAAACCGATTTATAGGTTTCATGGCACACCATGCCTTGCGTTTCTAGACGTTTAAATGGTTCACTCGGCACCTTATATCCGCACGCGCCGAGCGCGCGCGAGAAGAACCGCGAATAGAGCAAATGGAGCACCGCGTGCTCAATCCCGCCGATGTAACAATCGACCGGCGCCCACGCCGCAATCGCTTTTGCATCGAGCGGATCGTTCGACGGCAACGTCGCAAAACGGAAAAAATACCAGCTCGATTCAAAAAACGTATCGAGTGTGTCTGTCTCGCGAGTCGCTGGTTTCTTGCATTTCGGGCAATCTACATGTTTCCACGTGGCGTGGTGGGCGAGCGGGTTGCCTGGCTTGTCAAATGTGACATCCTTCGGCAGTTCCACCGGCAATTGTGCTGCTGGAACCGGCACCGCGCCACACGCCTCACAATGAATAATCGGAATCGGGCAACCCCAATAGCGCTGACGTGAAACACCCCAGTCGCGCAAACGATAGTTGATTTTCCTTTCACCAATTCCCCTGTTCTCCAATTCCGTCATCACCTTTTTCTTTGCATCCGAAACGGAAAGCCCGTTCAAGAAATCAGAATTGATGAGAACGCCGTCGCCGGTGTAGGGCAAGTCGTTAGTCGTTAGTCGTTGGTCGTTAGTACTATCGACTATCGACTCCGGACTAACGACTTCCGTGATAGGCAACCCATATTTCGTCGCAAATTCAAAATCGCGCTCGTCATGCGCCGGGCACCCAAATACTGCGCCGGTGCCGTAATCCATCAATACAAAATTCGCAACATACAGCGGCACTTCGCGTTTTTCGAATGGGTGCTGAATTTTCAGGCCCGTATCAAACCCCTTCTTCTCCGCCTTCTCCAGCGCTTCTTCGGAGGTGCCGAGCTGATTACACTCCGCGATAAAAGCGGCCAGCGGCTGGTTGTCAGCGGCCAGTTTGGTTGCAAGCGAGTGATTTGGCGATATGGCACAGAATGACATACCGAATAATGTATCGGGTCGTGTTGTATAAATAGAAAGCGTCTCAAACCCAGCTACTACCGACCGCTGACCGCTAACAACTGACAACTGGAGCGTAGCCCCCTCAGACTTCCCAATCCATTTCTCTTGCATCAATCGCACTTTTTCCGGCCAAGCCGAAAGTGTGCTCAAATCGCTCAGCAATTCCTCTGCAAAATGCGTGATTTTCATGAACCACTGTGAAAGTTCACGGCGTTCCACAGGCGCGCCGGAGCGCCAACCACGGCCATCAACCACCTGCTCATTGGCAAGCACGGTGTTATCGACAGGGTCCCAATTCACAAAGGATTTTTTGCGGTACACCAAGCCTTTTTCCAACATCTCCAGAAAAAACCGCTGCTCGTGCTGGTAATATTCCGGCAAACACGTCGCCAATTCGCGCGACCAATCATACGCCAGACCAATGGATTTCAACTGCCCGCGCATGGTTGCGATGTTGGCCAGCGTCCACTCTTCCGGGTGCCGTTTCTGCTGCATCGCCGCGTTTTCCGCCGGCAACCCAAACGCATCCCACCCCATCGGATGCAATACCGAGAAACCCTGCGCACGTTTGAAACGCGCGACTACATCCCCGAGCGTATAATTCCGTACATGGCCCATGTGAATGTTCCCGGAAGGATATGGAAACATTTCGAGGACGTAGTATTTTTGTTTGTCCCCGGGCGCAGACGCGGCAAACGTCTGGCCATCAAGCCATTGTTTTTGCCATTTTTCTTCAGTTTCGCGGACGTTATATCGGGGGATATTCATAATCTTCCTTAAAAATGAGTCGTGTACTATACTGCCCCTAACGCAACTTGACAACACTACGTTAAAGTGATACAAAAGTGATACAGAGGGTTTTATGGCTACCAAGCATTCGCGTCTTAACGTTACTTTGAGTCCCGGCATTGCCCACATCGTCAAACTCATGGCAAAGAAGCATGATAAGTCGCTTTCAGCAGTAGCAAGTGAACTGATTGAAAATGCTATTGAGTTCGATGAGGATGCCTATTGGTCTATGCTAGCCGAAGAACGCGAAAAAACATCAAAAAAGATGATCAATCATGACGAGTTCTGGGCCAAAGCGCTTCGCGATTGAGTACGACGTACGCGTACTGGATAAAGACGTGCCATTGCTGCCCAAATCTGCACTTACTCTTATCAAACGAGCCATTGAGAAGCGGCTGACCACTCATCCGCTCGAATACGGCAAGCCACTTAGAGACGATCTTTCGGGCATGCGCCGCATCCGTGTGAGCGACTACCGGATTATCTATAGCATTGATTTGCAACATCATCTCGTCACGATCCGCGCCATTGGCCACCGTAAACACGTGTACCATTAGCGGAGAGCAACGATGCGCTTGTCGAGCGATTTAGCCGTTGCATTGCGCTGATCTATTGGTTAATAATTGATAATCTTAATGATTGGAGCGACCACATGGTCTGGGATTGGTTACGAGTACCTTTTGATCCGAAACGCAGGGGCTTTTTTCAGCAAAGCGCCGCGACTGCCGCCTTGACTCGAGGCACCGGAGGCTCTGACACTTCACTCGCAGATATTGCAGAAGCTACCAGACGTCTGGGGCGTGAAGAAACCTCTATCAGGAACGCCTTGAGTTTTTTCAGTTATCCCGCACACGATGTAATAAATACTTATTATTTCCGAGGTAACCTGGAAGAAACTAACGATGTTTTATCTGCTATAAGACAATCCCATCTTAAGTGTCTCAGCGATGCTTTGAGTGCAACGACGATACTGCCAGACGAAATCACCGCTGTAGATGATGGTACGGACACCATCACACTAGGAAAACTAAGAGAGCAATTTAAGCGTTGGAATGCCGACGAAGGTTTTGTCGCCTCAGCCATAAAAAGCTCCAAGCTTGCTATCGACAATTTTGAAGCGCTAAAAAGATGGTTTACTGCCGCCGAAAGAAAAATGCCTGCGGATACGCTTCAACAACTACAATGTTGTGGATATGACCCACGCTCAATTCTAGGCAGTATCGCCCAAAGCTATCCCCATACCCTGAGCTCTCCTGAAATCACAGAAGCATTGGCATTGCCGCCGACCGACCCTCGAAAATATAGATTATTGCAAGATGTTTTCGTTTCAAGAAGATACTCTAATGAAGATTTAGAGAACATGCGCACTGGTCTAGAAAAAATGGGGGTTGCGTTAAACATAGACGAATTAGAGATATGGAACTCAGGACCAAGTGGGTTGCATGAATGTTTGCAAACGATTGCTCCAGAAGGCCTGCAAGTACCCCGGCCAAACCATCTTCCAGAAGCCGAAGACTACTCTCCAACCCCTCCATCCGCTATATGCAAAGATCTTGAAACGTTGCTAAAAACATCAGTAACCTACAACCCGGAAACCGAGCTCTACGAAACCAACTTACGCGCCATACCCGCGACGCTCAACCGCTTGCGAAGCCTTGTGCGTGATAATGATGATGCCCTGAGTGGCCTTAAGGAAGAGAACATCAACGGCGCTATTACCATTTGCCTCAATCAAGATGCCGCCGATGCACTTGGGTCAGTCGGCGTTTCATTAGATAATCTTCAGAAAGCTCAAGCCATTGCCTGGGTTCAAGGCGACGCTCCCCGAAGCCGTTAATTATAATCTTTAAAAGAAGCTCGTTTTTGCGTGCAATTTCACTTGCGTGGCCACAATTTTTTGCTAGGTTGCGCATCTCAAATTTAGGCCGTGACCGGCCATCTTGTTCATTTATAAGGGTTTCTTGTGGCTGCAGCTTCCGCATCTGGTGTTTTGAGTAAACGTTATGCCACGGCGCTGTTTGAATTAAGCGCGGATAAGGCTGAAAAAGACGCGAAAACGTTGCTCGCTGCAAGCGCCGAAAAATCCTTCCGTAGCTTTTTGAACAACCCCACGCTAAGCCGCACTGAACAGGTGAGTGTCTTAAGCGCCATCGTCCCCGCAGGCGCGCTGCAAGCTCTGGTCTTACGCGTCGCGAAAAACCGTCGCCTCCCCGCCCTGCCTGATATTTTGCGCGCCTATCTCGCAATGGTTGCAACCACGCGCGGCGAAGTAGACGTGGTTGCTGAATCTGCGAACAAACTAGATGCCAAAGCAGTAGAAGTTTTGGGCACGGGCCTCAGCAAAGCGCTTAACAAAAGCGTGAAACTGAACGTGGAAGAAAACCCCGCACTGCTCGGCGGCCTACGCTTGAAACTCGGCAACACGATGATCGATTACTCGGTTGAAACAGCGCTCAACCGTCTTGGAAACCAACTTAAATCAACATCTCTAGGAGCTTAGATTATGGACATTCGTCCTTCTGAAATTTCTTCGATCTTAAAAAAACAAATCGCCGGTTTTAAAGACGAGGCAGAACTCGCCGAAGTCGGCCAGGTCGTCTCCGTCGGTGACGGTATCGCAACCATTTACGGCCTCGACAATGTGCAATCTGGCGAGATGGTGGAATTCGCTGGCGGCGTGAAAGGCATGGCCTTAAACCTCGCATCCGACAACGTCGGCGTCGTCATTTTTGGCGATGACCGCGCGATTAAAGAAGGCGAAACCGTCAAACGCACGAAATCAATCGTAGACGTGCCCGTCGGCAAAGGTCTCTTGGGCCGCGTGGTCGACGCACTCGGCAACCCGATCGACGGCAAAGGCCCCATCAAAGCCGACAAGCGTACCCGCGTGGAAATCAAAGCCCCCGGCATCATCGCCCGTAAATCCGTGCATGAGCCTATGTCAACCGGCATTAAATCGATCGACGCCCTGATCCCGATCGGCCGCGGCCAGCGCGAGCTGATCATCGGCGACCGCCAAACCGGCAAAACCGCAATCGCAATCGACACGATCTTGAACCAAAAACAAATCAACGCAGGTTCGGACGAATCCAAAAAACTCTACTGCGTCTATGTCTGCATCGGCCAAAAACGCTCGACGGTTGCGCAAGTAGTGAAAAAACTCGAAGAAGCCGGCGCGCTGGAATATTCCATCATCGTCGCCGCCACCGCGTCTGAACCTGCACCGCTGCAGTTCCTCGCGCCCTACACCGGCTGCGCCATGGCCGAATTCTTCCGCGACAACGGCATGCACGCTCTCATCATTTATGATGATCTCTCGAAACAAGCCGTCGCTTACCGCCAAATGTCGCTCCTGCTGCGCCGCCCACCTGGCCGCGAAGCGTATCCGGGCGACGTGTTCTACATCCACTCCCGCCTCTTGGAACGCGCCGCGAAAATGTCCGACGCCATGGGCGCTGGTTCCATGACGGCGCTCCCCATCATCGAAACCCAAGGCGGTGACGTATCGGCCTACATCCCCACGAACGTGATCTCGATCACCGACGGCCAGATCTTCCTCGAAACCGAACTCTTCTACAAAGGCGTGCGTCCGGCAGTTAACGTTGGCCTCTCCGTCTCCCGCGTAGGTTCGGCCGCGCAGATCAAAGCGATGAAGCAAGTCGCCGGCACCATCAAACTCGAACTCGCACAGTTCCGCGAAATGGAAGCCTTCGCCCAGTTCGGTTCGGATCTTGACGCCGCGACGCAAAAACTAATCGCCCGCGGCCAGCGTTTGACGGAACTCCTCAAACAACCGCAATACTCACCACTCTCAACTGCCGAACAAGTCTGCGTGATTTTCGCGGGCGTCAAAGGCTACTTGGATAAAATCGCCACCCGTGACATCGGCAAATTCGAGCAAGCCATGCTGCAGGCGCTGCGCACCACCAACAAAGATTTGGCGGATGCCATCACCAAAGAACAAAAGCTGGATGATGCTATCGAAGGCAAGCTGAAGGCGCTGGTTGAAGACACTGTGAAAAGGTTTGCTTAATCAATAAAGGAAACTCTTATGACGACCACACACGTAACCGGCCGTAAAATGACTCGCGATGAAGCTCGCGGAGTACTGAGAAATGTTAGCACGGATCAGCCTACTGTTTCTGAGAGCAATTTTTGGTCAGCTATCAATAATGGCTCTCAGCTATTAGCACAATTAAGGGAAGGAAAGACTGAAAGCGCAGACGTTATCAATGGAATTAATAATTACTTCGGCGTACCCGGTTTGGTAATGTTTATTGGTCCAGATATCCAACTTGGTGAAAATTTTGCGGGCAACAGATACACAGTTAATACGAGCAAGCTCGCGTCTATAGCACAAGGCATTAGCGCCGCCACAGGCACCGGTCCTGGAATCGTTTCACCTACCGGGGAGCAAAACACTTAATGTCCGGCTTAAAACTCCTTCGTAACCGTATCAAATCGGTCAAATCGACGCAGAAGATCACCAAGGCGATGAAAATGGTGGCGGCGTCAAAGCTGCGCCGCGCCAAGGAAGCGGCGGAAGCCGCCCGGCCTTATGCGAAAGGGATGGAGGCGATTTTACAGTCATTAGCGGCCAGCGGCCAGCGGTCAGCAACCGAGCGTAATTTATTAAGTGGTACAGGTAAGCAAGATGTACAGCTACTCATCGTCGCAACCTCCGACCGCGGCCTGTGCGGTGCGTTCAACAGCTCCATCGTCCGCGCCTCGCGCCGCAAAATCCGCGAGCTTTTGGCGGCCGGTCACGACGTCAAAATCGTCACCGTCGGCCGCAAAGGGTATGATCAATTGGCGGGTGAATTCGACAAACGCATCATCCTAAAACTCACCGACATCGGCCGCAAACGCGTCTCTTTCGCCGAAGCGCAAAACGTCGCGGGCGAAGTCCTCTCCCGCTTCAACGCCGGTGAATTTGATGTGGCCACCATCGTTTTTAACCACTTCAAATCCGCCATCTCGCAAGTGGTGACGTTTCAGCAATTGATTCCTTTAGCGGTTAGCGGATCGCGGATAGCGGATAGTAAAGAAAATAGCGAATCACTAACCGCTACCCGCCAACCGCTACCCGCTCCTTACTCCTTCGAACCCTCCGAAGAAGAAATTCTCAGCGAATTGCTGCCTAAAAACCTAAGCGTGCAAGTGTTCAACGCCCTACTCGAAAACGCTGCCAGTGAACAAGGCGCGCGCATGACCGCAATGGACAACGCCTCGCGCAACGCCGGCGACATGATCAAAAAACTAAACCTCAAGTATAACCGCAGCCGCCAGGCGACGATTACCAAAGAACTCATCGAGATTATCTCGGGCGCGGAGGCGGTGTGATCACTCTCGAACAGCTCCGTACTCAATTCAAACCGCAGATTCTGGCGCTTGCTGCAAAGCACGGCGTCGAGAATATTCGCGTGTTTGGGTCTGTTGTGCGTGGTGAGCAGAATGACGATAGCGATGTTGATTTTTTGTGTCATCTACCCACTGAAAAAGGCGTCACGCTCTGGGAAATGGCAGGCATGTGGGGAGACCTTGAAGAATTATTACCGGTAGAATTTGACCTGGTAGCAGAACAACGTATACGCCCCGAACTCGCACAACGCATTCTGAAAGAGGCGGTGCCATTATGAGCTTCACCTTATTAGTAGCAGATAAAGAAAGACTGCAGCACATCCTTGAACGCATTGCGCTGATTGAGCAATTGCTTGCTGAAACAGAGCGTGATGTCATACGTCACGCCGCGCTTGAGAGGTGTTTTGAAGTCATTGGCGAGGCGTGCCGGCATGTCAGCAAACAGGTGCGTGATGCGTATCCAAGCATTCCATGGACCAGCATTATTGGGTTGCGGAATATTGTCACGCACGAATATGACCTGGTAGAAATAAAAACTTTATGGGACATCGCCGAGCACAAAATTCCCGCGCTGAAGGATTGGATTACGGGTATTTTGGAGAAACATCAATAACCACTAACACATTCATCGCTACGAGGAACACATGACAAAGAACACAGGAATAATCACCCAAATCACCGGACCCGTCGTGGACGTCAAATTCGAAGGCGGGAAACTGCCGGCGATTTTAAACGCCATCACGCTTGATAACAACGGCAAGACCTTAGTTCTTGAAGTTGCGCAGCACTTAGGCGAAGGCGAAGTGCGCGCGATTGCGATGGACTCAACCGACGGCTTGCAACGTGGCCTCAAAGTCACCGACACCGGCGCACCGATTGCAGTGCCTGTGGGTCGTGAAGTCTTAGGCCGCATCATGAACGTCATCGGCGAGCCGATCGACGAACGTGGCGCGATTCCTTCGAAAACCCAACGCGCGATCCACCAACCCGCGCCTGACTTTGTGGATCAATCCACCAAAACCGAAATCCTCGTCACCGGCATTAAAGTGATCGACATGCTCGCTCCTTACGTAAAAGGCGGTAAAGTCGGTCTCTTCGGCGGTGCGGGTGTCGGCAAAACCGTACTCATCATGGAGCTGATCAACAACATCGCCAAAGCGCACGGCGGCTTCTCCGTATTCGCCGGCGTCGGCGAGCGCACCCGCGAAGGGAATGACCTCTACCATGAGATGATGGAATCCGGCGTTATCAACCTGGAAGACCCCAGCAAATCCAAAGTAGCGCTGGTCTACGGCCAGATGAACGAACCTCCGGGAGCGCGCGCACGCGTAGGCCTCACCGGCCTCACCGTTGCCGAACATTTCCGCGATGCCGAAGGCCTTGACGTGCTCTTCTTCGTCGACAACGTGTTCCGCTTCACCCAAGCCGGTTCGGAAGTGTCTGCACTCTTAGGCCGTATTCCCTCGGCAGTCGGTTACCAACCGACACTCGCAACCGAAATGGGTAACATGCAAGAGCGTATTACCTCGACCAACAAAGGCTCAATTACGTCCGTACAAGCGATCTACGTACCGGCGGATGACTTGACCGATCCGGCGCCTGCAACCTCCTTCGCGCACTTGGATGCAACGACCGTACTTAGCCGCCAAATCGCCGAGCTTGGCATTTATCCGGCGGTAGACCCGCTGGATTCCAGCTCACGCATTTTGGACCCACGCGTCATCGGCGAAGAGCACTACACGGTCGCCCGTGAAGTGCAGCGCGTACTGCAAACCTACAAATCCCTGCAAGACATCATCGCGATTCTCGGGATGGATGAGCTCTCGGAAGAAGACAAACTCGTCGTCGCCCGCGCGCGGAAAATCCAGCGTTTCCTCAGCCAACCGTTCCACGTCGCCGAAATCTTCACCGGCTCGCCCGGCAAACTCGTGTCACTCGCAGACACCATCAAAGGCTTCAAAGCCATCTGCGCCGGCGAATACGACCACTTGCCAGAGTCGGCATTCTACATGGTAGGCACCATCGAAGAAGCCGTCGAAAAAGCCAAGAAAATGGCGGAGGCGGCGTAAGTTTGAATTGACGATGTGAAGATGGGAAGATGTGAAGAACATCCTCACATCCTCACATCCTCACATCCTCACATCACTTGAAAGACCCCCTTATGAACCTCTCCATCATCACCCCTGAAAAAACCCTGTTCTCCGGCCCTGCGGCAGACGCCACATTGCCGGGCGTTGGCGGCGAATTCGGCGTGCTGCCACTGCACGAACAGCTCATCTCTACGCTGAAACCCGGCGTCATTACCGCGACCTTAGAAAGCGGCGCAGCTGAAAAGTTCGCGGTGCTTGGCGGCGTTGCTGAAGTAAAAGCGGATGGCGTTTCGGTGCTGTGCGAAGTAGCAAAACCACTGGTCGGCGTTTCGCTGGAGCAAGCACAGGCAGAAGTAAACGCTGCAAAAGTAGCACTTGAAAAAGCACTGCCGGAGGAAGAACCCTCCGCAGCGCGCGCACTGCAACTGGCGGAAATGGTATTGGTTGGCGTGGCTGCTTAGCCCGCCGCCACCTCAGGCGTTTTTTCGGCTTCAGCCGTAGCATCCTGCGCGTTCACAATCTCCGAAGGATCAGCGGCATTTTCAAACGCTTCTGCTTTGCGAATTTCCTGCGCGATTCTGGTTTCCACCATCGGCAGACGCAGTGTCGACAGCAAATCCCGCACTTCCT
>CAYOOP010000004.1:158523-210343 GCA_964405685.1 uncultured Rickettsiales bacterium
ATTCTGGTTTCCACCATCGGCAGACGCAGTGTCGACAGCAAATCCCGCACTTCCTGACGCGCGGCGATGTGCGACATGGACACCTGATTTTTTGCATCCATAATATCAAGCACGGTCAAGCCCTGCAGGAACATTTCGCGGAAAATCACGCGTTCACCAAACCCATGCGCAGGGCGAAAACCAATGCGTTTGCTGAGTTCATTCAGCACCTGCATCATCAACAGTTTGTTTTTCGCGTTGATGTTGCTTAAGCGGTTGCGCATCACAATCCAATCGACCGCGCCACCGTCACGCTTAGCACGTACAAGCTTCTGTTCCCACACCATTTCGCTATAGATGCTAGGCTTCACCACTTTCGCGGTGCCGCCGTCCACGGTTGCCAGCACATCGAGATCAACAAAACTATCATTGATCGGTGTGATGATGGTATCCGCATAGGAATGGGCAAGACGCGAAAGGAACGTGTCGCTACCGGGGCTGTCAATCACCACAAAATCGTTCCACTGTTTCAAACGCATAAGCGAGGTCACAAAGCGCTCGGTCTCATCCGCTTCGGCTTCTTTCTGGTTCGGGAACGGGCTTTTCTGAATCACCAAATGTTCCGGCATCGGCAGCGGAACACCTTCGCGCTGCATGGTATTGCGACGATTTTCCAGATAGCGCGAGAACGAACGCTGACGCGCGTCAATATCAATACTGCCGACCTTAAAACCAAGGCGAAGCAACGCCGCAGTAATGTGCAGTGCAGTCGTGGTTTTCCCGCAGCCGCCTTTTTCGTTACCGAGCACAATTACATGCCCGCCGGTCAGCTTCGGTTGTTTAGGAGCGGCAGTGTTCGGCGTTGATTTATTGCCGAAAATCGAGTTCAGCATGATGTTCTATTCCCCGTGATTTTGAGCCATTATATGCATGAAGACCGTTTAAGCCAGCAAAAAGTGATGAGCAATTACTCCGCCCCACTTGCGAGCTCCATGGAGGTTTCTGAAACTCTTGACCATCCGACATAAATCATTTATTAAATAACGTCAACAAATAGAGTTAGTATGAACACAACGTCAATGCAGGACTCTGAACACAGTCTCCCAACGCATCTTGAATATCAATATTTGGTGATGGCAGACCGTCTGCTTACCATTTCTGAGAGGAAATTCCCTCCCTCGTATGGATTGTATCAAGTTGCCCAAAACCTTTTTTATTCACGTGAACGATTGGGTTTAAATTTCCCTCCTAATTTTATAATAAAAATGCCTGTTGAAGCAGAATTAGAAGGACAACTCCAGAGACGCGACCACGCCGCCATAGAACAACTTAGACTTAAATTGGCGGCAGTACATAAAACGGTTAAAGCACGCATTGATGACGTTAGAAGGACGACAAACGATGCGCCGGAGGAAATATTAGAAAAGAACGAAACCGAAAAAAACGTGGATGAGCTTGCTTCTGCATTGAAGTTCAATGACATTCAGCGCAACATTTTATATTTCTTTGCGTGCGCAGAAAAAGGCCGTTTCACTACGCTACTAGATGCCCTTAATTATGACGACGTATCAGCGACATCGGTGTCGCAAGAGGATTATACAGACAACTTAGCGGCACTGTTAGGATTGCAAAAGAAAGAAGCCGCCTCTCTTAAAGCGGAACTCGACCCTGACAGCATATTGGTAGGTGTAAAATTTCTTACCCGCACGGACGCAGTTGCATACAAGGTTGATACATCACTACAGCGCATTTTACTGAGCCATTATTCTACACCCAATACCTTGCTTAATAGCCTACTCGGTCCCGCTCCTGTCAGTGATCTTACATTAGACGACTATACATATATGCAGCACGACTTGCGGGATATGACACGTACCTTGAGTGGCTTTTTTAAGACGAAACGGCCTATCAGTAAAAATATGACCATTGGCGGCCCGCCAGGTACGGGCAAAACCGAACTCACCGCCGTTCTCGGTAATCAGCTGGGCGTCAGTGTGCATTTGGTAGGCGTCGCTCAAAAAAGTGAAAAGACCGGCTTTTCTATGGAAGAGCCCAGCCGCGACGATCGCATCAACGCGCTTGTCCGCAGCGCTTTTATTGTCCGTAAAACTGGCATGCACGCGCTCTTGGTATTTGACGAGGCGGAAGATGTTCTGCGCGACTTAAACCGTAGCGATAAAGATGAAGGCAGCAAAGCGTTTATCAACGAATTGCTCGAGAATCTAGGCACGCCTGTTGTGTTCATCTCCAACCGTACGGATTTATTTGACCCAGCGACCATCCGGCGCATTCTCCCCTACTACAGTATGAACTACATGCCGGCTAATGGGCGTATTAAAGCCATTATCGATAAAGCCAAAACCTATATGGGAATCGATTTGACCGAAGCCGATGTGCAACCCCTTTCTGCACTCGCTACGAACTTATCCGTAGCCGTCATTGATCGCTGCCTGATTGATGCCGCGCTATGTGTTAATAAACAGCCCAGCAAAGCACAAATTATCGGGCAAATAAAACGAGAGTTTGAACGTTCATTAAAAGCGCAAAACGGTGGCGTGCCAACCGCACCGCTACCCAAACCATTTGATGTACACAATTTTGACCCGGCGCTTATTTCAGCCTCCGATGCCGTTGCTGATATGCGCGATAGATTTTCCGAATCACCCGCACGCCTGGCGGGGAAAGATTTTACCGTCATTGGTCCCGCAGGAACGGGGCGCACCTCTATTGCCAAATACTTGGCCACCGCTACCGGTGCGGAACCACGCATCATTCCTATGAATCTAGCAGCCATCGCGCAAGATCCCGACAATGCCCACGCGCTTGATTTGGAACGCGCTTCGCTTGATCGTACTCCCGTGGTATTCACAGACGCGCTTGGGTTCTTACAATCATCCAATGGCCATCCACTACTAGATCGCATACGGGCGCATCCGCAACCCACATTCTTTGTAAGTGATCTGCCAAGAGGTGTTTCTCCTGAAGAATTACAGGAAGGGCTTGCGCACCTAACATTTGTAGTCCGCACCGGCTACCTCACACCCGCACAATTGCAAAGCGCATGCAAACAATTCCTCAATATTGAATTCACAGAAGAAGAGCTTAAAGATGTTAGGGACATGAGCATTGGTTCTGTCATGAAAGTGAAAGAACAGCTAAAGGCGTTGAACCAGGAAGGCGATAAAGAGGCCGCGCTTGCGCGCATGGACACTATTGCTACACGCCTGCAAGACGCTGAAAAAGGCCCTATCGGCTTCGTTTCCAGAACGGAAAAAATTCCACGTGCAGTAACGCGTTAATTGCTAAGCAAAAAATAACCCGTCATACTCCAGGCAATCGCCATCACTGCCAAACGCACGGTTTTCGGGGAGAATGTAAGGGCCAGCCTGCTGCCGTAATACCCGCCGATCACCCCGCCAAACAGCATGATGAGCGTGACATCCCACACAATCACCCCTGAAAACAAAAACAGGCAAAAGGCAATCGCATTAATCGCCGCACCGAGTACCGACTTCAGCGCGTTCATGCGGTGAATATGCGCCATACCCATCACCTGCAGCATCGCGAGCATCAAAATCCCCATGCCGGCGCCAAAATACCCACCATAAATGCCAATTGCCAGTTGCAGCGCGCACACCCCAAACGTAGCTGCTGGACTACTCCGCTCATGAAATTTGAGCGCTTTCAGCACACTGGGGCCCACGGTAAAAATCGTCGCCGCAGCAAGCATGAGCCACGGCACTGCTGCCCGAAATTGCACTTCGGGTGTTGCCAGCAGCAGCCACGCGCCAACGCCACTGCCAATCAAGCTCATCCACACCAAACGTGGCAGATGCGCGCGCTCTTCCATCCAAATCTTGCGGTAGGCAAAGGCGCTGGCAATCGCCCCCGGCCACAGCGCAATCGTACTCGTGATATTCGCCTGAATACTCGTCTGCCCCATAAAAATCAGCAGCGGAAACGTCAAAAACGTGCCGCCGCCCGCGACGGAATTAATAGCGGCAGCGATCATCGCGGCACTAAAAGCAAGGCTATATTCGAGTGGCGTCATACGCGTTGCACGTTAAACGCGAAAGGTGTAACGTGCAACGTGATATGCACAAACGTTCTTCCCGCGGCTTTTCCTTCGTCGAACTTGCGATTTCTTTGGTCGTCATCGGCCTGATTGTCGGCGCGGTGCTCGCCGGCCAAACCATGCTGCGCAACCAACGCATCCAGTCGATGATGTCGGAGCTCGATGCCAACATCAGCGCCGTCAAACTCTTCCAGGAAAAATATACCGCACTCCCAGGCGATATGCCCACCGCCAACACCATCTGGAGCTCCGCCACCAGTGGCGATGGCAACGGCCTCATCGTCAGCGACTATACCGCCAACCCCGATGAAATGTACCAAGCGTGGTATCACTTAAGCCTCGCCGAATTAGTCAGTGGCCAATATAGCGGCTCCGGTGCCAGCTGGGCCATCACCCCCGGTGCCAACGTGCCCGAATCGCGCCTGCAACAAAACGCTGGTTGGTTGTTATTTTACGTTGGCACGCGCGCCAGTGACGCAGAATTTTTCGATGGTGTCTACGGCCATGTGATGATGGTCGCCTCCAAAGGCCGCTCGGCGGCCACCAATGCAGGCGTCCTCTCCCCCAACGAACAATACGAGATTGATTTCAAATACGACGACGGTGCCATCTCAACCGGCTCCATCCGCGGCCTTAAAAGCGTAGCCGGTGGGTTCACAAGCTTATGCGCCTCCGGCACCGCCTACAACACCGCCACCAAAAACCACGAATGCGCACCCGTCTTCATCACGGGGTTTTGATTAAGTGTGATCTATTCACGTTAGGCTGCCTGCGAAAAGTTGAGTTTCGAGAACCGGCGAGCAGCGTACATAAAAAGGCCTAGTAGTGAATACTATTGACCGCGGATAATCGTATAGCCTTCTGGCTTATCCACCGGTGCCACTGTGAGCGTCACATTTTCAGGTGTCGTTGCCTCGCCCATTGTCATTCTCACTACAAATGTTTTTGCCGTCTTGCTCTCAATCAATTGCATGATTTGCTTACGATCGGCTTCCGCAAGACCCTGCATTTCACCCCAGATGGGTAAATCAAATTTCCCCGCGGCAATAAATTTCGGGAACATCGCCTGAAACCCGCGGTTCAAGTAAATAATATATCCATCGTTACGCACCACCGTGCAAAAACGATAGCCCTGCCCCACGACGGAAGACAAAATCGCATTCATGAATTCGGTCGCCTGCTGCACCAGCTTCATGCGCTGCACGTAAATATTGGCGATAACAATAAAGATGGCACCTGCCAGAAACAGGTTGAACACCGCCAGCATGTTGTATTCCAGCACAATATTAGCGCAGATAATACCCAGCACCAAGCCCAGGATCAGGCAAGGGATAAACCGTGTCTGAGCGCCATGGCGGGCCCTAAAACCATTAGCCTCAAAATCGATCTGTTTTAAGCGATCGGCAACGCGTAGTTTGGCGGGTGCAGACATATCATTCCCTCTGTTAATCGGTAGACGTGAGTGCACGCTACCGCGAAAAAGTTTCTGATTCGTTAAACATCGCAGGTTTTTGACTGTGGGAGCATTTTCGTGTATAGTCTCCCCCATGCTCAAAAATCGCTTCACACGTAAACTGGTAGCGGTATTCGGTGCCATCGGCGCACTGGTGGTATTAGTGCTATTTATGTTTCAGCTAACAGGCATCGCCGCGCAAAGCGTCAGCGCCGGCATCGTATTCCCCATAGAACACATCGCTTTAATGCTACTATGTTTCATCCTCGGCGGGCTTTCCGTGAATCTACGCAGCAGCGAGATGATCGTGTTACCCCTTGGCTTTGTATTCATACTCATCGCCAACCTCGGCATGCACATGGGGTTTTTATCCACCACCCTAGCCGGCCCCATGGCAGCGGGCGCGGTGATGTTGCTGCTTATTGCCACCTTATTTGCATACGGCCTGCGGATGTTCGCGCTCCTGTTTCTAGCTAGCCTCGCCGCACACGCCATCGCCTCCATGACACCATCGCAAACCACTCATATAGAAGCTGTCTATTTTATGATCGGCCTATCCATTAGCACACTCCTTCTGCTGGCAAGCGGCCTATGCTTCAGCTTCACCACCAAAGGCCTGACCATCAACTCTAAAACAAAAAAACCAAGCCCGATTGTCTATCGCCCAGTGTTAACTACTTCTTAATCTTTACGTGTTAAAAAGGGGCTCATGATGGATCAAAAACCATGTTCTTCTCGCTGCAAAATTACCTTCGACGGTATCCTTTGGTGGGCTATGCTTTTGGTAGCCGTACTCGCCGTACCCGGGGTTGCCGTAGCGGTCATGCTAGCCATGCCGGGCGGGGACACCTTCAAAGCCGCCACCTTCATCGTCACCTGCTGGGGCTGTACCTGGCTTGGTATGTGGCTGGTTGCCAAATCCAAAAAAATCCACACGCCTAAATAATAATCACTGTCCACTTGCGATTGACGCGAAAAACGATACATTTCGCGCATGCAAATCATTTTAGCTGAACCCCGCGGCTTCTGCGCCGGTGTCGACCGCGCCATTGAAATCGTCGAACGCGCGCTCGCGCTTTACGGCGCGCCCGTCTACGTCCGCCATGAAATCGTCCATAACAAATGGGTGATCGACGATCTCAAATCCAAAGGTGCCATCTTCGTGCAAGAACTCGATGAAATCCCAACCGGCTCAATCACCATCTTCAGCGCCCACGGCATTGCTGAAAAAGTCGAAACCGCCGCCAAACTTCGCAATCTCCCGATCATCGACGCCACCTGCCCGCTTGTTACCAAAGTGCACAAAGAAGCGCAGCGCTACGAAGCCGAAGACCGTGAAATCATCCTGATCGGCCACCAAGGCCACCCCGAAGTCGAAGGCACCAGCGGCCGCGTCAAAAACGGCGTTTATCTCGTGCAAGACGTTGAAGATGTCGCCGCCCTCACCGTCAAAGACGAATCCAAACTCGCCTATGTCACCCAAACCACCTTAAGCGTCGATGACACCAAGCACATCATCGCCGCCCTCAAAAAACGTTTCCCCCACATCGCTGGCCCTGAGCTACGCGATATTTGCTACGCCACCCAAAACCGTCAAAACGCCGTGCGCGAGCTTGCGCCACAGGTGGATGTACTCCTCGTTGTCGGCGCACAAAACAGTTCCAACTCCAATCGCCTGCGTGACTTAGGCGAAGAACTTGGCGTCAAAGCCCACCTCATCAACGGTGCGCAAGATTTAAACCCCAGCTGGTTCGACAACACACAAAAAATCGGCATCACCGCCGGGGCCTCCGCGCCAGAACATTTGGTGCAAGGTGTGGTTGACGCTCTCCAAAAAATCACCCCCGCAACCGTCACCACCTTGGACGGCACACCCGAAAACGTACACTTTAAATTACCAAGTGAAGTACTTGAGAAAAAAGAAAATATTCGTGCATGTACGTAAATGAAATCACTTCCCACGCACTACTTCACATTTCTTTTTCTAACCCTCCTATTGCTTGTGATGACGCTAGGCACCGTCATCACCTGGATGCAGCCAACCTCCCCCATTGGATTTAATGACCCAGACGTCTGGATTCGTCTTGCGCGCGTTCAACAACTTTATACCTCTGGGGATTGGTACAACCGCACTATCGATTTAGAAGGCCCCTTCGGCGTTGCAAATCATTGGACCCGCCCTCTTGACGTGCTGCTCCTTGCACTGGCCTATCCCGCCAGTTTCATCGTACCACTTAAAATGGCGCTCCTCGGTGCCGCCGCCGTTTACAACATCCTCCTACTGCTCATCACCGCCATCGGCATCTCCAAGCTCTGCCGCTGTTTGCGCATCGGCGCGGCAGGGCAATGGGCTGCAACCCTCCTCTTATTCCAAGGCGATATCATTTCCCTATTTTCTATCGGCCGCGCAGATCATCACAGTCTTTTGTTATGCCTGTTCGTCTGGCTGCTCACCTTTTTATGCCAATACAGCGCCCAAAAGCAGCTACGTCATATCTTACTCGCTGGAGCAACTGCAGGCCTAGGCCTCTGGGTCTCCCCCGAATTCCTAGCCGCCATCGCAGGCGTTGCCATCTGGGCGGGTATATGCTGGCTTTTTGATCTCGAGAAAACATCGCTCAAAATGCTCGAGCGGTTTGTACTGACAATCATCGCAGTGACATGCGTTGCTATCCCACTTGAATGGCCACCCCACCAATGGCTCACCCTTTCTTATGATCGTATCTCCCTTCTCCACCTCCACATGCTCGTGGTGATGTTCTTCATCGCACGAATCTTAAACGCCCTACCCATGCGCAATTGGCAAACCCGTGGCGGTATTGCAGGCACCGTCTGCGCCGCGGCCTTTGCATGGCTTTCCTTCTGCCATCCCCGGTTTTACTGGGGTGCCATGGCCGAAACCCCGGCCGATCTCGTCCCCATGTTCGCCAAACTTGCCGAAGAACAACCTTTGTTCGCCACGGTCCCGCCGATCGCAGCCTTCCTCATGCTACTCGGTTACATCACTGTTTTTAGCTACTACCTACGCCGCGTTTTAAAACACAAAGACACATCGCTCCTGCTACTTGCCACCATGAGCGCAATCTTTTTCGCCCTCGCCCTGCTCATGATCCGCTGGCTCGGCTACGCCGAAGTAGCGATGCTAATCGGCTGGGCGATGCTCGCCGAAACACTAGCCCTCTGGCTATTTAAGCAACCCTTTTTCAGCAAACAAACATTTAACGTAGCCATTGCAGGCGCTGCCCAAGCACTGTTTTTCATCGCGGTTTTAATCCCCGCATTAATGAGCGGCCTCTCCGTCACTCCCACCTCCAAACCCACCACCCCAGACCGCACCGCCGCCTGCCAAAACCACATGCTAAAACTGATCGAGGCCAATGTATTTTCAGCCCACACATCCCACCCCACCACCGTCATCCTAGGCCTAAACCAAGCCGGACACCTCTTGTTCTGGACGCCCCACCGCGCCATTGCCTCCAATTACAACGAAAATGCTGCAGGCATACGCGAGTTTGACAATTTCTGGTTTGCACAAAACGAGCGCGAAGCGCTTCGCGTCATTCACAAATATGAGGTTGGTTTTATCATGCTTTGCCCCACCGCAGCCCATTCGCCGTTCTTTCCGCGCGAACACACCACACCTGTTTTTCTGAACCAAATCCTATCTGGCCCCTTGCCCACCTGGCTCGAATCAGTCACACTAGATCATGCTGATGCCCCACTCCTATTCCATATCAAAGCACACCCATTACCATGATCTCCTCCATCCTCTTCGTCTGCACCGGAAACATCTGCCGTTCGCCCACGGCCGAAGGCGTCTTTCGCCACTATTATCCGAATCTCATTTTAGACTCCGCCGGCATTAACGACTACCACGCCGGTGACGCGCCGGATCCTCGCGCCCTCAAACACGCCAAAAAACGTGGGTATGACTTGAGCGATTTACGCGCGCGTGAAATCATCAAAGCCGATTTCGAAATTTTCGACCTCATCTACGCCATGGATGAAAGCCATGTTGGTGAGCTAGAATATCTCTGCCCCAACGAGCATTTCCACAAAGTCAAACTCATGCTTCACGACCTCGGCCACCCCAACCTCACCGAAGTTCCCGACCCTTACTACGGCAGCTCCGCCGATTTCGAACGCGTGCTTGATTCGGTTGAATGGGCGGCGGAAAAATGGAGAAACCGGGGCCTGTCATAAAATCTTCATATGACTTTACTGTATTTTAATACTAGAGGTTCACCCTGAGAAAATTGCACTTAACGAAAATCGGAGAAGCATATGAGTTTTATAAAAGATCCAAATCTAAAAACCACGGACGAAGGAATCCGTGCGGCTCTTTCATGCAACGTAGATGAGGTGCTAGATCCAAGTAAGTTGTATCGCGACCTTGATGTAAGTGCAGAATTTACTGAAATTATGAATGCGCTAGATACCCTCAAGAACGCAGTGTTTAAACATGCATGGGAATTCTCACCCACCCGGAAAGACATGGATGAAAATATAAACGTAACAGATGCAAGAAACAAGTTGGTTTCAACTGTCGCAAAAGTGCATGGTATCGATGAGCGCGAAGCGCAAGAAGCTGTCGACAATTATTACAGAGCACTCGTTAATTACATAAACGGAGTCTGCAACAAAGGGATAGACCCTTATCTTGGCGGGCTGGAGTGTGCAGCAAGTCAAGCTCAAAGCGCAGCGCGTAACTAGGGTTTTGATTGAATCAATAGCGAGGGCTGTGCTAAACCCTCGTCCATGAGTGTTACCCCTCTCTTAACCGCTGAAGAAACCCGCCGCGCGGAAGCCGCGGCGATTGCCTCGGGTATTTCGAGCACGGAGTTGATGGAACGTGCCGGCAGGCAACTGGCCGCTGTCATCGCCTCGCAATATGCGCCGCGTCCCACGGTTGTCGTCTGCGGCAGCGGCAACAACGGGGGCGACGGTTTTGTCACTGCGCGCGCCTTGCGTGAGCTTGGTTGGAGTGTGCGCACACTGGCGCTTGGCGAATCTAAAACGCCGGAAGCAAAAGCTGCCCGCGCATCCGCAGGTGCGGTTGAACCCTATACTCCAGCAGCCCTTGAACACGCGCAGCTCGTGGTCGATGCGCTGCTTGGCACCGGGCTTTCGAAACCCGTCGAAGGCGAATATCTGGAAGCAATCCACGCGATTAATGCGCTTTCCTGCCCTATATTTTCGGCGGATGTGCCAAGCGGAATTTGCGCCACCACTGGCGCCATTCTTGGCGCAGCCATACGCGCCACTCACACCGTCACCTTCGCCACCGCCAAATGCGGGCATTATTTGCTGCCCGCGAAAGAATATGTGGGTGAATTGCACGTGATGGATATCGGCATTTCGCGTGATGCTGTTTTGAGCGCAAACCCCAGCGTTTTCCTCAATAGCGAAAGCCTATGGCACGCCAAACTTCCAACCCTTGCACTCGGCGCGCATAAATACGACCGCGGCGCAACCCTCACCCAAGGCGGCGCACTTGCCAGCACGGGTGCTGCCAAACTCGCGGCCTACGCCGCGCTGAAAATAGGCAGTGGGCTCTCCTCTGTCATCTGCAACGATGAAACGCTCCCCATTTACGCCACAAGCCTTGCTGCGGTGATGACCAAACTCGCCCCCTCCATGGACGTGTTCCACAAGCTTATCCATGACGAAAAAATCACCGCACTCGCCATCGGCCCGGGCGCGGGCGTCAATGATATCACGGCCAAACACACGCTTGCAATGCTCGCAACCGGCAAGCCCTGCGTGGTGGATGCGGATGCGCTCAGCGTATTTTCGCAAACGCCGCGCGCGCTGTTTGAAGCCGCGCATGAAAACACAGTGTTCACCCCGCACATGGGCGAATTCACCCGCCTGTTTGGCGGGCACAAAAACAAATTGGAAGCCACGCGCGCAGCGACAGAGAAATTTAAAGGCGTGCTGGTGCTCAAAGGAAACGACACCATTGTCGCGCAAGCAGGAAAGCCCACGCTGATTAATGCCAACGCACCCGCAACACTCGCAACCGCCGGCAGTGGGGATGTGCTAACCGGCATGATCGCGGGCCTGATGGCCCAGGGCATGAGCGCGTATGATGCCGCCGCCGCTGGCGTATGGCTGCACGCTCAGGCCGCCACCCTGCTTGGCCGCAGTTTCACGGCGGAAGATCTGGTGAGGGCGATAACATTGTGACCCACGTGATTACAACCACTGCAGAGTTACGCGCCTTCTGCGAAAGCCTCACGCATCCGTATGTCGCCATCGACACGGAATTCGTGCGCGAGCGGACGTATTTTCCTGAACTTTGCCTGGTACAACTCGCAACGCCCACACAACTCGCCCTCGTTGATACGCTCGCCGAAGGCCTAGACCTCACGCCCCTTTTCGAATTACTCAAACGCGAAACCATCGTGAAGGTTTTGCATTCCGGCCGTCAAGACATCGAAATTTTCTGGCACCTCGGCAAATGCATTCCTGCGCCGCTGTTTGACACGCAAATTGCAGCAATGGCACTCGGCTATGCCGACAACTGGGCCTATAGCGCAATGGTGAAACACTATTTGGGCGAAAACCTCGACAAATCCCAACAATACACCAATTGGAGCCGCCGCCCGCTTTCACCTGCGCAATTGGAATACGCCGCGGCTGACGTCACACTGCTTTGCACCATCTATGAAAAAATGATCGCCGAACTCGAAGCGGCAAAGCGCACGCACTGGATCGAAGAACTTCACGCCTGGCTTTCAGACCCCACCATTTACGACACCAAACCTGAAGATGCGTGGAAGCGCCTTCGTCAGGAAAAAATGAATCCGCGCGGAATTGCTGCGCTGCAGCATTTAGCGGCCTGGCGTGAAACGCAAGCCATCAAACGCAATCTCACCCGCCGATTCATTATGCCCGATGAAGCCGTGCAAGCAGTCGCAACATTCCTGCCCAAAGATGCCGACGCGCTCGCTAACGTCCGCGTCGCCAAATCCATCTCTCCCATGGCGCGTGAAGCATCGCTTGCTGCCGTAGCCCACGCTAAATCCCTCTCCGAAAGTGAATTGCCCGCATTGGAGCGTAAATCGCGCACACCGGTTTCCGCTGCGCTTGCGCAACTCCTTTCCATGCTGCTGAAAGCCCGCGCGGAAGAAGCCCACGTCGCCGCGGAACTCATCGCCACCCGCAGTGATCTGGAAGATTTCCTCAAAGGCGAAGATTCGCCCATCAAACACGGCTGGCGGCATGAAATCTTTGGTAAATACGCGGAAGAACTCCTCTCCGGCAAGCTTGCGCTTAAGGTTGAGCACGGTAAAATTGTGTTCGATGAACAACCATGCTAACTTTGCCTCTCCCGCGTGCGGGAGAGGACAGGTTTTGTTAATGAGCCAGCGGCGAATTTACAAAACCTTGGAGAGGGAATATTCCCTCACCCACTACGCTAATGCTCTCACGAGCATAAGCTTCGTTGCCCTCTCCCGCACGCGGGAGAGGTAAAGAAAGTCAGTATGAGACACAAAACCCACGCTGTGAAAATTGGCAATGTCACCGTTGGTGGCAACCACCCCGTCGTCGTCCAATCCATGACGAATACGGACACGGCGGATGTTGCCGCAACCACCCAGCAGGTAAAAGCACTTAGCCAAGCAGGCTCTGAACTCGTGCGCATCACCGTGAATAATGATGCTGCGGCCAAAGCCGTACCCGCCATTGCTGAGGCCTGCGAAGGCGTGCCGCTCGTTGGCGATTTCCATTACAACGGCCATACGCTTTTAAAAACCTATCCTGACATGGCCCGTGCACTGGCCAAATACCGCATCAACCCCGGCAATGTCGGCTTCGCTGATAAACAAGATTTGCAATTCGCCATGATGATCGAAGCCGCATTAAATTACGAAAAACCCGTGCGCATCGGTGCCAATTGGGGTAGCCTCGACCAAGCGCTTTTGATGCGCATGATGGATGAAAATGCAAAAACAAAAGAACCGCTTTCAAGTGATGAAGTGACGCGCGAAGCATTGGTGGAATCCGCGCTGATCTCCGCGAAAAAAGCGGAAGTGCTAGGACTTCCCGCCGATCGCATCGTCATCTCCTGCAAAGTGAGCCGCGTGAATGATTTGATTGCCGTATATCGCAAACTCGCTGGTCGCTCGAATTACGCTTTGCACCTCGGCCTCACCGAAGCCGGCATGGGCAGCAAAGGGATTGTCGCCTCAACCGCCGCCCTCGCACCACTCTTGCTAGAAGGCATCGGCGACACCATCCGCATATCGCTAACGCCAGAACCCAACGGCGACCGCACACAAGAAGTGCGCGTCGCGCAGGAAATTTTGCAAAGCTTGGGGCTACGCAGCTTCACCCCGCAAGTCACCGCCTGCCCCGGCTGCGGCCGCACCACCAGCACCTTCTTCCAAGAACTCGCTGAAAACATTCAGACGTATTTACGCGAGTCCATGCCCGTGTGGAAAAGCAAATACGCCGGTGTTGAAAAAATGAATGTTGCGGTTATGGGCTGCATCGTCAACGGCCCCGGCGAATCTAAACACGCCGACATCGGAATATCCCTCCCCGGCAACGGCGAAAACCCCGCCGCACCGGTGTTTGTAGACGGCAAAAAAGTAGCGACGTTACGTGGCGATCGCATCGCCCAGGAATTTACGCAAATGGTGGAGGAGTATGTGGAGAAACGGTTCTCGTCATCCCGCTGAAAAGCGGGATCCAGCGCTCGCTGTCTAGCGAACAAGAAGGTCTTGTACGGCATGGACTGCCTTACTGGATTCCGTCTTTCGACGGAATGACGGCTAAGGCAGCATCGAGCGCCAATTCCAGCTTCTCGCCTGTTTTGCGATTCTTCAGTTCAACGACACCTTTTTCGGCACCCTTCGGACCGACGACGATTTGCCACGGTGAGCCAATCAGATCATGCGTCGCAAATTTCGCGCCCGCGCGGTCGTCCATGTCGTCATAGAGCACGTCGAACCCGGCGTTTTGCAATTGTGCATACGCCTGATCACACATCGCATCCGTTTTCGTATCGCCCGCGCGCAAATTGATGATGCTGACGTGGAACGGTGCCACCGACATCGGCCAGATGATGCCGTTTTCATCGTGGCTCGCCTCAATCACCGCGCCCACCAGGCGCGATACGCCAATGCCATAGCAGCCCATTTCCGGATGAATCTGATTTCCATCCGCGCCGGAGACCGCCACATTCATCGCCTTCGTATATTTATTGCCGAGGTAGAAAATATGCCCTACTTCAATCCCGCGCGCTTCGCGGAGTTTGTCTTTGGCAATCGGGCACGCATCCGGTTTGTGCTGCTCATCCGCCGCAGCATAGAGCTTGCGCATTTCTTCACCACTCATCTTCACCTTGCCTGCACGAATCTCATCAAACGTCGCATCATAATACAGCGTGCTTTCGCCCGTATCGGCGATCACCTGAAATTCATGAGACAGCGAACCACCGATTGCCCCCGAGTCCGCATTCACGGCAATCGCCGTCAGCCCCATCCGCGCGAAAATACGGTGGTAGCAATCATACATCACCGCGTATTCGCGCTTGGCATCCTCCACATCGGCATGGAACGAATACGCATCTTTCATCAAAAACTCGCGCCCACGCATTACGCCAAAACGCGGGCGGATTTCATCACGGAATTTCCACTGAATCTGGTACAGATTTTTTGGCAAATGCTTGTAGCTTTGCACATACGTACGGAAAATATCAACGATCATTTCTTCATTTGTCGGCGAGTACAAAAGCTCCCGATCCGCGCGATCCGGAAACCGCAACATTTCCTTGCCCAGCGCATCATAGCGGCCGGATTCCTTCCATAAGTCCGTCGGCTGAAGTGTGGGCATAAGCAGCGGCACACACCCCGCTTTTTGCAACTCCGCATCGACAATCCGCTCAATGTTGCGCAGCACTTTCAAGCCCAGCGGCAACCACGAATAAATCCCTGCGGCCTGCTGCTTGATCATCCCCGCACGCAGCATCAACCGGTGCGAAGCAATCTGCGCCTCAGCGGGTGTATCTTTCAGCGTGGGAAGAAAATAATTTGAGAGTTTCATAATTTTGTAATCGCTTCCGCGAGCACCACTTTCATCAATGATTGATAGGGAATATCGCGCTTGTTGGCTTGCATTTTGTACTTATCGAGCAGCGAGGCAGGAATGCGCAACGATATTGTTTTTGAACTGGGTTTGAGATTGGGAAACACCACACGCTCCGCCTTACTCCAATCCAAATAATCTACCGAGCTGTGCGCTGCCCAAAATTTGCGTTCTTCATCCTCATTTTTAAATTTTGGAATGGGTTTAAGTCTTTTCTTGGTCATAACGCTTTCTCTCCTTTCTATCCATAGGCCGCACAGAAATAATACGAACCTTGTGCTTACGCATCGTAAAAACTGCGAATAATTTTCTATCCTCGTTGGTTATACCGTATGCACCATACCGCGTCTCTGCCGCCGAATGTTTTTCATCCGCAATGACAATCAGCGGAGTATTAAGAAATATCTCCTCCGCCTCCTGTGCAGAAACGTCGTGCTTGTGCAAGCTTTTATGGTAATTACCGTCATCCCAATCAAACTCGACAAGTTGCGAAAAGACCTGATGCTGCATAGCCCATATTGTATATGAAATAAATATACAATGTCAACCACGATTTGCGCTCTATACAGCATTCCTCAACGGAACCAAACCACTTAAAAACAACAAGTGCAACAGCAGCGTCACCACCGCAGCGAGCACAAAATTCCACAGCAATTTCTTCTTGAGGTTCACATTTACGGGTGCCGCCGCATAGTGAAACTTATCGCGCGTTTCCGGCTGCTTCACGCCAATCGGGAGAAGGAAAAAAAGCGTAATAAACCACGTCACGAAATAGGTCGGAATGATGAGATAGGCAGGCACCTACCTACCGCTTTTTCTTCTTCGGCGCAGGCTTTTTCGCCGGTTTTTTTGTAGGAGCTTTCGCTTTGGCGACCGATTTTTTCACTAGCTTCGCAGGCGCTTTGGGTGCGGATTTTTTTGCCGGTGCGGCTTTTGCCGATTTGGCTTTCTCGCCCTTCGCCAGTTTTTTCACCGGTTTGACCGCCGTTTTTTTGCCCGGTTTTTCTTCCTCAGTATCTTCCTCACCACCGGTCGCGGCTACTTCCAGCGCTTCTAGCTCTTCCTCTAAATCATCCACCAAAATCTCATCGGCGATGCCGCCTAGCTCTTCGTCTTCCTCGTCCTCACCTTCTTCCATATCTTCAAGTTCCTCGAGGCTTTCGATATCCTCAACGTCATCAATTTCCTCGATGCCAACATCCGCGGTATCACCCGCATCTTCTTCCTCTTCCTCGGCAGGCGCCTGGGTACGCAGCGCAATAGCTTTGGCTTTTTGCGCCGCTGCAATCAACAAATCATCCGCATCGGCCGCAGAAATCGCGCGTTTTTCCGTCTTCCGGCGGCGAAGCACGGCGTTCGGATCGAACGTATGGGCGCAGATGGGGCAGCGGGCGGGGTTTTTCCCTAAATCGAAAAACTTGGCGGAGCAGCTGGGGCAGATACGTTTTTGGCCTAATTGGGACACCTTGAAACTCCTAGGGATTAATATACATATGACTACGAATGTGTTTGATTGTTTCTGCACAAATTTCTATCTTAAGCAAGCCGAAAACAAAAAGGACGATAAAGAACCCATGAGCAACGTTGAACCTATTGATAAAGAACCAGAAAAAGAAGAAGCCCAAGAAGCACCCGATGCGCTGACCCAAGCCCTGGCCGACGCCGAAGGCTGGAAAGACAAGTGCCTGCGCGCCGTTGCGGACGCTGAAAACGCCCGTAAACGCGCCGAACGCGACATCGCCGAGACCCAAAAATATGCGATCAGCAATTTCGCCCGCGACCTGGTCAACGTCGCCGAAACCCTGAAACGCGCTCTTGAAAGCGCCAATGCAGACACGCTCGCAACCGCCGACCCGCTTCTCAAAACCGTCCATTCCGGCGTAGAAATGACGTTGAAAGAACTCCTCGGCATCTTTGAACGCTTCGGCATCAAACGCATTGACCCCGTCGGCCAAAAGTTCGACCATAACCTCCACCAAGCGATCGCCCAGGTAGACGCACCCAACGCCGAACCTGGTAGCATCGTACAAGTCGTCCAAGCGGGCTACACGATTGCCGACCGCCTGCTACGCCCCGCGATGGTCGCCGTCGCCAAAGCGGAAAGCCCACCCCCACCTACGGTAGACACCGTTGCTTAGGCTGTTAACCACCAAACCCGATCTGCCGTTCGCGAAGGATGATGCCAATCGTTTTCTTCCCTGGGTGATCGCGATGATGGTAGGCCTCACCGCCCTCCTCATCAGCCTCTCCTTCATCCTCTCCGCCTCCCTCGGCGAACGCCGCGTGGATGCTGCCAACACCATCAGCATCCAAATCCCCGCGGAGAATGTATCGGACGCGCTGATTGCCTCCGTCAAAGACGAACTAAAACGTACCCCCGCCGTTGCAAACGTCAAAGAAGTTAGCCCCGAAGCACTTCGCTCGCATCTAGCTCCCTGGATGGGCGAACTCAAAAACCAAGAAAACTGGCCCCTGCCTTACATGTTACGCGTCAAACTCTCGCCGGTGTCCGACAGCACCATCGCCAACGTCCGCACCCGCATGGAAAAACTGGGTAACGACATTCACGTCGATGGCACCGCCATCTGGGCGTCGCAATACGCAAGCATCGTTCGCGTCGTTCAACTCGTGCTCCTCGCCCTCGCCCTCTTGCTCATGGCCACGCTCGCCGTCATCATCATCTTCGCCTCCCGCACCGCCATGAAACTGCACCTCCCCGCAGTGTATTTGCTCCACGGCATCGGCGCAAGCGATCGCTATATCGCCCGCCAATTCCAACACAACGCCCTCACCCTCGTCCTAAAAGGTGCCCTCACCGGCACCTGCGCCGCACTCGTGATATTGCTTGGCATCGGCTTCGCGCTCTACCACACCAATGCGAGCTTGCTACCACGCATCCGCCTCAGCGCCGTGCCACTTGCGTTTCTAATCTTGTTACCCTTCCTCGCGAGCACGATCGGCGTCCTCGCCGCACGCGCGACTACGCTCAAACAATTGCGCCACCTGCCCTGATGTCAAACCTCTTTTGCACCGACCAAGCGTTCTCCTCTCCCGCTTGCGGGAGAGGAGAGGTTTTGTTAGTGAAGAGCGAGCGAGCTTACAAAACCTTGGAGAGGGAATATTCCCTCACCCACTACGCTAATGCTCTTACGAGCATAAGCTCCGTTGCCCTCTCCCGCACGCGGGAGAGGGGATAGTCCGGGGGGGGCGCCATGAGAAGTCTATTCACCTTCATCAAACGCTTTTTCATCACCCTGATCGGCTTCGGCCTTTCCTGGGCGCTCGGCCTCCTCGCCTTCATCCTCGTCATCCCCACGGAACCGCTAACGCTCGACAAACCCGTCGACGCCATCGTCGTCCTAACCGGCGGCCGCGGCCGCATCGACTACGGCCTGCAACTCCTCGCACAAAACAAAGGCAAGCTGCTGTTCATCTCCGGCGTCAACGAATCCTCCACGTCTGATGAAGTGCTAGACAAAGCCAAAGACCGCATGAAAGCCGAATTCCCCTCGCTGCACGAAGAGCACATTTTCATTGGCCACGAAGCCACCTCGACGATCGGCAACGCCGAAGAAACCGCCGCCTGGATTGCTAAAAATCATATCAAGAGCGTCCGCCTCGTCACCGCGAACTACCACATCCCACGCAGCCTAGTAGAATTCCGCGCCATCCTCCCGCAAATCGTCACCGTGTACCCCGACCCCGTATTTCCTGACAGTTTCACCCGTTTCAACTGGTGGGAAGGCGACCGCGTACGTGATTTTATTATGAGCGAGTACCACAAAACCCTCGCCTCCATCCTGCGCCATCTCATCTTGCGGCTAGAGAATAACACGTGAAAAAAGTCCCCCTCCTGCGCGTGATTTTATTTAATGTGTCGCTAACTCTGTGGACACTCTTCCTCAGCCTCATCTGCTTGCCGATTCTCATTTTCCTACCTTCACGCACCCCCATCCTCGGCTACGTCTGGACCTGCGTCGCCCTCTTCCTCCTCAAACACCTCTGCAACATCACCTACACCGTCCGCGGTATAGAAAATTTCAACCCCCAACAAGTCATCGTCGCGAGCAAACACCAATCTGCCATGGACATCGTCATTCTCCTCCACCTCTTCAAAACCCCCGCTTTCGTATTAAAACGCGAACTCACATGGATCCCCTTCTGGGGCTGGTACTTCACCAAAATGGGGATGATCGCAATCAACCGCAAAAAAGGCCGCGAAGCCTTGGCCCCCCTGATCGAACAATCTTACCGCATTATTCAATCCCATCGTGTCGTCGCCATTTTCCCCGAAGGCACACGCACACCGACAGGCGAAAAAGGCCGCTGGAACCCCGGTGTCGGCATGGTGTACGACGAGCTCAAAGTCCCCCTCCTCCCCCTCGCCCTCAACACCGGCTGCTACTGGCCACGTAACAAATGGAAAAAATTCAGCGGCACTGCCATCGTCGAATGCCTCCCCGCCATCCCTGCGGGCCTCAGCATCCGCGCATGCGTCAAACAACTCGAAGAACAGATTGAAACCGCAAGCCGCAAGCTCTATGAAGAAGCAAATCCCAAACCTTGAAAGCTAAATCATGCGCCCTTCCAAACGTGCCTTCGACGAACTCCGCCCCATCATTTTAACGCCAAACGCGAGCCGCTACGCAGAAGGCTCCTGCATCGCAGCGTTCGGCCACACGCGCGTGCTCTGCACCGCGAGCGTATCAGACGACACACCACGCTTCCTAAAAAACACCGGAAAAGGCTGGGTCACCGCTGAATACGGCATGCTCCCCCGCGCCACCCACACGCGCATGGACCGCGAAGCTGCAAGAGGCAAACAATCCGGCCGCACCCAAGAAATCCAGCGTTTAATTGGAAGATCACTCCGCGCCATCGTTGATTTAAAAACTCTCGGCGAACGCCAAATCACCATCGATTGCGACGTGCTAGAAGCCGACGGCGGCACCCGCACAGCCGCCATCACCGGTGCCTATGTCGCACTCAACCTCGCCATCAAAAAACTAATCTCCACCGGCCAACTGAACAAAAACCCCATCACCGGCCAAGTCGCCGCTATCTCCTGCGGTATCTACCATGGCCAACCTGTTTTAGATTTAGATTACGATGAAGATTCGAATTGTACGATGGATGCTAACTTCGTTCTCACCGCCGACGGCAAAATCATCGAAATGCAATGCACCGCCGAAGAACATCCGGTCACCGATGAACAATTCCAAGCCCTCTTCACTTTGGCCCGCGCCGGCATCGCCGACCTCGCGCAACACCAACAACAGGCCCTCGGGTGATAATGTTAATAAAAATGAGCCCCCCCGCTTGCGGGGGGGCTCGGGGGGGAATCTCTCCCGACACACCATTCCCCCCTGAATCCCCCCGCAAGCGGGGGGAACAATGAAGCTTATTATTGCCACCCACAACGCCGGCAAACTCGCCGAATTCCGCACGCTGCTCGCCCCCTTAGGTTTCGACGTCAAAAGCGCTGATGAACTAAACCTTCCCGAACCCGAGGAAACCGGAACAACATTTGAAGCCAACGCCGAACTAAAAGCCCGCGCTGCTGCCGTTGCCTCCGGCCTCCCCGCGCTCGCCGATGATTCCGGTTTGGTTATCCCCGCACTAGACGGTGCCCCCGGTGTCTACTCCGCGAGATGGGCGCCAGGAAAAGATTTCAACATCGCATTCGAGCGCATCAAACGCGAACTCGGTGAAGCGAATGCACCACACAACACCCCCGCACATTTTATCTGCGTCCTTGCCCTCGCCCTTCCTAAATCCCCCCCGCTAGCGGGGGGGTACGGGGGGGAACCTCGCCCCCATTATTTCGGTCAGCAATCAACCAGTACACGTCTCCTCCCCACCTTAAATATCGCAAAAATGCTTCGAAAAAATATGACGAAAGCGGAATGGAAACTCTGGGAATATTTAAGTGCAAATAAACTGGAAGACTTTAAATTCCGTAGGCAACAAGCCATAAGCAATTATATTGTCGACTTCGTTTGTATGGAAGCAAAACTGATTGTAGAAGTAGATGGCAGCCAGCACATGGATTCAAAAACAGACGAAAAACGTGACAAATATTTTCAATCACTTGGCTATCGCATATTGCGCTTCTGGAACAATGAAGTGCTAGAGAACGTGGAGGGCGTGGTGACCATAATTCTAAACTCACTGCGTGAACCATTCCCCCCTGAATCCCCCCGCTTGCGGGGGGAACAAGTGAAATGCTTCACCGGCCGCATCGACGGCACGCTCGCCTTCCCGCCACGCGGCACAAACGGTTTCGGCTACGACCCGATTTTTATTCCTGAAGGCTACACGCAAACCTTCGCCGAACTCCCCACCACAACAAAAAACGCCCTAAGCCATCGGGCCAGGGCGCTTGATGCGTTGAAGCATTATCTCGCGTCTAACTAAGTTCAGAGCTCTGACCTTTATTCAACTTCGTATCTACCTTAACCACAGGTGACATTGGCGGTGCTTCGGGTGCGTTCTTTGGCGTCATCACCTGAAACGCTTTCCCTTCAAAACCTTGCAGAGCGTCTGTAATTCTCGCTAAGAATTGTGCATCATAAGGCGCGCCAATCTTGGCTCTGATTTGTTCGATGTCTGTGGCATCAATCTTACCGTCACGGTTAAGATCGATTTTTGACAATCGTGCCAGGGCCTCTTCTTTCCTTTTAGGATCACCAAATTGGGCATCGTAGAAATCCGTATTCACAATGCGATTGGCGAAACCGGAGACTTCTTCCTGAACAATCTTACCATCTTTGTTTGCGTCTAAACCCCAATCCGCCGGAGCCCAATTTACCGCTGTTTTCTGCCCCTGCACCGTCGTTTTGGTAGTCAGCTTCTTAGGCAGCGATACCTTTTTAACCGGAGCTTTTTCGTCTTCTTTAGCCGCAGTATCTTTCTTATCCTCAACCGGCTGCTGTTGCGCAGGCGGTTGAGCTTTTTTCTCTTCTTGTTTTACGGGTACTTCAGGCACCTGATTTTTAGAATTCTTTGCCACATTTTTGCGAATCTCATTTACCAGATCACCTATATGCATAGCATTTTCTGAGGTTTTAACTCCGTCGGCACGTGCGATCTTGAGATGCGCATCAAACACATGTGCATTGTCAGGTCGAATAGCCAGATACTCTTCCTTAGATAGGTACCCATCGCGATTTTTGTCTGCCAAGCGCATCTGCGCTTCCATGATTTTGATGCCTTCTTCAAATTCAGAATTCAATGCAGTTTGTTTGGTTTGATTAGGCTTTGTTTCGCCCGCACCTTTCTCTTGCACTTTCGTAGGCGTATCTGCCTTAGTGGTTTCCGTAGATGCACTAGGCGTATGCGCCGGTGCGGGCTCCGTCATCCCTTTGATCCAGTTGCCAATCGAAGGGGCTGCAAAAAATGCCACCGCACCTAAAATACCCGCAAGCAGCAAGCCTTCCACACCGCCGCCGCCCAAGAGCAACCCACCCAGTATCGCCACACCGGTAGCAATCCACGGCAGATAATCTAGTGCTGCTTGGGTCGTGGTGCGTTCTTTTTGTTCAGCTGGAGGCGTCACACCTTGCAGATGACGGCCAAATGCGGCTGCCTGTTCATACTCATTTTTTGGCTTATCTTTTTTATTGGTTTTATCTTTGGCGGCTCCTTCTTTGCCTTTTTTAGCAAGATACTCATTATACCCACGCAAATTAGGGTTACCCTTCGCATCAAACGCTTCCTCATTTTTGCCGAAATAGTCAGACAAGTGCTCTAGATATTTCTCCTTACCTTTTTCAAGCAGCTTCTTTTCTTTGTCGTCTTTGCCCTTTGCAATCGCTGCCGCTGCATTGGCTTCAACCAATGGATGCAATTTCGCCATCCATTCATCTTTATTGCGCTCTTTCTGATCGGGTTGCACGGTCTTGTCTTCCTCTGCAGCAGGCGATGTCGATTGTGGTTCTTTTTTGTCTTCAGCTTTCGCTGCTGGAACTACAGGCACCCCAACTTTCGATTTTCTGCTACCAATACTCTGCGCTACACCCGCTATCATCGTTCCCGTCGCGGTCAGACCAGGCGCAACTACTGCACCAATTTTCTGCAACGTAGAACCATCCACCGGCGGTTGCTTACCACCCGCAGGACCTGAATTTTTCGGAGCCGTAGGAGTAGAAGGTTTAAATGCTGGCGCTGGATTTTCCAATGGCGCTGGCCTTCCTAATGACACAGGAATGACTGGAATTTCCGCAGGCTTGCTCGGCGATTCCCCTTGCGCCACTTGCACCGGTTCTGGCAATGCAGGAGGAGGTGGAACAATCGGATCGGCCACTGCAATCTTCGCGGGCGCCAGCTCGATAGTAGGTGGAACAATGGCCGGCGTTGCTCTTTCGATCGCATCCGCAATCACGTTCACATCCTTAAACTTCAATTCCGGCACGGCTTTAGAAAAGGCCAGCTTTTTCTCATCCAGATACACATAAAATTGTTCATCCACGTTACGGACGCTCGCGAGGCCTTTCAGCTTCCCATTCAAAACATTGGCAACCTTCGCTGCTTCGTTGCTATCGGCAAATCCCTGGGTCAGACGGAATTCAGAACCCAAACGTTCGTAGTCTACGTCCGCACCTTTCAATAATTTTTCGATGTAGTACTCACGCTTGCCTGCAGTTGCCTGAATCTGGTTGAATTTAGCGACAAGCCTTTTCGCGTCATCGTCCACAAACTTGTCCATATCAATAATGGTCAATGTGCGAGACTGGTCTCGCACCTCCGCGTTTTTAACATTGTACTCTTTACGAATAAAGTTTTCGCGAATATCCACCGCGTCGTGCAAATATTTCATGTCGTCTGCGCCAACATCATTAAAGATAATGTCAATGCGCTTGTGCCTCGCATCCACATTAATCTTCGCGTGATCTTTTAAACCCTCTTCCAGAAGAGCAATTCGCTCATCGCGCAGCTTAAGTGCCGCGCCTTCTTTTTTCTCGGCACGCACGCGTGCTTCATCTACCATAGTACCGACGGCAGCAATTTTCGCCCCATCAATAAAGTCAATTTCATTACCAGCTAATACAACCTCACCTGAAAAAGCCTTTGCAGGCAGAATGTCGTTTTTATTAAAGCCTCCCTTGCCTTCATTAAAAGCTCTAGCAATGTCTTCACTCGCGATATAATAGGGCACTTTTAACGTCACACCTGCCGCACCGGCCGTTACAGCATCGGCACCAAAAATTCTCTTCAAGCTAGAAACTTTAGTGTTGCGCACTTCAGCAACCCTATTTTTAGCTTCACTCTCGTGAGAGTCTTTAATAGCGTTTGCAAGATCACCCAATTTTGGCAGAGTTAAATTATCTAGATCGGGAAGAGTAACGCGATACTCGCTAAGGCCGGTAGTTTCAATATGGGATCTCCATTTATTGCCATACGCCAGACCTGCTACTTTCTTAGCGGAGCCATAACTCACAAACTCGACCTGCGCACCACCGCTCTCGTTCTGGGTGACTTCGGCACCCTTACTTTGCAAATATTCAAATCCGGTCTTGGCCATAACCACTCTCCTTACGAGTGTTTTGTTTACGTATGGAACCATTATCCCATTCAATGGTATGGGAAACAAATGAAGATTCTATGACAATGATTATGACAACGAACGGCAAATCAGTCACTTAGGCCATGTCAGGGCCGTTTTTATCGTTTTTAGCCACCGTATTGGCAGGTATTTTCGGGGTTTGCAGAGGAGCATCAGGAAAAGATCCATCGGGTAGATCTTTCATTGACGTTTCAAAAAAGAGAGGAATAGGATTGGGCGGATTGCCATAAACCCGGATATTGGCAGGCCCAATCGGCCCGGGAGTATTGGGGTTAACCGGCCCCAAAGGCGAATAAAACGGTGCATAGACGCCCGGCAAAGCATTATCGTCACGAATATTCGGGGGTTTTCGAAACCGCAACCAATCGTACTTCGCATCCCTCACGGGTCCACGCGGAGGCAGAGTAACAGAACCAATCGCCCCCCTGGTATAGCTCTTCCAATCGCGTGAATTCATCCCCGGGAAATTATACACATCCTGATTCGGCACGCCGGTATGAATCTGACCGTTGTCAGCAAACGACGGCGAATGAACTCCCGGCATCGCATACGCATTGCCCATAGGTCGGCGATGTTCTTTCGCATGAAGCTCTTTAGGCTTCGGTGCGTGCGTGCCTTCGGGAATCTCTGGCAGGGCGGGCCGTTCAGTACCGTGCGCGGCGTCCGTTGCACGGTTCATCAGCAGTGAGCCAACAATCGCGCCAACAGCACCGGCAATCACTTTCCACATCGTCGAAAGCCCAAGCCAGTCCATGAGTTTATATCCAATACCACCGCCGACAACCGCACCAATGGCGCCATCGACTTGATAGCCACCACCCACGCTATAATTTTCATCTTTCCGATTGTAGAGCCCCGAGGTTGCCACCTCAAACACCGTCGGGCTCACCTCGCTACGAAACCGGCTGATCGCCGCACCAACCTTGGCTTGCACCTCCGGTGATTCTTGCTCAAATTTCACATCAAACTTGTGTTGCGCATCGCCCACCGTTTCATTGAGCCCACGCACTTTGTTGGGATTCGTATTATTAAGCTTGCTAACCGCCGCACCAACCTGCGTCGCATAAAACTCATCAAACAGCTTCTTCTCATGGCTATCCAACTCAATGGCTTGCAACACTTCGCCATACGCGGCCCGAGCCTTATGCTCAAAAATGGCCGCACGATTATCCTTGTGACGTGTGTGACGACGATCCGCCATAGACACTCCTTCGACTCTAATTATGCCTCAAAACTAGGCAAACACCGAATGAAGGTTTTGTGACAATTCAGTAAATTCCCCCCCCCCCTGCAAGGGGGGGCTAGGAGGAGGACAGGCTTGCACAGTTGTTTATAAAAAACATTCAGCGAGCAAGCCAGCCCCCACCCTAACCCTCCCCCTGTGGGGGAGGGAACTGAACACGTTACGCCTCCTCGACCGCCCTCACCCCGTCTAACATCTTGATCTTTTCCAAAGTTTGTGGAGTGAGCAGGTAGCGCCCCGGCAGCCGAACGGTCGCGTGTTCATTCGGTGCCAATTCCGCCGTCACTTCAATCGTTAACCCCTTATCCGACCCGCCATTGAGGAGTGGCTTAATATTGGCCATCACATCCGCCTTAGAAAGCGAGATCTTAAGCAGCGAGATACCCGACAATTTCGCCATTTCCTCTTCCAGATTGTAAAGATTGCGCACAATCAACCGCGGCCCTGACTCCTCTAATTTCCCGTCCGCGTCCATCAGCAGCAACGTGCCAGGTTCCAATTGCTCGCGGTTCGCAGTCAGCAATTTTTCATCAAACACCGACACCTCAAACACGCCCGTCTCATCCGACATTTGCACAAATGCAAACCGCCCGCGCTCGGAAGATTTGAATTTCCGCCCCGTGACAATCCCGCACAATTTCACAGATTTATATTTGTCACTCAGCTTATCCGCCAACTCCGCATACGCCACCACGCCCTTGCGTTTTAACTTCGCGCGGTAGGATTCAATCGGGTGCGAGCTCAAATAAAACCCAATCGCCTCAAACTCCACTGCGAGTTTTTCCAGCGACGTCCAATCCGGAGCGAGCTTCATATGCGGCACGCGCGTTGCTTCGCCGACGCTTGCAAACAAACTCACCTGGTTGCTCACTTTCTCATCCGCCAGCGTCGCGCCGTAGGAAAGAATAATATCGAGGTTATCCATCAACTGCGCACGGCTCGCATGCAGCGCATCAAACGCGCCCGCCTTAATCAAAAATTCCAAATTGCGTTTGGAAAGCACTTGCGGCGGTACGCGCGCCATCAAATCAAAAATATCTTTGAACGGCCCATTTTTCTCACGCTCGGCCACCACCTCATGCATCGCCTGCGCACCCACGTTACGCACCGCCGCCAGCGCATACCGAATGTCGCCACCTTCCACATCGAAGTTCACACCCGACTTGTTGATATCCGGCGGTAATAGCCGAATTCCATACCTCCCCGCCTCTTCACGCAACATGCCGAGTTTGTCGGTATTGCCCATGTCATACGCCATCGTCGCCGCGAAAAACTCCACCGTGTAATTCGCTTTAATGTACGCCGTCTGATACGCAATTAATGCATACGCCGCTGCGTGCGATTTGTTGAACCCATACTCCGCGAACTTCGCAATCAAATCGAAAATCCCCGCCGCCTCGCGCTTTTCTACACCGTTTTTCACAGCCTTTTCTACAAACACGCTGCGCTGTGCTTCCATTTCCGAGCGAATCTTTTTACCCATCGCGCGGCGCAACAAATCCGCTTCCCCGAGCGAATAGCCCGCCAGCACTTGCGCAATCTGCATCACTTGCTCTTGGTAAATAATAACGCCGAAGGTTTCCTTTAACACCGGCTCCAATTTCTCATGCAGATAATTCGGCTGCTCGCTGCCGTGCTTCCGCGCAATATAGGTGGGGATGTTGTCCATCGGCCCCGGACGATAGAGCGATACGAGCGCGATCAAATCTTCCAAACAGTCGGGCTTCAGCTTCTTCAGCGTATCGCGCATACCGGCGGACTCCATCTGAAACACGCCCATCGTCTCCCCGCGCGACAGCATCGCATACGTCGGTAAATCGCCCTCCGGCAGTTTCAATAAATCCAGCTGCACATTTTTTTTCTTAACCAACGCACACGCCCGCTGCAACACACTGAGTGTTTTAAGCCCCAAAAAGTCGAACTTCACCAGCCCCGCGTTTTCCGCGTATTTCATCGAATATTGCACCACCAAAATATCCGATTTCGGATCACGATAGAGCGGCACCAGCGCCTTCAGCGGCCGATCTGCAATCACCACCCCCGCCGCGTGCGTCGACGCATGGCGATAAAGCCCCTCAAGCTGCAGCGAATACTCAATCAATTTCGCCACCGCCTCATCTTCATTCATCGCCGCTTTCAGCGCCGGCTCCACTTCAATCGCCTGCTGCAACGTCACGGGTGCCGCCGGATTATTCGGCACCAATTTACAAATGCGATCCACCTGCCCATATGGCATCTGCATTACCCGCCCGACATCGCGCAACACCGCGCGCGCTTGCAATTTCCCGAACGTAATAATGTGTGCGACGCGATCAAACCCATATTTTTTCTGCACATACGCAATCACCTCATCGCGCCGGTCCTGGCAGAAATCGACGTCAAAATCCGGCATCGACACACGCTCAGGATTCAAAAACCGCTCAAACAGTAAGCCATAGCGCAGCGGATTCAAATCCGTAATTTCGAGCGCCCACGCCACCACCGAACCCGCGCCCGATCCGCGCCCAGGCCCCACGGGAATATTTTCGCGCTTACTCCAACGAATAAAATCCGAGACGATCAGGAAGTACCCCGGAAATTTCATCCGCGTAATCACACCAATCTCAAACGCCAACCGCTCGCGGTAAACTTTCGCCGTTTCTTCCCTCTCCGCGTCACTCATCTCCGGCGTAAACACGTGCTCACGCAACCGCACTTCCAACCCTTCTTCTGCTTGAATGCGAAGCAAATCCGCTTCACTTAAGTTCCCCCCGCCTGCGGGGGGATTCAGGGGGGAATGGTTGGGCGACGAAGGTTCCCCCCCGAGCCCCCCCGCAAGCGGGGGGGACGAAACCGAAGCCACATCTGCAAAACTTGGTAACATCGGCTTGCGGGGCGTGAGCATCACGTTGATGCGTTTCGCAAAATGAATCGTATTCGCAACCGACTGTGGCAGATCCGCAAACAACGCCACCATCTCCTCCGGTGTTTTGAGCCGATGTTCTGGCGTCAATTTCCGCCGCGTGTCGTCGCTCACATACGCACCATCAGCAATGCACAAAAACGCATCATGCGCGTCGTACTGGTCTTTCGAAATAAAATACGCGTCATTCGTCGCAATCACCGGCAGGTGGTTTTCATGCGCGCACGCAATCAACATCGGCTCCACCAGTTTTTCATCCGCCAACCCATGCCGCGAAATTTCGACATACAGCCGATCGCCAAACCAATGCTTAAGCTTCTCCACAAACGCCTGCGCTTTATGCGTTCGACCTCCCAGCAAATGCTTCGCAAGCGCTCCATGCACCCCGCCGGTTAGGGCCATCAGTCCATCCGTATAGCCCTCCAAATCGCTATACTTAAGCCGCGGCGCGGCATCATCCGCCGGCTCTAAATAGGCCTTACTTGCTAAATGCATAATATTTTCAATGCCTTGCGCATCTTTCGCATAGAGCAACAACTGGTCCGCTTGCGGCCGCTGGGCTCCATTGCCCGCCTCGCGCCCCTCTTCTGAAAAACACATTGTTATGCCGCAAATCGGCTGAATCCCTGCGCTGGCAGCCGCTTCCGCGAACTCGAGCGAGGCAAATAAATTGCCGCTATCGGCCAGCGCCACCGCCGGCATCTGGTACTTTCCGCACCATTTCACCACATCCTTCACGCCGATTGCGCCCTCAAGCAGGGAATAGGCCGAATGGACGCGTAAATGGATAAAAGGAGTCATGCCGCCATGGTAGAAGGGTCGCCCCCGTAATTCAAGGGGCTTGAATATATGGCATTGATATTGCTATATAGAACTACCAACAACATTTTTACTGGACATAATGATTAACAAATGGTAAACATGTTGCAGCTGAGCTTCAGCGATTATTAATTTTTATAGAGAGTTTACTTTATGACCACTATTACCCGCTTTTTAAAAGACGAAGAAGGCGCAACAGCCATTGAATACGGTCTGATTGCAGCACTGATCGCTGTTGTTATCATCCTCGCCGTACGCGGCGTGGGCAAAAGCCTCAACAACACCTTCACCAACGTCAACACCAACCTCGCGCGCTAACGCGTGTGGGGATCAAAAGCCGCGGGGGTCACCTCGCGGCTTTTTCATGTAACGCAAGGGGTTCATATGCAAATCATCGTTCGTTTTTTTTACGATGAGCGCGGTGCCACGGCCATTGAATACTCGACCATCGCCTTACTGATTGGCATGATCATCCTGATCGCCGTCAAAGGCATTGGCAAAAATTTGAACAACAACCTCACCAACGTCAACAACGGCATGGCGCGCTAGCGGGCTTTATTTAAGCGACTTTAGAAGACCTGGATGTCTGACGGTTCACCAACATAGACTCAGCGAACTCTTGGGCTTCTTTGCTATAATTAGCATTGAAATAGACTTTATTTCCTTCTTGCCACACCGAGTTCGAGCCTTCGCCATTGGGGCCTTCGTCATCACAAGGGGCACCCGCTTCTTCGAATAAACGTACTATTTTCTCAGCTTCTGTCTCATCGTCACAGTGTTTCTCAAGAAGCCCGTCTTGCGCTTGCCAACCTGAAACGCACATATCTCGCAACATATCAAGGCACCCCATAACTTCATAAACGGGATACCCAGTCCCCAGGCGCTCTATTTTGATACCGTTTTCGGCTTCAATACCATCTTCAGCCTTGGCTTCATCAAGCGATTTCTGGTGATGTTCGCATACATAATACAGGGCCGCTTCATACAAATTAAATGCACCTATATGCACATTAACGGCCGCTTTTCTTCTTCTGATATCCTCGCGAAGCTCCAATATTTGCTCGCGTATTTCTGCCTGCCTGTCCGCAGCGGCCTCACTTAACTCCTGCGTGAGTTGCTCAAAAAGGGGGATATTTTCCTCTACGATATCATCGCTGCGCGTTTCAAGGCTTGCACGCCGATCTTCCAGATCTTCATCGCTAAAAATGGCTTTGGCATATTGCTTAGCCAGCGCAAATCTATCGGTAAATGGCCTCACCCGGTTACATCCGTCCACAGTTCGGACTCCGGCGGCTCCGGCGATTCCTGCGCGAACTCGGCGGCATCATTCACGATCTGCTTGGTCTCCTTATCGATCGCTTTCAAATCGTCCTCACTGATCACCCCAAGCTTAATCATCTCCGCTTTCAAATGCTCGATCGGATCGCGTTGTTCTTTATATTGCTCCACCTCTTCCTTGCTGCGGTATTTCGCAGGGTCGGACATCGAGTGGCCACGATAACGATAGGTCTTCATCTCCAGCACCATCGGCCCTTTGCCGCTTTTGACATATTCCACCGCTTCCATCGCCGCCTGGCGCACTTCCAGCACGTTCATACCGTTCACTTGCTTGCCCGGAATGCCGAAGCCTTCGCCGCGTTTATATAAATCGGTGGTCGACGAAGCACGTTTCACCGAGGTGCCCATGCCGTATTCGTTATTCTCAATCACGTAAATCACCGGCAATTTCCAGAGTGATGCCATGTTGAACGACTCATACACCTGCCCCTGATTCACCGCGCCGTCGCCCAAATACGTCAGGCAAACGTTGTTTTCTTTGCGATATTTAAACGCAAATGCGATGCCCGTTCCGAGCGGCACCTGCGCGCCAACGATGCCGTGGCCGCCCCAGAAATTCCGCTCGGTCGAAAACATATGCATGCTCCCGCCCTTGCCTTTGGAAAAACCACCGATGCGCCCGGTCAACTCCGCCATAATCCCTTTCGGATCCATGCCGCACGCCAGCATATGCGCATGGTCGCGGTAGCTCGTAATCACCGCATCTTTTTGCGTAATGCAGCTTTGCAGGCCCGAAACCACGGCCTCCTGCCCAATATACAAATGGCAAAATCCACCAATGAGTCCCATACCATAAAGCTGCCCGGCTTTTTCCTCAAACCGGCGGATCAGCAGCATTTCGCGATAGAGCGACAACATCAATTTCTTATCGGCAGTGGGCGAAGCTTTACTCATGGGCGTAACATTCGATTTTGCGGCGGGTTTGGACATGGAGTGACCTATTGATTTAGATTGCGCGCAATAAACCCAAAAACCTTATAGATTGCAAGCGCTATAGCGTTTTGCGGTGCAGCATATGTCATTCTGAGCCAAAGGCGAAGAATCTAGATCCTTCACTTCATTCAGGATGACAATTAAGGTTTCAAAATCACCACTTCATCGGGCTTCGCCAGACCCAGCACCCGGCGAGATTGCTCATCGAGCATATCAGGATCAATGGAAGCGGCGCTCAAAAGCTTTACCTTGCCCTCCATTTCCGTGCGCTGTTCTTTCAGGCTTGTGAGTTCCGTCTGCAAGGCTTCAAGCTTGCGGCTTTCCTGGAACCAGGCGACCAGGCCGCGCTCGCCAGAAATGGCGTGGAATCCGAGGTAAAATACCACGAACACCAGCGTTATCGACCGCGCATAGCGGCGAAAGTCAGGGAGCTCCGGCATGTACTGCAGAAGTTGCATAGGCGCGCATCATACCTGTTTACATTGATTTTGCAAGTAGTTATGAGTGGAAGCTCATGCGTATGAAAATTATCTTCGCCATCAAACTTACCATTACCGTTTGGATCATCTGGTTCCTGACGCATAGCAACTTGCTCGAACCCGCAGCGTTAAAAGCGCTCCTGCGTCCTGAACTACCTCTTTTTATGGCTTTATTCTCGCTACTCTTCACCCTCATGCTCGCCACCTACCGTTGGTGGATCCTCCTCAACGTCCAAGGCATCGCCACATCCTTTTCCCGCTGCTTGCGCCCGAGCTATGTCGGCTTTGGCCTTAACCAATTTCTCCCCGGCGGCGTCGGCGGCGATGTCGTTCGGCTTGCCTTTGTGCTGCGCGTAGCACCCGAATCCAAAACCCGCGGCATCACCACACTGCTTGCCGACCGCGCACTCGGCCTCGCCTCGCTCATGGCGCTCACCCTTGCCGTGTTTGTCATCTACCGCAGTGCGCTGCCTGAAAACGAACACCTGCTGCTGATGGTGGACGCCAGCGCCATCTGCATCGCGCTTGGCTTTGCTGTGGCCATCATCGCAATCTGGTTGCCCGATGACATCGGCTTTTCCCGCTTCATCAACAGGCGCATGACGCACGCACCGCTGATAGCCGCACTCATCAACACCGCGGCCGCGCTCCACAGTTTCCGCCGCACACCATTACGCGTGCTCTACGCCTTCATCGTTTCCATCGGCGTGCAGCTCATGGTCGCCACCACGCTCTATCATATCGGCGTACTGATGGGGTTTGAAGTGCCGCTCTGGCACATTATTCTTGCCTCCAGCCTCGCGCAGATCGCTTCCATGCTGCCCATCACCCCCGGCGGCATCGGCGTTGGCGAGGCGGCCTTCGCCGGAACACTCGCCCTCCTCGGCCACCCTGCTGCACTCGGCTTGGGGAGCATCTTGATTGGCCTGCGCGTCCTCAGCGTATTCCTCTCCCTACCTGCGTATGGGATGTATTTTAAATCGCGGCAATTATAATGGTTGACTTATATTAATAGATGTGTTAGAAGTATGTTCCTTACACAGGAGGATTGTAGAGGATTGTATGTTTACTGAGGACTCTTTTTTGGGTGAACAGCCTGAATTTACCCCCATCGTTGCTCAATATATTCAAAACAAATTGCGAGAATTAACGCAAGACGAAACGATTGAAGCAAGTGTTATACCTATGTCACGCAGAGGCGAAGGTGGCCCTCAAATATTCGTAGATACGGCTTTAAGCACTGACCCTGACTTCAGAGTAAAATTTGGCAAACTTATTCCTGTACCAACAGTCGAAGTGCATGGAACCCAAATAGCTTGCCCTAAAGCTATCGACTTCTTGGATTTTAATGATCAAGCACTGCCAGATAGAAGGGTGTTTCCCGTTTATGTACCAGATCCTATACACGCACATATCTTGCTTAAAACACTCGATCCAAAAGGCTTGGAGCAAGCAGCAAAAGATGTCGAACAAAACCAGAATTTAGAACGCTAGAAGTGCTTATATCCTAACGTTTGGAGCGATATCGGCTCGCCTTCCCTCAGCAATTCTATCCCGCTACCCTCCACCACCTCACCAATCAATGTCGCATCCACACGTGCATCTTTCGGTGCGGTAAAAAGTAATTCGTAATCATCCCCGCCGCTCACGCATGTTTCGATCGAAAGCCCGGCATGTTTCACCGCATCGCTTAAGGGAACCTCCTCCGCGTAGATTTTTATTCCAACACCTGAAACCTTCGCGATATGCGATGCATCCTGCATCAACCCATCCGACACATCGATCGCCGCCGTTGCCACGTCCCGCAACTGCTGCCCCAGCGCCAAACGCGGCGTTGGTAGTTGGTAGCGCTGGGTAGCATATTCCCTCTCCCTTCCAGGGAGAGGGTTAGGGTGAGGGTTCGTGGACTTGACAAGCTGCAACCCCAACGCCGCATCACCAATCGTCCCACTCACAAACACACCATCGCCCACTTTCGCACCACTGCGTTTTAGCGCTGCGCCTTTTGGCACCGTGCCAAATGCAGTGATAGATAAACATAAATGCGGACTTGCGGTAGAATCGCCACCAATCAGTTGAATGCCAAACTGCTCCTGATCTTTTTTTAAGCCCTCTGCAAACGCCGCAAACCACCCATCATCGCAAGAAGACGGCACCATCACCGCGAGCATGTAATAAAGCGGCGTTGCGGCCATCGCTGCGAGATCAGAAAGATTCGTGCGCAAGAGTTTTTGAGCAATCAATGTCGGTGATTCATCCCCAATAAAATGCACGCCTTGCACAATGGCATCTTTCGTCACTACCAGCTCACAGCCTGCCGGCACCTCAAACACCGCTGCATCATCCGTGAGCCCGAACCCTGCCGGAGCGGCGAGCGGTGCAAAATATTTCGCAATGCAATCAAATTCGTTCATATGCTCCTACCCAATTACCCTCTCCCGCTTGCGGGAGAGGGTAACGAAGCTTCGATTTTCTTCTTCAGAAAATCGTTAGCGTAGTGGGAGAGGGCATAGTTCCCTCTCCAAGGTTTTGTAAACTCGGCTGAAGCCTCGATAACAAAACCTGTCCTCTCCCGCAAGCGGGAGAGGAGAAAGATTAAGACTATTCCCGCAAATGCTTTGCCAATTGATGCAACGCTGCATGAACATATGTGCTTTCATCTTCGCCCAGCAACCGATTCGCCAGCGTGGTATATTCATCGACCAGCACATTCGTCGCACGCGTGCGATTGGAATCCAATTCGAACGTTGCCGTGAGCAGTAAATTCACCATCAGCGCGCCCATGCGCTCTGGTTTCCAGTCCTCACGAATAAATTTAGCGAGCGTGGCTTCGAGCGCCGCGCGGTGTTCTTTCACACCCTCGAGCAATTTGCCAAGCAGCGCATTTTCCGGCGCAACACTCGGCAAAAACGCTTCCTTTTTCGCATCTCCGCCCTCATTCCGCATCGCCGCATATTCGGCCATCAACTTCGCCGCACTCAGTTTCCCACCCGTCATCGCATCGCGATAGAGCAATTGCACTGCGGCAAGCCGCGCGTTGGATTTGGCAGTGAGGGAGGCGTTCTTCGTCATTTCTTGCTCAGTTTCTTTTTCAAATCGATCAGCGCAAATACCGCGTTCGCCGCTTCCGCGCCTTTATTGCCACCTTTGACCAATGCACGTTTTTTTGCTTGCGCTAGCGTGTTCACGGTCAAAATCCCATTCCCCACCGCCGCGCCCGAATAGAGCGACAATTCCATCAAACCTCGCGCCGATTCGCCCGCTACCACTTCAAAATGCGCCGTCTCCCCGCGAATCACGCAACCGAGCGCAACATAACCATCATATTTCTGCGTCCGCTCCGCAATTGCTATCGCCGCCGGAATTTCGAGCGCCCCAGGCACGCTCACCACTTCCGCCACCGCTTTACGCGCTGCGCACACTGCCTTCGCGCCCTTCACCATTTCGGCGACGACGGCTTGGTAATACGGTGCGGTGACAATCAAAACGCGCAAGTTGTAATCTCCTCAGAATTTGCTAGGATGGCTTCATTATCAACGATTTAAGGCAGTTGCAATGAAAGAATACAAGGTGATTATCTACCGCGAACCGCTCCTAGGCTCGATTTTTCTAGGCGGTGCCAAGGTCAACCCCGACAAATACACGCGCTTTTTAAACGGCAACGCCCAAGAAGGTTGGCGTGTTATCACCGTCGAACGCGAATCCCGCCGCGAGCTGCTGTTTTTCCGTCGCGAAGCCTTCATCACCATTTTGGAAAGGGACATTTAAATGCGCCTACCCAATGACAAAACCCTCCTCAAAGTCATCGTCGCCGCCGTCTGCGTGGCCGCAGCCACCATCCTGCTCGAACTCTGGTTCGATCTCTTCCACGAAGGCGCTTTCACCAAAATCCTGATCAGCTGCGCCGTCGTCGCCATCGCCGCCGGCATCTTAAAAGCCATCAATTCCGATATGGACGAGAACGATAAAGACTATTTGGGCTAAAACCGTTTGCACCAAAGGTGCAAGTTGGGCATAAGAGCCAAACGCGGACAGGTGGCAGAGTGGTCGAATGCGGCGGTCTCGAAAACCGTTGTGCCCTTTTTGGGTACCGGAGGTTCGAATCCTCTCCTGTCCGCCAGCCTCCTACAGGTTACAACGTCATGCAGACCAATAATGTATATTGAACGACATGATTGAAGGAATACTTTCGTTTTTACTCATCTGCATCGTGATTGAGCTCACGCCGGGGCCTAATATGGCCTATCTGACGATGGTTAGTTCTCTCCATGGCAAAAAAGCCGGTCTTTCCATGGTTGCAGGTATTGCTACCGGATTATTGATCATTGGACTAGTCGTGGCGTTTGGCCTGTCGGCTTTCATTATAGAAAACCCCACATTTTATCATCTTCTGCGTTGGAGCGGCGCTTTTTATTTGGTGTGGCTTGCCTGGGAAAATTGGCATGCGGCACCCATATCAGCTGAGATCACTTCTCACTTTGACCGCCTTTCGTTTTGGCGCGGCTTCGTTACTAATATTTTGAACCCAAAAGTGATGATGTTTTACGTCACGGTGTTTCCATCTTTTATTGATATAACCCGCCCCATCGTAGAACAAACCATCATTATGATCATGGTATACGTCACTATTGCTACCATAATTCACTGCCTAATTGCCATTCTCGGTGGCCAGGCTGGCGTCTTAACCCAGCATCCACGCGTCATGCAATTTTCTCGTTATGGCTTTTCGATTGCACTGTTGTTGGTAGCCTTTTGGTTCATGGTGGGAACGCGCTCCATTTAACATCTTCTATAGCCAGGCCGGCACCGCGCGCGCGGTGATGCAAGTCTCCGTCAACGTGCTCGCTCCCAGCACCGCCACCACCGAATTCAAACATGGGCGCATTACTCCCATGCCGGCGTGCGTCACTACTGTGACTTTCATTTACTAAGAAATGTGATATTAGCGATCTCCGCACCAAGGAGTTTCTATGTCCAACATCACCCGCCTCTCCCCCGGCCCGCGCATGAGCGAAGCCGTAATCCATGCCGGTAAAGTCTACACCGCGGGCGTCGTCGCCGATGCCGCAGTCGGTAAATCTGTATTTGAGCAAACCAAAGATGTGCTCGCACAAATTGATTCTATTTTGGCGGAGGCAGGATCAGATAAAACCCGCATTCTAAAAGCCAATATTTGGTTGACCGACATCAGCACCTTCGCCGAGATGAACAAGGCGTGGGACGCATGGGTCGTCTCCGGCAAAACCCCAGCGCGCGCCACGGTGGAAGCGACACTAGCCGCCCCCGGCTACGACGTTGAAATCATGATCGAAGCGGCGATTTAAACTCATTGCATTCTTCGCCACAATATAGTTTGGTAGAGCTCTATGAAATATGCAGATGTATACGCTGAACGAAAACTAGGTGAAAAACATCCCGAACTGGGAACACTTGCGCATGAATACTTTGTTGAAAAAACAAAGAAAGACATTGAACAACCAGAACACCAAGATCAAGAAGGGCGCACACGTAAAATAGTCCAAGACTTACAACAAATAGCTCCTTTGCGTCCCGGCGCGTCGATCTTGGTGCTAGGCTGCGGTCCATTTCCCTATATCAACAAAGCGCTTCGCCACATGGGCTATAATGCCGTGGGTGTTGAACCCGTTGCATCATTCGTAACCGATGGGTGTGAGCTAATGGGTGATTCTTCGGCTGTACTTCAGGGAAGCGCCGAACAAATTCCTCTTGCTGATGCTTCGCAGGATGTGGTGCTCTTTGAAAGCGTGCTTGAACATGTGGATTCTATCCCCCAAAGCTTGAACGAAATCTACCGTGTGCTCGCCCCCCAAGGCATTGCCTATATCACGACCACAAATAAATACCGTTTTTCCATCACTGGGCATAATGGTGAATACAGAACGCCGTTTTTCAACTGGTTCCCAAAACTGGTGAAGGAATGCTATGTGCACCACCATCTCCATTTTAATCCAAAACTCTCTAACTACACTACCCGGCCAGCTGTTCATTGGTTTACGTATGCCGAGTTGTGCCAGTGGGGCCGCAGCGTCGGATTTAGCACCTTTTATTCCATTATTGATGTAAAACGCCTAAGCGATGGTGTTATTCAAAAAAGTCGTTTCCGGCGTTTCATATTACATAAAATTCAATACAATCCTTGGTTTCGCGCGCTTGCACTCACCCAATTGGGGGGCACTATTTATATGGTAAAGCGTTAACCCATTTGGCAATTAAATTGCTTCCTAATAGCATCTTTATTGCACCTCGCAGTAGACTGTAGGCAAACACCCTACAGGAGATCTTTATGTCCATTCCCAGCACCACCGACCGCGTGACCATGCACACCTCGAGCGCGTCTAACTTACGCATCGAACAACAAACCGAAAGCAACATTTTAGAAGCGATGAAATAAACGGTTTTCTTGGGACATAGATTCTTAGTTGAAAAGCGGGTTTAGTTCTGCCATAAGAGCGAACCAACCCCTTTCAAGGAAATGTTATGTCAACACTCTTAAAAACCGTATGCTTTAGCGTTCTCATTGCTGGCATCGCTACCGCTGCTACCGCAGAAACCCATGCAAAACCTGCTGCTAAAGCAGTTGCAGCGAAGCCTGCCAAAGTCACCGGCCAAAATGCCGCTACCCGCGCAGCGAAAGAGCCGCTCGCAGGCATTGCAACGCCTGTTGCGAACGATCGCAGCAAAATCCAGTGCAACAGCGTAGTGGATTGCCGCCGCAAAGGTGCGGAACTTGAAACCGTATGGCAAATGAACAACGGCGCGCCCGTTACTGCTGCAAAAGAAGCCGCAAAACCTGCCAAAATTGCTAAAGGCAAAAAAGCCAAACCTGCTGCAAAGTAGCTCGGCTTAGATCAATTGATTGCGCCACGGACACTAAAATCCGTGGCGTTTTTGTTTGTGAGCTATTGACGTTCGCCCTCAAGCATTCGATACATAGGCTATGAACACCACCGACACATCGAAAAACACCTGGTTCCACAAGCGCGCGCTGGAGGGCATCGTCAACGCGTGGAATGAAGTTGAAAGCGTGGCACGCGAAGCAATCGGCGCAGACATCCGCGCAAACCTGCCGAAAGAAGACGTGCCCGCGCTCCTCAAACTCATGCGCGAATGCCTGCATCCACGCGGGGGTGATGTCTCTGCGCGTAACAATACTGTGGAGCTCGGCGAAGTATATGCGCGGCTCACCGAAGGAGGCAAAACGAAATTCCTAAGCCTGCTTGCTACTGAATTTGATCTGGACCACACAGCGCTCCTCCCCATCATCAATCAATACACCCAACTTAAAACGCCAGAAGAGTTCAGCGGCTATGAAGCCAAACTCCGCGCTTCTCTCACCACCCCACGCAGCCAGATTCTGAAGCAATTCACCGCCCTGCCCAATGGTTTCAAATTTCTCGTCAACTTACGTGCGGATGTATTGCCGCTGCTGGAAACCAAGCCAGAGCTGAAAGGTTTAGAAGCTGATTTACAGGCGATTTTGTCGGCATGGTTTGACATTGGCCTGCTCGATTTGGTGGAGATCAAATGGGACAGCTCACCTGCAGGTCTGCTCGAAAAACTCATGCAATACGAGGCTGTACACCAGATTAATTCGTGGGAGGATTTACGCAATCGGCTGGATTCTGACCGCAAAATCTACGCTTTCTTCCACAATAAAATGCCGCTCGAACCGCTCATCTTCGTACAAGTTGCCTTCGTCAAAGGCTTTGCTGGAAGCATCCAGCAATTACTTGATACGGAAGACGCTGTGCTCCCCATTAAACAAGCCGACACCGCGATTTTCTACTCCATCTCCAACGCGCAAAAAGGCTTGACCGGCATCAGCTTCGGCAACTTTCTTATCAAGCGCGTGGTGGAAGAACTGTCGCGCGAGTTTAAGCACATCGATACGTTTGCAACACTCTCGCCCATCCCTGGGTTCCGCGCGTGGTTGGACCCGAAATTAAAAGCGGGCGATATCAGTTTTATCACCACGCAGGAGTCCAAACAGATCAAAACATTCACCGGTGGGAACGCGGGCGAAGGCTTGCTGAAACTTCTGAATTCCGATTGGGCGAAGGACAAAGAAAAAACGGCCTTCGTCAATCCGCTCGTGGCACGCCTGGCCGTGCACTATTTGTTGCACGAGAAAAAAGGCAACAAGCCGCTCGACCCCGTCGCCAATTTCCATCTCTTCAACGGTGCACGTTTGGAACGCCTCAATCTGCTTGCGGACACCTCGCCCAAAGGCATGAAACAATCCGCTGGCCTCATGGTCAACTACCACTACCGCTTGAGCGAGATCAACGAAAACCACGAACACTTTGTGCGTGATGGGAAAATAGTTGCCTCAAGGCAGGTGAAAAGCTATTTGTAAGGCACGGCCTTAAAGGTCGGCTATAAAAACCAACAAAAATAAAAAACGAGGGTAACATGCATGAACGCAGCCAGAACATCCAGGATGTCTTCTTAAACAAGCTCCGCAAAACCAAGGTTCCGGTCACCATTTTCCTTGCCAACGGCGTGAAGCTGCAAGGCAATATCGGCGGGTTTGACAATTTCTGTGTGCTGCTGCGCCGCGGCCCGCAGATGCAGCTGGTCTATAAACACACCATCGCCACCGTCGTCCCCGGCGCGCCAATCAGCCTCTATGACGGTGAAGATGTAGGCGGTGAAGACGAAGCCATCGCTGCTGAAGCCTAATGCATTATCCACTGTCATCCTCGGCCTTGAGCCGAGGATCCATCGAACAGTTTTCTAGGATGGATGCTCGGGTCACGCCCGAGCATAACAGATTATGAAAACCCTCGTTCTCCAACCGTATTTTAAACGCCAGAAACAAGCCCGCCTGCCGGAAGTAGCGCTCGCCGAATCCGTCGGCCTGGCCGAGGCGATTGCGCTGCCGGTGGAACTCGGCATCGTGGTTCCGCTGCAATCCATCACCCCCGCAACCTATCTCGGCAAAGGCAAGGTGGAGGAATTAAAAATCATCGTCACCGAGCATGAAATTGGCCTGTGCGTGCTGGGTGTTGACACCAGCCCCGTGCAACAGCGTAATTTGGAAAAAGAACTTGGCTGCAAAGTCATCGACCGCACGGCGCTCATTTTGGAAATCTTCGGTGACCGCGCACGCACCGCGGAGGGCAAGCTGCAAGTCGAACTCGCCGCCCTCAACTATCAAAAAACTAGGCTTGTTCGCTCATGGACGCACCTGGAGCGCCAGCGCGGCGGCTTCGGATTCCTGGGCGGCCCGGGTGAATCGCAAATCGAAATTGATAGGCGCTTGATCCGCGACCGCATCGCCAAAATCAACCGGGAATTAAAGGAGGTCACCCGCACCCGCGCGCTCCACCGCAAAAACCGTCGCGATACTCCCTACCCCGTCGTGGCCTTGGTCGGTTATACCAACGCCGGTAAATCCACACTCTTTAACCGTCTAACCGGCGCAGAGGTTTACGCGGCCGATAAGCTATTTGCGACACTCGACCCCACCATGCGCGCGTGCAAGCTTCCCTCCGGCGCAACGGTGATTTTGTCTGACACCGTGGGCTTCGTCTCCAACCTTCCCCACCAACTTGTCGCCGCCTTCCGTGCAACGCTCGAGGAAGTATTGGAAGCGGATGTATTGCTGCATGTGCGCGACATTGCGAGCGAGGACTCTGAAGCACAAAAAGAAGACGTCGAGAAAGTGCTGGAGCAGTTGTTCGACCACCACTTACCTACCAATCTGATTGAGGTATGGAACAAAGTCGACCTGCTGGAACACCCACCAAGCGATGCTAGCGCCTGCCCAGTTTCGGCGGTAACCGGCGAAGGCATAAACACATTGCTTACCCGCATTGAAACGGTACTCGCCGACCGTTTTTACCAGGAAATCAACGTGCATTTGGGCCATGCTGATGGGCGCATGCGTGCCTGGCTTCACCGGCATGGACAGGTGATGCGCGAAGCTGTAGAAGAGGATGGTATCCACCTGACCGTGCGGCTACCGCATGAGCATGTGGGTCGTTTCGAACAGCTTGAGCACCATGACTGAGCCACTGATTTCCTACGTTGTCACCGTCTACAACAAGGCGCCCTATTTACCGGCGACGGTGCGTTCGCTCGTGAATCAGGAGGGCAACCTCCCGTCCGAATATATTTTTGTGGATGACGTCTCGAGCGATGCATCCCTCGCAGTAATCGAAAAAGAGACCAAAGACATGGGAAACGTGACTATTGTCTGCAATTCCAGCAACGCCGGGCAAAGCGTACGCCTGAATCAAGGTGCCAGGCTCGCCCGCGGCAAATATATTTTATGCTTTGATTCGGACGATGTACTGGCGGCCAACGCTGCCTCCCGCATGATCGCACTGCTTGAAAAACATGACGCCGATGTGGTTTACGGTGAATGGGAAAAAACGCAAAGCGCGGGGCTCGACTTACTCACCAAACGCGTGCCGGATGCGGTCAAATGTGACATCAGCGATACACCTCTCACTTTCGTGATGAACGGCCGTTTTATGCGCATGGCGCTGGTAACGCGGCGCGAAGTGTTCTTAACCGCAGGCGGCGCCGATGAGCGGATTTTGATTCAGGACGAATCGCTCCCCTTGCGCCTGGCCATTCACGCCAAGCGCTTCATAAAACTCTATGCGCCGATTATGTTCATACCCAAAATCGAAGGCGCGCTGTCGGCCAATGTGTCGCAACTCAATCACGATCGTTTCCTCGCTCAACGCAATGTGCTGATGGATTATCCACGACTGAGCGACGAGGAACGACGCCAACTCTACCGCCGTGCTGTTTCCTGTGGTTGGAAACAAATGCGACACCTGCGCGGTTTGCGTGGTGTGACCTCGTGGCAATTTAGGGAATACCTGCTTTCGCGCCGGCGCAGCACTCCGATTAAAGCAGACGTGCTGGTGCGGCTCTCGGCGATGTTTGCCGCGCTTCCCGGAGTGCGCCGCCTTGATAAATAGACCTTCTATCTCCGTTTTTATGATTACTCTTAATGAAGCCGATCGCGTGGGTGCAATGCTTGCAGCCGCGAAACAAATTGCCGATGAAATCATCGTCGTCGACAACGGCTCAACCGACGGCACGCAAGCTCTTTGCGAGCAACACGGTGCCAAGGTGATGTTCCATGCCTGGGAAGGATTTGGATTCCAAAAACGTTTCGCCGAAGAGCAATGCAAAAACGATTGGGTGCTTAATCTCGATGCCGATGAAGTGCTAAGCCCTGCCCTCATTGCTGAAATTCAAGCGCTCGATTTTGCATGCGACGGCTATGTGCTGCGCATTGGAGATGCCCTACCTGGTGAAAACATTCCCGGCCGGTTTGCGCATACCACCAAAGCGGTGCGCCTCTACCGCAAATCGAAAGGACGCTACGCTGAAAGCACGGTGCATGACCGCGTACACTTCGAAAAAGATGCACAAATTGGTGCGCTGCAACATCGTGTCTATCACTATTCGCTGCGTTCCATCGCCCATGCAGTGGAGAAGCTCAATCGCTACACAAGCATGCTCGCAAACGACATGCACGCGCGCAATGTTCGCATCCCCTTTTTCTATTTCCGCCTCGTCACCGAGCCCTTCACCGCCTTTTTCAAATCCTACATCATCCGTCACGATATTATGCGAGGGTGGAGCGGATTTGTGAACGCTGGCGTCTATGCCGCATCGCGTTTTTTGCGTCTCGCAAAACTTTTCGAGCTGCGTCGTGGACGTTTAAAATAGGTATACGTCCCACCCATGTCACCCCGCACTTGTTGCTGGGTCTTCCGAAACCTCAAGGAGATGCCGCAACGAGTGCGGCATGACAGCGCGATGGAATGCAGGAAGCCTAAATAACGTATTATTTCAGGACACTAGGGGGAACATCTTGACAAATGATGTGAAACACCCTAGATCATTAGGCAGTGTTTGTGCGCTGCACAAAAACCAACGAAATTTTTAACCGCCGCATGCACAATTTTGCCCTGCGGTATTTATTTGAAGGAGAACTATTATGGCTGCATCTCGTAAAGCAAAAGCGTCGCCGAAGTCTGCCCCAAAAGCAGCTCCGAAAGCGGCTCCAAAGGCATCGTCGGCTCGTACCAATCCGTTTAGCGCGGTGGATTCCACCCGTCAATCGGCTGAAACCGTTGTGAACATGGGCAACAAAGCAGTGAAAGATCTGCACAGCTCTATCACTTCCGAAGCACAAAAAACCCAAGCGAAACTCTATGCTATGAGCCGCGAAAGTGCTGCAACATTCTCGCGCTCCGCTGACATGGCCACCAAAACCATGAACGAAGTTGCTGGCATCGCTCGCGACAACGTGGAAGCGTGTATGGAGTGCGGCAATCTCTCGGCGAACGTTGCGAAAAACGTCGGCGAGGAAGTGTCCGGAATCGTCAACCAATCGCTCACCGATGCCATGGAGATCTGCCAAGAAGCGCTCGCCTGCCGCACGTTGAACGATGTGGTGGAACTCAACAACAAGATCATGAAAAGCTCGCTTGATAGCTGCTTTGATCAAGTATCGAAGCTCTCAAGCATCTGGTTTGAAGCGGCATCTGAGGTATGCGAACCCTTGAACGAACGCATCTCAAACGCCAGCAACCAAATCAGCAAGCTGATGGCCAAAGCCTAAGCGTTCATACTCTAACCTTAAAAAGGGCGGGAATTTACCCGCCCTTTTTTATTGTTTCCGTCATCTTCAGCGAGGCATTGCCAAGCTGGGGATCTCGTAAAACGCATGAGATCCTAGGGCCGCACAAAGTGCGGCCGAGGATGACCCCTATATTCCGAGCACTTCCCGATACACCTTCATTGTCTTTTCGCACATCACATCCGACGAAAACAGCTTTGCCTGTTCGCGGGCCTGTGCGCCCATCCACTCGAATTGCGTGGCGTCCAGCGTCAGTGCATAATCGATCGTTTTAGCAAGCGCATCAACACCACCGGGTTCCACCAACCAACCGGTGATACCAGGTTTTACCGTCTCGCGCGCGCCGCCGTGGTTGGTCGCAATCACCGGCTTACCCATCGCCTGCGCTTCCAACACCACACGGCCAAAGGCTTCCGGCTCCACCGATGTCGCCACTACGATTTTCGCGAGCTTGTATGCTTCAGCCATATAGGGCGATGAACCAACCAAACGCACCTTGCTTTCCAACCCATGCGCCTTAATCAGTGCAACGACTTCATGCTTGAATGCAGGATGTTGCGTATCATCGCCCACCAACACCGCGAAATAATCGCGATCTTTCAGTTGTGCAAGTGCCTTGATAAAAATGTCCTGCCCTTTCCAGCGGGTGATGCGCCCAGGGAAGAGAATAATCGGCAAATGCTCCGGTATATTCCACTGCTTAATCAATTCTACTAAGCGCTGCTGCGAAACGTTTTCGGGGCTGAAGATATTCAAATCCACGCCACGGTGAATGGTACGGATGCGGCTTTCAGGCACACCGTAATTCTCCATCATATGCGCTTTGATGAACTCAGAAATCGCAATCACCAATTCACCACGCACCATCACATCGTTGTATTTGCGCTTCCACCTATCTTCCAGACCGTAGACACCATGGAAGGTCGTCATAAACGGCACACCGGCGCGCTTGGCCGCGAAATACGCCGACCATGCCGGCGCGCGCGAGCGGGCATGTACCAGACTGATGTTGTGTTTGCGAATGATGCGCTCCAAGCGCAGCACATTCAGCGCCATAACAAACGGGTCTTTCGCCGCCAGCGGCAGGGTGACATGTTCGGCACCGCAGTGCATCAATTTCGGCAACAACTCGCCACCAGCAGAAGCCACAAAACTGCCCCAACCTTGTTGTTTAATGGCTTTGGCAATTTCCAGCGTGCCGCGCTCCACGCCACCGGTTTGGTGGAGTTTCGGCAGCACTTGTAGGATGTTCGGCGTGGACATTAGGCGTAGTGCGCGCGAAGAGCTTTAGCGGTATTCGGCGAAACGAAACTGGAGATGTCACCCTTTAATCGCGCGATTTGTTTGACGAAGCGTGACGAAATAAAATGCGTGTTTTCGGACGCCGTGAGGAACACGGTTTCAACATCGCCTTTCAACCGCGCGTTCATGCACGCCATTTGGAATTCATATTCAAAATCCGACACGGCGCGAAGACCGCGAATCAAGAGTTGCGAACCGACTTCTTCGGCGAGCGTGACCAGCAAGCCCGAAAACGTACGCACTTCAATGCGCCTGGCATCCGCAAGTTCCGCAATGTCCGCCTTCACCAGCGCCGCGCGTTGTTCAATGCCAAAAATCGGCTCCTTGCCAGTATCGAGCGCCACCGCAATCACCAGCTTATCCACGACTTTGAGCGCCCGCTGGATGATATCCATATGGCCAACGGTAATCGGGTCAAACGTGCCGGGGTAAATGCCTGTGCGCATTATTCAGCCACTTCCCCTTCAATCGCCTCACCCTCCTGCTCCTCACCCTCTGGCACCGGCACAACGGAAACCACCGTTTCGCCTTTGCCGGTTTTGAGGATGGTGACGCCTTGGGTGTTGCGGCCGGCGATGCGGATGCCTTCTACCGGCGTGCGGATGACGGTCGCTTTGTTGGTCATCAGCATGATTTGGTAGTCAGACTCCACCGGCATGCTTGCAACAACGCTGCCGTTGCGCTCAGAGGTGACAATGTTGGTGATGCCCGAACCGCCACGGCCGGTGGTGCGGTATTCGTAAGCCGAAGAGCGCTTGCCATAACCGTTTTCGGTGACGGTGAGGATGAATTCCTCCGCCGCTTCCATTTCCGCAATGCGCGCTGGCGAGAGCGTGATATCCGCGGTTTTTTCATCACTCGTTTCTTCAACCTCGCCCTCAGCCCCGCGTTTGATGCGTGAATATTTGACATAGGCTGCGCGTTCCTCGGCAGTGCAGGCGATGCCGTGCAAAATGGTCATCGACACGACTTCGTCACTCTCTTGCAGACGCATGCCGCGGACGCCGTCGGACGTGCGGGATTTGAAGACACGCACGTCATCCACCGGGAAGCGAATGCATTTGCCGCTGCGGGAAGCGAGCAATACATGGTCTTTCTCGTTGCATACCTGCACGCTGACCAGCTTGTCATTTTCTTCCATGCGAATGGCGATTTTGCCACTCACGCGAATGTCGTGGAAGTCGGAAAGGTCGTTCCGGCGCACGTTGCCTTTGGCGGTTGAGAAGAAAATATGCATGTCGTCCCAGGTGGATTCGTCTTCGGGCATCGGCATGAACGTGGTGATGCGCTCGCCCTCTTTGAGCGGGAACATGTTAACGAGCGCCTTGCCACGCGTGTTGGCCGCGCCTTGCGGCAGACGGTAGACTTTCAGCTTATACACCTGGCCAATGTTGGAGAAGAAGAGTACGGGCGTGTGGGTGTTGACGACGAGCAACTCAGTCGTCAAATCTTCATCGCGCACGTTCATGGCGCTTTTGCCTTTGCCACCGCGCTTTTGCGCGCGATAGGCCGCAAGCGGGGTGCGTTTGATGTAGCCGCCGTGAGTGACGGTGACGACCATGTCTTCTTTCTGAATCAAATCTTCAATATCCTGCTCAAATTCGCCGATTTCAATGGCGGTACGGCGCGGCACGGCGAATTGATCGCGCGCGGCGGAGAGTTCGGTTTTCATGATGCCGATCAGTTTTGGTTTATTGGAAAGCGTTTCCAAATGGTCTTTTATTTCGACTGCAAGGCCGCTCATTTCGCCGTCGATTTTTTCGCGCTCAAGACCGGTTAAACGCTGCAAACGCAATTCCAAGATCGCGCGCGCTTGCGCATCCGTAAACTTGATTTTGTTGCCTTTGACGATGTTGCCGGAATCTTCGACGAGCAACAGCAGCGGCAATACATCGCCAGCGTTCCAATCGCGGCTCATGAGTTCTTCACGCGCAATATTTGGGTCTGCAGCTGCCCGAATCACCTTGATGACTTCATCAATGTTCGCAACGGCAATCGCCAGACCAATCAACACATGCGCGCGGTCGCGGGCTTTGCCCAGCAGGAAGTTGGTGCGGCGGGTGATGACTTCTTCGCGGAACAAAATAAACGCTTCGAGCACCTGCTTGAAGTTCATAAGCTGCGGGCGGCCTTGATTGAGCGCCAGGCAGTTGACGCCGAAGCTCGTTTGTAACGGCGTCATCGCAAAAAGCTGATTCAAAACCACATCCGCCTGTGCGTCCTTCTTGATTTCAACGACGGTGCGCACGCCGGATTTGTCGGACTCGTCGCGCACATCGGAAATGCCTTCGATTTTCTTGTCGCGCACCAGCTCGCCGATGCGTTCGCAGACTTTGGCTTTGTTCACCTGATAGGGGAATTCATGAATAATAATCGCGGTTTTGCCGGGGCGAATTTCTTCAATCTCGGTTTTCGCGCGCATGAGCACGCTGCCACGCCCCGTCGTCATCGCCGAGTGGATGCCGGTACGGCCAAGAATAATCCCGCCGGTTGGAAAATCCGGCCCCGGGCAGATTTGCATGAGTTCATCGAGCGTGATGTCGGGGTTGTCAATCGTCGCCAGCGTCGCATCAATCACCTCGCCCAGATTGTGTGGAGGAATATTGGTCGCCATGCCGACCGCAATACCGCCGCCGCCGTTCACCAGCAGATTCGGGAATTGCGCGGGGATGACTTTGGGTTCATTCTCCGAGCCATCGTAGTTCGGTTGGAAATCAACGGTGTTTTTGTCCAAATCTTCCAGCAGCGCATGCGCGGCTTTGGCAAGGCGGGATTCGGTGTAGCGCATCGCCGCCGGCGCGTCGCCGTCCATGGAACCGAAATTCCCCTGGCCGTCAATCAACATCAGGCTCATCGAAAACGGCTGCGCCATGCGCACCAAGGCGTCGTAAATCGCGCTGTCACCATGCGGGTGATATTTACCCATCACCTCACCGACGATGCGGGCAGATTTGCGGTACGGTTTATTATAATCGTTCCCCGTCTCGTGCATCGCATAAAGAATGCGGCGGTGCACGGGTTTTAAGCCGTCGCGGACATCCGGAATGGCGCGCGAAACGATCACGCTCATCGCGTAATCGAGATACGACTGCTTCATTTCCTGGTCGATGGCGATCGGGAGAATTTCTTGGGTGTTTTGTGTCATGTTGGTCCCTTATTTTTGTTGCTTTTTTCTACACCAACTGGGGGTGGAAACAAGGGATTTTTAGGTGGTTTTTGTTCCTTACATCTTCATCACATCCTCATATCCTCACATCATTTTTTAAAGGGCGCGCCCTGTAGCTTGTACTTAAGGAAGTGCACGTGAGGACTGTTCGTACGCTGCTTTCCAACAGACCGTCCGCCGCGTAGCCCAGCGTATGCGCTTGTGGCAACATACGCCGCCATACGCCTTCGCCGAACACTTCCTGCCCCGGCTGCCTTCTACCTACAGCCACCGGACTTATACCTTGCAAGGTAATGTTGGGTATGGGAGGGAATTTGTAAGTCCGGAAGTGGTTTTTTTTAATTATTTTGTTTATCGTACCGGACCGCCGGATTTTTTACTCATATCTATCGTATAGGTTGCACTTTGGATGGGAGCGTTTTCAAACATAGCATCTGCAATCTCAGCACTGCCTACCGTTTCTACAAAGCTCCCTTTATGCACCACATGAACATCGGGCAAAAAGGGCAATATGCTGTGCGTGATCCCTGCGGCATTCAGTAAAGGAATAGCTGACTCCTTGGCTATGAAAAGTTCTGCGGCCATTTCGGGCTTTAACTCAAAATAAAGCTCTCTATCGTCAATGGCCTTTTGCAGCTCGGCCTTAAGTTCTTCGTTCATTTTTCTCCCTACCTCTTACCAGATTTTCTAATTTCGCTACGCTCAACTAGAAAACCATTCTACGACATATCCGATAGCTACTATCGCATACGCTGAAAACTCTATAATAAACCAGAATTTTTCTTGTTTATCTCTTTTCTGTTGCTGTTCGGGCGTTAAAGGCCGGAAGTCTTTCTTGCTCAATTGCAAAAAAAACACGCATTTGACGATTAATAAAGCAACGACAAAAACAACCAGAAAAATAGGGACTTGCATTGCGCAATCGTACCACTGGCTCGAAATAAGTCCAGTTTATAACAACCACCGCAAGGGGGGTGGGTTTGGTACTGGGTGTTTTCGCTAGGATGAGATGAGCGCGAAGCTATTTTTGAAGCCGGAGCGCAGCGTATTCTTCATACGTGAGCACCGGAAGTCATGAAAATAGCAAGCAGATCATCCATCATAGTAGAAAACAAAAAAGGCCTCTTCGAACTGGCGGCGTTCTACTCTCCCATGCCTTAAGACATAGTACCATCGACGCAGAGGGTTTTCACGGTCGTGTTCGGAATGGGAACGTGTGGTTCACCCCTCGCTATAACCACCAGACCGAAGAGGCCTGATTGTGCCGCTTGCGCGGCGGAGGTTAGATGTCGGATGTCAGAGATTAGATATTAGAAAGTTTCTAACATCTGACATCTGACTTCCGACATCTGGATAAGGAATAGGTTTTTCTATAGAGAAATGCTGTTGCCATCATGTTGAGCATAAATGCACTACACGAAGGTTCAGGCATCGTCAGTGTTCGCGAGGCGAATAGATGTCGGATGTTAGATGTCGGATGTCAAGAAACTTGACATCTAACCTCTGAACTCTGACATCCATTTTATCGCTTCGCGATAAAATAAATCAATCGGGTTATTAGTACCAGTAAGCTAAAGCGCTCGCGCGCCGTACACACCTGGCCTATCAACGTGGTAGTCTACCACGACCCTAATGGGGAAAACTTGTTTTGAGGCGGGTTTCACGCTTAGATGCATTCAGCGTTTATCCCTTCCGTACGTAGCTACTCTGCGCTGCGCCTGGCGGCACAACAGATACACCAGCGGTACGTCCATCCCGGTCCTCTCGTACTAAGGACAGATCCTCTCAATTTTCCTACACCCACGGCAGATAGGGACCGAACTGTCTCACG
>CAYOOP010000005.1:0-174062 GCA_964405685.1 uncultured Rickettsiales bacterium
GCACCACTTCGGAGTTGGTTCGGGTGGTGTGGACTAAGCGTAAGCGGGCTAGTTCTGCTCCTGATAATGTAGCATAATCAATATGTTATACTGCTTTAGTTTTTGGTGTACGAATGAGTGTGTTTGGAGTAACCTCCGGCGCTTATCATTTGAGGGCACCTCTATTAACCCTAACTTTGGCTTCAAATCTGCTTGGAATGGAGCCTCCTCGTAAAAGCATGTACTTTATGTACACTGGCTTTTTCTCGGTATCCATTCCTTCGCGCTTTATTGCAAAAGCGGGTTAATAGAGGTGCCCTTGAACAAAAACAGTTTTATTGATGTCTGCTTACGTACAACCTGTCATTCTCTGCGGCGGTTCGGGCACGCGCCTGTGGCCATTGTCACGCGCGGGGTTTCCCAAACAATTCTTGACGCTGTTTGGCAATGAAAGCCTGTTCCAACTCGCCGCTAAACGCTTACAAACGTTGGGTAGTAGCGCACCGCTTGTCGTTTGTAATGATGAGCATCGGTTTATGGCGCTTGAGCAGCTCCGCGAATTACATATCGTGCCGACCGCACTCATCTTGGAACCCAAAGGTAAAAACACCGCGCCCGCACTCACCCTTGCTGCCCTTGCGGCGATAGAAAAAGGCGAAGATCCGATATTGATTGTCACCCCTGCTGATCAAATGATTCATGATGTGCCCGCCTACACTCAGGCCTTGAGTCAAGCGATCGGCAAAGCGGCGGGCGGCAGTATCGTCGTGCTCGGTATCACACCAGACCGCCCTGAAACCGGCTATGGTTATATTCATGCAAGTGGTGACACGGTCGATGCATTCGTCGAGAAACCCGACGTTGCAACTGCCGCCAAATACATCCGCGAAGGTCATTATTTCTGGAACAGTGGTATGTTTGTGCTGAAAGCTAGCGTATGGCTCGCTGCTCTTAAACGTTTCCGCCCCGACATCGAAACCGCAACGGCCGCAGCTTGGAAAACCCGTATCGTTGACACTTCTTTCATTCGCCCCGGAGCTGCCGAATTCGAAACCATACCCGCCGATTCGATTGACTATGCGGTGATGGAAAAATGCCCCGGCACGCTAGATATTCGGATGGTACCGCTGGATGCCGGATGGAGCGATCTCGGTTCGTGGGACGCCGTCTGGCAAGCCGCCGAGAAAGACGCCAACGGCAACGCCCTCGCCGGTGATGCTCTCGTGCAAGACGGACGCAATGTATTGGTGCAAGCTTCCAGCCGTTTGGTGAGTGTGGTGGGTGTCAGCGACGTCGTCGTGATTGAAACTGCAGACGCCGTACTAGTCGCCGACCGTGCACGCAGCCAAGACGTCAAAAAAGTGGTGGATGCGCTCAACGGCCGCGCGCGTAATGAATATGCGCACCATCGTAAAGTGTTCCGCCCCTGGGGCTGGTACGATTGTCTGGACGAAGGCCCGCAGTTCAAGGTCAAACGTATTATGGTAAACCCCGGTGCTAGCTTATCGCTGCAAAAACACGCTAAGCGCGCCGAACATTGGGTGGTGGTGCGCGGCACCGCACACGTCGAATGCGGCGAGAAAACATTGACGCTGAATGAAAACCAAAGCACCTATATTCCGCTTGGGTTTGCGCATCGCCTTTCCAACCCCGGTGTTAACGCACTTGAAATCATCGAAGTGCAATCGGGTGTATATTTGGGCGAAGATGACATCGTCCGCTTGGAAGATAATTACGGGAGAGTCTCATGAAAAAAGCTTTGATCACCGGCATTACCGGCCAAGACGGCGCGTATCTCGCCGAATTTCTGCTCAACAAAGGCTACGAAGTCCACGGCATCAAACGCCGCACCTCGCTGTTTAACACCGCGCGGATTGATCACCTTTATCAAGCCCCGCACGAACAAGGCCGCCGCTTCTTTTTGCACCATGGCGATATGACGGATGGCTCCAGCCTCACCCATATTATGTCCAAAATTGAGCCCGATGAAATCTATAACCTCGCTGCGCAAAGCCACGTCGCCGTTTCCTTCGAAGAACCCGAATACACCGCCAATTCCGATGCACTCGGACCCTTACGTATCTTGGAGGCTATCCGCATTTTAGGCCTGGAAAAGAAAACCAGATTTTATCAAGCCAGCACCTCCGAAATGTACGGCCTTGTCCAAGAAACTCCGCAAAAAGAAACCACACCTTTCTACCCGCGCAGCCCCTACGGCGTTGCTAAACTCTATGCGTATTGGATTACCGTGAATTACCGTGAAGCCTACGGCCTCTACGCCTGCAACGGTATTTTATTTAACCATGAGTCACCCATACGCGGTGAAACCTTCGTCACCCGCAAAATCACCCGCGCGCTGGCACGCATTAAACTCGGTGTGGAAGACTGCCTCTATCTTGGTAATTTAAACGCCAAACGTGATTGGGGCCACGCGCGTGATTACGTGGAAGCCATGTGGCTGATGCTGCAACAAGAGAAGCCTGAAGATTTCGTGATCGCAACGGGCGCGCAACACAGCGTTCGCGAATTTGTCACCGCCGCTGCTGCCGAATTTGGCATCAACCTCACCTGGAAAGGGCAGGGCGAGAACGAAGTCGGTGCGGATGAAAAAGGCAACACCATCGTGCGTATTGATCCACGCTATTATCGCTTTGCCGAGGTGGATACGCTGTTAGGTGATGCCACCAAAGCCAAGCAGAAGTTGGGATGGACGCCTAAAACTGATTTCAAAACGCTGGTCGCCGAAATGGCACGTGAAGATTTGCGCGAGGCCAAAGGCGAGCAATTGCTAAAAAAAGAGAGTGCATAAACCGTGGAAAAAACGGCGAAAATTTATGTAGCAGGGCACACGGGGCTAGTCGGTTCCGCACTGGTTCGTACGCTGAAATCCCAAGGCTACACCAATCTCCTCACCCGCACTCATGCTGAGTTAGATCTCATAAACCAGGCGAAGGTCGATGCGTTTTTCGAGAACGAAAAACCAGACTATGTGTTACTTGCTGCTGCCAGAGTCGGTGGCATTCATGCCAATCAAACCTATCCTGCGGAATTTATTTATAGCAACCTTGCGATCAACGTAAACGTGCTAAACGCCGCATGGAAAGCAAACGTCAAGCGTCTGCTATTTTTAGGTTCCAGTTGCGTTTACCCCAAGCTCGCGCCGCAGCCGATGAAGGAAGAATATCTGCTCACCGGCCCACTCGAATCCACCAATCGCCCCTATGCACTTTCCAAAATCGCCAGCATTGAAATGTGCGCGAGCTATAACCGCCAGTATGGCATGCGTAATCTGGCAGTGATGCCCACCAATCTCTACGGCCCCGGCGACAACTACCACCCCGAGAATTCCCACGTTATCCCCGCTTTGATCCGCAAATTTCAAGATGCCGTCACCACCAACGCTTCCGAAGTCAGCATCTGGGGCACCGGCGCACCCAAGCGCGAATTCATTTTCAGTGACGACATGGCTGAGGCCTGCGTGTTTCTGATGAATTTACCGGATATGAAATTCGATACGCTCCTCAACCGCGACGATATGAAGGCATTCCCCCTCATCAATATCGGTGTGGGCACCGATGTCACCATCAAAGACCTCGCCGAAACGATTCGCACTATCACCGGCTACACCGGCGCACTTACTTTCGACACCACGAAACCTGACGGCACCCCACAGAAATTGCTTGATGTCAGCCGCATCCACGCGCTCGGCTGGCAGGCAAAAACACCGCTCAAAGACGGACTCATCCGTGCGCTTGCTGATTACAAAACCCGGCACACCGCATGAAAATCATTATTCAAAACATCCTATTTTTATTCCCCGGCCGCGACCGATTAAAACTGCTCATTCTCCTTGTTGCTATCATCGTCACTGCCATATTCGAAGTTGCGGGCGTTGCCTCCATCATGCCATTTATGGCGCTGATTGCGAGCCCGGATGCGGTGATGCAAAATCCCATGTTCACCCGCCTTGGCAGCTGGGTCGGCGCTAACGATACAACGTCTATGCAATTCGCCGCCGGCGTGCTGACGCTGGTGTTGCTGTTCCTAAGCAACATGTCCGCGCTCGTCTGTCACTGGCTGTTGCTCAAATTCTCACATAGCCGCGGCCACGTCGTCTCTAGCCGCTTGCTCGCGCATTATCTCGCGCAGCCCTACGAATTTTTCTTGAATCACCACACCGCCGAACTCAGCAAAAACATCTTAAACGAGGTGCAGCGTATGACGGGTGCTGTCATCATCCCCGTGCTTCAACTCGTCGCGCGTTCGATTGTAGCATTGTGCATGATCGGCCTATTACTCGCACTCTACCCAGGCATGACGCTGGTGGTCGCTACTGCGATCGGCTTACTTTACGCAACAATCTATCTCATCATCCGCCGCAAACTCGCCGTCAATGGTCGTGGGGTGATGGAAGCCGAAAGCAAAAAATTCACCACCGTCTCTGAAGCCTTCGGCGGCGTAAAAGACGTGCTACTCACCGGCCGTCAAGCCTTCTTCACCCAGCGTTTCAACACGGCCTCCAAACGCCATTCGCGCTACACCGCCGTTGCTGAGGCCTGGAGCCTGCTCCCCAAATACGCGCTCGAACTCATGGCGTTTGGGTGCATCGTCATCATGGCGATGTATTTGTTGCGCCACTCCAGCACCGAAGCGGTGATGCCTGTGCTAGCAATTTACGCCTTTGCTGGTTATCGCCTTATGCCCGCCATGCAACAAATTTACGGTAACCTCGTACTCATTCGCTACCACGGCGCGGCCCTCAACAATATCGTGCGCGAACTACGCGAACTTCCCATGCCGCTTACGCAAACCACCGAACCGCTCACCTTCAATGCGCCATTGCAATTGCAGCACGTAAGCTATGCCTATCCACGCACCGAAACGACACTACAAGATATCAACCTCACCATCACGCCCCGCACCACGATTGGTTTTGCCGGCATGTCCGGTGCCGGAAAAACCACGCTGGTAGATATCATTCTCGGCCTTTTGCCACTAACATCGGGCCAGATGAAAATAGGTGAAACTTCACTCACCACCGCCAATCGCCGCAGTTGGCAATCATTGCTTGGCTACGTCCCACAATCTATTTATCTCACCGATGACACCATCGCCTCCAACGTCGCTTTCGGCCTACCACCAGAAGAAATCGATACCGCAAAACTAGAACGCGCGGCTGAGCGCGCGCATCTGCATGAATTTATTATGACGCTTCCCCAAGGCTACCAATCCTTGGTCGGTGAGCGTGGCATACGCCTCTCCGGCGGCCAACGTCAACGCATCGGCATCGCCCGCGCGCTCTACCGCGAACCCGCACTGCTCATTCTCGACGAGGCAACGAGCGCGCTCGATAACCTCACCGAAAATGCCGTGATGGAAGCGATCAACGAAATGTCCGGCACCCTCACCATGCTCATCATCGCCCACCGCCTCTCCACGCTCAAATGCTGTGATCGCATCATCCTCATGGAAGCAGGCCGGATTGTAGATGAGGGCACCTATGAAGAATTGATGAAACATTCCGAACCCTTCAAGAAAATGGCCAACGCCAAGGATGGAATTGTATGACTCTCGCCCCTTATTTTACGCCCCAGAATCAACGCTGCCTCGTTATCGCCGAAGTCGCGCAATCGCACGATGGTAACATCAATCTCGCGCATGATTTTGTGGATGCCGTCGCAAAAACGGGTGCAGACGCCATCAAATTCCAAACCCACATCGCAGCTGCCGAAAGCACGCTTGCCGAACCCTTCCGCGTGAAATTCAGCACGGATGCCACGCGCTACAGCTATTGGCAGCGCATGGAATTTATCCCCCAAGAGTGGCAGGGCCTCGCCGACCATGCCAAAAAACTCGGCCTTGTTTTTCTAAGTTCTCCTTTCTCCATGGAAGCGTGCGATTTGCTCGAATCCATCGGCATGGAAGCCTGGAAAGTCGCCTCCGGCGAAATCACCAACACGCCGATGCTTAAACGCATGGCCGCCAGCAAAAAACCCGTCATCCTCTCCAGCGGCCTCGCCACGTGGGACGAATTGGACGAAGCGGTTTCTATTGTTAAACATAATCCTCACGCTGTATTGCAGACCACCACCATGTACCCCACGCCGCCACAGCACGTCGGTTTCAATGTACTGACTGAAATGTCCAAGCGCTATGGTTGCACGGTAGGTTTGTCTGACCATTCCGGCACCATCTTCCCTGGCCTTGCAGGCTATGCCCTCGGTGCACGAATACTGGAAGTGCATGTTGCGCTTTCTAAAGATATGGTTGGACCGGATGTGTCCTCATCTCTAGTGCCCGAAGAGCTCACACAACTGGTGCAAGGTCTACGATTTTTGGAACAAGCCACCACCCATCCCGTCGATAAAAACGCTGCGGCCAAAAACGCACAAGAACTGCGCACAATATTTTCCAAAAGCATCGTTGCCGCTAAGCCATTGAAAGCTGGTGTAATCTTAACCGCAGGCGATCTGGCGCTTAAAAAACCCGGCGGCGGTCTACCGCCTAAAGCACTGGAATCACTTTACGGTAAGCAGCTGTTGCGCGATTTGAACACAGATGATAGGCTCTCCGACGCTGATTTTAAAGCGTAACCTCTTGAGCCACCGCCCAAATGCAAGCGAAACGAAAAATTGCCGTGATATTGGTCGACCGCGCGAATTACGGGCGGATGAAACCGGTCATGACCGCGATTCAAAAAACCCCGGCGATCGACATGCAAGTCGTCTGCTCCGGCACCATGGTGCTCGAGCGCTTCGGTGCGCCCGTTAAAAACGTACGGAAAGACGGCTTCGAAGTACACGCCGAAGTCTTCATCGAACTCGAAGGCTCCAACCCCACCACCATGGCCAAATCCCTAGGTTTTGCCGTCATCGAATTCGCCAGCGAATTTCAACGCCTGAAACCCGATATGGTGTTGATTATCGGTGATCGCTACGAAGCCTTAGCTGCCGCTCTCGCAGCCTCCTACATGAACATCTGTGTCGCCCATATCCAAGGCGGCGAAGTCAGCGGCTCGATCGACGAAAGTGCCCGCCACTGCCTCACCAAACTCGCGCAATACCATTTCCCCTCCACCAAGCGCGCCGCCGAATACATCCTACGCATGGGCGAACGCGCAGACACCGTCTTCCATGTCGGCTGCCCCAGCGGCGACATCGCCCTCTCGCTCGACACCACGCTCCCCGGCGACATTTTCGAACGTGGTGTCGGTGGCCATGTGGATCCGAAAAAACCGTATCTCCTTGTTATCTTCCACCCCATCACCACCGAATATGGCGTAGAAACCAACGAGACTCGCGAACTCCTAGAAGCCATCGCCGACAGCGGCCAACAAGCCCTATGGCTCTGGCCTAACATCGATGCTGGTTCCGACCACGTCAGCAAAGCCATCCGCACCTACCGCGAATTAAACGATGACTCATGGCTGCGCCTGGTCAAAAACTATCCGCCAGACACCTACCTCAAAATCTTGGCAAACGCTGCCTGCGCCGTCGGCAACAGCAGCAGCTTCGTGCGTGACTCTAGCTTCTTCGGCACACCCGTGGTCCTAGTCGGTGATCGCCAACACGGTCGCGAATATGCAGACAATCTTACCACCAGCGCGTGCACCAAAGCGGATATTGGGAAAGCGCTCAAACGCCAGCTAGCGCATGGACGTTACACCCCAAGTCGTTTATATGGGGACGGAAAAGCGAGTACCCGCATCGCCGAGGCGCTTGCGCAGGTGCCCATCTACATTCAAAAAACACTCGATTTTGTCAGCGAAAAAGTGAAGGAGGCAGTATGAAAGCAGTCGTAGGAGACGGCCTAAAAGCTGAACGCGCCAACTGGAATTTTTCCGGGGACGTCGCCAAAAATTTTGACAGCCACGTATCCAAATCCGTGCCGCTCTACCACGAAGGCCACCAACTGGTGTGCGAGGTGAGCGATTTCTTTTTGAAACCCGGTTCACTCGCCTATGAAATCGGCTGCTCCACCGGCGCACTCACGCAAAAACTCGTGGACCACCACTCCACCAAAACCGGCGTACGCTTCATCGGCGTGGATGTCGAAGCCGACATGGTCGAGATCGCCAAAAAACGTGTTAAAGCCCCAAATGTATCGTTCGTGGTGGATGATGTCATGCAAATGGAAATAGAGCCGTGTGATCTGATTGTCTGCTACTACACCGTGCAGTTCATTCGCCCGAGCGTGCGTCAAGCTTTGATCGATAAACTCTACAACTCCTTGCAATGGGGCGGTGCGCTCATCATGTTTGAAAAAGTCCGCGGCGCGGATGCGCGGTTTCAGGATATGTTCGCACGGATGTATGATGACTACAAACTCGCGCAAGGGTATACGCCGGATGAAATCGTCTCCAAAGCGCGCAGCCTCAAGGGCGTGCTCGAACCCTTCTCCACCCAAGGCAATATCGACCTCCTAAAACGCGCCGGTTTCGTCGATATCGTCTCGATCATGAAATATATTTGTTTTGAAGGGTTCGTGGCGATCAAATGACGTTTGACATTCACGATGAAAAAAGCCGCCTGACGGCCAAAAATGCCTTCGATGGCAATTTGCTCTACGGTGCCGGTAGTTTCCATGCCAAAACCAATCGTAGCGGCGAAGGCAAACCCTCCAGTGGTGGTCCTACGCGCGAACATGCAAAAGTGATTGTAGATACAGGCACGGAGCGGTTTCAGCGTATTGATGGCATTTGGGAAGATGTAAACCAATGCCCGGTGTGCGATAGCAAAGAACGCGAATTTTTTCTAAGTCGTATGGGGCTCGATATTTATCGCTGCACAGGCTGTACCCACCGTTACTTAAGCCCGCGCGTGAAATTCGATGTAGCTGAGAAAATATATGGTGATGATAAAACTGCTTCTGACATCTATACTCAACCACTGCAGGTTTCGATTGACGAAACCAAATACCAATATGGGCTCGACCTGATTGACCAATTAAAACCACCCGCGCGCGATAAAATTCTAGATCTCGGCTGCGGTGCCGGCACCATGCTCAAAATGGCGGATAGGGCAGGGTGGAAGCATTGTGTGGGCGTGGATATCAACGAGCGCTACAGCAGCATGTACGCGCAAACCCCCGGTGTGCAATTCATCAATTCTAGCTTTGAACGCCTCGACAAAGACAAGCTTGGGAAAGACTATGACGCGATTTCCATGTGGTCTGTGCTTGAGCATTTGTACGACAAGCACGCGATTTTAAAAGACCTGGTAACGATGCTGAAAACGGGTGGCCTGATGTTTATTTTGGTGCCAAACGCTGCCTCGCTTGCAACACGCCTCATGCGCGAAATGTCGCCCACCTATAATTGGAAACACGTGTCTCACTTCACGCCGAAAAGTTTGGTAAAAGTAATGGAACGTCACGGCCTAAAATGCGTGTTTCACGAAACGGTGATTACCGAGATTGATAACATCAAAAGCTACATGTCCGGCGAATACCCGTATCATGGCTACGGCGACCCCGACCATTTGTTCGATCACATCACGCCCGAGTATTTGCATACACACATGCTCGGTAGCCGCCAGATTGCGATATTTAGGAAGTCATGATCAAGGGCCAGCCTCTCACCGCCATCATCCCCGTCCGCGGCGGCTCCAAAGGCATTCCCGGCAAAAACCTCTATCGCTTGGGCAAAGACACGTTGCTCGAGCGCAGTATCAAACTCGCTAAAACATGCAAGTATGTTGACCGCGTGCTTGTGACCACCGACGACACCGAAATGTACGCAATCGCCAAAAAACACAACGCTGCCGCACCAACTTTACGCCCTGCGCATCTTGCAACCGACACGGCCAGCACCGTTGATGTCGTACTCGATTTGATCGAAACCGCAGCCATCGAAGGCTACGTATTATTGCTGCAAGTCACCTCACCCCTCCGCACACTTGCCGACTTCAACACCCTCTGCAAAATCTTCGATTCCGCAAAGGCCGATGCCATCGTCAGCGTTACCCCGCACGATGCGCCGCATCCTGACAAAATCCAAATAATCGAAGACGGTTTCATGGTGCCTTATACCGGCAAAGACCCCTCCATCGCCCGCCAGCTCTTGCCTACAGTCTATGCCCTAAACGGCGCATTTTACCTGACGCACAGAAACACAGTCATGGAAAAACGCAGCTTCACCCCGCCGCACACGCTGCCCTACATCATGCCCAAAGAACGCAGCCTAAACCTCGACGGTCCGCTCGATCTGCTTTTGCTCGAAGCCATGGTCGAAAAGGGTAAATTTGCCTTGGAAGAGTATGACTAAGCGTGCGCTAGTGCTAGGAGGTACCGGTCTCGTAGGCCGCTATCTCGTGCCAGAGCTAGTCCAGGCAGGATATACGGTGGATATAATCTCGCGGACACCGCGGTCGCCAGAAACAGGAATCCGTTATCTGCAAGCCGATCTAGCGCACCCACATTGGCTCTCGACACTCGCTATTGCGCTTGCTGATTACCACACCATCTATCACATGGCCTACACCACCCATCACGACGTGGCCACCAACCGCCAGGTCACGCTGGAATCATTGCAAACATTGGTCAATGCGCTTCTGCCTTTAGCCAGTGAAGCGGCCCCCCACCTCGTCTATGTCGGCTCCATGGTTATATTCGATAGTCGTGGACGTGAAGGAACGATAACGGAAAATTCCCCTATCTATGCCGATTCCGAATACGCATCCAACAAGCTAGATGCTGTTAATCTTCTTCGCCAATTACCCACTAACCTACGTGCAACGGTGTTACACCCAACCGGTGTGTATGATGTGACTAGCCCGCGTATTCTTTCATACCAGTCTCTACTCGCACATAACTATGTGCCTACTTCCACACCGCTTGGCATCAACAACATCGTCCATGCGAAAGACGTGGCACACGCTCTGTGTAGTGCCGCTGAACGCCAGGCTGGAAACACGATGGAAGAATACATCATTAATAGTGAGTCGCTCACCTATCACGAATGGTTCGCGGCGGTGAAAGCAACCACCCAACCCTCCTGCTGGCTGCGTCTACCTGCGTGTTTCAGGCGGCTATGCCGTGGCCCTATACGCAGCTTTCTCAATTACTTAGGCGTGGAGTGCCCCATTTATTTTGACCCGAACGTAAATTCCCCTATTGTGCAGCGTTTTGTGTATTCCAGTGAAAAAGCGGCGCGCGATTTAGGGTTTATCCCCCAAGTGTTGTTTGCGTCGTGCATGAGTCATAAGAACTATGGTCAGTAGAAAGAAAATACTAAGAGCGCTGCGCAACCGTTTCTGCTTTGGGGTGGACTATCTGTGCTATGCACGCACGGCCCGCCCCTACGCTAAGCTTGTAGCCCCCACTCCCGTTTCGCAAGGCGGCCTGCTCATCGTTTCCGGTCGCGGCATGAACATTGTGTGGGCGCAGTTGTGGCCCATGCTCAGCCTCCCGCTACGCCTACGCGGCTACAAAGCCTATGTGCTCACCACGCGCAATCAGCGCCTCCTCAACCTCTATTTCTCGTTGATGCGCCTCACTCCCATTTATCTTGCGGATTACCCCGCGCATATGCCGTTGCTTGATACACTCAAAGCGCAACTCGCTGCCGCAACCACGCTTGCTGATTTCAGCGCCATCAAATTTAAAAACGCTCCCATCGGCCAAATCGCACTTTCTACGTATAGTCGCCACGTTGGCACCGGCCTGATTAATTTTGCGGACCCAGAAGTGCTAAATTATATCCGCAAATGGGCAGAAGATATTTGCCAATTTATGGACGTCGCCGAACGTGTTTTTGCAAAATACGATATCCGTGTTGCCTTTTTCACCGAAGTCTTCATGGAAGAATACGGCTCATTTTACTACGCTGCGCTTAATGCCAACCTCAACGTCATCCGCTTTGCCGGCACCGTGCGGGACGATGCATTTATCTTCCAACACCTAACCCGCGAGTCTGACCGCATCCACCATTCTTCGATCGACAAAACTACCTGGGCCGCTGTGCAAGCCCGCACCGATGATGTGCAAATGGAAGCTGAGCTCATGCAAAATTTCCAAGACCGCTACGGCACCAAATGGCACCGTTCCAAACGCAATCATCCGAACACACAAATGATGGATATAAACGAAGCCCGCAAACTTCTAGGCGTTGCAGAAGGCCGCAAAGTTGCGGTGGTCTACAGCCACATTCTTTACGATACGCTGTTCTTCTTCGGCACCGATCTCTTCAGTGATTACTCGCAGTGGCTGGTCGAAACTGTCCGCGCTGCGGTTGCCAATCCGCACGTAGATTGGCTCATCAAAGTCCACCCCTCCAACCTCTGGCGCGGCGAAATGAACACGCTGCTTAAGGGTAAATTCGAAGAAGAACGCCTGCTACAAAATGAGTTCGGAACGCTCCCGCCCCATGTGCGCATCGTCGCCGCCGACACACGCATCAACCCGCTCACCTGGTTCGAACTAGCGGACTACGGCATCACCGTACGCGGCACCTCCGGTTTAGAGATGGCTGCCATCGGAAAAACTGTCATCACCGGTGGCACCGGCCGCTACGAAGGCAACGGCTTCACCGTAGATCCAAAAACCGCCGCCGACTATTTAAACACACTCGCGCACATCCACGAATTGCCAACCCCATCACCCGAACAAGCGCGCCTCGCCAAGCGCTATGCCCACGCCATCTTCGTTCAAAAGCCCTACACGCTCACCTCGCTCAAACCCCGCAAACGCTTCGGTTGCAAAGAAGTCTATGCATCCGATGATTTGATTTACGCACCCATCCCCCTTCAAGGCAATCGCTTACCCGCAGATCTTGAAACCTTCGGCGAATGGGCCGTCAACCGCCAAGACCGCGACCTGCTCACCTTAAGCACACCCAAATAATGCCCCAGTTCATCACCGTCACCGGCCTTAACTATTTGCCCAAAGCACTCGTCATGGTAGCGTCGCTAAAAGCGTACGCGCCGGATGCAAGCGTATGCATTTTACTCGCCGATGCCACACCCGAACTCGTGCAACAGGTGCAGAAAAAAATCCCCGACATCGAGTTCATCGGTTGTGACGCACTGCCCAATTTCATCCCCGAAATCCGAGACTATTACGATGCACTAGAATTCTGCTCCGCCTGCAAAATCCTACTGCTTGATTATTGTATCCGCACCAAAAACGCCCCCGAATGTTGGTTCATCGACCCGGATATGCTACTCATGGGCGACATCATCACGCCCACTCGTGCTGCACAAAAAGACATCGTCGTCACCTACCACACTATGTGCCCAATCCCCGGCGATGGCCATGCACCAACCGATCAAGAAATCGTCCTCTCCGGCATCATCAACGGCGGCTTCGTCTACATGAAAAACAGTGCCATTACGCAAGCGGCCCTTAAGTTCATGGTCGAAAAAATCCCAGCACAATGGTTCGTTGCCCCCGCACTCGGCATGTATGGCGACCAGCAATGGCTTAGCCTCCTCGTGCCTTATTTCAACGCCGCCGTGCTTCGCCACAAAGGCATCAACATCGCCTATTGGAACCTCCACGAGCGCCCCTTAAGCGGGCAGGGGGATGTACTTACTGCAGGCGGCGACCCCGCACTTCTCTTCCACTTTAGCGGTTTCGCCATGCAAGGCGAAGGCGTGCTCACCGTCCATTCCAGACGCACATTCGACACCCAAACCCAAAGCGTGCTCAACCCCCTCATCACCCGCTACCGCGCCCAACTCGCCCAAGCAAGCGAACGCCTCCAAGGTCTGCCCGCGCGCGGTGACATTGCTTTCAGCACCCTGCCACTTCGCATCCGCCTCAACCACGTCAGAAAACGCCACGGCTTAAACTACCCCACCAGCGCCGAACTTCGCGGATTGTTCAGCCGCATTGGTGCACGATTGGATCGGTTGTTTGCATGACCAACACCGCCCTCATCACAGGTATCAACGGCCAAGACGGTTCCTACCTTGCGGACCAATTGCTTGAAAAAGGTGTGAGAGTCCACGGCATCCTCCGCCCTGAAGCACTGGGAGGCGTAGACGCCCGCGACGTCAACATCCACCACTTGCACGGCAAGGTCACCTTCCACCCCTGCGACGTTGCCGATAGTGCGGCGGTCAATACAGCAATAGCAGCCGTAAAACCTGACACTTGCTACCATCTCGCTGCTGAAAGCTTTGTGCATTATAGCCTCGACGACGAAGAATCCATCATGCACAGTAATTGCACGGCGACGCATTATTTGCTCGAAAGCCTAGTCAAACACGCACCCCAATGCCGGTTTTATTTCGCCGCGTCCAGCGAACTTTTCGGGAACGCACCCGCAAGCCCACAAAACGAATCCACCCCCTTCAACCCGCGCGCCATGTATGGCATTTCCAAACTCGCCGCTTATCACGTCGTGCGCAATTACCGCGAAAAACATGGCATCTTCGCCTGCGCCGGTATTCTCTACAACCACGAATCTCCCCGTCGGGGCCTGCAATTCGTCACCCGGAAAATCACCTCCACCATCGCCAAAATTCACTTAGGCCTCGCAACCACATTGGAACTCGGCAATCTAGACGCCGTGCGCGATTGGGGCTATGCGCCTGAATATGTCGATGCCATGCAACGCATGCTTGCGCAAGACGCGCCGGATGATTACGTGATCGCCACCGGCCAACTCCGTTCCGTGCGCGATTTTCTTACCGCCGCTTTCAATGTCATCAATCGCAATTACCAGGATTATGTGACCACTAACCCCGCCTTCTTCCGCGAAAACGAGCGTGTACCGCTGTGTGGGGATGCGGGAAAAGCGAAGCGGGCCCTCAACTGGCAACCGCAAAAGCCGTTTGAAGCCATGGTGCAAGAGATGGTAGAGAGTGATATTCGGAATTTATCGCAAGGAGGAAAGAGTTAAAATGTCATCCCGGCGAAGGCCGGGATCCAGCGCGCCGAGTCTTCGGCGCAATAAGAACTCTATATGCCGCTTGCTGCGGCTACTGGATCCCGTGTCTAATCCGCCCTCATCATTGCCTTTTGGCAATGATGGGTCGGGCACGGGATGACAACATCGCTTATGAAAATTCTCTTTACCTCGCCCGTTCTTGAACATCCACCCGCCGGCGGTTCGCAGTTGCGCGTTGAAAATTCTATCAAAGCCCTCGCACAAGTGTGCGAGATGGACATTATCTCCCGCTCGCCGCCCAGCATCGCAGGCGGTGACACCGCCGAGCAATTCTACCGCCAGTTTGCTGGCGAATTCATCGTCATGCCCGGCGTTACGCATCTTTCCGCCAACAAATACATTCGCCGCTTGCAGCGTGAATTCGCTAACCTCGGTGGGCGGGATATCCGCCGCCAGGCGCAGTTTCTGGTGGACCACTCACGCAGGCGCAGCATCGGGACCATCTGGTTTGGCTATGGCAATATTTCCTATTCGCTGATGCGTGCCGTCAAAACCATAGCGCCAGAACTGAAGCTCGTGTGCGACACAGACAGCGTCTGGTCTCGCTTTGTGCTGCGCGGCTTGCCCTATGCCAAAGGCCCGCGCCGTCTGTGGATCCAGCACCAAGGTGCCAAAAAAGAAATGGAAGAACGTGCCTGGGTCAATTTGTGCGACGTCACCACCGCCGTCTCCGAATTCGACGCCGACTACTACCGCTCGCTTACCCACGAGCCCGCACGCGTGCAAGTATTCTCTAACGTCATCGACGTGGAAACATACAAAAACCCGCCCCCACCGCCTACCGATTTCAAAACCCCTTGCATTTATTTGGCGGGCGTCTTCGGCCACGCCATGAGCCCCATGGACGTCGCTGCCCGCTGGGTATTAGACGAAGTGCTGCCGCTTATCCGCAACCAAATCCCCAATGTCCATTTCTACATCGTCGGCAAACGTTCGGATGAGCGTTTTGGGCATTTAAATGGTGATCATATTACTGTTACTGGCCAACTGCCCTCCGTATTGCCCTACCTCTGCAATGCAGGCGTGGCGTTGGTGCCGCTGATGTTTGAATCCGGCACGCGCTATAAAATTTTAGAGGCCGGTGCCTGCAAAGTGCCACTCGTTTCCACCACCCTGGGTGCCGAAGGCCTGCCGGTAAAAGACGGTGAACACCTCTTGATCGCCGACACACCATCTGATTTTGCAGCGGCTACCGTGCGCCTGCTTGAAGACAAAACCTTGGCTTCACGCTTGGCAGAAAACTGCTATAAGCTGGTCTACGAACACTATGGTATTGAAACGCTGAAGCGTGAAGCAAAGGCTATTTTATGTAATCTCCTCCCCCCACAGGGGGGAGGCAGGGAGGGGGGCAGACTTGAAAGGTGATAATAATCCCTACACCATTCAAGCCAGCCCCCACCCCAACCCTCCCCCTGTGGGGGAGGGAGTATATTTTGGAGCATTTGAAATGATCGAAACAATTAAAGACGGTGAGGAATTCTTAGCACTGATTGTGCGTGCAGGGTTTGACAAACCCGGCATTACCTTTTTCACGCCGGATGATCTTTCGCAGCAGCTGGGCTACATGCACCACCCTGCCGGCAAACACATTCTCCCGCACGTCCACAACCCCGTCCCCCGCGAAGTGCACTACGCGCAAGAAGTACTCTTTATCCGCCGCGGCAGATTGCGCGTCGATTTTTACGCGCAAGATCAGCGCTATCTCCACAGCCGCGAACTTGGTGCTGGAGATGTAATTTTGCTCGCAACCGGTGGACATGGTTTCGAGGTGCTCGAAGAGGTGGAAATGTTTGAAGTCAAGCAAGGCCCCTACATGGGCGAAGCTTGCAAAACCCGTTTTGATGGCATTACAAAAGATGAGGTGAAAATGATATGATGTTTAGCGAAGCATTTTTACAAACCGACCCCCAGATCATCGCCGAAGCGATCCGCACGGATGGGTTTTTTACCATGCAAAGCGCACTCTCTTCTGAGTGGCTCGCGCAAATTGCAAACGACGTTGCCGCCCATCCATTCGCCGTCAACCAAAACTGGGTTACCGGCGTCTACGCCGAAGGCCAATATTATCTTACCCATATGCTCGCCTGCTCGCGTGCCTTTTACGACTATTGCACCCACCCCAAAGTGCTTGAGATAAGTGACACACTGCTTGGTGACTTTTATCGCTTGAAGGCCATGCGCTACTACGAAACCTACGGCCACCACCACATGCAATGGCACACCGACAACAAAACTGACCGTGGCTTCGCGCACATCCCTGGTCTTATCTTCATTTGCTATGTGGAAGACGTGAACGACGGCGAATTTCAATACGTCCGCGGTTCACAAAACTGGTCCGGCGATAAGGCCTATTCGGATTATTCAGATGATTTTATCGAACAAAACCACGGTGCGGAGGTTGTCAGTTTCAAAGCGCCCAAGGGCACCATCGTGATTTACGACACCTACGGCATCCACCGCGCCAAACCCGTATTTAAGCGCGAGTTCGTACGCAAAAGCCTCTTCTTCCAGGTGGACAGCAAGGTGGATTCCGCTGAGCCCATTCTGCTTAACCCCTCCTTCGTCACCACGCCGCTTACGCCCCATTTACAAACCTATCTCGGCTTTGGAAAATCCGCCGAATACGAGGTCTATCCGCGCACCGGCTTCGGCACGCTACCTTTAAAACGTTTCAGCCCTAAACTCATTATGTATTGGCTCATCTACCGCGTGGTGCGCTCCATCTACAACCTCATGCCGCGCCCACTTAAAAACCGCATCCGCAGGTTGGTCGGGAAAACACCGATATGAAGCACATAAAAAAATTGCTGCGCCCGGTCTATTACTGGTATCGCAAATACTTCTCCGAAGTGGGTTATGTCACCCGCGCGATCAATCTGCGCTTAAGCTACCTCCTCGGCGCCTCGCTCATCCGCGAGCGCAAAGTGCTGGCGCGCCGCGTTACGCTTGCTCCCCAACACTCCGCCATGCTCGAAATACTGAAGCACAACGGTGGCATCAAAACCAATTTGCACAGTTTCAACATCGCGCCAGACATACTTCAAGTGCTCAAATCCAAAGCCGAAGCCTTCGGTAACCCCACCAGCGAAGAAATTAAAAAACTCCGCGAGGGCAAATCCAAAACTTATTGGCTCAATACGTTCGATGAAAACGATCTCGCATTTGCACCCGTCCTCGCATTTGCCACTCACAAAGATATTCTGGCGCTCGTTGCTGCCTATCTCGGCGAAGCTCCAACCCTGCAAGAAATCACCTACTACTACTCGCCTGCGGATATGGACCCCACCAAGCTCATCGGCTCGCAAGGCTGGCATTTGGATAACGAGCAACCGACCAAGCTTAAAATTTTCTTGAGCCCATTTGAAATGACGCTCGAAAACGGCCCCACCACCTTCCTCCCTCTTAGCTATAGCAACTCCAAACTCTACAAAAACTACCCCAATTATTTTGACGAAGCACAGGCCCAAATCTTCGGCGTCGATATCAGCAAACGCGTGCCCATGCTTGCCTCACCCGGCGAATTCTATATGGCCGATACCAGCCGCGTCTTCCACTACGGTGCGCGGGCTCAAACCAAACCGCGCTGGATCTTAATTGTCACCTATGCCCCCGTGGCCCACCACCTCTTTCCGAGCGGCTGGCGTAAACATTACACGCCCGAGGCCAAATTTGCAGATGCAAATGCCGCCATTTTAAGGCAGTTTAGCTAACCATGATCGATTTCATCCCCGTCAACCGCCCCGATCTAAGCGGCCGCGAGCGCGAGCTTGTGCTGCAGTGCATCGACACGGGCTGGATTTCCTCTGAAGGCCCCTTCGTCGCCGAGTTCGAAGAAAAATTCTCCCGCAGTGTAAACCGCACCCACGGCATTGCGGTTGCGAATGGTTCTGCTGCACTCGATATTGCCGTCGCCGCTTTAAAAATAGGGCAGGGCGATGAAGTCATCATGCCCACATTTACCATCATCTCCTGCGCTACCTCAGTCGTTCGTGCTGGTGCAAAGCCAGTGCTGGTGGATAGTGACCCTTCCACCTGGAACATGGATATTTCGCAAATCGAGGCCAAAATCACCCCGCGCACTAAGGCGATTATGGTGGTGCATATCTATGGCCTGCCGGTGGATATGGACCCTGTGCTCGCCATCGCTAAAAAACACAAACTGGCCATCATCGAAGACGCCGCCGAAATGCACGGGCAGACGTATAACGGCAATCCCTGCGGAAGTTTTGGGGACATTAGTACGTTTAGTTTCTATCCCAACAAACACATCACAACCGGCGAAGGCGGCATGGTTGTCACCAACGACGTAGCACTCGCCGAACGTTCTCGCTCTTTGCGCAATCTCTGCTTCCAGGCCAAAAAACGTTTCGTCCACGAAGAACTCGGCTGGAACTATCGGATGACGAATTTGCAAGCGGCCTTAGGTATCGCCCAACTCGAACGCCTCGGCGAATTCGCCGCCCGCAAACGCCGCATGGGCGCGCGTTACAACGAACTCCTTGCAAACATCCCCGGCATCGAACTGCCCCCCACAAAAGCCGCATACGCCGAAAGCATCTACTGGGTTTACGGCCTCATTTTGAAAGATGAAATCCCATTCGACGCTGAAACCACAATGAAAAAACTCGCCGACAAAAAAATTGGCGCACGCCCGTTTTTCTGGCCGATGCACGAACAACCCGTGTTCCAAAACATGGGCTGGTACCAAGGCGAAAGCTATCCCGTCGCCGAGCGTCTTGCCCGCCGTGGATTCTATTTACCAAGCGGTCTGGGCATGACCGATGCAGAGCAAGACCAAGTCGCACAAACGATGCAAGAGCTTATGGCATGAGCGTCTTCGGCAATTACTCGCGCTACTATGATTTACTCTATCGCGATAAAGACTACGCCGGTGAAATCGCCTTCGTCATCAAGCTCATCCATCAATTCCAACCCAATGCCAAACGCGTGTTAGAACTCGGCTGTGGCACCGGCAAACACGCAAGCCTGCTTGCCGAAAAAGGCTACACTGTTTATGGCGTTGACCGCAGCGAGACCATGCTGGAAGCTGCTCACGCAAGATGCAAAACCCTTAAGCCCGAACTCCAAACCCGCCTACAATTCTCAAGCGGCGACGTGCGCAACGTTGCCGTAAACGATACATTCGACGTCGTCATCTCCCTCTTCCACGTCGTCAGCTACCAAACCACGAATGACGACTTAATCACCATGTTCCAAAACGTCACCAAACATTTAAAACCCGGCGGCATATTCATCTTCGACTACTGGTTCGGTCCCGCCGTGCTAGCCGAGCGTCCCGAAGTCCGCACCAAACACATGGAGTCGGACGCTATTGCTGTCGAACGTTTGGCCACCCCCGTCATGCACGAGCAAGACGCCGTAGTGGATGTGAATTACCGCATCGACATCACTGATAAAAAAACCGGCACCAAAGAGCAACTCCACGAAACGCACCGCATGCGCTATTTGTTCCCTGCCGACATTGAGCACTTCGCGCACGCGGCAGGTTTTAACGTCACGCACGCCTGCGAATGGATGACTAGCAACACCCCGAATGATAAAACCTGGAGCGTATGCAGCATTCTCACGAAATAAAAAAAATCGGCTTATTTTTAGGCGTTGAACCCCACGCCGGCGGCATGTTTCAATACGCGCAATCGCTGCTTGAAGCATTAAACGCATTGCCGCAGTATGAGGTAACTATCGCCTGCGCGAGCGAAGCCTGGGTGCCCTTGCTAATTCCCTCCCCCGCAGGGCTCGACGCGGAGCAGCGTCGAGGGTCGGGGAAGGGGCAGGCTTGCTCTAACGCTGATACATCTCGCAAGCCTGCCCCCCACCTAACCTCCCCCCTGTGGGGGGAGGGATTTAACGTGCTCTTACTTAAACGTGGCAGGCTTGGCCTGCTAATCGCGAACATCATGATGGCCGCGCGCATCCCCGGCGTGCTCACCCGCGCATTCTCCTTCCTCAATCCCATCCCCCGTCAACTCAAACGCGCACACTGCGACATATGGATTTTTCCCGCACAAGATGCGCTTTCCTACCAAGTAAACGTGCCTGTCATTGCCACCGTGCACGATCTCATGCACCGCTACGAGCCGCATTTCCCTGAAGTCTCTCGCTTCGCCACCCGCGAACACCGCTTCAAAAACTTGACGCGCTATGCCAGCGCCATTTTGGTAGATTCCAACGTTGGTAAGGAGCATGTCGTCGAATCTTACGGCACACCACCTGGGAAAATCTTTCCACTGCCTTATATTCCCCCGAAGACTATTTTTGAGTCACAAGAACGCCCCGATTTTGATGCGCATTACCGACTCCCCCAAAAATTTTTCTTCTACCCCGCGCAATTCTGGGCGCACAAAAACCACCGCGCGCTGATAGACGCTGCGGCCAGCCTCTCAGACATTCACCTCGTCTTCACCGGCGGCAAGCGCTATGAATACGAAGCCATCGCCGCGCATGCCAAAGCCAAAGGCGTGCACGTCACATTCCCCGGCTATGTGCCGGATGCGGATTTACCCGGTTTCTACCGCCGTGCACGCGCACTCATCATGCCCACCTTCTTCGGCCCCACCAATATCCCGCCGCTGGAAGCGATGGCACTTGGTTGCCCCGTTGCCATCTCCGGCACCTACGGCATGCCCGAACAATCCGGCGACGCCGCGCTTTATTTCCACCCCCGCTCCATTCCCCAAATGGCCGAGGCCATGCAACGCCTGTGGTACGAAGACGCCCTATGTGAACAACTGCGCGCCCACGGCACCGCCAAAATTGCCGCCTGGGGCCAGGCCCAATTCAACGCACGCTTGCACGAAATACTGAAGGCAGTTAGGTGGTAGGTATGAAAACACAAAGCCAACACCAAGCGAGCTATTGGGACAAAGTCGCCGTCAAAATCTCGGCCTCCGATGCGCCAGACAAAGACCTCGTAGGCTACCACAGCCCGTATGATCGCTATGTTCGCCAAGTAGCCATACGCCTGCTCGACCATTTCGTTACCCACATCCCCACCAAACAATGCATCGCCGAACTCGGCAGCGGCACGGGTTTGAACCTGCGCTACATGAGCCGCTTCAACCCTGAGAAGCTCTTAGCGTTTGACGTCTCCGCCAACCTTCTCGCCCTCGCCAAAGAAAACCTCGCAGATCTTCCCGTCACCTTCACCCATACCGACGGCTACAGCCTACCCATGCCCGCCGACACAACACCCGATGTGCTTTATACCATGACAGTGCTGCAACATATTACCGACCCAGCCATGTTCGCTTCCGTCGTTACCGCTATGAAAGCCTCGCAGGCAAAATATATCCTCATCATTGAGGATACCAAAACCCCGACTACGCAACCCACGCCGGATTATGTGCTCCGCACGCCGCTTGAATACCAAGCTGCTTTTGGCGAAGGTTACCAACTCGTGGCGTCCCAATTCGCTTCCCTCACCTGGGCATCGCGCCTCTTCGGTGTCATCAACCGCCTCTGTGGTCTCTATCGCAAACATGAAGGTGCAGCAACGCCCGCCGTTGTTCAAACGGCTACGCAAGCGCTTGCCCCAGTGGTGCGTGCGCTAGATACGTCTGTGCCCGGCACATTCGGGATGACCGGTCTGCTGTTCAAACGCAGTTAAGCATGGACAATGCAGCTGGTGTTGGGTAGCAATCAAATGCCCTTGACCCCTTTTTACCCTTAGCAATGTTTGAACCCCGCGCGCGTATCACTGCTTTTACCTTAACCATAAGTTCGCTGTTTCTGGCGGTGCTGTATGTGGTGCAGCCACTTTTCCCGTGGGTGCACGACCGTACGGTGTTTAAAAACCCCTTTGAAACCCTGATTCTTCTCATCGCCTTGCCCTTGGCATTGAAAGCGTATCAACAATTCTCCTGGAAAGGTGCCGTCCGCTCGATGGTATTTCCGGATTGGGCCATGCTATGGTTTCTAACTTTTGCGTGTTTGTATACCGTGTTGTGGCACATATGGGACCCAATCCATTTAATCCGCCTCGGCGTGATCGGCAGCGTCTATCTCTGCGCGCGATTAATCGGCCTGTGGCGTCCACGCCCTTTTACAGTGGCCGTGCTCACCATGAGCGTACTTGCCGCGTGTCTCTCATTTCCTGAAATCATCGCGCAATCGGCCCGGATTTCGTTTGCGGAACGTGTGGTTATTTTTAATGGCATTCTAGCAAGCCAATGGCCGATGATGATCGTCGGCTCCTCCTCGGTCATGCTAACATGCCTGTCCACCCGCCGCGGGTGGAACATATTATACCTCATCCCCCTAAGCGGCCTGCTATGGCTCTCTATTTTTGTTGGTGCCCGCAGCGTTGCGGCAGCCTCCTTTATCAGCATCGGCATGGTGATGTTGGTATCCCAAGCGCCATTATGGAAACGCTTCGCAACCATCGCAATTACCGGGTTCGCCTTTTGGTTCGGCTTTCAAAATTTGCCCATTGAACGCTATCATTTCTTCATGCAAGTGCCACAAACGCTGATGTCTCCAAAAATGGTAACGTGGACGGAAAAACACGCGCAAGCATTATTGGTGAATGATCCCGCGCAAAACACTGTCTTTGAGATACGGGAAGATGGCACTTGCGTTATCAAAAACAATTCCGTGATCGTCCGCCAAGTCTTGAGAAGAACCGCGATAGAGGTTTTTACAACGCATCCTATCTTCGGGGTAGGCGTTGGCAATTTTGGCCATTACAGCTGCATTTACGGCTATGGCAAAATCGAGGGAGATCCGCACTCCACCATCTTGCACGTGGCTTCCGAACTGGGTTTAATAGGAGCGATCCCCTTCGTCGGTTTGATCTTGTGGTTACTGTACCACGGCTTGATGGTCTGGCGCAGGGACCTTGCCTATCCATGGGTCTTTTTCCCGCTGTTCGGCGGCTGGGTGTTCCATGTGGTGCACAATCAATTTTACTCCACCTATCTCGCTGCGATACAATATTACTTGATCACCGGCGTGCTAGTCGGTGTCATTAGTGGAAGAATACGCCGGACATGAAAGTGAGCATCATCACCGTTTGCTACAATGCCAAGGACACGATTGAAGACACACTCAAATCGTTACAAGCCCAGGACTATCCCAATATCGAACACATCGTCATCGACGGCGGTTCCAAAGACGGCACGCAGGCGATTTTAGAACGCTACAAAGACAACATTGCTGTGCTCATTTCTGAAAAAGACAACGGCATATACGATGCCATGAACAAAGGCCTTGCCCGCGCCACCGGCGAAATCATCGGCATTCTAAACGCTGATGACGTCTACAAACACAACCATTTAATTTCCCAAATCGTCGACCATATGCAGATGCAACACCTCGATGCGATTTATGCGGACGTCGAATATTTCCGCAGCAAAAATCCCGACAGAATCGTCCGCCGCTACCGTTCGCCGCGTTTCTGCCGCCCGCTCATTCCTTATGGTTGGATGCCCGCGCACCCGAGCCTATTTCTGCGCAGCTATGTGTACGAACGCTTCGGCACCTTCAAAACCGATTACCGCATCGCCGCGGATTATGAATTCGTCGCCCGCATTTTCTACGGCACCAATTTGCGTTATCACTATGTGCCCGAAGTCTGGGTGCGTATGCGCATGGGTGGCGTGAGCACCGGGGGGTTCAAAAACACGTGTATCCTGAACAAAGAAGTTTTACGCGCTTGCCGGGAAAATAAAATCCCAACGAATATGATCAACATTCTCTCCAAATATCCCAGAAAGTTCTTAGGGTTGATGCGTCGCTAACCCGCGCATCTATCAGAAAAACAAGCCAAAACCGCTAACATCTTGACAAAACGGGCGGATGTGGGATGTATGTCGCCCCTTGAAGGAGAATGACATGAAAGTATATTACGATAAAGACGCCGACCAAAGCCTCATCAAAAGCAAAAAAGTCACCATCATTGGTTATGGTTCTCAGGGCCACGCGCACGCGCTGAATTTGAAAGACAGCGGCGTGAAAGATATCACCGTGGCCTTACGCAAATCCTCTGCCGCAGTCGCCAAAGCCCAAGCCGCCGGTTTCACGGTGAAAGACCCCATTGATGCAGTGAAAGACGCAGATGTGGTGATGATCCTCGCGCCGGACGAATTCCAGGCGGATATTTATAATCAAATCGAACCCGCGATTAAAAAAGGTGCTTCGCTCGCGTTCGCCCACGGCCTCAACTATCACTTTGGGTTCATCAAACCACGCGCCGATATGGACGTGTGGATGGTCGCGCCCAAAGGCCCCGGCCACACCGTTCGCGGTGAATACCAAAAAGGCGGCGGCGTGCCGTGCCTCGTTGCCATTGGCCAGGATGCGTCCGGCAATGCCCTGAAACTCGCACTTTCTTACGCTTCCGGCGTTGGCGGTGGCCGTTCCGGCATCATCGAAACCACGTTTAAAGACGAATGCGAAACCGATTTATTCGGTGAACAAGCCGTACTCTGCGGTGGCGTTACGGCGCTCATGCAAGCGGGTTTTGAAACCCTGGTCGAAGCGGGCTACCCCGAAGAAATGGCGTATTTCGAATGCGTGCATGAAATGAAACTGATTGTGGATTTGATCTACGAAGGCGGCCTCGCCAACATGCGCTATTCCATCTCCAACACCGCCGAATACGGCGATTATGTCACCGGTCCAAAAGTGATTACGGCGGAGACGAAAAAAGTGATGAAGCAAGTGCTAACCGATATCCAAACCGGCAAGTTCGCCAAGGATTTCATGGCCGATCGCGCCACCCAAGGCAAGCACCAGCTCGAACAATGGCGTGAAGAATCTGCCAAACACGGCATCGAAAAAGTCGGCAAAAAACTCCGCGACATGATGCCCTGGATTGCGAAAAACAAGCTGGTGAAAGACAACGCGGCCTAAATGTCTCCTCGGGCTTGACCCGAGGATCCATCCGCTTATGGTGGAGTGATGACTACCGTCGCTTGCCTCCAACTCACTTCTACCGATGATATCAGCGCCAACGCTGCTATGATCGAACCGCTCGTTTATGCAGCGGTGCAAAAGGGCGCACAATTTATTGCACTCCCCGAAAACGCTTATTACATGCGCCGCGAAGCGAAAGGGAAGGGGGATCACGCCGCTAGCGCGCGTTACACCATGGCAGAACATCCCGGCCTTAAGCATGCGCAGAAACTTGCCAAAGAACATGGCATCTGGCTCCTAGTCGGCTCCATCGCCGTGGTGGAGGAGGGCGATGCGCGCAGTTTTAACCGCAGCATTCTGTTAAACGATAAGGGCGAAATCGCCGCTGCCTACGACAAAATCCATTTGTTTGATGTGTCGCTTCAAAATGGCCAAACCTATAAGGAATCCGAACGCATCCGCGGCGGCACCATTACCGTGAACGCGACCACCCCATGGTTCACCCTCGGGATGAGCGTGTGTTACGATGTGCGCTTTCCTCAGCTCTATCGCAAACTTGCCAAAGAAGGCGCACAAGTGCTTGCTGTGCCATCTGCCTTCACCGTCCCCACCGGGGAGGCCCATTGGGAAGTACTCTTACGCGCCCGCGCCATCGAAAATGGTACGTATGTGATCGCACCCGCCCAAACTGGCCACCACCCGGGAGGCCGCGAAACTTATGGCCATAGCTTGATTATCGACCCGTGGGGGAGAGTGCTTGCCGACGGCGGCACTGACACCGGCATTATCACCGCAGATATTGAGATAAGCGAAGTCACCCGCGTGCGCACGAGCCTGCCAAGCCTAGAGCATGATAGGATTTAGCCTACATGTTTGGATGCGTCTATTGCAGGAATAATGGACGACATAGGAAGAATGGAAGGCTCTGGCTTATGTGCCAATTCCTTCACACGCATGCCTAAATAATCCATAGCCATTTTATCCGCTTTCTTAGCTTCGCTAATACCAGATTTAGATTCAAGTATATAAGCTTGTTTCTTCGTTAAAACATTGCGGAGATCGGGTGGAATGCCTTGGTAAAAATAAACACAATTAATACCAGTACCCTTGCGATCATGCGCTACGTGATGTGCGCTTCCAGGCCGTCCATCGTTGATATAAGCATCAAGCTGTTCCGCCAAAGAGGTGTTATTAGCCACCAAAATACTGCCTGATTTGTTAGGCAAAGTAATAATCACATACGCCGTAGAAGCCAGATCTGTCTCAATTTGATCCAGCATTTCCGCCTTCTTTTCGGATCCACTAGACATTAACGGCTGGGCCCGCTGCTTTGGCTGTTACCAATCTGTGCGACAAAGCTTGCACGCGAGTTTGCTGCGGCATTGATGGCTTCGCCTTCTTCCGGGAACACCACATGGCGATCACGCGATTCGGCGTAGGAGGCAACACTGGCTTGTTTCCATGCCCCGCCGATATCAAAATTGAGCAATTGCCCGAACGATTCCGTACGCGCTTCAATCGCTTTCTGACGCAACTCGGCACTTTGGGTAAACGCACTGCCTAAATCCGTGCCTTTAAATTCCTCAGGCATGGCGGGCAGGGCAGGCATGCCGGAGCGCGGCTCGCCGTAGCCCAACACCAACGCACCCGTGACTTTGAATGGCCGGTAAAGCGCATTGCCAAATTGTTTAATCGCGGGAACTAACCCACCCACAATCGGAAACGAGCGCGAACCCACGCGCGTTTCCATTTCATATTTCAACCCATCATACAGCGAATCGCGATAGGCGGTGACAGCATCCTGACGGCTCATAAACACCCCTCAAAGCTCAGATTACATGGCTTCATTCTACCATGCCACAGTCGCCTGTTATGTGAAGATTCTATGACACTTTAACCCCTTCCCCCGCAGGGGGGCTGGGGAGGGGGATTAATCACGCCTTTTTCTTTACTAGCTTTTTAACCGGTTTCACATCCGCGGTTTTAGGCTTCGCGATCCCCAAGCTCGCATTGACGCTTTCCACCCCGGCTTTAAACTTCTTCAAATCCATACCCGCCAGCGCCAAGCCGGTTTTGAACTTGATGTTGCCCGGGTTCACCTGTTCGTTGTTTGCCCGTACCTCATAGTGCAGATGTGGCCCCGTGGATTGGCCGGTTGAGCCTACATACGCAATCACTTGTCCCTGACGCACGCGGATGCCTGGTTTAATGCCCTTCGCAATACGGCTGGCATGCCCGTAAGCGGTGGAATATTTCGCCGTGTGTTTTAACACCACCAAATTGCCATACCCGCCCGACCAACCGGCCGATTCAATCACACCATCGCCCGCCGCGTAAATCGGCGTGCCTTGCGCGGCACCGAAATCCACGCCTTTGTGCATTTTGCTATACCCAAGCAGCGGGTGCATACGCATGCCAAAGCCGGAGGTAATCTGCGCGCCATTGATCGGCGTTTTAAGCAGCGCTTTTTTCAGCGACTCGCCCTTGGCGTTGAAATAATCCGAACGACCTTTAGCGTCGGTATAGCGGTAAATCGCAATCTGCCGCTCGCCGAGGTCCAGGTTTGCAAACACCACATTGCCGGTTGCAACCAACACGCCATCGTTGGTTTTGGTTTGCTCTACCAGCACATCCATCTTATCGCCGGCTTTCACGTCGCGCTGAAAGTCGACATCGTAGCTATACGCCTTCACCAACTCCGCAATCGCATTGGCCGAAAGCCCCAGGTTTTGCGCGCTGCGATAGAAGCTACCGTTAATCGTGCCCTTCAGGCGCGACATGACTTTCACGGTTGGCTTTTCAATTTTTTGCGCTTTAAAACTGCCATCTTGAGCGCGTTCTAATTCCACCGTTGTTGTTTTAGAAAGGGGCAGAGAGAGAGAGGAAAGCGCAGGAACCGTTGGGTCTTCCTCGCTCGCATCAATTTCAATTGCTACTTTCTGGCCTTTGCCCACCAATTTCGGGTTATACACTTCGTGCATGGCATTAAGCGCCTGCTGCGCCTCGGTCTCGGGCACGCCGGTGCCGGTTAAAATGCTCATCAAGGTATCGCCGCGCTGCAGGCGGTATTGGGTGAGGGTCGGGGTGACCAGCGGCCGTTCCGGTTTGGCTTCCACTGCAACCGGTGCAGGAGCTGGAACTTCTTTAGGGGTTTGAGATGCGCCGTAAGCGGCAAGCAGCGCGAGTGCGCACGCGCCGACATACAACGAACGATACGGACTATGACGCACATGCTGCACCACCGTACGCTTACGGGACCGCGATTTTCTTACAATAACATCAGCCATGCCAACACACTCCAAAATTCCCTGTGTCACGCATGTATCCCAACGTGGTGGCCTATTACTTAAGGCTCTTGAACGGATGCTAGCTATATCCCATTTCCAAAAACACGTAAAGTCAAAATCTCTACAAACTGCTGCGCATCGTCGGCATATAATGCATCGGATCTTCCGGTGTTGCACCTTCGCGTAGCGCGAAGTGAAGTTGTGGTATCGCCACTTGCCCTGTTTTCCCCACCGTACCAATTGCGTCGCCTTGCGCTACTTGCTGGCCTTTGCTCACAAAGGTTTTACCCAAATGCGCATAGGTCGTATTGCGTCGTCCCTCGTGTTTAATGATCACCATATTGCCGTAGGTTCTGAGTTGATCGCCCACAAATACCACACTGCCCGAAGCGCTCGCACGCACCGGCGTACCGGCAGGTGCAGCGATATTGATACCATCATTTTTCCCACCATTATCCGGTTGACCAAAACGAGAAATAATTTTCCCCTCTACCGGCATTTTAAACATGCTGTTAGAAGCTTTTGCCGCCGGAGCCATTAAATCCTTGCTCTCGATCGATTGCACGGCAACGCTGGGTGCCGATGCGGCGGGTTCATACCGCGGGTCGTTCGCCAAACTCGCAGCCGCCACCATCATGCTGCGCTTATCATAGGTTTTTTTGCCGTTGTCTTCCACCCGGGCAGGGGTCTGTTCGCATGCAGTGAATAAAACAAGAAGACCCAACAACAAAACATTCTTGCGCATAAAAACTCTCTTTCAAATAGATCTATATTTCAGTCTAATAGCACCAATTGCTTAATAAACAGTTGAAGCGCTTGTGGCGAGGTGCGACGAGTAAATACTATAGGTGGTACGATAATATTGTTCCCCCCGCTTGCGGGGGGATTTAAGGGGGGAATGTTCCCCCACCCACGCAGCTCAACGATTTTGTAAGCATAAAATCGAAGCTCCGTTGCCCTCCCCCGCAAGCGGGGGAGGTAAAGTGCAGCAATTCCACTTGATTTTTCACCCACTTCGCCCTAAAGCCATACGCCTTCGTACCTTTGATGTGGCTCGGTAGCTCAGGGGTAGAGCAGGGGACTCATAAGCCCTTGGTCGGGTGTTCGAATCACCCCCGAGCCACCATCCACCTTCGCTTACGCTACGGCGCGACGAGTCGCGCAAGAAGCGTTAGAGAAGCGGATGCCGCGCCATAGTTGCTAAGCAACGAAGGTGGGCTGTCGATGATAGCTACCAACCTCTACTACAACTCTATCAAAACAGGGTAAAATCATGAAAAAGCTTCTCACACTTGCAGCCCTACTCCTCACCACCGCTTGCGCCCAGCCGGAGTCTATGTGCCCCTGCTGTGACAAAATGAAAGAAAGCGGCATGGAAGCGTGCTGCTGCAAAGGCAAAACCGGCGGCAAGAAAATGTGCATGCATGGAACGGACAAGGCAAAGCCCAACCAATCCATACCCGCCGAGCACGCTCACTAGCCCACTAAAAACTCTGAGCGGCAATCTTCTTTGCGATATCCCGTGCGGTCTATGTGTGAGCTGTTTTCTCCATTGGGAGAATGCTCATTGTGATGGGGGGATATCTTCATACGTTTAGCGGTTTCTTGTTGCACGCTACGTGTTAGATTATCAAGAATCCTCGTTTTGGTATGCGGTTGTAACCCCAACGATTCAAGAACGTTATGCGCTGATTTTGTAAGTTCAGCCATTTGCCCATCGGCGGCAAGCTTTGCAGCAACTGCTGCATCAAACTGCTCGCGTACACTGTTTAGCACATGCGTATATTGCGCTTCTGGAATTGTAGACATATCCCCACTCCTGCGTTTTTTATTATCGCAGGGCAGTCTAACGGATTTTAACGGATAGTCAAATGACTACCGCTTCGTAACCGGCACGAATTTCCTCGGAGCAGCGCCCGTAAACAGCTGGCGTGGGCGGCCGATTTTGTTTTTCGGGTCTTCGGTCATTTCTTTCCACTGTGCGGTCCAGCCGACGGTACGAGCCACGGCGAACAACACGGTGAACATTTTCGACGGAATACCCATCGCGCGGTAGATGATGCCCGAATAGAAGTCGACGTTCGGGTAGAGCTTGCGCGATACGAAATACTCATCCGACAATGCGATTTTCTCCAATTCGATTGCGATTTTAAGCAGCGGATCGTTCATCTGCCCCAGTTCTTTCAATACTTCCTGACAGGTTGTGTAGAGCACTTTCGCACGCGGGTCGTAGTTTTTATACACGCGGTGACCAAAGCCCATCAGCTTCACGCCCGAGGTTTTGTCTTTCACCTTGGCAATAAATTCCGGAATCTTATCCACCGTGCCGATTTCTTTCAGCATGTTGATCACCGCCTCGTTCGCACCCCCATGCGCCGGGCCCCAAAGGGAAGCGATACCAGCGCCGATACAAGCGAACGGATTGGCACCCGAAGAGCCTGCCAAACGCACCGTAGAAGTCGATGCATTTTGTTCATGGTCGGCATGCAAAATCAAAATCTTATCCATCGCTTTTGCAAGTACCGGATTCACTTTATATTCCTCGCACGGTGTTGCAAACATCATGTGCAGGAAGTTCTCGGTAAAGCCGAGGTCATTGCGCGGATACATGAACGGCTGACCGATCGAATATTTATACGCCATAGCAGCTAGCGTCGGCATTTTCGCAATCAAGCGATACGCCGCAAGTTCGCGCTGCTCCGGCACGTTGATATCGAGTGAGTCGTGATAGAACGCGGAGAGTGACGCCGCAGCGCCTACCAAAATCGCCATAGGATGCGACGCACGCGGAAAGCCGCGGAAGAGGAAATGGGCTTGCTCATGCACCATGGTGTGGAGCGTAATCTTACGCTCAAATGCCGCCTTAGCTTTCGTATCCGGCAATTCACCTTCCAGTAACAAATGCGCGACTTCTAGGAAGTTGCAGCCATCGGCCAACTGGTCAATATCATACCCACGGTAACGCAAAATGCCCGCGTCACCATCAATATAGGTAATTTTCGATTCGCACGCCGCGGTCGACATAAAGCCCGGGTCAAACGTAAAATGCCCCGTTTCCGCATAGAGCTTAGAAATATCCATTACCGGCGAGCCTTCAACCGCCTGGTAAATCGGGAACTGCACCGACTTGCCATCCGGCAATGTCAGCGTTGCAGCTGGACCTTTATGTGGTTCTTTACTCGGCATTGTTTCAACAGCTGCGCCCATGGTTAAACTCCCTGTGGTTTGGTGAAATACGCCCTCATCATCGCATGCTTTAGTAAAGAAAGGGTTATGTGCCGTTTAGGGCGATTTAATAAACTCTAAACCATTGAAACACCGTCATCCCGTGTCCGACAGCGAACTTGCAGCGCAAATTTGATGGAGGAATAGACACGGGATCCAGTACATTTCTTTTGCAGTCGATGATGTAATATATTGATTTTCCTCTCTTCTTGAGGGGAAGCGAAGCCAGAAAATCTGGTGAGGGTAAAAATGATAGAAAGAAACCACTCTCCAAGGAATCAATGGCTTGTCTCGTAGACACGAAACCCTGGATTCCGCTTTCGCGGGGATGACGGAATCAGAGAGACTGCATAATATTCTTCGCAGCTTTCGCGGGGTCTGTGGCGTCCGTAATCGGCCGGCCAATCACCAAATAGCTGGCCCCAAGCGCGAGCGCTTCCTTCGGCGTCATCACCCGTTTTTGGTCGCCTTTGGCGGCTCCTTCAGGGCGAATGCCTGGTACGACTAGTAAGAATTCTCCTCCCCCCACAGGGGGGAGGCTGGGAGGGGGGCAGGCTTGCACAACACTTTGCGATTGTGCCGTGAATGCCCCCACCCCAACCCTCCCCCTGTGGGGGAGGGGGTATAAATTACGCAGCGTTGCAATTTCATGCGGTGAACACACTGCACCATCAATGCCCGAACGTTTCGCCAGTTCCCCAAGACGCAACACCTGTGCTTCCACTTCGCCACTCACGCCAATTGCATTCATATCGCCCGCATCCATACTAGTCAGCACCGTCACCCCAAGCACACGCGGAATAGGAGTGAGCATTTTCGCTGCATCCCGCGCTGCAATCATCATTGCCTCGCCGCCGCTCGCGTGCAGTGTGAACATATGGATATTGAGGCCCTTCAGCGCTTTCACCGCCCCTGCGACTGTGTTCGGAATGTCATGAAATTTCAAATCTAGAAACAGCGGCAAGCCTTCCGGTACCGCGCGTTTTACGCCCTCTACCCCATGGTGCGTAAAAAATTCTAACCCCAATTTCACCCCGCCCACATGCGGCGCAATCGCGCCAATCGTGCGTGTGGCTTTGTCTAAATCGGTAGTGTCGATGGCACAAAAGATGGGATTCATAACCCTCTCATCCCACGAAGTGATGGAAACCGCAAGTTTTTTGACTCATACGTCAACTCGCGCTAGGTATGGTCATCCTGCTGAATCCGAAGGATTCAAGCAGGACCTCGAAACAAAGGAGAAAGATTCTGCTCCATGGCGTTGCCATGAGCAGAATGACGATATGCTCATTGCTGAAAACCTAAGCTGCATCCGCGGCGAGCGCGTGCTTTTTGAGAACCTGGGCTTTTGCCTGGGCGAAGGCGGTTTGCTTATTATCAAAGGCACGAACGGCGCGGGCAAAACCAGCTTGCTGCACATTCTCTGCGGCCTGCTCACTCCGAGTGCCGGCCACGTTGAAACCGAAAACGTCCGCGGCATTTATGTTGGTGCAAAAAACGCCCTCAAAGAACGCCTCACTGTTTACGAAAATCTCGAATTCTATTCCAAGCTCCACGACGGCAGCCCGCTCTTAGTCGACAGTGCCCTCAAGTTTTTTGACATCGAAGACCGCGCCGAGCAAACCGTCGCCACACTCTCCTCCGGCCTCAAACGCCGCGTCGCCCTCGCGCGACTACTCCTTGGCAATTACAATTTATGGATTCTGGATGAGCCCACCAACTTCCTAGACGCCGAAGGCGTAGCACTCCTGACCAGCCTCATCGAAAGTCGCGTGCAAGCCGGTGGCATCGTCGTCATCGCCTCGCACACCATGGGTTCCGCCTTTGCCTCGCATATGCTGCAGCTGGAGGATTTTGCACCGCTGTCATTGCGAGCGTAAGCGAAGCAATCCAGAATCTCTCCTAGCCGCAATACTGGATTGCTTCGGCCTTAAGGCCTCGCAATGACGGACTACTGCAGCATCTGCCTGATTTTGACCCGATCGAAATCCATGTTTTGATTGCTCGGATCTTCAATCCACTCCACACCTTTAGTTTGCAGTAGCGCCACCAACTCCGCATGCGTCACCCCAAGCAATGGCCGAATGTGGCGGCATTCAGGAAAAAATTTCATAAACGGCATGCCGCTTAACCCCTCCACACCGCTGCCGCGAAGTGTCCGCATCGCCACCGTCTCCGCCTGATCTCCCGCATGATGCGCCGTTAGCAAATGCAGCACATTATTGGTTTTGCACCACGCACGCATCAATCCATAACGTGCTTCCCGCGCTTCTTCCTGTAGATTGCCGGTCACTGCAGCATGTTCCCACGTCAAAATAGTGCAGGGGATCCCCAGTTTGGTGAGCCGTTCACGAGTTATTTCTGCTTCTCGTGTCGAACTATCACGCAGTTTGTGATCTACATGCAGTGCGGTGATCGCGCCGTCTTTTTTATCTGCCCATTCTTTTGCAAGTACGGCAAGTGCCATGCTATCCGCGCCGCCGGAGACCGCAACGGCCAGATGCGGCGAGGGTTCAAATTTCAAATGATCGAGGCTTACGAGCACCCAATGCGAACTTTTTCTTCTTCGGCTTTTTTGAGTAGTACGGAAGAAGAGCTGGTGAATTTGGTGGTGAGTTGTTCAAGCACGGTGCACGCGTCGGTGTTACGTTTCAATGCACTGAGAGCCATCGCCAGTTTCAGCAGGTTATCCGCTGCTTTCGGGCCGCTTGGCAGCGCTTCAAACCCTTGGCGGAAATGATCGGCAGCTTTCACATAATCGCGCTTGATATAAAACGTTTCACCCAGCCAATAATAGGCGTTACCAATGAGCGGATCTTTCGGAAACTTCTGCACGAAGGACTGGAAATACTCCGCTGCTTCGTCATAGCGCGTCTGATTCAACAAGCGGAACGCATAGTTATATTGATCGCGCGGTTGATCAAAGGTTTTAGGCGCATCCTTCGCAGCCGGTGCAGCCGCAGGCGTAGCAGGCGCATTTTCCACTTTGATCACCGCTTTCGACAAATCCGCTTTTCCACTAGGCACCGGCGCAGGTGTTGCAGGCGTTGGAGTCGGGGCCGGTTGTGCTTCCGCTACGACAGGCACCGGAGCGACTGCAGCTTCCGGCGTGGGCGCTGGTGTAGGGTTGCGTTTTTCCACATCGCTCAAGCGCAAATCAACATCCTTCTGCATGCGCTCTTGCGCTTCTTGCACGCGCTTAATTGCAAAATCGGTTTGCTCTTGCTGCCCACGGATTTTCCGGAGTTCATCCTGAATTTGTGATAGCTGCACACCGAGGCGCGCATTGCCCACGGTCGCCGCTTGCTTCGCTTCTTCCGGCGACATCGGCACATCACCGCCGATGGCGATTTGTTTTTGAATCAACTGCAAATCCTTCTCCAGTCGATCCAGCCGATTGGCTTCCTCTTGATTCGGATTCACTTGCGCCAACGCCACGTGCGAGACGCTAACGAGGATCAGTGCGGGAAGGAGATGTTTCATTTTCATACGGCAGACACAATAAACCCCGCTTGCGTTAGACACAAGCGGGGTTTTTGAAGCTTATTGGTTGGTAACAACCGTTACAGCGCGACGATTTTGCGCGTAAGAGGTGTCATCCGAACCCACAACTGCTGGGCGTTCTTTGCCGTAGCTGATGGTGGAGATGCGGTTGTCAGCGATGCCGAGGCTTACTAGGTATTTCTTAGCAGCGTGGGCACGGCGCTCGCCGAGGGCGATGTTGTATTCACGGGTGCCGCGTTCGTCGGCGTGGCCTTCAACGGTCACCGCTACGTCTTTGAACTCTTTCAACCAGGAAGCTTGGCGTTCCAGCGTTGCTTGGCCTTCGTCTTGCAGTTCGGTACTGTCGTAGTCAAAGAACACGCGGTCACCAACGTTGGCCACCAGATCATCCTGCGTACCAGGAGTCACATTGGTGTTGGTACGGGTGTAGCCGTTGCCGGAGCCGTCCGCGTTGCCAGAGCCGCTGTTAGGGGTGGTGCACGCCGCTAGAGCGAGGATGGCGCCGAGGGCCGTCAAGTATTGGATCGTTTTCATGGGTTAGCTCCTGATTTGTAGTGGTATGAATTCGGGGGTGGGCCAAATGCCCTTTAAGGTCGGACATAAATAGCTCATTTTGTGGAAGTTTCAATGGGAAAATTTTCCTACTTCCGGGCCCGCATTTTCCCTCCTACACCCATCATTGTTCTGCAGAACATAAGTCCAGCGGTTGAATTGTAGATCCCAACCGGGGCAGGAAGGATTCGGCGAAGGCGTATGGTGGAGATTGTGGTCAAAAGCCCCTTCTTCAGGCTACGCGGCGGACGGTCTGTCGGAAGGCAGCGTACGAACAGTCCTCACGTGCACTTCCTATGGTACAAGCTACAGGGCGCGCCCTTTCACTAATCCTGTGAATCACGTGAGTGATTGCACAGGATCTCGGAAGAATCGGAGACAAATCGCAAAAGATCCCGTGCTCTTGCTCTGCAAGCCACGGGATTGGGAATGACTAATCGCTAAAACCTGCTACACTCGCGACATGCAGGAGTTCTTCATCACTGCCACTATTGGCATTGGGCTTATTGTTCTTTGCAGTCTCAGCATCTATGAAGTGCTGAGGCTCACATGGGCGCGTCTACCGAGGTTTTCGGTAGCGCCGCGTTTGCGCGTGTTGCTGGTCATTGGCATTGTATTCCTCGCGCATATTGCAAATATTTGGATTTTTGGTGTTGCCTATTACGCACTCGCCCATGCGGGCATGGGCACGCTTTCGGGTGCAGTCATCACCTCCGGCATCTACCACCTCGACTTTTTCGGCTATCTTTATTTCTCCGCCGTGAGCTATTCCACCGTGGGTTTTGGCGATGTGACGCCCGAAGGCGCACTACGCATGATCGCCGGTGTGGAAGCCTTAACAGGCTTTATTCTGATTGGCTGGACAGTCTCCTTCACCTACCTCACCATGGAAAAATTCTGGGAGCTGCACTGAGCAAGGATTTCGGACCATCGTCCCACTATTAAACGAAAATTAATTAGTATTTGCTAGATTGGACCTTATCTCATTACCCAAAGGGGACATTATGGCTGATAAAAAACCTGAGAGAAAATCACCGCAAACCGAAGAAGATTATATCGATTACTTCAAAATGCGTTTGAGTGAAAATTCGCCTAACCAGTCACAAGCGCTCCTCAAAGCGATGATGCCCTACATAAAGAATGAAGCAGAATATGCAGCTAAGCGCAACAGTCCAATTGGCTGGGAAGCAGAACAAAACATCCTCAGTGCTATCCGTAAAAAGGGAAGAGAAGACCTAGCGCTCAGTCAAAAAATAGGTGAAGAGCTCAAACTTAGAAGGGCGGATAGTGATAGACATGAAAAAGAATATCCAGAGCGTGTACCGCAAGTTCGCGAAAAAGTGATGCCGGAGTTAACCGAATTCGCTGCGGCCCTAAAAAAGAAAATATTGCTCCAGATCGAGCATGGGGATTATTCAGAGGTGGTTGGTAATCAAAGATTTATGGGGCCAACCGAAGCTCACCGGCCCACAGGCACCTCTGAAGCAGAGCATCAGCACGGCGTGAATGCATATGTAAGACATAGTGGCAAAAAGCTTGATAATAGTGTTCCACCGGGGATCAAAAGTCCTTATGTTCGTGAGTATTATGAAAATCTAAGCAAAAAAGAATACCCACCCGTCGAGGCAGATGCAAAGCGGCCCGACGATGCCCGGTATGTAGAAGAAATGAAAGCCCTCAATAAGGAAATTGCTGGGCTCCAAAAACAATTGGATGCGAGAATCAAACAAGAAGTAGTCGATAATAGTTATTTTGCTTCTGATCCAAAGCTTGGAAAGATGTATAACCAGGAGAAATATATCCAAGATCTACAATATCAATATCAAGCAGAAGTTGTATCTGCCGCAACGATGGAAGCGGTGAAAGAAACGGGTGAGAAGAAAGATTGGGTGTTTGCCTATTCGATGATGAGTCGGGATACTCTTTATCATCTGGAAAAGCAAAGAAAAGAAAACGGAGCGATTGCAGAAATGCTTCCTCCCGTGCATCCTGAAAACAGTGAAGGTGCGAATCTGATTTTGAAGAACATGAACGGCGAGTCTTCATTTAATGTAAATGAGGCGCAACTCATGAATCTCAATGCTGATCCTACGCGTGCAAAAAATATAGGACCAGGTAACTCTAGAAATCCCCGATAGTTCAATCACCAAAAATCAATCGTACCTTTGACTAGCATCTTCGCGCTATCTACAGCTTCTGACGCGTCGCGCAAGGCACCGCCCAACGTGGTCTCCGGGGCTTCTAGCACACAGGTCTGTGCATTGTCCGGCTTGAGTTTGCACCAGCTTTGCTCATCTTGACGTTTGCAGCCGAAGCCTTGTGCGGTGCCGGTGTTGGTGCCGATGGTGTAGCGTTCTTTAAAGGTGCGGCACGTCGCGCCGGATTTGCTGATAAAGCGATTCACCGGCGTGATTTCGCCGCTGGAAGAATAGGTGTTCCATGCCATGGCTTGTCCGTCCGCGCCCACATTCATGACATAGTCAAAATGACGCGCGTAATATTCTACTTCGGCGTCGCTTAAGCGGGTCACATTGGTGTTTTTCGAAAACTCAGGCTTGGCGACCCACACGGCCTGGTACACCCACCACGCGAACACCAGTGCCAGCGCGAGCCTGAATAGTTTGTGTTCGACAATGCGGAAGAAGAGGTGTTTGAGTTTTAGTTGCATAGTCTATCCTCCGTCATCCCGGCGAAAGCCGGGATCCAGTAAGCCGCGTCTGCGGCGTAATGGAGTTTCCTCTTTTGCTTCGCTTGCCGCGAAGCGCTGGATCCCGGCTTTCGTCGGGATGACGAATGTGTCATATCAACCCCTCCACCTTCTCCATCACTTCTTTGGGCATGATAATCTCCGTGCCCCACTGCCGCGTGGTTTCGTTGCCGATTTTATGGGTGGCATCCAGCCCCACTTTACTACCTAACCCTGAAACGGGCGAGGCAAAATCCAGATAATCAATCGGCGTATTTTCGATCATGGTGATGTCGCGCGCCGGGTCCATGCGTGTTGAAATCGCCCACATCACTTGCTTCCAATTGCGCACGTCAATATCGCTATCGACCACAATAATCCATTTGGTGTACATAAACTGCCGCAGGAACGACCACACGCCCATCATCACGCGCTTGGCGTGGCCAGGGTAGGATTTTTTGATGGAAACCACGGCAATGCGGTACGAACAACCCTCCGGCGGCAGCCAGAAATCCACAATCTCCGGGAATTGTTGTTGGAGGAGCGGAATGAACACTTCGTTCAGCGCTTCGCCCAACACACTCGGCTCATCCGGCGGCTTGCCCGTATAGGTCGTGAGATATATCGGCTTCTCGCGCATCGTGATCGCTGAGATCGTAAACACCGGAAACTGCTCCACCTCGTTGTAATAACCGGTGTGGTCACCAAACGGGCCTTCTGCGCGGTAGTCTTCTAAACTCACATGGCCTTCCAAAACAATCTCTGCTTCCGCCGGCACTTTGAGGGGCACGGTTTTGCAATCGACCAGCTCCACTTTTTTACCGCGCAGCAGGCCTGCAAATTGATATTCAGACATCGTCTCCGGCACCGGCGTCACTGCCGCTAAAATCGTTCCCGGGTCCGCGCCAATCACCGCCGCAACGGGCAATGGCTCCCGCTTTTTATCGCCCCAATCTTTGTGATGCTGCGCGCCGCCGCGATGTTTGAGCCAACGCATCAGCGTCTGGTTTTTACTAATCGGCTGCATGCGGTAAATACCGAGATTGAAGCGTTCACCAAGCCCTTTCGTCACTACGAGCGGCCAAGTAATCAGCGGCGAAACATCCCCCGGCCAGCAGGTTTGAATGGGAAATTTAGTGAGATCAATATCGCTGCCTTGCAGCACCACTTCCTGACATGGCGCTTTGCTTACGGTTTTCGGTTGCATGCTCATCAACGTTTTTACCAGCGGCAACATCGACAGCGCATCGCGAAATCCGCCCGGCGGTTCCGGTTGGCGCAGATACGCAAGCGTTTCACCAATCGCACGCAGTTCTTCAGGCTTCTTCCCCATGCCAAGTGCTACGCGCTCCACCGTACCAAACAAATTAATCAGTGCCGGCATCGACGAACCCGTGACATTTTCCAGCAGCAGCGCCGGGCCTTTTTGCTCGATCATCTTCATCCCCAGCGCCGTCATTTCCAAATGTGGTGATACGGGCGCGCTAATCCGCCGCAGTAATTGGCGCGATTCGAGCAGTTCGATAAAGTCACGAAGGGAGGTGTACATAGCTGTCATTGCGAGCGTAGCGAAGCAATCCAGATCTTGCAACGTCATAGATGGATTGCTTCGGGCTAAAGCCCTCGCAATGACGCCTAGTCACGCCCTAGGTGAGCCATAGAATTGCCGGGGGGCGTTTGCGCGGGAATGAGTTGATCCGGCATGGCGTAGGAGTGCTCCACCTGCGGAGATTTTCCCTGCGCAGGAGCGCATTTCATTTTTTCCATTTTGGTGGCGAGCGCATCGCAATCGTCGCAGCGCTTGGCTTCTTTGTACATGGCGATGCCGGCGTTAAGCGCGGTGCCGATGGCGAGCGATTGGACAATGCGGAAGGGAAGATTCTCTGGCGTCACTGCGGTAAACTCCGCAAGGCCTTGTAGCATTTTACCGGCGTTGCCACTCCCCAAAAATGCCATGGTACCTAAAATAACACCTGCTGATACCCAGGTTTTCACCGAGAACAAATGCTCGTAGGATTTTTTGGCGAAGGCTTTCACCATGTTCCACCGGCGTTCGATAAAACCAATGCGGCGCGGTTCGATTGGATCTTGTTGTTCCGTGGTCATCGGCCCATTCCTCTGTTTTTATCGTCATCGTGTCGCATCGTTTTGGCCCAATTGGTAGGGGGGTGAGAAAGTTCATCGAGCGTTGGTTCCTGCGAAACTTCCTGTGTTCTTTCCGGAACGACAGAGGGCTCTACGCTGCGCCCCTTGGCAACGGCCACACGTTGCATAGCTTGTTTGGTTTCAAGATTCTGCGAGGCAGCGCGTATATCGGTCGCAACGCCGACCAACCCGCCTGCTAGCACAATGCCGATGCCGGTTGGATTGCTGATCGCGTATTTCATACCCTGATAAGCGCCATTAACCATACCCGAAACAAAATCAGCACTCACCTTGCCACCCACATCACCGAAAATCGGAGTGGGCATTCCCGCTTGCCCGGAAAGTGCGCCCATCACCATTCCGGCTGTGACGATGGTACCAAAAGAAATCAACAAACCTTTGCCCACGCCGGTCATGGTGGCTTTGCCAATGCCGTCGGCAAAAAACTTGCCGGTGCTGCTGACGACACTATTCCACGAACGGCGGATAAACCCCAGGAAGCCTTTGTCCAGGGGGTCGGGAATGTGGTGGTCTTCGTTGACTAAAAATCCCATAATGAATCCTACGCTTAAATTCTAACATAAGCGGCGGGGATTTAATGTTAATCTTTCATGACAATGTGGTGGCTAAGGGAGGCCGCAAAGGCGTCCATGGCGCGGACCACATTATTGGCATTTTTTGATATATTTTCCAATTGCTTATCCGGGTCCCCAGTCATGGGGGCGGTGAAGTCCTTAAACCCACTGCCGCCATAGCGCTTGAAGTTTAGGCCGATATTCTTCTCCTCTTGATAAATCGCACCGATCAGGCAAGAGGCGAGCAGGGTGGGAAGCAAACGGGTATAAATATCTGGGTCAAGCGCATCCGTCAGCGTATCACTCGCGCCTTGGAGAAGCTCCTCGCGCATGCGCTGAAACAGCGCCATAAACCGGGCGATCGCTTCTTCGAGATTCGTGATATTGGCGTTAAAAATATCTTCCCACAACACCATATCGCTGCTGCATAGCCGTGTGAAACGTTGGAATACGGCGTCTTTTTCAGCCAGCGCGCTGAAGGGTTCTACCACATCTTTGGCAGCAAACGCCAAGAGTTGCGGCAGGTGCGAGACATAGGCGTAGACTTTATCGTGCACATCCGCTGGCATGTATTCGACCGTTGCACCCAGGCCGCTCCACAAGCGAACAACAGGTTCGAGTCCCACATCCTCCGGCGATTTCGGGGTAACAACCACGCGCTTGCCTGCGAACAAATCGCCTTTGCCCGCTTTCACGCCGCTGTGCTCGGAACCCGCAATCGGGTGCGAAGGCACAAACGCGCAGCTAGCCGGAATAAAAGGTGCGACCGCATCAAATGCCATGTGTTTGACAGAGGCCGTGTCTGTAATAATCGCACCGTGTTTCAAATGCGGGGCCATCGCCTCCGCCACGCTGCCAAGCGCCGAGGGCGGCACCGCGAGCACAACCAAATCCGCATTTTTCACGGCGTCAGCCAGCGGCAACGCTTCATCGATAATATGTTTTTGCAACGCATATTCGAGCGAAATCGGGCTGCGGTCGGAGGCGACCACACGGTGGGCGAGCTGAAATTCTTTCACTCCACGCGCCACTGAACTGCCGATTAGCCCCAGTCCGACAATGGCGATTTGTGAAAACGGTTGGCTATTCATTTGAGAAAGCTGCCTATCGCTTTCATCACCGCATCATTTTCTTCCGCTGAGCCGATGGTAATGCGTAGGAATTCCGGCATACCGTAGCCGGCGATTTCGCGGATGATGATGCCTTGTGTGGTGAGATGTGCGTTGCAGGCACTCGCCGCGGCGGCATCTTTAAATTGCACGGCGATGAAATTGCCTTGAGAGGGCAGCACGCGTAAGCCTAGCGCCGTGAGTGCATCACTCATTTTTCTGCGTTGCTGCACGACATGTTGCACGCAAGCGGCGATGTATTTTTGATCGCGCATGGCGGCAACGCCTGCGGCAATGGCGGGGCCGCCAACATTGAAGGGGCCGCGGATGCGGTTTAAGACATCGGCCACATCTTTGTGCATCACACCGTAGCCAATGCGTAAGCTGGGCAGGCCATAGACTTTGGAGAAGGTGCGCAGCATCACGGTGTTGTCGGTAGTGAGCGCGAGTTCGCGGCCATCACCATAATCAGTCACATTGGCGTATTCGCTATAGGCCGCGTCGACGGCGAGCACGATGTGAGATGGTAATTCCCTGCGCAAACGTTCCAATTCGCTTCTGGAAATATGTGTACCGGTCGGGTTATTGGGGTTGGCCACAAACACGATTTTGGTGCGCGGAGTGACGGCGGCGAGCAGTGCATCCACCGAGGTGGTATAGTCTTTTTCCGGTGCGGTAACGGGGGTTGCGCCGGCAGCTTGCGTGTAGATTTTATACATCAAAAACCCATGCTCGCTGTAGAGCACTTCGTCACCTTCGCCTGCAAAGGCATGCACCAACATGCCGATCACTTCATCTGATCCCGCACCAATCACTAGGTTTTCTGACGGGAACCCCAGCATTTCGGTGATGGCGGTTTTGAGTTTAGATGCGTTGCTATCCGGGTAGCGGTGTAGCGATTCGCTCGCAGTTTTATAGGCTTCAATTGCAAACGGGCTCGGCCCTAGCGTGTTTTCGTTGGAGGAGAGTTTGAGAATTTTTTGCTGGCCTGCAGCGGCGGATTTTCCGGCGACGTAGGGTGCAATATCGAGAATACCTTGTTTGGGAATAGGGCGCATAAATCTAGAATTTTAGGGGTTTCGCATACGCACCAATCACGGTGGCGTTGCTTGGGAGTTGGTCTTGTTTCACGAAGCTTTCGAGCATGATCAGCGAATAATGCTCCGCGGTGTCAAACGTCGTATAGGGCAGGGTGCATTCGACCTTGCCTTCGAAGACCGCAAGCGTTGCATCGTTACCGGAGGGTTCGGGATGCAAGCGTGCAAACGCAAACGCATGTGGTGTTGGCGCATCGGCAATAAAGGGCAATGCTGCAAACACGCGCACAGGCGTATTCACGAGTGCGAGCCACCAATGTTCACCAAACAGCGGTGCGATGCCGACATCGGCAATGTTGTTTATAATATCCTGCACCACGTGGACGCTGGTATGGTGCGCGGCGTAGGACGTGTAGCTACCAAAATATTCGCGGGACCACATCTGGGTGCGCGCGTCATCGTGCATGGAGAGTTTGAGGCGGCCTTCGAGTGCGAGCGAGGCGTTGATGATGTGACGCCAAATATGCGCAGCTGCGGCTGGCGAAAAATCCCCCGCGGCGGCTGTTTGGCTGACGCGTTTAAGCTGCGTGGCTTCGCGGCCGGAGCGGATGGGGCAGAGGCCGTCTGCTTTTTGTGCTTTCCACACGCCGACGCGTTTGACGACGTCCATGCGTGTTTTGAGCAACGCGAGGATTTGATCGTCAATCGCATCGATTTCAGCGCGTAGTTTCGCGAGTTCAGCCTCTGCCACAATTGACCCCTCTAGTGTTTATCTTCAGGAGCGTCATCACCATGTCCATCGTGATGTCCCTTGTGGCTTTCTTTCATGGCTTTGCGTTCTTCGGGGGACATTGCTTTCCACTTTTCGCGACGCTCCATACGTTCTTCGTGTTTCTTCTTCCAATCCGCATCGCTCATGGATTCCAGCTTTTTTAAGTGTTCCTGCGTACGGGAGATGGCTTCCTGGCGGGAGCTTGGAGGGTTGTATTTGCCCTTGTGTGAATCCGCTTGCGCCAAAGAGGTGAGCGCAATGAGGGGAACTGCAGCAAGGGCAGAAAGAGCGTATTTCATGAAAAACTCCTAAAAAAGGTGGAAAAACAGGGATCCATGCGTTAGAACGCTTCGCATGGAAGCACTCCTGCTATACACCACCTGGCCAAGCGACGAAAGCGCAAAAGCAGCCGCGCGCGTACTCGTGGAAGAGCACTTGGTCGCCTGCGCCAATTACTGGCCGATGTCTTCCGTCTATCGCTGGGAAGGCCGCATTGCTGAGGAAAATGAGGTGGTGATGATTCTCAAAACCACGCGAAACGTCTTACCCCAGACGATGGAGAGAATTGGGTTGCTTCACTCGTATCATAATCCCTGTATTCTCGTGCTGCCTGTTGACGGCGGCGCGAACCCGTTTTTGCAGTGGGTTGCGCAGGAAGTCTGTTAAAACTTATTGCCCAGTAAGAGATCGCAGGCCGCATCGGTATAGGTGGTATTATAGCGAGCAGTGGAGGCGACGGCGCTAGTGGTGCAGTCTGGGTAAAAGTTGCTGTTTCCCGGTTCAGGGCCGCGAACAAGGCCTGTTGAGGGCACACCATCATCCATTTTGGTGTCAATTTCGTACGCCTGCATCGGTGTTAGTATATAGCCGTTGTTCACCGGGTATCCCATGTTGCCATCATAGCCACTTCGCGCAAGCACCATAAAATGTGTGAAAGGTGATGCAAAAAAACTGGCAGCAGGGTAGCGGGTAGGTGAGAAAGCCCAGACGGAACCCGGAAGCTTACCCGCAGGAGCATTCGCAATATTGCCAGAATTAGAAGGTGTAGACCGCCATATAGGCCACCCATTGGAATGGGGGACGGAACCAGGGTATTTCCCGGCGATTAGACCAGCCAGGCTCAAGTGCTGCCAATATAAAAACCATTCACGGTTGCCGCCATTAATATCATTAGGATTGGAAGGGCTCGTGCCTATAATGCCATCGCCGTTCCCGTTGCAGGTGTTGGTGAGGCTGGGGCGGTGTGCAAGGGTACAGTCGGTATCAATCGGCCAGTATTGTTCAGCACCAACCAAGTCTCCCGGCAGGCCGTTATATTTATTCTTGAAGGCCATGGTTGCAGTTTCAAAGGATTGAAACTGGCTTATGCTTTGCCGGATGCGTGCGGCATGAATGAGTTCGGTGCCGACGGTAATGCTACCCACCACCAGCCCAATGATGATGAGCACGATGGCAATTTCTATGAGCGTAAAACCACGAGTCCGTGAGGCGAGCATGGGGTGACTCTAGCAGCAACTTGCCCGTATGTTAAAAAGAAAAACCCCGGCCTTCAAACGCCGGGGTTTTTTATACATTTGGCAGTTGCCGCTTATTGTCTGCGATCGCCCATGAAGCGCAACAACATCACGAACAGGTTGATGAAGTCGAGATAGAGGCTGAGTGCGCCCATGATCGAGGCTTTGGCGAGCGAATCGCCCATGCCTGCGACTTGTTGGTAGATCAGCTTTAGGCGCTGGGTGTCATAAGCTATCAGGCCAATGAACACAAACACGCCGATGAGCGAAATGCCAAAGGCAAGGCCGGAACTTTTGAAGAAGATGTTAGCAAGCGACGCCAGAAGCAGGCCCCACACGCCCATGATCAGGAACGAACCAATGCCCGTCAGATCACGTTTGGTGGTGTAGCCATACAAACTCATACCGCCGAACATGCCTGCGGTGATGAAGAAGGTGCGGGCGATGCTTTGGCCGGTGTACATCAAAAACAGATTGGACATCGACAAGCCCATTAGCACCGAAAAGCCCCAGAAGCAGGCTTGAGCGGTGGAGGCTTGCATACGGGTGATGCCGAAGCTTAAGCCCAGCACCGCAACAAGTGGCGAGAAAGCAATAATCCAGCCGAGCGGTTTCATGCCGGTGAGATAACCTTCCGGGCTGATCGCATAGAACGCGTTCATCAGCGCGTCGGATTGGGAGCCGAACAGAGCGACGATGCCGGTTAAAAACAGGCCTGAGGCCATATAGTTATAAATGCGCAGCATATACGCGCGCAGACCCGCGTCCGTAGATACGGCCGACTGCATAACGCTGGGGTGATTACGAAAATCCATGAGGTTTCTCCACTGGTTGTTAATAACGGCAGTACTCTACCACAAACGCTCATATGGGTAAAGGATAACCGGATTTCAAGTCTCCCTACGCTAAAGCTCCGGGAGATAAAGTGGCCTGCCACCCGAAGCCCGCAGGGCGTAGGGTGGGGCGAGTGACGGGTTTCGAACCCGCGACCTCAAGAATCACAATCTTGCGCTCTAACCAACTGAGCTACACCCGCCATCTGAAGAAGGTGGGAATATGTCGTGCGGTGCGGATTTGTCAAGAATCCATATTCGGCTTGACAGGGAGCCTGCGCGGGGCACTATTTACCGGCATATAAACTAAAAAATCATAGTAAAACAATACGTAAGCTTATGTCTTCACCCATCGTAATCCTCACTGGTGCGGGTATTTCCGCCGAATCTGGCCTTGCAACGTTTCGCGCCAGCGACGGTTTGTGGTGCGACCACCGGATTGAAGATGTGGCAACGCCCGAGGCGTTTGCGCGTAACCCCAAGTTGGTACATGAGTTTTACAACATGCGGCGTGTGCAATTGAAGGGATCTGAGCCTAATGCGGCGCATCACGCGCTGGTAAAATTGGCGGACGAGTGGCCGGGGCAGGTGGTGGTGGTTACGCAGAATGTCGACGATTTGCATGATCGCGCGTTTGCCCACGCGAAAAAGACGCACACGCTGTTTCATATGCACGGCGAACTCAAGAAAATACGCTGTGAAGTGAGCGAGGAAGTGTTCGATTGGGAGGAATCGCTCGGCGGTGAAACGGTGTGTACGTGCTGCAAGAAACCGGGGCGGTTGCGGCCGCACATCGTATGGTTTGGCGAAATGCCGCTCTATATGGACGAGATGTATCACTGCCTACGTGAATGCGGATTGTTCATGTCGATCGGCACTTCGGGCAATGTCTATCCCGCGGCTGGATTTGTGCAGGAGGTGCGGTTTGCAGGCACGGCGCATACGGTGGAACTCAACCTCGAGCCCTCGCTTGGCACCTCGCTTTTTCATGAGGTTATTCACGGGCCTGCCACGCAAGTGGTGCCCGCATATGTGGAGCGGATTTTGGCGGGTAACATCCTATAGAAAACCCCTTGTCTTGATGCAGGAATGTGGCTAAAACCACGCAACTCTAAGCAGGGCCGTGCCGTCTTAGCTCAGTTGGTAGAGCACCGCATTCGTAATGCGGGGGTCGGGTGTTCGAGTCACCTAGACGGCACCATTTTTCTGAATAATTGTGATTCATAATACCTTTATTAATGAAGATATTGCCCATTTCTTTATGGGTCTCCACTAACAATTATTACATTTGTGTGAAACCTACCTAGCTCCCTCATTTTGTCATCAAGCTGTCATAATAACTCTGTATGATTTATTAACAAGAAGTAATAATATTCGGGTCACATCATAGGGGGAATTTATATGACACGCTTTACATCGAAACTGCTTATTGCCACCATTCTTTCCGCTTCGGCTCATGCGTCCTTTGCAGGTAATACCAACGGTATTGTGCTCCACGATGCTACCAACACCGGTGTGCTGCAGGTAAGACAAGTAGGCGCTAACAACGAGGCGACAGGGATTGCAATCGGCAACGGGAATAAGTTGAATATCTCCCAGGTGGGTAATGCTAACATTTTACGCCCCGCGGTGGTGTTACCTAGGATGTGGGGCGATGTGCTGATCGACGGCAACACCAATACCCTTACCGTTAAGCAGTCCGGCGACAACAATACTGCGGAAGTGGCTCAACTGGGTGATGATAACCGCATGGGCATTACTAGCCAGGGCGGTGATGTGAAAGCGACGCAACATGGCATCGCTAATAAGCTGACCACAACCATTACGAATACGTCTACGATCGATAAAAGCATGGTTACCACTTCGCAAAAAGGTGAGAATAATACCACCACCGTTTCTGCTAAAGGCAGCAAGAATGCTATTTTTACCGAGCAGGGCTGGGGTAATAAAAATACGCTTAGCGTGACTGTTGACGGCGACAATAACGCCATCGGCGATGACACCCATAGCATCGGCCAGCAATATGAAACCAAAAACGGTGTTATTAAAGCGATCGTTAAAGGCAGCAACAACCGTGTGCTTACAAATCAGGGACATACGGATGGGGACAACATTGCACTTTCTCTGACCGGTAACGGCAACACTGCTGGGATCGTACAAGGCATCGATGTATATCAAGGCAGCGTTACTACCAACAAATCGACAGTGACGTTAAAAGGTGACGATAACCATATTGACACGATGCAGGGCGGTCACAAAAACGTTGTAAGCGCTGGCATGCAAGGCAACAGCCAGTACGCTAGCGTCTATCAAGACGGCGATAGCAACACTGCGAGATTATCGCTCATCGGTAATAACGGCTTAGGGACGGATCCGGTGAGCGCTCAGCAATTTGGCAATACGAACACGATGAACCTGACGCGTAATGGCGACAACCATAGCTTCTCCGGCCATCAAACTGGCAACACCAATACGATGAACCTGACCACGGGAAGCAGCACGAAGCCTACCAGAGGAAACGAACTCTTCGGCATTCAGGAAGGCGACACCAATGTTGCAAGCGTCTCTCTTAATGGCGATGACGACGCTGCATATACGATACAAAGAGGTACCAATAACCGTGCAACTGCAACGGTGCAGGCGAGCGGTCAAAAAGAAAATGTCATCTCTCAAAATGGTATTGGAAATAGAGCCACGATTAATGCAGGCGCAGGAGCTGGCGGTGAAGTAACCGCAGCGCAATTCGGGAATGCCAATTCCGCTACATTGGCACGTACCGGCAACGACCATGCAATCTTCGGTCTGCAAAATGGCGATAACAACAAAATGTCCGTTACCACGGGTAGCGCAGCGACGCCTAGCGAGCACAGCGATATTTCTGCCTATCAATACGGGGATGGCAATACGCTTAATGCTAAGTTCAACGGCGCACGTAACGTTGGTGTCCTTACCCAAGACGAACAAGTTTACGGCAGCGATCCTGTAAGCACAGCGCCTTTAAACGATAAACTGTCCGCGACCGTAAGTGGTAACGACAACGTTGTTGGCGTTTCTCAAGTGAGAGGTAAAAACAATAGCGTGAATGTTACGCTGACTGGTAACAACAACCGTGTTGGCAATAAATACGACACCACGATTGAAGAAGGTGTGCAACAATTCAACGCCACCAATGAAACCGTTACCTTGAATGCAAAGGGAGATAACAACCTGCTGTACGTAAAACAACGCTACAGCAACGGTGATTCTGCGACCGCGACCGTTACGGGTAACCGCAACGTTGTGGATATTAAACAGCAAGGCGAAAGCACAACGATTTTGGGTAACGCAAACAAAGCTACCGTGTCGATTAAGGGTTCCGATAGCTGGGTGACCATTTCCCAAACCGGAAGTAATAACGTAGCTTCGTCTACTTTTAGTGATGGTAGTAGCCAAGCAGATGTGACGCAAATCGGTACAAAAAACACCGTGCAACTTTCGGCAAGCGGCATGTACAACTCTTTTATGGCGAAGCAAACGGGTAGCGAGAACACCATGACACTAAGCGGAAAAGCCACCACTAACGAGACGAACTATATCCGTGGTGAACAGCGTGGTGACAAAAACAGAATGCTCTTAAAAGCCGAAGGCAATGGCAATCTCTTGAGCGGTTACCAACAAGGTACTAGCAACTCCATGACCGTGAACACCCATGGTGACCATAACACCGCGATGACCACCCAAACCGGTAATAATAACTCTATGAACATCACCTATTACGGTTCGGGCAATACGGGTTTCTTTACCCAAACGGGTAACGGTCTGAAGTATACTATGAGCACGACGCTCTCGAATCAAACCTTTAACATAAACCAAAAGAACTAGTTTTTTCAAGGTGTTGACCCCTATCACCGCAAGGTGGTAGGGGTTTGGTTTGTAAAGGAAATCCTTAGGATTTAAATACGTTTTATTAGGGTCTGTGTGGGATAATTTGGGGGTAGGAGTTATCCCCATGAAACACCGCTTTTCATTGATTGCCGTTTCAATTGCTTTGGGTGCCTTGGATACTGTCCAGGCGGCTGAGTTGGTCTATACGCCGGTGAACCCTAACTTCGGCGGCAACCCCAATAACGGCCTGGTGCTGCAACAGCAGGCGACGATGAACAATCGCCATAAGGAACCCAAAGCACCGCAAAAAACGGCGACGCAGGCGATTGCTGATAGCATTACCAATTCCGTAATGTCAAAAATCGCCAATGATGTGGCAACCGCCATCACCGATGGGGACCCGAGCGGTACGTTCCAGGTCGGCGGCTCCACCATCAGCTTCATCAACAACGGCACGTATACGACGCTTACGATTAATGATGGGCGTGGCGGCATCACCACCCTTGATATTCCAAACGGGATATAGCCGATGCTGCGTCACACCTGTGTATTGATGGCGATTGTTGCATTAACCGGCTGCGGTTTCGATTTGTTGAATCCGCCAATTGGCGAAGCGCCGAAAATATCGAAAGACACGCCCTCGGCGCAATTGCTTAAAGATTTGCCGCCGGCCAAAGATAGAACCGTAGTGTCGGTCTACGCGTTTGAAGATCAGACGGGTCAGCTCAAACCCAACGATAATTTCGCCAATTATTCGCGCGCGGTTACGCAAGGTGGCCTTGCGCTTGTCAACAAGGCGCTACTGAAAGCCGGGAACGGTAGTTGGTTTACGGTGATTGAGCGCGGAGGATTGCAAAACCTGTTGCAAGAGCGTCAGATTATCGAAATGACACGCAATAAATATGCAACTGAAAATGAAGCTCCGGCGCCGCTGCCGCCTTTGCTCTATGCTGGTATGCTGATTGAAGGTGGTGTGGTGGGGTATGACTCTAACATCATCACCGGCGGTGCGGGCGCGAATTATTTGGGCGTGGGCGGAGATATCAAATACCGCCGCGATATTGTCACCGTGGATTTGCGTGCGATCAGCGTTGCTAATGGGCAGGTGTTGCTTAGTGTGACGTCCGAGAAAACGATTTATTCTACGGCACTCACTGGAAGCATTTTCAAATATGTTGCCTTCAATCATCTGTTGCAGGCGGAGACTGGATATACGCTGAATGAACCGCCGCAGCTGGCGGTGCGTCAGGCGATTGAAACGGCAGTCTACTCGTTGATTATGGAAGGCACGCGCCTGGAGCTTTGGACATTCGCTGATCCGCTAGCCGGCAATCGGGCGATGGTGGAATATATGAGAACCGTAGGCAAAGGCACCGAAGAAGCATTTACGTTACCGCCGGAAAATTACAAGCCGATTGAAAACCTGTCTCCGGATGCGCAGTTGTTAGACGATGGTACACCTGGTAATTACCAAACAGCGCCTACTGTAAAATCTGGTAATGTTAATGTCCCCAGCGTGCCACTCAATCCGGCACGATACCCCGTGATGCCGCTGCCACCGCCGACGAAGTTTTAATAAAACAATAATAACGCTGGGTGGTAGTGGAACGTATTATTCGGTATAAGAATGGCGCAGTTCGTACACAAATAAGGCTTGCTAAAAGCGCTGTGAAAACGGAGACTTAGGTGGTCTCGTATCGTTTGGTATTAATCGGTATTGCTAATAACGTATTGATTCATATCTAAATTCGTAATGCGGGGGTCGGGTGTTCGAGTCACCTAGACGGCACCATCCTTCGCCTTCGGCTTCCACCTTCGCCAAGGCTTCGGTGGACGCAGTCGGGTGGCTTACGCCCTCGACCACGCTTCGCCCTCTCGGGCTACGCGTGGCGTGGCCATGTGGAAGGCGGGCTTGTGCACTTCGGTGACCTAAAAATCTCCTTTACTCTAGTTAATCTTAAGTTAGAATTAACGCCGCTTTTACCCAAGAAACGATTGAAAAAAGAGGTCATAATGGCTGGAATACATTTCCCAACAGCACGTGATTACTATCAAGTTAACACCCCTATTGTAGTAGCTGACACCACGATTGACACTACCGCACAACTGCCTATTTTCCACTTTGGGCAGCAGCCTGTCGGGTTCAAGGATATTAAAGGGGGTATCGCATGACAAGTGGCGGTGCTCTCCTAACGGCTCAAGAAGTAATGCAGGATGGTGTAGACCTTTTGGTCGGAAATGCAGCCGCTGTACAACAACATCCTTTAACACCCAACTTCCAGTTTGCTGGTGTACAGCAAGAGGGCAGTAAGGACAGACTCAAGGGTAAAAAAGTGCTGGTGTATGGTGGAGGAGATGTTTGGCCTAAATTCATCATGGCGCCGCTTTTGCATTTAGGTATTAAGCCCGAAGATATTACGCTCGTTGATATGAAGCCGCCACCAGAAGGGCTTGAGTGGCAATATAAAAATATCAATGTCATCGTTCGCCCAGACCCAAAGCAACCACTGAATGGCGACCCTGATTTTATCAAAAATCAAAAGTTTGATTTTGCCATCGTTGCCACACCGCCAAGCGCACATGAATCCTGCGCAAAAGAGGCGATTGGAAATGGCTTGCCGGTCATGATTGAAAAACCAATTTTCTCTTCAACGACGGAATACGATAGATTTTCTGAGTTTTGTGCAGAAAAAAATGCACATGCCTATGCGATTGACTGGCAACGAGCGTTGTCCACACCACTGTATGCAGCCATCGGACAGACCGTGCCATTTGCTGACGCTATCGAATATAAAGGTGCAGACGGAGCAAATTTACAAAACAATCCTTTTCCTGAGCTCCTTGCTAATGATGAAGTCACGGATGTGCGGGCGATTTTTACCGAAGGACGCGGTAACGCACTCGCCGATATTCGCCATCGCGGACATCTGCTAAAAGCCTTACAACAAGGAAAATGGGCATGTGCAGGCATGCTTGCGGACATGGGTATTCACCCAATCAACTCTATCACAGGCGCGGGATTCACGCTGAATAAAATCACAGGCGCATTCTTTGGTGGTGCTTCTGATGAGCAAGGCTACCGTGAGACAATCCCTCACAGCAGAGAAGAAGGTGCAGAGTCCGAAATGTTCGCACGTGTGGACACAGAAATGTCATGGAATGGTAAAACAGTTCCAGTTCATTTTGAATGTGGCAAAGGTTCTGCTCCTAACGTCAATGATGGTCGTACGATATTTAAATATAAAAGCGGCAAAACGCTGGTGCAGGAGTTTGGCCACCGCGTTAACCGTATTACTCTTTATGCGGACGATACAATGCAGACTGTTCTTGCAACCGCAACGGATCGTGGTGAACCCTATGAACGCATGTTCATGGAAGCGAGCCATTTGTTTGACAAGTGGAAAGGCACGGCCAAAGATCAAGCGCGCATCGCCTATGGTGCTGAATCGCGTGAAGCACTGAGATTGGTTGAAGAATCACACGAACATGCTTGCGATAATCCGCCTGTTGTTCCAAAAATGCGTCAATATGCATTAGATGAAATGAGTACACCGCAAGATATAGGCGAGAAAGCAAGGGATTTCAAAACCACCACCATCCAAGAATATAAAACAGTTTCATCCGAAGAAGTGCTGGCTGGTAGTGCTCAACGTCACTCCACAGCAGAAGGCATTACGTTTGATCAAAAATCGAGATGCTTCTATTACGTCGATATCGAGCACGGTTTACTCGTGCGTTACAATCCAAACTCTGAAAAGCGCACCACGTGGAAACTAACATCCGATGAGTTGGATGAAGATGGTCGCCCAAAGCAGATGCTGGCGGTTGCCAAGGCGAATCAGGATGGCTCACTTTTGTTGATGTTAAGCGGCGGCGGGGAAAATACTGGATTGAATTATTTCAATCCTGAGACGGGTAGACTCAAAAATGTTGGAAACATTCCCGCATGGGAAAACAAGCATCCCGATAATCGTCCGAATGATGAAACGACCCTGACGATTGATGGCAAGAATTACATCTGCTACGGCACGATGGATAGGCATTGGGATAAAAAGTTTGACGCAAATAGCAATCTTGAGCGCACAGGCGCATATTACTTGGTTGATCCTGAAACCAGTGAATCACGTAAGCTCACATTTGAAGGCGATCATCCTGCACCACTCATTACGAATGGTTTGGCTGATGGCGGCACGACCGCCGATGGCAAGAAAATCCTCTTCTGGGCGGAAACGGTTGAAGATGCTGGTCAACATGGTGAGCATTTGAATGTATATCGTGGCGTTCTTGACCCTAAAACATGCCATGTTTCACAGATTGAAATCTTCAAGAACCATGCCGAGCTTGGCGGCAGCATGAATGGTACGGATACTTACGGCAGACCAGATGGCGCAAAGATGGGCATGTATCATGACCGACCTGTTTACGGCATCTCGGTACTGGAAACAGGGCAGATTCGATTCTTCTATTCTGACCCGAACGACCCAGAATACAAAAAAGAAGCGTTACGGATAGAGTTGCCACAAGGCATGACGCGCAACACGCAGTTTGCGCTTGGAAGTGATGAGACTGGAAAACCTATTGGTGTAGTGACTACTCAAGATTCAGGTTATTTCTCACGCCGCTGGCAAGCTGGTGATAAGCGTGAAAAAGCCAAAGATGGGCTGAATGGTTCTGTCATTGCCTTTGATTTACCCGAAGGTTTAGCGGCACATCCGCAAGCTATCCAGCGACTAGATTATCCAGCAATGGAACAGGTACAAGCTGTGCAAACAAGCAGCGTTGAACTGATGGAACAGACCGGAATCGACGCTGCACATCCAACACCACCCGCCCCATTCTCTGACCGTGTACCAAAGCCTCGCGCTGATGTAACTGAACCTGATGGAACAGGTAGAGCGCATTTTTAATTGCATCGTCGCGCCTAGGTGGTTTATATTGAGTCCGGTCCATCACTTTCATTTGAGGTATTTCTATGAATAAAACTGTTATTACCGTGCTCATTATTATTGCAGCGGCTGTCTTAGTCGCGCTGACCATGAGCAAGCCCTCCCAGAAACCGATTGAACCTGTGACGCCTGGGGCTGAAAATGCAGCACCCGTGGTGGCGCCGGCTGCCGAAGGGCAATCGCTCGGCGAGCGTGCGCTTCAGGAACAAGGTATTTCGTCTGATAGTGCACCCTATACGGGCCCCAAAACGGAAGATGGGAGCCAGCCTGGCGCGGATGCGGCAACGGCGATTGTGGTGACCCCTTCGCCTGAAGCGCCGGCAGATGCAGCGGCTCCGGCAACTGCACCGGCCGTGGCTCGATAATCGATGACTGTGCCCCGCGTGCCTATGGTGCGCGGGGTGTTTCAGAATGCTACAGGGTGTCTTCATCAATTGTAAGGGGATGATAGGCACACTAACAAGACGGCGATTCACGTCTCAAGGAACATTCCATGGAACTAACCATCACTTCAAAAAAGCCTGTGTTTTGTGCGGAAATTTCTGGCAAATTCACGTTTGCGGATACCGCGACCTTTAAGGACGTATTGAGCGAAGTGGAAAAAGCAGCCCCTGCTTCGGTTGAGCTTGACCTTGCTGCGCTTACCTTTGTGGATTCTGCAGCACTCGGCATGTTTTTATTGTTGAAAGATGCGGCCGGGAAACATGATGCCAAAGTGACCCTGAAAGGTGCCAATGGCCAGGTGGAAAAGCTCCTGAAAATGTCGCGGTTTGATCAGATCTTCCAGCTAGTGGGTTAACCACGCCCTTTGTAACCCGCAACATCCTGCGGGGGGATCCAAAGCCCTGCGGGCGGTTCGCCGGATTGGTAGAAGATGTCGATCGGGATGCCACCACGCGGATACCAATAGCCGCCGATTCGAAGCCAGGTGGGTTTTAAAACTTCGATCAGGCGTTTGGCTATCATCATCGTACAGTCTTCATGAAACGCGCCGTGATTGCGGAAGGAACCGAGGAAGAGTTTCAGCGATTTGCTTTCGACAATGAAGCTTTCGGGCACGTAATCAATCACAATATGGGCGAAGTCTGGCTGGCCCGTGACGGGGCAGATGGAAGTGAACTCCGGGCAGGTGAAGCGCACGGTGTATTGCATAGAGGGTTGCGGATTGGGAATACGCTCGAGTTTCGCCTCATCGGGTGAGGCGGGTAGGGGCGTTTTCTCGCCAAGTTGCGAAAGAGTCATGGTACCACTTCCTTTCTGCGCAGCGCCTCGCGGTGGACGATATAGACGGAGCTTCCAAGAATAATCAGCGTGCCTAAAACCGTGTGGGAATCGAGCGTTTCGCCAAAGAGCATATAGGCGAAAACAGCGGTAAACACCAGCCGCAAAAAGTCAAACGGCAGCAGCACTGTCATTTGCGTGTGGCGGAAGGCATGGGCCATGAGGAGTTGTGAGGTGGTCGAAAACAGGGCGATGGCAACCAGCAGCCCTACATAGGCTACGGGAATCGGCTGCCATACGGCGAGCGCCGGTAGCAACGACAGCGGCGTCATAAACAGTGCCATGTAAAACGTGATGGTCTCTGGCGCTTCGGTGGACGTTAAATGTTTCACCATAATGCCGGCCAGCGCCATGAACACGGAAGAAGCAAGCACCACCATGCTGCCTATGCCAATGGTGCTGGCATCCGGCTGTATGACGACGAGTACGCCCACAAACCCCACAAGAATGGCGGAGATACGGCGGATGCCTGCGTGTTCTTTGAGCAAAAACACCGCGAAGATGGTGGCGAAAATGGGGGTGGTGAAACTCAGTGCCGTGGCGGTGGTGACGGGGACGATGGCGAGGGAATAAAACCAGAGTTCCATGGCGATAAAGCCGATGCCGGCGCGCCAAAAGTGGCCGGTGATGCGGGAGGTATAGGTGAGTGCGAAGCTTTCGCGGCGTGAGATAATCCACGGAACAATCAGGCACAGGCTGAAGACATTGCGTAAAAACACCATTTGCGGGGCGGGCACGTGCTCAACCGTGGCGCGGATGGCTACGTTCATCATCGAAAATGACAGCATGGCGAGCACCGTGAGGCCGATTGAGAACAAGATGCTGCGGGGCGGGTAGGGGGTCATACCAAAGCAACTAAATAACATGATATCGTCATTCCGTGCCCTCCAATAGCCCTGCTTGCGAGGCTATTGGAGGAACAGACACGGAATCCAGGCGCTGCGGTAGCAGCGGTATGATCCTTTTGCGCGGCAGACGCCGCTTGCTGGATTCCGTCTTTCGACGGAATGACGGTGCTACATGTCATGAAACTTTGCTGTTTTGGTATCACGCTTACACTTTCACAAGCTTCAACCTGCCGTATTTGGCATAGTGCTTAAAGTCGACATCGCGGGTGAGGAGTGGCACATCGTGATCGATACAGGATTGCGCGATCAGGGCATCTGCCGTTTTCGCTTTTAGTTTGTGTGCTTTGAGTTTCGCACGCAGTAGGCCGGCGCGTTCCCAGTAACCGGGAAGGATATCCAGCGTTTGGAGCTCGCCGAGTACGGAGTCAAGTAGTGGATTGGGGCGGGGATCGCTGAGCAATTCCGTAATGACGACTGCAGGAATTACCGCTTCGTATTCTGCCACTGCGACTTTTACTAGATGAGTGTGAGGAGACGAGACGCCCTTTAAAGCATCAACCAGCACACTTGTATCCAGCGCTATCACTCTCTGTCTTCCTTCATTTCGTCGTAGGTGAGAGAAAACTTCACCTTGCCAAATAATTGGCCCAGCTTTTTCCATGCTAAGCGGCGTTTTTCTTCTTCCATCAGCCGCTGCATCATTTGGGTTAACCCTTCGCCGCTGGTTGTTTGTAAATAGTCAATCAGATCGGCAGGAACATTAACCGTGATTTTACGGGTTGCAGAATTGGTACGTTTTACTGGTTTACTCATACGGCATACTATACCGTATTTTAATGCCGGTGTCAATAGCCGGTGGCGATGCGGTCTACCAGTTGTTTTACCGTGGGCACAAAGCCGCCCGCATAGAACGGATCGCTTGCGAAGCGGTAGGCGTTGTGGCCGGAGAACATCAGGTTGTGCTCCAGGCTGCCATCATGGGCGATGTGTTGGAGGGTTTTTTGAATGCAGAAGCTGCGTGGGTCGGCTTTCTTGCCGGTCGTATAGTCGTCCTTGTCTTTCCAGTTAGAAAAGCGGCACTGGCTGAGGCAACCCATGCAGTCGACCTGATCCTGGTGGATTTCATGTGCTTTGTCGGGAGTCACAAAAATGACCGTGGAATCCGGCGTTTTCATCACTTCGGTGAAGCCATCGCTCATGAAGGAATCCACTTTTAAGCGGTCCCATTCTTTCACATAGATCGGGCGGCCGCGGGCACCGACTTTGAATTCGGCGACAAATTCTTCGTCCGCATGCGTGCGATATTCCACCTGACGTTCGTTGCGTTCACGCAATTCATGGATAAAGCCGTTATTGACAGCGGAAGAATAAAACCCTGTGGGGCTGAAATTGTTCAGAAATACATCACCTTCTTTGAGCGTGAGGAGGCGTTTTTTCCATTCGTTAGACACAGGGCTTTCTTGCGTCAAAATGGGCCGCGTGCCGAATTGGAAGGCAATGGGGCCGATTTCGGGATTATCCAGCCAATGTTCCCACTCGCTTAAATGCCATGCGCCGCCGGCCATGACGATCGGGGTTTTTTCCAGGCCCACCGAGTTCATCAGCGCGCGGATAGCGGCCACGCGGGGGTAGGGATCTTGCGGGATTTTCGGGTCCTCGCTGTTGGACAGGCCATTGTGCCCGCCAGCAAGCCACGGGTCTTCATACACCACTGCGCCCAGGAGATCAGCTGTTTTGCTGTAGGCGCGTTTCCAGAGTGCGTTGAATGCGCGGGCGGAGGAGACGATGGGGTAGTAGTATACGTTATATTCTGCGGCGATTTCGGAGAGTTTATAGGGCATGCCCGCGCCGCAGGTGACGCCGTGAACCAGGCCTTTCGAGCCGTCTAAAATACCGCGGAGGATGGGTTCGGCGGCACCCATTTCCCAAAGAATATTCATGTGGATGCGGCCTTGGCCGTTTGAGACTTCATGGGCGATTTTGGCCTGGGTGATGCCGCCGTGGATGCCCTGTTTGATTAGCTCCTCGTGGCGCTCGCGGCGGGTTTTGCCGTGGTAGACGTAAGGTATAATTTTGCCGTCTTTATCGAAACTATCCGCATTGACGCCGGAAAATGTGCCGACGCCGCCGGCGGCTGCAAATGCGCCCGCCGTTCGCCCATTGGTGACGCTAATCCCTTTGCCGCCTTCGACAATCGGCAGCACTTCTTTGCCGGAGATGGTGAGTGGTGTAAACTTGTCCTGAAATGCCACGCGAAATTCCCTTGGGTTGAGCTGGTTAAGTAGTATAGAAATTCTCGTTGTGCAAGCCAGTAGAAAATTGCACCTTACCACCCGACACCTTATTCTCCCCGTCATTCCGGCGAAAGCCGGAATCCAGCAAAACCAACCCTTTTGCGATGCAGACGCATCGCACTGGATCCCGCTTTTCAGCGGGATGACGAAACCTGTCGGGTGGTGGAAATTGCACAAAATCGCTTGGCGGGTGCGCCTTCAGAGGCTATTGTGCCTTCTATGTTTGCATCTATCTTCATTTTTGTGGTGACTTTCAGCCAATTGGGCTTGGTGGCGCTTAGCTACTTCAAGCAGTGGTGGGAGCTGTTTGGCTTCGCATTCTACCAACTTTCGCCGATTATGGTGTGTCTGGGGCTGCTGCGCCAGCTGGGGTTATTCAGTGGTGAAACTTCGAATTTGGTGTGGGTGGGGCTCACGTTTTGCGTAGTGAAATATTTCGTTCTGGCCCGGGCGCTGGTGAACGAAGACCCGAACTTCTTTAATATGTCGGCGCTGCTTGGTGAAGTGTTGTTGATTGGTGGAAGCAGTTGGTACATCGTTTCGTATTCCTATTTATGAACAGAGGATTTAGAGCATGAGCGCATTGGAGCTATATAACAAAGGCGGCGTGATGATGTTTTTCATCACTGCACTGTCTGTGTATGTGTTGGGCGTGATTTTGTATAAGATCTGGCAATTGACAAGCACCAAAGCGCTGGATACGCGTGCGGCGATGTCAGCGCTTGCGAAATTAAAGGCCGGGCAGGTGGACGAGGCCATTACGCGTTTGGAACGCAGCCGTTCGCCGCTCAGCCATGTGCTTGCGAGCGTTATTGCATGCCGTCGCAATGATGCGCTGAATGAAAAGCAATGCGAGGCAGAGATCATGCGTGTAGGTGCGGTAGAGTTGTCATGGCTGGAGCGCCATATGCGCGGGCTGGAGATGGCGTCGAGCATCGCGCCGCTGCTTGGTTTGCTTGGCACGGTGATAGGGCTTATTGACTCGTTTTCCAAGCTTGGTACGGCCGGCTCGCGCGTGGACCCGGCCATGCTTGCAGGCGGGATTTGGGAGGCATTGCTGGCAACAGCGGCCGGGCTTGCGGTGGCCATTGCTGCCTTTGCTGCGCATCATATTTTTGACACGCTTATAGACCGTGTGCGTAGTGCCATGCAGGACGTGGCAACACAGGCGATGCATGTGCCGCTCGATGGAAGCACGAAGGTAGCCGAGAAACCTGTGAAATTGATCACGCCGAAATACGTGCAATGATTGTCTTTGAGAAAAAGCCTACACGGTTGCATGAACTGCCCTTGGTGGCGATGATCGACGTCGTTTTCATTCTTATTTTCTTTTTCATGCTGACGACGAGTTTCATGCGTATCGAATCCATGGAAGTAAAGCTCCCAACTGCTAAAGGCGGTGCGGCGTCAGCCTCGAAAACCATCGCGCGGATTGTGATTTATGAGGACGGCAACATTACTTTCGGTGCACGTAACACCGATATTACCGGGCTGCGTGAGACGTTGAAAGCAACGCTTGCGAGCAATCCCGAACAGCAGATGATTGTGTATACGGATGAGGGGGTTTCGCTTAACCGCTTAGTCGAGGTGATGGATCTGATTTCGCTGACCGGCGGCAAAAGCATTTACGTCCGGCCCCTACCCAAAGCCGTAACGCCGGTGATTGGAGGTGGGGCATGAGGTGGTTTTTGTCATCCCGGCGAAGGCCGGGATCCAGTAAGGCGAGTCTTCGCCGCAATAAGATTTCTTTTGCTTCGCTTGCCGCGAAGCGCTGGATCCCGGCCTTCGCCGGGATGACGATTTTACTTGTTGCAACTCTGTCGCACGCCGAAATGGTTTACAAAGTACGAGCGGTAGATCGCATTGTTATTACTAAGTCCAGCAAGATGATGACACTGTATCAAGACCAGCGCGTAGTGAAAATGTATCCGGTGTCGCTTGGTAAAAAATACGGCAAGAAGGAGCGTGAGGGCGACAATAAAACACCGGAGGGGATTTATTATATCGTGAGCCGGAACGCGCAGAGCAAGTTTCACAAAAGCCTTTGGCTATCTTATCCTAACGCGCTTGACTCGCAACATGCGGCAAAACTGGGGGTGAGTGCAGGCGGCAATATTATGATTCACGGTGTGCCGGAAACGGCAGAAGAAATGGCGAAATACCAGGCTTATGGCAATTGGACAAATGGCTGTATTGCGGTTACTAACGCGCAAATCGATGAGATCTGGAATCTGGTTGAAGACGGAACTGTAGTGGAGATCCTTCCATGATCTTGTTTCCAAGAAAACGTGAGCGCGTGCGTTCAATCGGCGTGATTCCGCTGATTGACGTTGCTTTTTTCCTGCTGGTGTTTTTTATGGTGGCAGGCAGTGTCGAGAAATTTGAAGTTATTCCTGTGACGCCACCGGAGGCCGAAAGCAGCAAGCTGATGGACGAGGGACATATCGTGATTTTGCTGGGTAAGCGCGATGAAGTAGTGGTCGGCGATAATCTGGTTTCGTTGGAAGATATGGAATCAACCGTGAAGGGATTACTCAAAGAAAACCCTGCGAAGGTGATTACGATTAAGGCCGATGGCAGCATTCCGGCGGAGCGAATGCTCAAAGTCATGGACGCGTTAAAACGCGCGGGTGCGGAGTCGCTCTCGATTGCCACCGAACGCAAAACGGGAGGCGCGTCGTGAACCAAACGATGGTGCAAGATCGCGGATTTCTCTTGGCGCTGCTGCTCGCGGCGTTGATTCATATTGGCGTGTGGAGCGAGTTGCCACGGTTTATGCCGAAAGCGATCAAGATGGTTCCTGTACAAATGTTGCAAGTGAAACTGGGGTTGGAAGAGGCGGAAAGTGCACCGCCACGCCGAGCGCCGGAACCTGTGGAGCGGCTGGTGCGTGAGCAATTTTCATCCGGTGTGCTGAGTGAGCGTGCTGCGCGCAAGCTGGACCGGCAAATGTCAGCGCCGAAACGGATACAACAATCCATACCCCAGCAATTCGTGCGCGAGCGCAAGCCCATTGCGCAGACAGAAAAAGGTTCAAGCCTTGGTAATACGCAGCAAAGCAGCGTGGAAGTGCTTTCGGCCTATACGCAAACGCTCTCTTTGTGGATGCAGAAGTTTAAAGTCTACCCTGAAAGCGCGCGTGCGGCGGGGATGGAGGGGGATGCGGTGGTACGCATTCGTATCGATCGGCAGGGCAATATTAACTATGTAAGCCTGCGTCAAAAAACGGGCTATGCCGCGCTTGATGCTGCGGTGCTCGATATGGTACAACGCGCTAATCCCGTACCGCCGGTGCCTGAAGATTATCCGGTGACGGATGCGTTTTTAGAATTTCTGGTTCCCGTCAATTTTAAGATAGAGAAAATATGAGCACACTTTTGGTTACTGGCGGCGCCGGATTTATCGGCAGCGCCTTTGTAGAATACGCGGTGAAACAAGGCGCGTATGTGGTGGTGCTCGACAAGCTTACCTATGCCGGCCGGCGTGAGAATCTGGCACATGTTGAGAAAGGTAAATATGAGCTGGTGGTGGGCGATATTGCCGACATGGTGCTGGTAGAGGGCCTGCTTGCCAAACACAAGGCTTCTGCGGTGTTTAACTTCGCGGCCGAGTCGCACGTGGATAATTCTATCTCGGGTCCAAAAGATTTTATTGAGACGAACATCAATGGAACATTTGCGCTCTTGCAAGCATGCCGGGAGCATTACGAAGGGTTGCAAGGGGTTGCCAAAGAACAGTTCCGCTACATTCAAATTTCAACCGATGAAGTCTATGGCTCACTAGGTACAGACGGTGCATTCACGGAAGACACGCCGATTCGCCCCAACTCGCCCTATTCCGCGAGTAAGGCAGCGAGCGATCATTTGGTGCGCGCGTGGTACAAAACCTATGGTTTGCCAACATTGATCACGCGTTGCAGTAACAACTACGGCCCACGGCAATTCCCTGAAAAACTGATCCCACTGATGATCCATAAGGCGCTTTCAGGTGAAGGTCTGCCGGTCTACGGCGATGGAAAAAACGTGCGCGACTGGATTTATGTGGACGACCATTGCGCGGGCATTTGGGCCGCCTATAAAAATGGCAAGCTAGGCGAGGTCTATAATTTTGGGGGCCATGCGGAGGTTGCGAATATTGATTTAGTCAACACGCTGTGCAAGTTGCTCGATGGCCTAAAACCCCGCGCCGATGGCAAGAGCTATGCCGAGCAAATTACCTTTGTCAAAGACCGCCCCGGGCACGATTTCCGTTATGCGATTGATGACACCAAAGCTGAAAAAGAACTTGGTTTTAAACGTACGCAAACCTTTGAAACGGGGCTGAAATCGACGGTGCAGTGGTTTTTGGCACTGTAGCACGGTGTGCTACAGTTTGGCTTGACGGACTGTAGCATGGTATGCTACACTCCTACTTGAATGATTCGTTCGTTTGCGCATAAAGGCTTGCAGAAGTTTTTCGAAACCGGCTCTACCGCTGGCATCCAGCCGAAGCATGAAGAAAAGCTGGAGAGGATTCTGGCTGCGCTTGACGCCGCAGACGACATTAAAAATATGAACGCCCCCACGTTTCGGCTGCACCCACTCAAAGGAAACAAAAAAGGGTTGTGGTCGGTGACTGTCAACGGCAATTGGCGCGTGGTATTTCGGTTTGAAAACGGGGATGCTTACGTTGTGAATTATATGGATTACCATTAGGAGAGAAATGTATGGCAAAACGCAAAGAGTATCTGGTTACCAAGCCGATGTATAATCCGCCGCATCCGGGTGCGATGCTGAAAGATTTGTGGATTAAGGGGCTGGGGCTTACCATATCTACAGCGGCAAAAAAGCTTGATATAGACCGCACCACACTGTCGCGTTTTGCGAACGGGCATATTGCGGTGTCGGTCGATATGGCGCTTAGGCTTAGTAAGGCGCTTGATACCACGCCTCAGTTTTGGCTTAACCTGCAACAAACCTACGATCTTGCGCCGGTGCGCCGCCGCAAGGTAGATTTATCGCGGGTGAAGCGGTTTGATATGGGAACCCACGTGGGAATATAAGAAAACGCTGGTTTTCCTTTGCTAAATGGCTAGAATTGCTAGCCCTATGTATAATTTCCCTGATCAAAATGGCCACTTTGGTGAATTCGGCGGGCGGTATATCGCTGAGACGCTGGTGGCGCCCGTTGCGGAAGTTGAAGCAGCCTATGCGGCAGCGAAGGCGGACCCGAGCTTTGCCAAAGAGATTGTGTATTTCAACACGCATTTCACAGGCCGGCCGAGCCCGCTGTATTTTGCGGAGCGGCTCACGGAATTTTGTGGCGGCGCGAAGATTTATTTTAAACGCGATGAGTTGAACCACACCGGCGCGCATAAAATCAACAATTGCATTGGCCAGGCGTTGCTCGCGCGGCGGCTTGGGAAAAAGCGCGTGATTGCGGAAACCGGGGCAGGGCAACACGGCGTGGCGACGGCTACGGTGTGCGCGCGGTTTGGGATGCAATGTGTGGTGTATATGGGCGAGCGGGATATCGAACGCCAGGCACCCAATGTGTTCCGGATGAAGTTGCTGGGTGCGGAAGTGATTCCTGTGAAGAGTGGATCACGGACGCTGAAAGATGCGATGAACGAAGCCTTACGGGATTGGGTTTCGAATGTTTCGAACACGTTTTATTTGATTGGCACGGCGGCGGGGCCACACCCGTACCCGGAAATGGTGCGGGATTTTCAAGCCGTCATCGGTAGTGAAGTGCGTGAACAGATGATGGCGGCGGAAGGTAAATTGCCCAATACGTTGGTGGCAGCAATTGGCGGTGGTTCCAACGCGATTGGACTTTTTTATCCGTTTATTGGTGATGAAAGCGTGCAGATGATTGGGGTGGAAGCCGCAGGGGAGGGCCTTAAAACCGAGCATCATGCAGCGTCCATCAGCAAAGGCGAAGTGGGTGTACTCCATGGCTTTAAGAGCTATTTGTTGCAGGATGGTGATGGGCAAATCACCGAAACGCATTCGATTTCTGCCGGTTTGGATTACCCGGGTGTTGGCCCCGAACATGCGCATTTATCCAAAATCAAACGTGCGAAATATGTGGGGATTACGGACAAAGAAGCACTCGATGCGTTTCAGAAGGTGTCGAAATTGGAAGGCATCATTCCCGCGCTCGAGCCGAGCCACGCGCTCGCGCATGTGCTGAAAATCGCACCCGGCCTGCCGCAGGATCATTTGTTGGTGGTGAATCTTTGTGGACGCGGCGACAAAGATATTTTCACTGTGGCCAAGGAGTTGGGGGTGAAGTTGTGACGGTGCATGTATGGACGCTGATCAGTTAAAAATTCCCCCGCAAACTCTTTTTGAGTCCGTATTAACGTCGTTTCTGCGTTCTCCGGGCATGCGCGAGAGACATATGCAATACATAGCGCATGGTTTATACGCACTCGTTGCTTCTGAGGTGCCCATAAACAAAACGACGTTTCTGCTCAACCGGCCGGTGCAATTGCCGCTGGCCATGAAGCAATTTGCAACGTCGATCCACGCCATTGATGATCGTATTGATACCATGGTGCCTGAAAGTCTCCTGAGTGCTGGCAAGGCTGTGCTTGGAACCGCACCGTCTGATTTTTTGAGAGATGGCCGTATTTTTCATAAAGAGGAATATGAGCGTGCACAGAAACTGGTGGATCTGGGTTTGTGTGCTCAGGAAGAGGGCATTGCTTTTGCAAATCTTGCAGCGCATTTGGTGCAGCAAGAAGCTGGGCTGTTGATCGAATACCAGCGTAATAAATCTCCTAAAATCAGGCAGCAGGTTCTGGAGACCGACCGTAAAATTACGGATGTGCTACTTACGTTTATTGTGAACTGGTTTCATCGGTCTGCGTCTATCAGAAATCAAATCGATGCTACAAGTCAATTAACGCATGATGATATTGCAGCGTGTTTTCCGGGTGTTCTTAAACTGTTTCGTGTGTATGAAATCATGGATGACTATAGGGATTTATTGCAGGACTTGAAGCAGGAAGCAGAGACTGGAAGGCCGGTTGCTAATTGGTTTTTGACCAAGTTGCATGAACGTGGAGATTTGTTGGATAGCCAGGGTCACCTGCAATCCTTTCTGCTGGATTTATTGCAAGAGGCCAATCGGCGCAAAACTCCGCTAGCGCTGGAAGATTTGCCTGAGCCTATCGTAGAATGCGTTCAATTGGCGGTGGAGGAAGCGAAGAAAACGGCTGCGGAAATCGCCCCGAATGCGGCGCTGGTTTTGCGTGCGCAATGGAATGCACATTTCGATCATATAAAGCCTCCAACGATGCCGGCGGCACAAAAAAAAGTATATTTGCTATGACGGATACATTAGGAATGAGACCATGAGCCGGATTGCAAACACCTTTGCGCGACTTAGAAATCAAGCGGCGTTGATTCCCTTCATCATGTGCGGGGATGGAGATACGGACGCGATTTTGGATGGCTTGGTGGCGGGCGGTGCAGACATTATTGAGCTGGGGATTCCGTTTTCGGACCCGATGGCCGATGGCGCAGTGATTCAGGCGGCTGGCTTGCGCGCGTTGGAAGCGGGGATGACGCTGGTGAAAGTGCTGGAAACGGCTGCGCGGTTTCGCTCTAGACATGCGAATGTACCGCTGGTGCTGATGGGGTATTATAATCCCATATTTCATATGGGGGCGGAGGCGTTTTGCACGGCGGCGAATGAAGCGGGCGTGGACGGCGTGATTGTGGTGGATTTGCCGCCGGAAGAAGAGGCGGAGTTGACGGTGCATTTGCAAAAGCATGAGGTACATTTGGTGCGCCTCATTGCGCCGACGTCACTGGAAAATCGCCTGCCACTGCTTGTAAAAAATGCATCGGGCTATATCTATTACATTGCCATCGCGGGCATTACGGGCGCGAAAGGGGCGGATGCTGCAAGTGTGGCCGCAGCGGTTGCGAAGATTCGCGAGCATACGAAACTGCCGGTTGCCGTTGGGTTTGGGATTAAAACTCCGGCCGATGCGAAAGCCTTAAAAGGCGCAGATGGCGTGGTGGTGGGCTCGAGCCTGGTGGATGCGATGCATAAGGCGGGTAATGCGGCAAAGCTTGCGAAAGAAGTGATGGCGGAATTTAAAAAGGAATTGGTATGACACAGAAAACAATCACGCTTGGGTCACTCAAAATTGGCAACCATTTGCCGTTTACGTTGATTGCGGGGCCGTGCCAGATGGAATCGCGTGATCATGCGATGGAAGTGGCGACCGAACTCAAAAACATCACCAGCGCGCTTGGCATTGGGCTGATTTTTAAAACCTCGTTTGATAAAGCGAACCGTACGAGTGTGTCCGCACAGCGCGGCATTGGGCTTAAAGGTGCGCTGCCTGTGTTTGCCGAAATTCGTGAAAAGCTTGGGTTGCCAGTGCTGACCGATGTGCACGATGCAGCGCAATGCGCGCCGCTGGCGGAAGCGGTGGATGTGCTTCAAATCCCGGCATTCTTGTGTCGGCAGACGGATTTGTTGATTGCGGCAGGGAACACCGGCAAGGTGGTGAATGTGAAAAAGGGGCAGTTTTTGGCGCCGTGGGATATGAAAAACGTGGCGGCGAAAATTGCATCGACCGGTAATGAAAATATCATGCTCACCGAGCGCGGCGCATCGTTTGGGTATAATACTTTGGTGAATGATATGCGGGCGTTGCCGATTATGGCGGCGACCGGCTATCCGGTGATTTTTGATGCCACCCACAGCGTGCAGCAGCCGGGTGGGCTTGGCGGCGCTTCAGGAGGTCAACGGGAATTCGTGCGGCCACTCGCGCGTGCGGCGATTGCTGTTGGCGTTGCGGGTGTGTTCATGGAAACCCACCCCGACCCGGACAACGCGCCTTCGGATGGCCCGTGCATGGTGCCGCTTGCGGAGATGAAGGCCTTGCTCACGGAGCTTCAGGCGATTGAAGCGGTGGTTAAGACACCGTAGCGTTGTACGACGATAGCACCAGGCGCAGCGATAGCTCCAGTTTCGATTTTAAACGTGCGGTGCGTTTTTCGTCGATGCCGACCATGTCGTTGCAGCGGATAAGCGCATCGCGGCAGACGCGCACCAGCATAAGCAGCGGCGATTCGAGCACCGGCACCATGCGGGCGTTTTCGTCGGGGTCGTGGCGGTAGTGGTAGTGGAAGCGGCGGGGGCCTTTGTATTCGGAAAGCGCCATGGAGATGGGGGTGGCGACGTTTTTGAGCGTGCGGTCCCAATAGAGAAAATCCACATCGTGGAAGGAATGGCCTTTGCTGGAGTCCAGCACGGCATAGACGGCGTCTTCTAGTTCCATGACGGCGTGCTCAAGACGGCGGCTGGCGGCGATGTCGCCCTCCATTTGCGTGAGCGCGACGGGAGTCGCTAGAGACACTGGTGATTCGACGGTACCCATAAAATCCTCTCCTGTTGTTGCAAACAATGTATCCCAGTTATATGCCCTTTATTTGGGCTTTTGAGGTGCTTCGGATAACGGCGTCACAAAAGTTGACGGAAAGGGGAGCACCCGATTGCTTTTTTATCTTAGCATGTTATAGCTTTCATATCACACCTTTCCAGTTTTTGCACGGAGAAACTATGCGTTTCACATTATGGTTGATCCCTATTTTGGCTGTGGTACTATGCGCGCGCGCAAATGCGGCTTCGATTATGAATATGGATGAAGTGCCGCGTGTGTTCATCGTGGATGTGCTGGGCGAGCAGCAGGAAGTGACGCTCCGCCCCTGGCGAAAAATCGAAATTGCAAGCCCCACCGCCCGTATTAAGATGGGCGATTATGTGAGCGAGGTGCTCGAGCCTGCGGCTCAGTACGCCATCTGGCCGGGCAAGGGATTGCATCGGCAACGCAGTGGCAATCTGGGTGGGAATTTTAATTAGGAGTGTTATGTCAACAATTGCTTCGATATGTGCACGTGAAATTATTGATAGCCGGGGTAACCCCACCGTGGAGGTGGATGTTACCTTAAAAGACGGCAGTTTTGGCCGCGCGGCGGTGCCGTCGGGCGCATCGACCGGTTCGAAAGAAGCGCTGGAACTGCGTGATGGCGACAAGCGTTATGGCGGCAAGGGCGTGAAAAAAGCTGTGGCGAATGTGCAGGGTGCGATTGCGGATGCGCTGATGGGTATGGATGCGAAAGACCAGGCAAAGATTGATGAAATACTTTTGAAATTAGACGGCACGCCAAACAAAGCGAATTTAGGCGCGAATGCGACGCTGGGAGTTTCGCTGGCGGTTGCGAAAGCGGCGGCGGCTTCGGCGAAATTGCCGCTGTTTCGTTATTTGGGTGGGGAGAAGGCAACGAGGATGCCGGTTGCGATGATGAACATCATCAACGGTGGTGTGCATGCTGACAATGCGATTGATATTCAGGAATTCATGATCCAGCCGATTGGTGCTCCGAGTTTTTCAGAATCGCTTCGCATGGGCGCGGAGGTGTTTCATGCGCTGAAATCCATTCTCAAAAAAGCCGGACATAATACCAATGTAGGCGATGAAGGCGGGTTCGCACCGAACTTGAAGAGTGCAGAAGAAGCACTTGAAGTTATTATGAAAGCAATTGATGTGTCTGGCTATAAAGCGGGTGAGGACGTTTACCTGACGCTGGATGCGGCATCGTCCGAATTTCATAAGGATGGCGTCTATCATATTGACGGCAAAAAGCTGAAGGCCGACGCATTGGTGGATTACTACGAAGGTCTCGTGAAAGCGTTTCCCATTAGCTCGATTGAAGACCCGTTCGCGGAGGACGATCGCGCGGGGTGGAAAGCCATCACCGAGCGTTTGGGTGCTAAGGTTCAAATAGTGGGGGATGATTTATTCGTCACCAATCCGAGCATTTTGAAACAAGGCATTGCTGATGGTTTGGCAAATGCTCTGTTGGTGAAAGTCAACCAGATCGGCACGCTGACCGAAACGCTGCAAGCCGTGGAAATGGCGCAGCGTGCGGGCTACCGCGCTGTGCTTTCGCACCGCTCGGGAGAGACGGAAGATACGACGATTGCGCATCTGGCGGTTGCCACCAATTGCGGGCAGATCAAAACTGGCTCGCTGTGCCGCACGGATCGCTTGGCGAAATACAACGAATTGCTCAGGATTGAAGAGCAACTCGGCGCGCAGGCGGTGTTTGGATGCAACAAGTAATGCTGTCATCCTGAACGAAGTGAAGGATCTAGATTCTTCGCTGCGCTCAGAATGACATCTATCTTCTTTTTTCAAAAAACGTTTTTAGAATCTCTCCGCATTCGGCTTCGTCTATGCCGCCGATGATTTCTGGGCGGTGGTGGCAGGTGCTATGCGCGAAGATTTTGGGGCCGTGTTCTACGCCGCCGCCTTTGGGGTCATAGGCGCCGTAGATTAGTTTGCGGATGCGGGCGAAGGAGATGGCGGTGGCGCACATGGGGCAAGGTTCTAGCGTGACGTAGAGGTCGCATTCGGGGAGGCGCGGTTCGCCCAGTTTTTTCGCGGCTTCGCGGATGCAGAGCATTTCAGCGTGGGCGGTGGGGTCGTTTTCAGTTTCGGTGAGGTTATGAGCGCTTGCGATGATTTGACCGTTATGAACTATTACTGCGCCGATAGGAACTTCGCCGTTTGCGGTGCCGGTTTTGGCGATTGCTAGTGCTTGCTGCATCGGGTTCATGCGTTGACTCCGGCGAGAATGTTGCGGACTTCCTGAATGCGATTTTCATGGGTGATTTTGTGGCCGAAGGCATCTTTGACGTAGAAGACGTCAACGGCGCGATTGCCATACGTCGTGATGTGCGCGGAGGCGATGGATAATCCCAGCGAGGAGAGGGCTTTTGTGATGCTATAAAGCAGCCCTGGGCGGTCGGCGGTGTTGACTTCAATAACGGTGTAGATGTTGCTGGCGTCGTTATCAACCGCCACCTGCACGGCATTGCTGAAACTAGTTTTGCGCGTAGGGTAGGAAGGTTTGAGTGCGCGCAGTTCTTCCTCGATGTTGATTTCACTGCTTAAGATGTGGTCCAGCTTTTTGGTGAGACGCGCGAGCTTGTCTCTACCATCGAAGGCTTTGCCGTCGATCCCTTGAATTTGGAAAGCATCGACCGCGATGCCATTTTTCAAGGTAAAAATTTTTGCGGCGGTGATGCTGGCACCGGCAAGGGCAAAGGCTGCAGCGAGTTTGGAGAAAAGACCTGCTTTGTCGGGCGTTGCGATGATGCATTCGGTGATTTCGCGCTCGGCGTTGTGTTCGATGCTGAAAGCAAAGGGTGCAACGCTGTTTTCGAGTGTGTGTAGCAGATTGAAAATGCGCGCGTGAGCGGAAGCATTGAAGGCGGCGATATAGCTGCGATTGCCGAGTTCGAAATAATGCGAGAAGGTTTCTCGCTTTTCAGTGGGGAGGAGTTTGCAGAGTGCTTCGGTGAGTGTGTAGTTGCCTTCTTCGTCGCTTGCTTGCGTGCCGGTTAAAATCAATTCTTCGGCGCGGGCATAGAGTTCCCGCAGCAGGCTTGCCTTCCAGCTGTTCCATACGTTGGGGGAGACTGCGCGCATGTCGCAGACGGTGAGCACCAGCAAGAGGCGCAGGCGCTCCATGGTTTGGACGATGTTTACGAAATTGCTGATGGTTTTGGGGTCGCCCAGGTCGCGTTTGTGGGCGGTGCTGGAGAAGAGAAGGTGGTGTTCGACAAGCCAGGACACGGTCTGCGCATCTTCCGCAGAAAAGCCCATGCGCAGCGCCAGTTTCTCGGCGATGGTTTGGCCGAGGGAGGCGTGGTCACCGCCGCGGCCTTTGGCGATGTCGTGACAAAACAATGCAAGGGTGAGCACATGCGGGGATTGCACCATGCCGACGACTTTGCTCGCAATTGGCAGGTCGTCGTTAAATGCACCCAGGCGCACGCGGCGAAGTTGTGAGAGGGCGACGATCGTGTGCTCATCCACCGTGTAAATGTGATACATGTTAAATTGTGTCTGGCCGGTGATGCGTGCAAACGCAGGGATAAAGCGTCCTAACAGTCCCACTTCCGTCATGATATGGACGGTTTTTTCCAGGTGTTCGGGGTGTTGGAGAATGGCCATGAACTGTGCGCAGGCCTCAGCGTTTTCCCGGAAAGATTTATCGACGCGTTTTACATTGCGGGTGATCGCTTGTAGCGTGCGTGGGTGAATATCAAGGCCGTGGGCGCAGGCGACTGAAAACAATTCCATCATCCTAAGGGGTTGTTTTTCGAATTCGTCGCTGCGTAAAGTGGTTAAGCGTTCGCCTTCTAAGATGAAGCCGGAGAGTTTCCATCGATGATACATCATCTGCGCGAGCGGGCGTTTAGGTTTGCGTTTTTTCTCCATTTCTAAAAGCGCGCAGACGGTGCGTGTAAGGCTGCCGACGTGGGTGGCGACCAAAAAATAGCGCTTTATGAGGCGCGCAACGGCTTGGTGTGGTTCGGGGTGCGCGTAGCCCATTAAGGGCGCTAGTTTTTGTTGGAGGGCGAAGGTTAGCATCTCATCGGACTTACCAGTGGCGAGATGGAGATGCGCACGGAGTTTCCACAGGAAATGTTCGGCACGCTTGAAATCGCGCACTTCGCTTTCGGTCAAGAGTCCGCGGGTTTGGAGTTCTTCGAGCGAGCGTGTGTTGTAGACCGCTTGGGTGAGCCAGTGGAGCGTTTGCAAATCGCGCAACGCGCCTTTGCTTTCTTTGACGTTCGGCTCGAGCATGAAGCGCGATGTGCCGATGCGCGCGTGGCGTTCGTCGCGCTCGCGCAACTTGGTTTCGACGAATTCGAGTTCGTTACCGTTCATGATTTCGGATCTAAAGCGGGTAGTGAAGCGGTCGAAGAGCTTGGCATCGCCGCAGATGAGGCGGGCGTCGAGCAGGGTGGTGCGTTCGGAGATATTTTCGCGGGTGAATTCTAGGGTTTCTTCCAGCGTGCGTGTGGCGTGGCCGACGATGAGTTTCAAGTCCCATAGGGGGTAGAGGATGGTGTCGACGAGTGTAGGGAGGTCGTTGCTGGCTTTGGGGTCGTAGAGGAAAAACAGGTCGATGTCGGAGCCGGGGAAGAGTTCTTGGCGGCCATAGCCGCCGGTTGCGATAATGGCGGCGGGGCCTTTGAAATTGCCAAACAGGTCGCGGATTAGGCTATCCATGTGGGTGCTAAGCGACTGAATAAACCCGGATGCATCGCCGTTTCCACGGAAAACATCAGCCAATTCTGCGCGTTTGGTCTCAAACGCGATTTTGAGCAGGGAGGGCGAATGGGAGCGTTTGGGCTTCATATTTGCTTGCGTGGCAGATGATTATCGGTCTATTTAGCGGGAATTAAGAAAGAACGCCATGAAAAATCTACAGGTTGCGCCCAAGGTTGGTTTTGTCTCGCTCGGCTGCGCGAAAGCGCTGGTCGATTCTGAACGGATCATGAGCCAGCTGAAGGTTGAAGGATATGATTTTTCGCCCGATTATGCGGGGGCGGACGTCGTGATTGTCAACACCTGCGGATTTTTAGACAGCGCGCGGGATGAGAGCTTAGGCGCGATTGGCGATGCGCTGGCGGAAAATGGGAAAGTGATTGTCACGGGTTGTTTGGGTGCAGAGCCTGACGTCATTAAAAAGGCGCACCCGAGCGTGTTTGCGATCACCGGACCGCATCAATATGAAAGCGTGGTGAAAGCCGTGCATGAGGCCGCACCTCAGCCGCATGACCCGAAGCTGGATTTGATTCCGCCGCAAGGCGTGCGCTTAACTCCCAAGCATTATGCCTATTTGAAGATTTCTGAAGGCTGCAACAACCGCTGCTCGTTTTGCATTATCCCGAAATTGCGCGGGGATTTGGCGAGCCGACCGCTGGCGGAGGTGATGCGCGAGGCGGAAGTCTTGGTGACATCCGGCGTGAAGGAATTGCTGGTCATTTCGCAGGATACCAGTGCGTATGGCGTGGATATTAAATATGCAGGCGGCACGAAATTCCTCAACCTATGCGAGGAGCTTGGCAAGCTCGGCGTGTGGGTGCGCTTGCACTATGTGTATCCTTATCCGCATGTGGACTCGGCAATCGCTTTGATGTGTGAGGGCAAAATTCTGCCGTATTTGGACATTCCATTTCAACATGCAAGCCCGCGCGTACTGAAGGCGATGAAGCGGCCGGCCGCGCAGGAAAAAACCGCGGAGCGCATTAAAAAATGGCGTGAAGCGTGCCCTGAACTGACCATCCGTTCTACCTTCATCGTCGGTTTTCCCGGCGAGACGGAGGAGGATTTTCAGTTTTTGCTGAATTGGTTGGAAGAGGTGCAACTCGACCGCGTGGGATGTTTTAAATACGAAGCGGTGGACGGCGCGGATGCCAACGCCATTGATGGCGCAGTGCCGGAGGACGTGAAAGAAGAACGCTGGCACCGGTTTATGGCCGCGCAACAAAAAATCAGCGCCGCGCGCTTGAAGCGTAAAATAGGCACGGTGCAGCAGGTGTTGATTGATTCGGTAAATGGAGCCGAAGCCATCGGCCGCACGAAAGGCGACGCGCCGGAAATTGATGGCGTGGTGAAGATTGACTTAGGCAAAAAACGTGCGCTGCCCGGGCACATCGTGGACATGGCGATTACGGCTGCGGATGAATATGATTTGATGGGGAAGGTGATTTAAGTACAGCCGTCATTCCCGTGAAAACGGGAATCCAGTAAGCCGCGTCTGCGGCGCAATAGGATCTTTTTGCTTTGCTACCGCAAAGCGCTGGATCCCCGCCTACGCGGGGATGACGTTAGATCGCCATTGCGACGCCCGGGCTGCTGCTTCTGATGCTGCTGGGCGACATGACGGGCGTGGGGATTTGCGCCATGGCTGCGGCGAAATCGCGCTGGAAGTTGTGATAGGTTTCGAGGTCTTGTTCGCCGACGTTCACGCTTTCCAGGTTGGTTTCAATGCGCTTGTTGACTTTTTCTTGCGCCGAAGAAAGCGCGGCAAGGAGCTTGTCGCCGACTTCATCGGGCTTGCCGGCTTTGCCTATCAAGTGTTTGGTTGCATCATGCACTTCTTGGTGGCCTGAAACAACCGCCACCGGCTCGATCGAATCCACCTTCGCCATGTGGCAGGATTTGTCGGTATGCGATGCAGCGAGAGCTTCTTGAATCTGTGGGAATTTATCGGCTGGGAGATTAAAGGTAACGTTCATAACTCCTTTCTCATAGAGCTTACCATCAGCATATGCGGTTCTTTTAATAAAGCACGGAGATGATTTCTTAACCTCACGTTTTTCAACTGGCATATTCCACTCGTTGGGATTTTTGAATACGTCATCAGCAATAAACGCATCAATCTTTTTGCCAAGTTCCACGTTGCCGGATTGTTTGTTTTTGAGCCCAACGAGAGATTTAATAACGGCGCGGCGCATGTCTTCTTTGCCGGCGATGAGCGGGAAAATTTCGTTGGCTTTGTCGCCAGCGAATAAAAACGCCCGGGCGAGCGCTTTTTTCAGGTGTGGTTGCGGCTTGGACGGGCCTTTGTCTTTGTCGTCATCGCCGTCCTGCAATTTCATGAGCGGATTGGTATCGACAAATGCACCGGGATCTTTAGGTGGGGCGCTACCAGGATTTTTAAGGAAATCACGCTGAGCGTCCGACATGATTTGAATCTCAACACTCTTGCCCCACTCATTGCTGGAAGCGGCAAAGGTCACATTCAGTTTCTTTACTTGCTCTTTTAGTGCCGCTTTTTTCTCAGGCGTATCGAGACCTTCGGCATATTTCACGACGCGATCTGCAAGCATCTCCATAATGGCGTCTTTGCGTGCTTCGAAGTTTTTAACGATTACTTCCGGATCGACATCCTTAGGTGTACTGATTTTAATTTCAATGACGCCAATATTGGTTTTGGAAACGTTGAGCGCGTGCTTAATGGAATACTCATTGCGTTTGGACAGCTCTTCAAACCACTTGACGTATTCATGGGGAATAGTTGCGAATTTTTCGCCGGTATTCTTTGCGTTCAACTCAGCTTCCGTTTTAATGAACCCTTCCAGGTCGGTTGCTAGCCGTTTCATATGATGGGTTTCGGATTCGGTTGTAACGTAGGGTTTGAGCGCTTCTATCTGCGATAGCGCTGCAAGAAACTGTTTTTCAAAAGCAGAAGGGTCCGTTTCGACTAAAGGAGATTTAATGATAAATTCGAGGGTTGCTTCAGCTTGGCTGTTGGTATCAGAGTGTGAATAACCAGCTCGCGTTTCTACCTCACAAGCGCTTGCCCCGTTTTGGGTTAGCTTATCCTTTAAGGTGGCAGAAATACGGTCCGTAATTTGCATAACCAAACTCTCAATTCACTATTGTTGATACCCCTCATTCTACCCCATATCGGTGCAAATTTAAGTGAAGGTTTTGTGACAATTGAGAGGGGGGTGATTCGTGATTAGTGATTGGTAATTGGAATATAGAAAAATGAACAATATCATTATATTATAATGTGTTAGTTGTTGGACGGGCAGGGGGCATGATGGCGGTTGCCAAGCTTTACTTCGCGCTCACTATGGATTATACGCGAGGGTCTTCATTCATAGGATGACTTATGCACACCTACCGCACACACCACTGCAATCAATTGACCAAGGCCGATGTCGGCAGGACAGCAAAACTTTCCGGCTGGGTACACCGCGTGCGCGACCACGGTCAGCTGCTGTTTGTGGATCTGCGCGATCATTACGGCATCACCCAATTGGTCGCCACCGAAGGCAAAGCCGGGTTTGCGGAGTTAAATGCCGTGAAGCTGGAAAGCGTGATTACGGTAACTGGCAGTGTGGTTGCGCGCACAGCGGAGACCATCAACAAAGATATCGCAACCGGTGAGATTGAACTGGCCGTAGAGAGCTACCATCTGGAATCCGCCGCGGATCCGCTGCCGCTACAGATCAACGCCGAGCGCGAACAGCCGGAAGAAACGCGGCTGAAATATCGCTTTCTGGATCTACGCCGCGAGAAAATTCACAATAATATTATGTTGCGCAGCCGGGTAATTTCGAGCTTAAGGCGCCGTATGACGGACGCGGGGTTCAATGAATTCCAAACGCCGATTTTGACCGCAAGCTCGCCCGAAGGCGCGCGGGATTATCTAGTGCCGTCGCGCATTCACCCCGGCAAATTCTACGCGTTGCCGCAAGCGCCTCAGCAGTTTAAGCAGTTGCTGATGGTCTCTGGCTTCGACAAATATTTTCAGATTGCGCCGTGTTTTAGGGATGAAGATGGGCGTGCGGATCGTAGCCCCGGCGAGTTTTATCAGCTCGATATTGAGATGAGCTTCGTAACGCAGGAAGACGTGTTCGCGGCGATTGAGCCGGTGCTGGAAGGCGTGTTCAAAGAGTTTGGCAACAAGACCGTGACCAAAGCGCCATTCCCGCGGATTACGTATAAAGAGGCGATGTTGAAATATGGCTCCGACAAGCCGGATTTGCGCAACCCAATTTTGATTACCGATGCGGCGGAAATCTGGCGTGGGTCGGGGTTTGGGATTTTCAACAAGGTGATTGAGGCGGGCGGCACGGTGCGTGCGATTCCGGCGCCGGGCTGTGCGGATAAGCCCCGAAGCTTTTTTGATAACATGATTGAATTTGCCAAGGCGCAAGGCGCACAAGGCCTCGCGTATATTGGTTTTGATGCGAACGATGAACCTAAGGGGCCGATTGCAAAATTTTTGAGCCCAGAGAAATTGGTAGAACTAAAGCAGACCGCAGGTCTGAAGCCGGGTGATGCGGTGTTTTTCTCCAGCGGCGCGGAACTGGCGGCTGCCAAGCTTGCGGGGCAGGTGCGTACGCATTTGGGTTCGGAGCTGGGGCTCATTGAACAAGGCGTGTTTAAATTCCTGTGGGTGGTGGATTTCCCGTATTTTGAATATGACGAAGAGGAGAAAAAAATCATCTTCTCGCATAATCCGTTCTCGATGCCGCAAGGGGGAATGGAGGCGCTGCTCACTAAAAACCCGCTCGAGATTTTGGCGTATCAGTATGACATTGTGTGTAATGGCGTGGAGCTTTCAAGCGGGGCGATTCGCAACCACCGGCCGGAAATTATGTACAAAGCCTTTGAAATTGCGGGCTATGGCCCCGAAATGGTGGATGAACGTTTCGGCGGGATGATCAATGCATTTAAGTTTGGTGCGCCTCCGCACGGCGGCTTGGCACCGGGTGTGGACCGCATAGTGATGTTGCTTGCCGATGAACCCAATATTCGTGAAGTGATTGCGTTCCCGATGAACCAGAAAGCCGAGGATTTGCTGATGCAAGCGCCGAACGTGGCGAGTGAGAAGCAGTTGAAAGAGTTGAATTTGCAACTCTCGCCGAAAGCCATCAAAGCACTGGCGGAGGAAAAAGATAAAGGCGAGGCGGCGTAGAGTGCGAAAGCAATATCACCCAAGAAAAGTTGGAAATGAGGTGCATATTTGGGATGTGCATCGGTTGGTGGCGTTATCTAAAGATTTTCCCGTAATAGAAACCCCGCTTTCTGATATTGCAGAGTGGCAGGAAAACCATTGGTTTGATGATCTAGCCCCTACGTGTAAAGCGATTGCCGAACATGCGAAGCTGATTCAAAACACAGATTTGCGTTATCCTATCATTCTCTTTCCTGATGGCCGTGTTGCCGATGGTATGCACCGTGTGTGTAAAGCATGGATGGAGGGATGCGCTACAATTAACGCAGTGCGATTTGATATTGTGCCCGATCCCGATTATGTGAATGTTGATCTAAACGATTTACCGTATTGAGTTTGCTCCATGAAGAAATCATCCAAGTCGTTTACCCACATCGAAAACGTTGAACACACCATCCTGATGCTGCGTGGGCAGAAGGTGATGCTCGATTCCGACCTCGCGCGGCTGTATCAGGTGGAAACAAAGAACCTCAATAAAGCAGTGCAGCGAAATATCGAGCGTTTTCCTGAAGATTTTATGTTTCAATTGACATGGGACGAGTATGAACGTTTGAGGTTCCAAATTGGAACCTCAAATAAGAAAATGTATACAAAACAACAGGATGCGCATTTTGGGTCACAAATTGTGACTCAAAAAGAGGGGCGTGGAGGGAGGAAATATCTCCCTTATGCCTTTACCGAGCAGGGCATTGCCATGCTTTCGGGGATTTTGAATAGCCCGCGGGCGGTGGCGGTGAACATTGCGATTATGCGGGCGTTTGTGAAAATGCGCGGGCTTGCAGGCTCGCAGGAGATTATCAAGCGCGAGTTGGCACTGCTGAAACACAAATACAAAGATCATGACGAAAAAATCAGGGCGATTTTTCTGATGATTGATGAAATCGCAACACCACCCATGCCGGAAAAGAAACGCCGCATTGGTTTTATGCGGGATGACGAGGAATAGTCTTATGGACAATTGGGGTGATACTCAATATGCACTGAGTCAGTCTATCCGGAGTTTGGAGGATTTCCGTGCGACGTATTTTCCTCGCAACAAGGTCTTTGCAAATGAGGTGGATGCGTTGGGTATCGCGTGCCGTGCTGTTGCTAATCGTAAGTTTGATACGGACGTATGGCAAGAGGATTACGGCATACACCATATGCCAAATGCCGCTTTCTCATTACCAGAAACGGAACCACTCGCTGAGGTAGAAGAACTACTTGCGGAGAGGGGTAAGCAAGGAGAAGAAGAGTTTCGGGACGCTATGAGAACGATGTTAGCTTATTTAAAGACGTCGCCGGAGAATCCCGTGCCCTTTAGTCATCGTCCAATTCTGGCAGCTCTATTGAACGATATCGGTGGTTGTATGGCGAACGAATGCGGCGCCACCTTGCCGGACAATTTTTATCCTAGCATAGCTGCAGCAAAAACTCAAAAAGACTCGCGTAAGAAATAGGCGGTTGGCTTACGACTACTCTTCCCAGCCCTGATTATCTTCAACCGGTTTTTCGCTACCGGATTTCACTTCCACTTTGCGATGCAAGAACGCTGGCAGCACGCTGCTGTTGTTGGGGATGTCAACATCGGGTGAGGTGTCGCCTTCGGGGCGAACTTCGCCGGGTTCGGTGGGGAAATCATCCGTCTCGGGCGCGTCCGGATTTTGGGCTTGCCACTTGGTTTTTTCGCCGGCGAATTCCTGCTGCATGCGGAAATAATGGTCGGCGTGCTGATAATAATATTCGGCCAAGATGCGGTCGCCACCAGCCATGGCGTCGCGCGCCATGTTTTGGTATTTTTCCATGAGTGCGCGGTAGTTTTTACCGGGGCGTGGGGGGCCGGAGAAGCGGCGATTGTTGTTATTGCTGCCGCCGCGGCGATGATGCCCGCCGCCTTGACCGCCACCTTGGTGCCTGCGTCTTGGATTGTTATTGCTATGCATGTTCACGAGTTCGTTCCTGTCTTATGGGTTATGCGCGATGATGCAACGTGGGTTTCCCGCCAGATCTTTCGCTACGGCTTCCACATGAAGCCCGCCTTCGCGCATCAACGCGCTTACGGCATCCGCCTGTGTGCTGCCAATTTCCAGCACCAGCGCCCCGCGAGGCGCAAGCAGACCAAGCGTTTGTTTAGCAAGTTTGCGGTAACAGTCAAGCCCATCTTTGCCACCATCCAAAGCTAATTTTGGTTCAAATTGAGCAACTTCGGGCATGAGGGTTGCGATTTCAGCGGTTGCGATATAGGGGGGGTTGCTGATAATGAGGTCAAAAAGGACGTCATTGCGAGGAACGGAGTGACGAAGCAATCCAGTGCTTTGCTGCATTTTCTGGATTGCTTCGTCGCCGATGGCTCCTCGCAATGACGCCATATCGCCGACATAAAATTCAGTTCTTTCTGCCACTCCCAATTTTTCTGCATTTTGGGCCGCAACAGTGAGGGCTTTTTCGCTGATATCCACGCCGATTCCCTGCGTTTGTGGCAATTCTGCCAGCAGGGTCAGCAGCAGGCAGCCGGTGCCTGTTCCTACATCAAGAATCTTTACCTCTCCCGCGTGCGGGAGAGGGCAAGTTTTGTTAGCAGGCGTAGCCTGCGTTACAAAACTGGGAGAGGGAAGAGTTCCCCCACTCACTGCGCTAACGTCCTTTGGACGTAAGCTCCGTTGCCCTCCCCCGCAAGCGGGGGAGGTAAGGAGAGATAAGGCTGCTTCAATCAGCGTTTCGCTGTCAGGCCGGGGGTCTAGCGTATCTTTCGTCACAATAAATTCACGACCGTAAAATTCGCGCTTGCCTATAAGGTGGGAAAGTGGTTCGCGGTTCGCTCGGCGAGCAATGAGTGCATCGAATGCGTTTTGTTGTGTGGGTGTGAGGGTGGGGGATTCAAGCAATATTTCTTCACGCGTTTTGCCGGTAACGTGCGCGAGTAGCAACTGCGCATCGAGTCTGGCGCTTTCGATGCCTGCATCAACAAGTGTTTTAATAACGGCTTGCAACTACCCCAACTCCGCGAGCTTTTGCGCCTGGTCGTCGGCAATGAGCTTGTCGATGAATTCGTCGAGGTTGCCTTCCATAACGGCGTCGATGTTGTAGGCGGTTAGGTTGATGCGGTGGTCGGTGACGCGGCCTTGGGGGAAGTTGTAGGTGCGGATGCGCTCACTGCGGTCACCACTGCCGACTTGTTCTTTGCGGCTGGCGGCGCGTTCGTTGGCGAGTTTTTCGCGTTCCATTTCATAAAGCCGTGAGCGCAAAACCTTCAGCGCCTTGGCTTTATTTTTGTGTTGGGATTTTTCGTCTTGTTGGGAAACGATGAGGCCGGTGGGCAGGTGGACGATGCGCACCGCTGAGTCAGTCGTGTTCACTGACTGGCCGCCGGGGCCGGAGGAGCGGAACACGTCGATCCGCAAATCTTTTTCTTCAATGTGGATGTCCACCTCTTCGGCCTCAGGCAGTACGGCGACGGTGGCGGCGGAGGTGTGGATGCGCCCGCCCGCTTCGGTTTTTGGCACGCGTTGCACGCGGTGGACGCCGGATTCGAATTTGAGCCGCGCGAAGACGCCCGCGCCGGTGATGTTGGCGGAGGCTTCTTTATACCCGCCAATGCCCGTGTCAGAAATCGAGAGCACTTCAAACCGCCAGTTGTGGTTGGCCGCGTAGCGTTGGTACATGCGGAAGAGTTCGGCGGCAAAGAGTGCGGCTTCTTCGCCGCCGGTGCCGGCGCGCACCTCCAAGATTGCGTTTTTTTCATCCGCGGCGTCTTTGGGGAGTAAGGCGATTTGCACATCTTTTAAAAGCTCCGGCATTTTCTTTTCCGCTTCGCGGAGTTCGTCTTCCGCTAGCGTCTTCATTTCGGCATCGAGCGCACTATCTGCGAGCATGGATTTTGAATCCGAAACCGTTTGCTCGATTTGTTTGAAGGCGTTGATGCTGGCGACAATCGGTTCCATATCCGAAAATTCTTTGGAAATTTTGGCGAATTCCTGGCCCGACGCTTTGCCAGAGGAAAGCGTATCGCGCAGCTCATCATACCGCCGCAAAATGCCGTCGAGGGTGAGGGAAAAATTGGTCATAAGTGGCGTTGCAGATACTCAGGTAAAGCATCAAATGCAACGGTTTCCTGCGCGCCGGTGGCCAGGGTTTTAACGGTAGCGACGTTGTTTAGGATTTCGTCGTCGCCTAGCATGATGGCGAGTTTGGCACCGATTTTGTCGGCGCGTTTCATGCGTTTTCCGGCGTTGCCTTTATAGGCGATGTCTACTGCAAAGCCGCTATTTCTTAGGGTTTGCGTGAGTTGGATGGCGTGGGTTTCGGCGGCATCTCCAATGGGGACCACGGCGATGATGCTTGGTTTCTTGGCTTCCAGGCCGCCGGTTTCCTCCAAAATGGCGAGCACGCGTTCGACTCCTAAAGCGAAGCCAACGCCCGGGGTTTCCGGCCCGCCCATGAGTTTGATGAGGCCGTCATATCGGCCGCCGGCGAGCACCGTGTTTTGTGCGCCCAAGGCTTGGCTAGTGAATTCAAAAACGACATGCGAATAGTAATCCAACCCTCTAACCAGGCGTTCGCTGACTGTGAAGGGGATCGCCAGCAATTCCAGCGTCGCTTTCACGGAGTCGAAAAACGCTTTGGCGTCATCGGAAAAATAATCATGTAGGCGGGGTGCGCCTTCATTAATCCGTTTGTCATTGGCGTCTTTCGAATCAAGAATGCGAAGTGGGTTTTTTTCCAAGCGGCGTTTGCTGTCTTCGGAGAGTTCGGTTTTGAATTTTTCGTAGTAGGCAACGAGGGCTTCGCGATATTTGCTGCGCGTGGTGGCATCGCCTAAAGAATTCAGTTCAAGTGTGAGGTCTTTTAGGCCGAAACTTTTTAATGCATCATGCGCAAAGGCGATCATTTCCGCATCGCCTAACGGCTCGGCAACGCCTAAGAGTTCCGCACCCAATTGGGTAAATTGGCGCATGCGGCCTTTTTGCGGGCGCTCGTAGCGAAACGCAGGGCCGCCGTACCACCATTTGAGGGGGAGTTCGTTGGCAAGGCCGTTCGAGATAAATGCGCGGGCAATGCTAGCGGTAAATTCAGGGCGCAGCGTGAGGGATTCGCCGCCGCGGTCAGTGAAGGTATAGGTTTCTTTGGTGACGATATCGGAAGCATCCCCCAACGTGCGGTGGAAGACATCGGAGAATTCGAATATCGGCGTGTCGATTTGGCCGAAGCCGTAGCGCTCGGCAGTTTTGCGGAAGCGTTTGCAGATTTCAGAACGCAGGCGTGCTTCGTCAGGCAAAATATCGTGCGTGCCACGGACGGGTTGCAGCGGGTGAGCCATAGGAGTAACCAAACGTAAGATGGCCGGTGTTTAACCCATATTTGTGCCCCTTGCAAATACTCAATTATGAGAAGAGCCTCTGATACAGGCTCTCTTAACGATTGCAGGCGAGAAGATTTTATCCTAGATTCTCCGCTCTTGAGTAAAAACAAAGGAGCGTTTTTATGTTGAATCATAGTCTCTATATTTCGTTGGTGGCCATTGCTGTTGCTGCCCCCGTGTTTGCGTCTTCTGCGCAGGATAGCGCCATTACCGACACCCAAAGAGTGGTAGTTTCTACCAATGGCAATTGTGTGCGTACGAAGTGGATGGCAAGCAATGACCCTTGCGCGCCAGAAGCACCCAAGCCTGTTCCTGCGCCCAAGCCTGTACCTAATGTTATGCAGGTTCCACCTGCACCGGTACCTGTGCCTGCGCCCGCACCGTTGCCTCAGATTTCTTTAGAGCAGCGTACGGTGTATTTTGGATTTAACGAAGACAAGCTGACGTCCAAAGACAGAGCTAAGTTGGATTCTCTCATTGAGATCATTCAACACGCCAAGGGTGTTGAGAGCGCGACGGTGGTTGGGTATGCCGATGAAATTGGTGCCGCAACGAAGAATATGGAACTTTCTAAACGACGTGCGAATACGGTGCGCAACTACCTCAACACGCGTTTAAACATCCCTACGGATGTAATGTTGGTAGGCGGCAAGGGGGAAAACGAGCCCGTTACCCGCTGTGCTAAAAACATGAAGCGCAAGAAGCGTGTAGCGTGTCTTGCTAATGACCGTCGGGTGGAAGTGAAGCTCAACTACGCGCAGTAGCTCACGCGCTAAGTGTTGGAGCGGGCTGGCCCTGGCTTATGTAATCGGTGAAGTGTTCGTGTTTGGCCAGCGGACGTTTTTCTGGCTCTAGGCTGTTTTTCACGAGTCGTGGGGCGGAAATTGCGGGGGAGGGGACGGGCTCCTCCTTGGGTGCTTCCAGTTTAGGCGAAGGCGTTTTCGGTTCGGGGCATTGTTCTTTAGGATGGATGAAGTGGCTGTAGACGTAGAGGCCGCCAGCCGAAATCATGGAATAAAACACGTCGTAAAAGGCGATGCCGGCAAATTGTTTTGCAGGTGTTACCAAGGGGGCTGCTTGGGGACCTAGGGCTTCCATGCCTGCGCGTGCGGCTTCTGTGAATGCTTTTTCGCCGATGGGGTTTATCTTGACCCCGGCGGGGCTATGCAAGAAGGCGTAGACGCCGCCGAGTGCAAAAAGGCGGCCGCACCATAAGGATGTCCACGATTGTTTGGGGGCGGCTTTCAAGTCTGCAAGCATTTTTTGCCGCATCTCTTTTTCTTCTTTAGGCAGGGGGCTCAATTTCTCGGCTTTTTCGTCGTTTTCTTTGACCCATGCGCCAACGATGTCCGCTTTTTTGTTTTCCAGCCATTTGACGGGGAATACAAACAGATTGCCGACATTGACCATGGTGGTAACGATCAGTGTTTCTTCGGCGAGGCCTACGGAGCGTGCATGGTCGAGCTTTGAGACTTTACTGATGACATTTTCTGCCAGCCAGCGTGCGGCTTTGTGGAAGACTTCTTTGCCTTTGGAATATTTGAGCCAGTACGTTACGCCCATGCCGGTTAAGGCTTGCGCGCCGTAGGAAATACCGCCGTAGACCGCTTTGTCGAATTTGATTTCTTCAGGGAGCTTTTCGCGTTCGTGGGCGGGGATGCAGTCTTCTTTGTCGTGCGTCATAGCATCCCCGCGTGCATTTCCGATGCTGACATGGCGTGTTCAGTTGGGTGTTTGTGGGGGTGTTTTTCCGCCCAGCGTGCGTGTGTAGACGCGACCGGTTCGGATGCGGATGGTGGTGTTTCTGAGAGTTGTAGCTCTTTGCCGTTTGTACTCTCATGCAAGAAGCCAGCAAAAGCTTTATAGGTGAATTCGTGGGCGAAGGCGTAGATGGCGGTGAGGCCGAGATCAAACCCGATGGTGCGGTGGATGAAATCCCAGTCGCTGACGAATTTTGGCGCTTTAGAAATATCGCCATCGGCAATTTCCATCACACCGCGTTTGATGAGCGATTTGGGTTTGATGCCGACACCCTCGGCGAGCGCCTTGCTGCCCTTGGCGATCGGGTTATACAGATATTTCACCATGCGCTTGTTGATGTCGGGGTTGATGGTGGCCAGAATCATCGGCGTGAGTACGGCAAACCGCGCGGCCATGCCGGTCCAGAAACCTTTGTGGGGTTCGTCGTCAACGGCATCGTGGCATGCTTTGAAACGTGGGTCGTTTTCCACGGCTTTTTTGCCGTAGATGATTTCATCGAAAAAGCGGATGATCGCTTTTTTGTTTTCTTTTTTCTCGAGCACGACCATCGGCGGAATGATCGCCGCACCGCCGACGATGATGCTGGTAAACATGCTGCCCCAGCGCGCGCCTTCGGCAATTTTCGCGGGAGTTTTGAGAACTGGCGTGAGAAGTTTTGTGAAGAAATTGCTGACGGGTTTTGCAAACCATCTCTGCCCGATTTCGGTGCGTTCGGTCAGATAGGTGGTGGTGACGCCGATCGTTGAGTTGAGAAAAAGGTCAACACCGCGGTACGTCAGCTCGTTATGCACGTGCCTGCCAGCCGTTTTTGGCGGCTTGCCGTTTTCAACTTGCGGGGTTTCACCCGCAGTGTCCTTTTCAGACTGCGAGTGATGCGTCATGGGTCAATTCCGATTTGTGAATAGTGCTGCCAGCGAGTAGTTCAGGTTTGGGAGTAGCAAGTTCCCCCCGCTTGCGGGGGGCCACCTTAAACTGATCCCCCCCGCTTGCGGGGGGGGCGGGGGGGAATGTTCCCCCACCCACTGCGCTAACGCCTTTGGCGTAAGCTCCGTTGCCCTCCCCCGCTTGCGGGGGAGGTGAAGAAAGAGAAGGCGCGCAAGGTGCGGCCTGGGTGTCTTTTTGGTTCGTGTATTTCGGCGGATGGATGAAGTGGCTGTAGAGATAAACCACGTTGGCGGAGATGAGCGAATAACCATAATCCAAAAATGCGATGCGGCTAAAATTTTTCACGTTCTCGGATTTGGCGAGGTTGGTGAGGCCGACGGCGTTTAGGCCTTTGCTGACGGTTTCGGCCGTTGCGTTTTCCATCGCAATATTGCGGTCGCGGCCCACCAGGTGAGCTGCGAGGAAATTGGCGGCGAGGCCAACGATGCGCCCGCCCCACAGCGACGCCGGAGTTTGGCGTGGCTCGGCCGCGATTGCCGCGATCGTTTCCTGTTGGTCTTTGAGTTCCTGTTCGCTCGGCGGATTGCCGTTCGCGGCGCGGCGTGCGTTTAACCAGTCGTTGATTTTGCCCACGACTTTGTCTTTGCGACATTCGATGTATTGGATCGGCGGGATGAAGAGATTGCCGACGGTGATGAGGGCCGCGAAAATGAGCCAGGTGTGCGATTCCTTTGCGGCAGCCGCACCAGTTTTATTCGTGATTTTGCTCATCACGTTTTTGCCCATCCACTCGGCGGCTTTGTCGAAATAGGGTTTGCCGCCGCCTTCTTTAAACCACATGCCCGCCAACACCGACGCGCCGACTTGAATGCCATAGTTCCACACGCCGTAGAGCGACACATCGAAAATGCGTTCGGCGAGCAGGGGTTTATGGTGGCCATAGTCGTGCGCGTGCGACTCCGCCGCCTTTTCAGGCGCGCAAGTCGGCTCGCTGGTTTTCAGCGAGGTGGTGGATTCCAACTTCTCTTTATCTTTCAGTGACAAAACTGGCCTTTCGTTTGATAAAGTGGGTATTCCCCACCTTCAAATATAGCACAGCCAAGGCCCAGTTTTTGTGAAGCTTTTATTACAAATGGGCGGAAATCAATGGGTTGGTGTCACAAATATTTCATGATTCAAAAATTGTTCGTTTTGAAGGGGTGTGGTAGCCTGAAGGGATGAGTGAACCAACAGAAAAAACAGAAGTTGATTCTCCGATTGCGCAGAATGTGCGTCTGTGGATGAAGACGCTTGCCTACCCTCTTGGAATTGTCACTGGATATCAGTCAACAGCGAGTATCATCCGCAATCAGCTTTACAAGAACGTTGCGGTTACCGGTGAATTTGAAGCTGCTAAAAAAGCCATGAAAGTTGAACCTTTGCGTCAGGCTGTTAGTAATATCAACCACCCTATGCATCATAATCTTCCAGAGTTGATGTCCAAACTCAATGAAGACTACCGTACTTTTGTAAGGCATCGGTTTAAAGAAATGGGGCTTCGAAACGTGGGTGATTATTGGCAGGGGTTGAATCGTAATCAGAAGATTGAAGCTGTGGTGTTTGGAATGACGGTGACTGGTATCGTGATTGGTTCCGTTATTACCATGGCAGATCACAGGGGGATGCTGGAATCATTGACAGGCCAAACCAAAAACGGGCAGACCACCCCCAGCAAATAGTCTCACGTGCTGCTGCGCTATTTCTTTCTGCTTCCATTGTGGCTCTGTGTTTCGTCTATGATGCTCATCTCCGCACTCGGAGGGCCCATCGCGGTTGAGCGGGTTGCGCCTATTTGCTCTATCTTATCAACTTCTGCAGCAAGCTCTCCTTCGTCGTTAACATAAGGCCTGAGTTCTAGGTTTGTAGGGCCGTTGCCTGGTTTACCTAGGCTATCAACACTTCTAATTTTCTGGAATTGCATAGGGGCAGAGGTCTCAGGAGGAAAAACTTTAGGAGGTGTTGGCGAATAGTACATTCGTGCTATAGGGGTGGCATCTTCTCCTTCTCTGATGGTAAATAGGGATGTGCTGATAGTGCCCCATGTAATTTTCTTACCTTCATAGTTATAAATGCTGGAGGGAGGCTGGGCGATAGACTTGTTATAGGCTCCGCCTTTGCCCTCTGTTTTGTCTTGCATAAACTCGAGCCAGTCAACCAACGAATGGAGCTCTTTCTCACGCGTGCCATCTTTTCCATCTTTCTCAACCAATGCTGTAAATTTAGTCAGAAGCTCTCTGGTGCGTAGTGAGTGCCGTTGGTCGTTTGTGCCCCAGCCGCAGATGATAATGGGTTCTTTGGAGGGAAGTTTCTCTATGGAAACCACGCGGTGATGCCCGACATTGTCACCAATGATGGTGGCTGCCCCATTCTTGCTTATAAATTCTTTTCCGAACTGGCTTAGCGGCACTGTTTTTATTTGTCCGCCGATGACGGTGGTTTCTTCGTTTTTAGGAAAAATCTCTTTAGGAGCGGACTGTACCACGTAAGCTGCGTTTGCATCTGCAATAATAAGATTAAAAGCAGGATACCGATAAGGGAAACCAGATGCGTCCCGCATGATACCACCGCGTTGTATTTCAGCGAGCTTGTGGTACAGAGTGTGGGCTGCTGTAGACGCTGATTGAAATGTAAGCGCATCCAGCACTAACCCACCGCGTGCGAGTTTATCTCTCACGTCCAGGTTTATTTCTAGGTTGTTGACTGCAGCTACCAGGCCGTGTTTGTTGATACCTGAAAACATGCCACCGATGCCTTCATCTTGCGGCCCCTGAATCTGCGCATCGATATATTTTCTTAATTGTCTAGCATTGTCTGGAGCATTTGGATTGTCTTTAGGGACAACAAAGTTGAGGTGTAAGCGATTTCCGGGTTTATGCAGATAGTGCCAGTAGGTTTTGGGTTCTGACCAATTGACTTGGGACGGCAGCCGCGTTTTTCTGTCCATGGACTCATCACGCGTAGATGCCATGGTAAATGGCTGCTTAGAGTCTGGGTCATGGTAAAGTAGAAACGTACACATGCTATATGGGCTTTTGAATTTAAAGCCGCCATCAATAAATCAAATTTAACTAACAATCAACCTGAAAAAAGCCGTGGAAGTTGCCCTCCACGGCTTTTGATTCAGTGTCATACCGACGAAAGTCGGTATCCAGTGCTTCGCGGTTAGCGAAGCAAGAAGTCCCTTTTGCGGCGAAGAATCGCCTTACTGGATCCCGGCTTTCGCCGGGATGACGTGGGCCCTAAAAATCCATACCGCCCATGCCACCCATTCCGCCCATACCGCCGCCGCCGGCACCGCCAGCAGCAGAGTTTTTGTCTTCGGGTTGGTCGGCCACCACGCACTCGGTGGTAATCAGCAGGCCAGCAACCGAAGCGGCGTCTTGCAACGCGCAACGCACGACTTTCGTGGGGTCAATAATGCCGGCTTTGATCATGTCCACATAATCAAGCTTTTGCGCATCGAAACCGTAGTTGCTGTCGGTGCTCTCGAGGAGTTTACCGGCCACGACTGCGCCGTCGATACCTGCGTTTTCCACGATCTGGCGGATCGGGGCTTGCAGCGCGCGGCGGACGATTGCGATCCCGGCTTTTTGGTCTTCGTTGTCGCCTTTCAGTTTATCCAAGGCTTTTGAAGCGTAAAGCAGAGTGACGCCGCCGCCGGGGACGATACCCTCTTCAACCGCAGCGCGGGTTGCGTGCAATGCATCATCCACACGGTCTTTGCGTTCTTTTACTTCAATTTCCGACGAGCCGCCGACTTTGAGAACCGCAACGCCGCCGGCGAGTTTCGCTAAGCGCTCTTGCAGTTTTTCGCGGTCGTAATCGGAGCTGGTTTCTTCGATCTGCGCGCGGATTTGATTGCAGCGCGCTTCGATAGAAGATTTATCACCGCCGCCGGCAACGATCGTTGTGTCATCTTTCGTGATGGTCACTTTTTTCGCTTTACCGAGGGATTTGGTGGTGACGGTTTCAAGCTTGATGCCGAGGTCTTCGCTGATCAGCTCGCCGCCGGTTAGGATGGCGATATCTTCCATCATCGCTTTGCGGCGATCACCAAAGCCGGGGGCTTTAACAGCGGCCACTTTCAGGCCACCACGGAGTTTGTTGACCACCAAGGTTGCGAGCGCTTCGCCTTCCACGTCTTCTGCGATGATGAGCAGTGGACGTTGCGTTTGCACCACGGCTTCCAAGAGTGGGAGCATCGGTTGTAGTGCCGTGAGTTTTTTCTCAAACAGCAGGATGAATGGGTTTTCGAGTTCAACACTCATTTTTTCAGCGTTGGTGATGAAATACGGCGAGAGATAGCCGCGGTCGAACATCATGCCTTCAACCACATCAAGTTCAAACTCGAGGCCTTTGGCTTCTTCCACGGTGATGACGCCTTCTTTGCCGACTTTTTGCATCGCTTCGGCGATTTTGCTGCCGATTTCTTCGTCGCCGTTAGACGAAATGGTCGCCACTTGCGCCCACTCCGCTTTGGAGCCGACGGGTTTGCTTTTCTTTTGGATTTCTTTCACCACGGCTTCAACGGCCATGTCGATGCCGCGTTTTAAGTCCATGGGGTTAAGGCCTGCGGCGACGGCTTTGCTACCTTCGCGGACGATCGATTGAGCAAGCACGGTTGCAGTAGTGGTGCCGTCACCTGCGAGGTCAGCGGTTTTGCTGGCAACTTCGCGGATCATCTGCGCGCCCATGTTTTGGAATTTGTTGGGCAGGGTGATTTCTTTGGCAACGGTGACGCCGTCTTTGGTGATGCGCGGCGCGCCGAAGGATTTTTCAATCACGACGTTGCGGCCTTTGGGGCCGAGGGTGACTTTAACAGCATTCGCAAGTGCATCCACACCGGCGAGGATTTGCGCACGGGCATCCGACCCGTATTTTAGTTCTTTGGCTTGTGCCATGATTTAGTCTCCAGTGGTTAGTTGTTAGTGGTTAGTGGTTAGTGGTAAGCGGGTGCTGTGATTAACTAACCACTAAGCACTAACCACTCACCACTCGCGGCCTTAGGCCGCGCGTTTCTTCCCGGCTTTTTCTTCCAGCACGCCGATGACGTCTGATTCTTTCAGAATCAGGTATTCGGTGCCGTCGATTTTGATGTCATTGCCGCCCCATTTGGTGAAGAGCACAATGTCGCCGACTTTGACGTCCACAGCCACGTATTTGCCGTTTTCGTCTTTGGTGCCCGGGCCTACGGCCAGCACTTTGGCTTGTTGGGGTTTTTCTTTCGCGGTATCGGGAATGATAATCCCGCCAGCGGTTTTTGCTTCCTGCTCGATACGCTCAACTACGAGTCGATCGCCAAGGGGTCTGATATTCATAAACTACCTCCAAAAGTGATACTTAAAAGATCGGGGCATTGCATGTAGTGCTGTTCTTGCAGGTTTGCAAGGGGTTTTATGGCGCAATGCCCCGTTTCGGAGGAGGGATATAGGGTGGGTTAGCAGGGTGTCAAGGGGGAGGCTATCTATCTAGGAAGTGTAGGTTCGAGCAGTCCTTCCTTGTTAGGCACCAATTGTAGGGTAGTGGTTTCACCGTTGACTGGTAGCTCCGTCCGAGGGCCTACGCTATCATCAATGGTAGTAACCATATACTGTGCAATTGCAGTTGGGTTTTTTACGCCGGCTTTCTCAGCTGTTTCAATTAATTTGTTTATTTTTTCAGCCAATGCGGTGTCTGTACCCGTTCCTTGGAGGCGTTTGAGATATTCGAAACCAGCACTATTCATAGGCTCCTCAAGCGCTTTTGCTTGATCTGAGTTAACCAGATAGGTCAGGTCCGTGGCGTTGAACTTGGAACTCATTTTGAGTTTGTTTCCCACTTGCGTCAGGTCGGATTGTTTTTGTCTCAGGTCTTTAACGGAGAGAGCATCACCCATGGTAACCCCATGTTCCTGGAGCGACGCAAGATAGGTAACTGCGTGAAGCTTTTGTTCGTCTGGATTTATATACACTAGTTCAGATTGCGATTCTGGAATTTCGCTGTGTGTGATCAATGTTGGGTCTACGCCAATGAAGGCGCCTGAGCTCGGATCGAAGATTCCTACGGAAGGGATAGGCTGATAGTGTGGGATTTTGCGTGTGGTCATGACATATGCTCCTTGTTATTTGAGAACCCCATCTTAAGGATTTGTTAATATTTGTCAACTAGTTTTTGACGATGTTGAGGATAGGTGTATCTTCTTCAGCCACATCCTGCTGGTCTGACTGGATAACCTCAAACTTTCCAAGCTTTGCGGGGAGTTGCTTGCCGCGGGCGGGGTTGACGCCGAGTTGGGTTAGTTTTTGGGATCTAGAGAGGACAAATTGGTTGGCGCTGCCGGCGAAACCATTGAAGGCATCCACACTAGTTTTAAGGCTCCGGCCCAGTTTTTCGACGTGGGCGAAGGCGCTGCTGATGCCGTCTAACAGCGCGCTTGCGGCTTCCACAATTTTTTCGCTGTTGGCGAGTTGTTTTTCATTTTCAATCTGTAAGCGAGCAATGGAAAGCAGGCCGTGGAGCGTTGCGGGCGAAGCCAGGATGATGTCCGCTTTCATGAGTTTATTGGTGAATTCGGCGTCCACCTGTTTCAAGCGTTCGGCGAGGGATTCGGTCGGAACGTACATGACGCTCCAGACTTCGACGGGTTCCGTGCCACGGGTTTTTTTGAATTCGGACGTGATGGCCGCACGATAGTCCTTGTTTTCAAGGTCGCGCAAATGCTGGTTCATCGTAGCCTTCAGGCCCTCATCCGCTGTGCTATCCAGCAAGAAGGAGGAGGCTTTGCAATCAATCACCATGATGCGGTTGTTGGGCAGATAAACCAGCGCATCGGGGCGCAAGCGGCTACCTGCGCTGATAACGGAAAACTGCGTTTCAAAATCCCGCCCGCGTTCTAGGCCGAAGCTTTTCAGCAGGTTTTCAAGGCCAATCTCGGCGATTTTGCCGGAGCCGGTTGGGGTTTTGAGTGCCGAAACCACATCTGAGAGCGTGTTTGCATGGGTCTGGTGGTTGGCAGACAGATGCGCAACCAGGCCGCTCACTTTGGTTAAATGTTCGGCCAAGGGAGTGGTGATGTCTTTCGTGAGTTTTTGGAATTGCTCGGCGGAGGCGGTATTCTCACGCTTGTGGTCATCAATCAATTTGGAAGAAAGCAGCGCGCCGGTTTCGGCCAAAGCAATTTTAGTGGCGGCCACTGCGGCTTCGGTCAGGCTTTCCATGCTTTCCAATTCGCGAATGCGGGCTTTGCTATCAGCCAGTTGCAGCCGCACATGGAGCCATTTGTTGAATAAAACTGCACACGCTATTGCCAATGCGCCGGCTAGCGCAAACATCACCCAGCCTAAAATATTCATGACACCCTCCCGTGAAAACGCTATGCAGTATAGCCTATGAATTCAACGAAACCAAACAAATGTAGCGTTATCATCCTTGCCGCGGGCAAGGGCACGCGGATGAAATCCTCCCTGCCGAAGGTGCTGCACCCGCTTGCGGGCGAGCCGATGATTGCGCATGTGCTCCATGCTGTGTGGGCGCTTTCGCCGGTGCAAGTGATTGCTGTGCTTGCGCCGGGGATGGAGGCGGTTGCGAAGATTTGTGCGTGCGACATTGCGATTCAGATGGAGCAAAAAGGGACCGGGCATGCGGTGGCGTGTGCGGTAGAGGCGCTGAAATCGCAAGATGGCGATGTGCTGGTGGTCTATGGCGATACGCCGTTGATTCAGGTAAGCGCACTCCAACATTTGCTTGCAGAAAAACAAAAACACGGTGCGGCGATTGCGCTGGCGGGGATTAAACTGGAAGACCCGACGGGGTATGGTAGGCTTGTGATGAAGCAAGCGCCGTGGGTGGAACATATTGTAGAATGCAAGGATGCGAATGCGGAGCAGAAAAAAATTGCCTATGTGTGGGGCGGCATTATGGCGTTTGATGCGGCGTTTCTGCGTGAGTATATTGGGAAACTTACGCCTTCGGTTGCGACGGGCGAGTTTTATTTGACGGAATTAATTGCGATGGCGACGTCGCAACAGTTAAAAACACTAATGGTGGAAATGGAAGTGGAGGATGCAATGGGTGTGAACGATAAGGTGCAATTGGCGGAAGCTGAGAGCGTGATGCAGCAGCGGTTGCGGAAAGAACATATGGTGAATGGTGTGACGCTCGTTGATCCGAACACGGTGTATTTTTCTGCGGATACCAAGCTCGGGCGCGATGTAGTGATTCATCCGAATGTGGTGTTTGGCAAGGGCGTGACGGTGGGGAACAATGTCGAAATTCGTTCATTCTCGCACATCGACCAGGCGGAGATTGGGAACAATTCTATTGTGGGGCCATTTGCGCGGTTGCGCCCCGGAGCGAAGCTTGCGGAAGATGTGCATGTGGGGAATTTTGTCGAGATTAAAAATTCCAACATCGCCAAAGGCGCGAAGGTGAACCATCTTTCCTATGTGGGGGATGCCAGCGTAGGGGAGAAAGCCAATGTCGGCGCGGGGACGATTACGTGCAATTATGATGGTGTGAAGAAGCATAAAACCGAGATTGGCGCAGGCGCGTTTATTGGCTCGAACAGTTCACTTGTTGCGCCAGTAAAAATCGGGGCAAATGCCGTGGTGGGTGCTGGCAGTGTGATTACCGAAGATGTGCCCGAAGGCGCATTGGCGCTGGAGCGGAGCGTGCAAGTGACCAAGGCGAAAAAGAAGAAAGCCTAGTTACAATTATTGATCATTTCAAACGCACGAGTGGCAGTGCGGTTTCGGATGTCGTCGCGCGTGCCGGTGAAGAGGCATTTTTCTACGGTGGTTTTTTGCGTGGTGGCAACGGCGATGAAAACAAGGCCGACGGGTTTTTCTTTGGTGCCGCCGGTGGGGCCCGCGATGCCGGTGACGGCGACGGCGATGTCTACGCGTGCGCGTTTGCAGGCGGCTTCGGCCATCGCGGTTGCGACCTCGGCGCTCACCGCGCCGTGTTTATAGAGTTTCCAGCGCGATACGCCGAGCATTCTTCTTTTGGAGGTGTTGGAATAGGTGATGAAGCCGCATTGGAAGACATCGGAAGAACCGGAAATGTCAGTGAGGAGTTTGGCGATCAAGCCGCCGGTGCAGGATTCGGCGGTCGCTAGGGTTTTGCCGCCTTTGCGTAAGTGCAGCAAGACGTGCACGGGATCCATTACACCCTCACGAGCAGGAATACGGCATTGGCCAGTGCATCGCCCGTGCCGAAGTGGTGGAGCAAGCCCCACAGCCCAGCAAAGCCGAGGGCAGGATAGATGGCGGCCAAGAGATCGTCGAACATGATGCCGAAGCTGCCGCCGATGTGTTTATCGGCAAGGGAAACGGGCCAGGGTTTGAAGATGTCGAACAGGCGGAAGAGAAGGAAGCCGATCAAGTAAGAGGTGAGGCTCGGGATGAAGGCGGAAAGCAGCAGGCATTGGGCGGCGACTTCGTCGATGACGACTTCTTTGGGGTCGTCCTTCTCCGGGTGCATGCGCAAATATTCGCGGCAAGCGAATTCGCCGAGGATGAATAAAAGAACACTGACGATGACGAGCAGGAAATTGCCGCCGAGGATATATGCGCCGTAGGCAACCGGAAGGGCCGCGAGTGAGCCCATGGTGCCCGGCGCACATTTGCTTTTGCCGGCACCGAACCAGGTGACGAAGAGGGTGATGAGATTCATATGTTTACCGTCATTCCCGCGGAAGCGGGAATCCAGTGCATCGCGGATGCGAGGCAAAATGGTTCTGTTGCGGCGAAGACTCGCCTTAGCTGGATTCCCGCTTCCGCGGGAATGACGGCTGTGGGGGTTGTATAGTTGAGGTTCATACCGGCAGCGATACGGCGACGATGGCGTGGGCGGCGAGGCCTTCGTTTCTGCCGATGAAGCCGAGTTTTTCGGTGGTGGTGGCTTTAATATTCACGCGGTCTTCGCTGAGTTTGAGGAGGCTGGCGATGTGTTTTTTCATGGTGTCGCGGTGGGGGGCGATGCGTGGTTTTTCGGTCAAGATGGTGATGTCGATGTTGATAATCTGGCCGCCTTTTTGGGTGAGGAGTTGGAAGGCTTGCAGCAGAAAACGGTCGGAATTGGCACCCTTCCAGGCCATGTCGTCATCCGGAAAATGTTGGCCGATGTCGCCGGCGCCGATGGCACCTAGGATCGCATCGACCAAAGCATGCAGGCCGACGTCGGCGTCCGAGTGGCCGTGCACGGCGCGTTCGTGGGGGACGGGGATGCCGCACATGCGGATGTGGCGTTTGTCGTTCGGTTTTTCGGGTTCATGATCCATGAAAGGGTGAACGTCGATGCCTAAGCCAACGCGGGTTTCTCGGGTCATTTCAGCATGCTTTCTGCGAGGGTGAAATCGTCCTTCGTGGTGAGTTTGAAATTGCGGGTCTCACCTGCGACTAACCCTACCTTAAGCCCGCCACGTTCGGCAAGCGCGATGTCGTCGGTCACGTCTTCGTGTTCATAATGTTGATGGAGTTGCAGGATGCGTGCGTAGTCAAACCCTTGCGGGGTTTGTGCGGCGTAGAGATGGGTGCGGTCTGTTGTGGTGATGCCGGTGGCGTCTACGCGTTTGAGTGTGTCGGTCACGGGCAGGGCGGGGAGGACGGCGGGGTGGTCTTTTAACCCGGCGATGACGCGTGCTATTAAGGCATTGGAGACAAGGGGCCGCGCGGCATCGTGAATTAGGACATGGGTGGGGTTGTGCTCGGTGAGGGCTTCAAGGCCAAGACGTACCGAGTCTTGGCGACGCGGGCCGCCGACAACGCAGGGGCAGAGGGTGAGGCCTTGGACCGCTTGCTTATAAAGTGCATGATCCTCACGCCGGATGACAACGCGGACCCCGCTAACGCCCGGCTGCGCTAGAAAATGCTGTACACTGTGGCGCAAAACGGGTATAGCACCCAACCCTAAATAAGGCTTGGGGACTTTATCTCCCATGCGTGTGCTTCCGCCGGCGGCAACGATTATGGCAAAGATACGCATTGTTTATTAATACCCCTGTGAATACACGTCGAATGTGCTGGTTATACCATAAAATTCAAGTGATTTCGGTTTTTTGAGGATAGAAGAATTTAGCGCTTGCATTAATAGTTAATATAAATTATATAACTTTAACATTTTTTAATAACTCATGTAACCGAGGTGCCTATGTCAACGATCAACGATTCGTTCAAGCTTTACCCTGCTAGCCGTTCTGCTCAAGACCCTGTCGTGCCAGGCGTTGGCGATGCACTGGCTGGGGCGCTGTGGAGCATTGATGCAACGCTGCGTGATTTGTTGCATACCATGAATCCACCGGCGATGCCGCATGATGACAGCGTGGCCAATGCGGTGGTGGACCCGCAAAAGCAAGCGGCGCTTGAAGCGTTGCTTGCCTCCAGCCCGATTCGCACGCTGCTCGCGGATCAGACGGTGAACGATATCATGATCAATGGGCCGTATGAAGTGTATGTGGATGCAGATGGTATGTTGCAGAGAACCGAATTGCAATTTGAGTCGCATCAACAATTGCGTGAATTCGTGAAGGCGATGCTCGATTTTTGTGGTCGCCGTTTGAACCCGAAACACCCGTTTGCGGATGCGCGCTTGCCCGATGGCAGCCGTGTGCACGTGATCGCGCCGCCGATTGCGGTGCAGGGGATGATGGTGTCGATCCGTAAGTTTCCCCAGGAACAGATTGATATGGATCGCCTCCTGGAGATGGGTACGCTCAGCAACACGATGGCAACGTTCTTCCGCGCAGTGGCACAATCGGGGATTACGGTGGTAGTATCGGGTGGTACATCGACCGGTAAAACGACACTGATGAACGCGATTTCCGCTTTTATTCCTGAGAATCAGCGGATCGTGACGATTGAGGATATCGCGGAATTGCATTTGCAACAGCCGCATGTGGTGAAACTGGAAACGACGCAGATGTATACGGGTGTCAGTGGCACCGATGAAGTGACGATGCGCGATTTGCTGCGCAATGCGCTACGTATGCGTCCCGATCGTATTATCGTTGGTGAGGTGCGTGGGCCGGAAGCCTATGACATGATTCAGGCGATGAACACCGGGCATGAAGGCTCGATGACGACCGTGCACTCTAATAACCCGCGCGATGCGCTCATGCGTCTTGAAAACATGGTGACCAGCGAAATGGCGAGCACGCCTTCGCTCAACGTGCGCAAGCAGATTGCCAATGCGGTGACGCTCGTGGTGCAGCTTGCGCGTCTAGCCAACGGCAAGCGCATTGTGTCGCAGATTACCGAGGTGCTTGCCGTTGAAGGCGATACGACCACCATGCAAGATTTGTTCGTTTTCGAACATTGCCCTGCGGCGATGGAAGATCCGGCAGCGTATATGAAATGGACCGGCATTATCCCGCGCAACCATAAACTTCGCTCGCTGGTGATTTCGGATGGTCCGCCGCGCCCTAAAACTGTGCGTCCGAAGAGTAAAATCCAGGCCTAATACCAAAGCAACGAAGTTGCATGATAATCACGATGGTTTTGAATCTGGCGTCATCGCGAGCCACCTTAAGGTGGCGTGGCGATCCAGTCTGTTATAAAAAGCAAGTGTGGATTGCTTCAGGCGCAAGCGCCTTCGCAATGACGGAGACACCAGCCTCCGAATAAAAATGTCATGAGGCTTCGTTGCTTTGGTATAAGCTACTCTTCCTCTTGCGGTAGTTCCGCGTCATCCTCATCCGTTTCTACGGCAGGGACGGCGTAGCTTCCCATCATCCAGCGGCCCAAATCCACATCCGCGCAGCGCTTGCTGCAAAACGGGGTGAACGGTTCTGCGGGTGGATTTTTCTTGCAAGTGGGGCAGGGTTTAGCCATATCCGTCACTCCCGCGTAGGCGGGAGTCTATTCGCGAATGGATCCCCGCCTTCGCGGGGATGACGCAAACAAATCATTTCCGCAACTCCGCAATATTCTTTTTATAATACCCGCCTGTAAATACCGCATTGCCGGCAACCAGTACGTTGGCGCCTGCGGCAACAACTTGGCTGGCGTTTTGTGCGGTGATGCCGCCGTCGACTTCGAGGTCAATATCGCGGCCTGAGGCGGTGATCATCTTACGGATGGCTTCGATTTTTGGTAGTTGCGAGGTGATGAATTTCTGGCCGCCGAAGCCGGGGTTGACGGTCATCACCAAAATGAGATCCACCACATCCATCACATATTCCAGCACATCAGGCGGAGTGGAGGGAACGATCGATACGCCCGCTTTTTTGCCGAGGAGTTTGATTTGTTGCAGCGTGCGTTCCAGATGCACGCAGGCTTCGACGTGGACGGTGATGATGTCCGCGCCGGCTTTGGCATATTGATCGATCGAGCGTTCGGGCGCTTCGATCATCAAATGCACATCGAACGGAAGTTTGGAGTGTGGGCGCAGGCTTGCGATGACGGAGGGGCCGATCGTTAAGTTGGGCACGAAGTGCCCGTCCATCACATCCACATGAATATAATCCGCACCCGCAGCGGAGACGGCGGCAATTTCGGTGCCCAGATTGGCGAAGTCCGCAGAGAGAATGGAAGGGGCGATTTTGAGGGTCATAGTTTCACTAATTTTGTCATAAAAAACCCGTCCATGCCACCTTCATTTTCGAGGTCGCTGGGTAGAAAGCGGTAGCCAGTGGGACACGCGGCCTTCGGGGTGAGGGCGGTGGCAGGGTTAGGAAATGGTTTTATACTGCTGTTATGTTTCAATAATTGCTCGATTTGTGCTTCGCCCTCTTCGCGTTCCAGTGAGCAGACGGAATAGACCAGTTCGCCGCCGGGTTTTAGCATCTCGACCGCGCGGGTGAGCAGCTTGGCTTGGAGGAGGGAGAGGCGGATGACGTCCGATTCTTTTTTGCTCCACATGACATCCGGATTGCGGCGGATGGTACCGGTGGCGGAACAGGGCGCATCGAGCAAGATGGCATCGGCCAGGGTTTCGGGGTGCCAGGTAAGGGCGTCGGCAGCAATCAGGCGTGCTTTCAATTTCAGGCGCTGTAGGTTTTCAGCAATGCGGCCCAAGCGTTTCTCAGAAATATCAAGCGCGGTGACGTTGGCACCCATGGCCGCAAGCTGCGCGGTTTTGCCGCCGGGCGCGGCGCAGAGATCAAACACCGTTTTATTTTTGAGATCAGAAAAGAGTGAGACGGGTAGTGCCGCGCTGACATCCTGCACTTGCCATGCACCTTCCGTGTAGCCGGGGAGTGCGGTGACATCGCCGGAATGGGGTAGACGCAGTGTTGTTTCTGTAAGCCATATACCCTCCGGGCAATGAGTTTTATCAAACACGGTGAGGTCAAGCGGCGGTTCGGCGAGTTGGGCCTTGGCGATCGCAAGCGTTGCTGCTTCGCCGTAGGCTTTTGTCCATGATGTGCGAAGCCACGCGGGCAGATTTTCAAGCGGGCTTAGAGCTTCGAAGCTGGCTTTTTCGCGCACGGCGCGGTTGAGCAAAGCATTCACGAGTTTGGCGTAGGAAGGGAATTTAGCCTTGGCGAATTCCACCATTTCGTTGACGCTCGCGTGGGCGGGGGTGCCTAGCACATAAAGCTGCGAAAGCCCGACGGCAAGCACCGCTTCCACCTCGCGCAGGGGTAATGGTTTTTCGAGCCAGCTGCTAATCAAGCGTTGAAACATGCCATAATGGCGCAGCGTGGTGATGGCGAGCAGAAAGGCAAAATTACGGTCGCGCTGTTCGAGCGCGTTCATTTGCAGCAGTGCCGCCAGCGCGTCATCCAGACTTTGCTGCTTCGTGAGTACGCGAGTGACGGCACTCACAGCAATGGCACGGGGATTTGGAGGCATCAGTTCTACTATCGCTTGCTACAAACAATGGGTTGTGGCGCTTTCCGCTACGCATGTACGCTTACGTACACTTGCGTTGCGGTTCTCGCAACCCATTGTTGTGACTCACCTCGTTTTGACGAGGTTCGCCCTTCGGGCAGCTTCGCTGTCCAACGGCCTTTCGGCTCGTTGTCGCTGACGCGCTAGCGAACTGCTCGCCCTATTGCGGGGCGTGATTGAATCCTGTACAGTCATGCGCATGGATCCGAAACCAAAAAAACAGGAAGAGACGGATGAAAGCGGCGAGACTGCCACGCCCGTCAATTTGCAAAAGCGGAATTATGAGCTGGACCCTGCGCGTTATGGTGACTGGGAGCTTAATGGAAGATGCGTGGATTTCTAACCCTAATTTCTCCTCTCCCGCTTGCGGGAGAGGACAGGTTTTGTTACCGAGGCTTTAGCCGAGTTTACAAAACCTTGGAGAGGGAACACTGCCCTCACCCACTCGACTACAGATTTCCTTACAGGAAATCTAAGTCTCGTTGCCCTCTCCCGCAAGCGGGAGAGGGGATTAGTAAGGATAAGAGTTGTTATGAAAAAACTCAAAATCAATTGGTTTATCGTGGTGGCGGGTGTGTTGATGCTTGCGGCCATTGCTAAGGAATTTGATGCACAGCTTTCGATTGACCCTGCAGAAGTGCAGGCTGCGCAGGCGGCGATAAAGCCGGTTACGGTGGATGCATTAGGTGCGCTACTCGCGCAAGACACAGCACCGCGGCAATTCGTATTTATCTATGCGTCATGGTGCAGCGTGTGCCATCAGGTGTTGCCGTATGCGCTGCAAGCGCTTAGTGGCAAAACCGATGTGTCGGTGTATATGGTAGCGATGGAGAAGGACCAGGAAAAGCTCGCAAAGTTTTTGGCGGAGCTAAAATTGAATGGGGCATTTACTCCCTATCTGGTCAACCCGGTGCAGATTGAAGAAGTGGCAAAGCTCATTAAACATTATGGCGGCAATTATACGGGGGCGATTCCGTATTTACTGTTACTAAAAAAGAGCGCGTTTGAAGTGGATAGTACTGGTCGTGGTATTGATGGCGTAGTTGCAGCAATTAGTCGTTAGAACTTGCTCTTCTAAGTCTATTTGCTATACCTCCTGATAGGTGTCCCAATATACCCTAGGGGGGGTATGAAGCGTCCGATTCACATTGTATTCGCGCTATTGCTACTCACGGCGGTAGGAGTAGTGTTTTCCGTGGTGCACAGCATAGGCATGCCGCGTAAACAAATCCGCGTGGTGGGGTCGTCCACCGTATTTCCTTTTGTGTCTGCAGCGGCGGAGCAATTTGGGTTGGGCGGGAACACAACACCGATTGTAGAATCTACCGGTACCGGCGGGGGGTTTAAGCTGTTTTGCAGCGGCGTGGGCGAGCAATTCCCGGACATCAACAATGCTTCGCGGCCAATGACCGAAAGTGAAATTAAACTGTGTGCGGAGCATGGCATTCGAGAACCTATAGAGCTGCCGATTGGGTATGACGGCATTGTGCTTGCGAGTGCGAAAAACGGCACGCATTACGCACTTACCAAAGTGCAGATTTTTAAGGCGCTGGCGCGTGATTTGCCGGACGCTTCGGGTGCGCTGGTTACAAACCCGAACCGTACGTGGCGCGATGTAAGCTCCGAATTGCCAGACGTCGCCATTGAAATGTATGGCCCGCCACCGACCTCCGGCACGCGCGATGCATTTGTAGAACTGGTGATGGAAAAAGCGTGTGAAAGCATACCGGCGTTTGAGACGGCGTATCCCGATAAAAGCACGCGCAAAAAAAAGTGCCACATGATGCGTGAAGACGGCGCGTTTATCGAGGCGGGTGAGGATGACAATATGATCATTCAAAAACTGATGAACAATGCGAGTGCGCTCGGTATTGTGGGCTATAGTTTCTACGAGGAAAATAAATCGCGCATTCAGGCTTCGACGATTGAAGGCGAATTGCCAAATTACGCGACGATTGAAAGCGGCAAATACAAAGTAGCGCGCAGCCTCTATGTGTATGTGAAGCAGGAGCATCTAACCCAAGTGCCGAACCTGGCGGCGTTTGCCCGCGAAGTGGTGAGCGATGCGGCGATTGGCGAGGATGGTTATTTGACATTTAGAGGTCTATTGCCGATGCCAGAAGCCGTGCGCCGCGAGACGCAGACGAGGGCGACTGGGTTGTAGGTGTTGTCATCCTGCGGCCCGCGAAAGCGGGAGCGCAGGATCTTATAAAGTGCTTTACGAGATCCTGCGCAGTCGCGTTGCGACTCGCAGGATGACAACTACCCTATCCCCATGTCGCCTTTATCGATCGATACACCAATCGCGCCGACGTTGGGGGGTGAAAGCGTGCCAACGATTTCGGTGGGCATGTTGGCTACTTCATAGCGGTGTCCGCCGTAATCGACCGTCATAACATCACCACCTTGGCCGATGGGCGCGCCACCACCAAAATCCGCCATGCTGTTGCCGCCGCCGGAATCCGCAAATCCGCCCCCGCCGCCATCTCCACCGCCACCACCGCCTCCGGAATCTGCAAATCCGCCGCCACCTTCGCCACCACCGCCTTCACTGTTGTGGGCGTTGCCGCCTACACCTTCCCATGCACGTTTCATGAGTGGGGCGATAAAGGTGCGGTAAACGAAACCGCCTTTGGCTGAGAGGTTTTCAGCAGCTTTATTGATGTTGGAAGAGGTAATATCCGGCGGTTCAAAATTGCGGGTGATGCCGGTGCTGGGGAGTTCTTTAGCATTGATCTTGAGGGCTTTGAGCGGTGAGGTGAGAGCGCCTCCGGCGGCATCCACCACCATGTCGAAAATATCTTTTTCATTGGCACCCGAGCCGTCATCGGTCTGCTGTTTGCCAAGACCCATGGTCTGTGCAAGCTGGTTGAAATCAAACCCTGCGCCAGCCGCTGCCATACATAGTTACCTTTGAAGTTACGCGCGACCCATGGCTTGTGCCATATATTCGGGGTTGGCGGCCATCATCCGAGCTTTCATCAGCCCGTTGATTGCGCGCATTTGTTCGTTTTCCACGTGGGTGGCGGCCGGAATGGGATTGCTTGGCACCACATATGCCGTTTCACCAGACGATTTCAAAAGCCCCGCGGCACCACCGCCGATCAAGGCTGCGCCGCCAATGGCCGCGCCATTGTCTTTAATCCAGGTGCCGAGATTGGCCATGAGGCCGGGTTCATTCGTTACGACTTCAGGAGCTTTGCTCGCAAACAGGCTTGCGATTTGTGTGCCGATGCTTTGTGCGAATGTCGTGATTTTACCGCCTATGGCTTGGAGCGCTTCACCGATGGTCTCTTCTTCCATGATGCTAGGAGCGAGCAACACCGCACCTGTTACAACGGCCGCACCTGCGACCACGCCGCCCCAGTTGACCGAACCACCTTGTACTTTTTCTACGTAGGACATAAGACCCTCCTAAAAGCTCTGATTTACTACCGCCATAATAGCATATTTCCCCCTCAATTATAGGGGAGTTTTGTTACATTTTGATGAAGACACCTCATATTTGTTCCCCCCGCTTGCGGGGGGATCAGGGGGGAAAGGTGTTCCCCCACCCACTGCGCTAACGCTCTGACGAGCGTAAGCTCCGTTGCCCTCCCCCGCTTGCGGGGGAGGTAAAATCAGGTGGATTGCGGCTCAAAGAATTTGGCCGGATCGGTCTGATAGACTTCGGCGATTTTGAGGGTGACTTCCGGCGGCGGAGTCTGGCCTTCGCCTGCCACAATCACCTCGCCATAAGGTTCAAAGGCGTTGAAATTGAGAGTTTTGTCCTTTTGAGCCTGCTGAAACGCTTCGTAAGACTCAGGCTTCACTGCCGCAAACAGCCAGAACGGCTTGCCGTTTGTCATGCTGCCGTAAAGCAGCACAATGATGCGAGCGGTAGCGTTGGAAAGGGTGGGTTTATCAGCCATAGCCTTTCTTTCTGCCCTAATTTAATCCAAAAAGCAACCTACGCTGCTTTGGCGCTGTTGGACCCAAGCAGATTCCGCAACACGTATTGTAGAATACCGCCGTTTTTGTAGTATTCTACTTCATCCACCGTGTCGATACGGCAGAGGAGCGTTGCAGTTTCGCTGCTGCCATCTTTGCGGGTGATGGTAAGCGTTACATCCTGACGCGGTTTAATACCGCCGGCGAGGCCAGAAAGCGAAATGGTTTCCGAACCGTCCAGCTTCAGGCTTTGGCGCGTTTGTCCATTTTTGAAAGTCAAAGGAAGCACACCCATGCCTACCAGATTCGAGCGGTGAATGCGCTCGAAACTCTCGGAAATCACAGCTTCTACGCCAAGCAAGCGCGTGCCTTTGGCCGCCCAGTCGCGCGAGGAGCCGGTGCCGTATTCCTTACCGGCAAACACCACCAATGGCGTTTTGGATTCTTTGTATTTCATGGCCGCGTCATAGATGGACATCTTCGTGCCGTTGTAGAGAGTGTTGCCGCCTTCTTCGCCGCCCAGCATTTCGTTTTTAATGCGGATGTTGGCGAAGGTGCCGCGCATCATCACATCATGACTGCCACGACGCGCGCCGTAGGAGTTGAAATCCGCAGCTTGCACACCATTATCGCCCAGATATTTCGCAGCCGGCGAAGTTTTGGAGATGTTGCCGGCGGGAGAAATATGGTCGGTGGTGATAGAATCACCCAAGAGTGCGAGAATACGCGCATTTTTGACGTCTTTAAACGTGCTGCTGTCTGCAGTTTTTGGCATGCCTTCGAAATACGGCGGGTTTTGAATATAGGTGCTGGACTTGCCCCAGCTGTAGGTTTTGCCTTCTGCGACTTTCACACCTTGCCATGCTTTGTCGCCGCTGAATACATCCGCATATTTGGATTTGAACATTTCCGGCGTCACACATTTGGCAACCGTGTCGGAGACCTCCTGATTGCTTGGCCAGATGTCTTTTAAGTAAACAGGTTTGCCTCCTTTGTCGGTACCGATCGCATCGGTTGCGAGGTTGATTTGCGTGGTGCCTGCAATCGCATACGCAACCACCAGCGGCGGAGACGCAAGATAGTTTGCTTTCACGAGCGGATGCACGCGGCCTTCGAAGTTGCGGTTGCCGGAAAGTACGGAGGCGACCACCAAACCTTTGTCTTTAATCTCAGCTTCGATTTCGTCTTTCAATGGGCCAGAGTTGCCGATGCAGGTGGTGCAGCCATAACCCACGAGGTTAAACCCAAGCGCGTCCAAATCATTCTGTAGATTCGCTTTGGCGAGATATTCGGTGACGACTTTGGAACCGGGTGCGAGCGAGGTTTTCACCCACGGTTTGGCTTTGAGGCCGAGCGCATTGGCTTTCTTTGCGACGATGCCCGCGGCAATCATCACATAGGGGTTGCTGGTATTCGTGCAGCTCGTAATTGCGGCGATGGCAACGCTGCCGTGAGTTAAGTTGTTAGTGGTGAGTGGTGAGTGGTTAGTTTTCTTTTCTTTGTCTAATTCGGGCAAGGCATCCAGAAATGATTTCGGCATGGAAGACAAGGCCACGCGATCTTGCGGGCGTTTCGGGCCGGCAAGCGAAGGTTCCACCGTGCTCATATCCAGTTCCAGCGTGTCGGTAAACACAGGGTCGGCGTAAGTCTTATCGCGCCACATGTGCTGAGCTTTCGCATACGCTTCGACGAGTGCAATGCGGTCGGCATCGCGGCTGGTCAATTTCAAATAGTTGATGGTCTCGGCATCAATTGGGAAAATACCGCAGGTTGCGCCATATTCCGGTGCCATGTTAGCAATGGTTGCGCGGTCAGCCAGCGGCAGGCTTTCGAGGCCCGCGCCGTAAAATTCAACGAATTTACCGACGACGCCTTTTTTGCGCAACATTTGGGTGACGGTAAGCACCAGGTCTGTCGCAGTCACGCCCTCTTTGGTTTTCCCGGTGAGCTTAAAGCCCACGACTTCCGGAATCAGCATAGAAACCGGTTGGCCGAGCATGGCTGCTTCGGCTTCAATACCGCCCACGCCCCAGCCCAGCACGCCTAGTCCGTTGATCATCGTCGTATGCGAATCGGTTCCAACCAGCGTATCAGGATAGGCCACGCCGTCGCGCACCCATACAACTTGCGCGAGATATTCAAGGTTTACCTGGTGGCAGATGCCGGTTCCCGGAGGGACGACGCGGAAATTGTCAAAGGCATTTTGGCCCCAGCGGAGGAATTCATAACGCTCGCCGTTGCGTTGCATTTCGAGATCCACGTTTTGGGTAAAGGCGGAGGTGGTGGCGTATTTATCGACCATGACTGAGTGGTCAATCACGAGATCAACCGGCGAGAGCGGATTGATTTGTTCGGGGTTGCCACCGAGTTTTTTCATCGCATCACGCATCGCTGCCAAATCAACGACGGCGGGGACGCCCGTAAAATCCTGCATTAATACGCGGGCAGGGCGGTAGGCGATTTCGCGGTCAGAGGTTTTTTGGGCAATCCAAGCGCCGAAGGCTTCGATGTCTTGCTTCGACACACTGACGCCATCTTCATTACGCAGCAGGTTTTCAAACAAAATCTTGAGGGAAAACGGCAGTTTGGAGATTTCAAACCCGAGCGCTTTGGCGGCGACGGCCACATCGTAATAGTCATAGGATTTGCCGGCGGCGGAAATGGTTTTACGGGCGCCAAAAGAGTTGAGCAGCGTGCGTTTCATGGGACTTGCCTCCAAAAATGGTCAATTAAGAGCTTACATTATTAGACTCAAAAGCTTAAGGCTTGGTTAGCGGGGGTGGGGTTTTTGGAGCCAGTTGGGGTGGTGATAAAGGTTTGTTTACCACTTTGTGCGAAAGTGCTACCATCGTGAATCAAAAATGTGGAGGGTGGAACCATGATTAAGCCAACGTTGGGCTACCACGATCAATTGCGGATGATGGCTAATAAGGAGGTGGACGCGCTGCTCTCTCAGAGTGAATATTCTGGAATACTCCCTCAGACGATAAAGGACATCCTTCATGTAGGCATAGATTTAAAGAAGGCAGTGGATGATGATTTTGTGAATCGAATCACGCAAAACGGGGAAACAGAGCGTGTAAATTATCACAGCTATTTGCAAGACGGGGTAGGCGCAACTGTCGAATCATATGAGTGTGAGGGCAAGTATAGCGAGGTGCCACCAGATATTCTTAGGCACTTGCTGAAGCGAGGTATGCAGATACGCAGCGATGTGGATTTAGTGAGGAAATATAACAAGGGTGCTCTTGAAAGATAGAAACCATCTAACATTGCCCCAATCAATTGGGACTTCTACTACTTTAGCACAAACACACATTCCCCACCCACCACGGTTCGTATCGCTCGGCCTCTGGTTTTCCAGCTATCAAACGGCGAGTTTTTTGATTTGCTCATGAATTGTTCGGGGTCGATCGTCCATTCGGCATTTAAGTCAATCAGTGTGAGGTCGGCGCGGGCGCCTTTCTTTAAGACGCCCACCGGTTGGTGGATGATGTCGGCGGCTTTATAGGTCATGGCACCCAGCACGTCGCACAAGCTCCATATTTTGTTGTGGTAGAGGCCAAGCGAAAGCGGAAGCATGGTTTCCAGCCCCACGATGCCGAATGCGGCGGAGGTCAGCGGTACGCGTTTGCTTTCTTGATCGTGCGGCGCGTGGTCGGTGGCGATTGCATCAATCGTTCCGTCAACCAAACCTTCGATGACGGCGAGGCGGTCTTTTTCAGCGCGCAAGGGCGGGTTCATTTTGCTGAAAGTGCGGTATTCGAGCACGGCTTCATCAGTGAGCGTGAAGTGGTGCGGCGCGGCTTCACACGTGATGTTGGCGAGGCCACGTTTTTTAGCGCGTCGCACGGCGTCGATGGCTTCATGCGTAGAAATATGCAGCACGTGATATTGCCCGCCGGTGAGTTCAGCTAAGATGATGTCGCGCTCGACCATCACCGCTTCGGCCGCGTTGGGTTGGCCGGGCACGCCGAGCTGGCTGGAGATTTTTCCTTCATTCATGCACGCGCCGCAGGAGAGGTTGAGGTCTTCCGCATGCTGCGCCACTGGTACGCCGAGTTCGCGTGCATAAGTCAAGGCTTTGCGCATCAAGCCAGCGTTCATCACGGGCAGGCCGTCATCGGTAAAGCCCACACAACCAGCTTCTTTCAGCAAGCCCATTTCGGTCAGTTCTTCGCCCTTCATACCTTTGGAGATGCAGCCGTAGGGCAGCACATTCACATAGGCCGTTTCGCGTGTGCGCTTTTCGATGAAGGCGGCAACGGTGACATCATCAATCACCGGCTTGGTGTTGGGCATGCAGACGACAGTGGTAACGCCACCAGCGGCAGCGGATTTACTGCCTGTTGCAATCGTCTCTTTGTGTTCCTGGCCGGGTTCACGGAAGTGGACTTGAATATCAAGCAGGCCCGGGCAAAGCACATGGCCGCCGCAGTCGATCACTTCGGCATCTTTGGGAATATCATTTGCGAGCTTAGCACCGAAGTCGGCGATTTGATTGCCGATTGTAAGCAGCGCGCCTTTTTCATCGAGCCCTGTTTTGGGGTCGATGAGCCGCGCATTGGTATAGGCGATTTTTTTGTCTTTGGGGAGGGATCGGGTAGGGAGGGTGAATTGGGACATGCGGGGGTTATAACAAAATTGCATTTAAAGCGCAACTGGACTAGGAACTCTCTATGTTCCGTGCGTTCTTCCTTCTACTTTTCCTTGCATTCCCAGCCTTTGCGCTGACGGTGGATACTCCACTTTCGGATACGGCCCAGGAGGCGCGGGCGAAGGCCCTGTTCCATGAATATCGCTGCGTGGTGTGTGCGAGTGAGGCGCTTTCGGATTCCCCGGCAGAGGTGGCGAAAGAGATACGCGCGTTCATTCGTGGAGAGATTTCGGCGGGAAAGACAGATGCCGAAATCACCGATTTTCTGATTGCGCGCTATGGTGATGTGATCTTGATGGAACCGCCGGTGAACCGGCAAACGTATTTACTATGGCTCTTGCCGTTTGGACTATTGGTTGTAGGCGGTGTTTTTGCGATGCGGGTGTTTAAACCCCGCGCATGATGGCTTGCATTTCTTCCATCTCGCCGTTGCAGTGAAGGATGAGATCGCAGCCAGCGTTTAGGGCTTTGCGCGTGCGGGTTTCGAAATCGCCACTCAATGCTTTCATAGAAAGATCATCCGTCATCAGTATGCCTTTGAAGCCAAGTTCTTGGCGGATTAGGTTGATGCAGGGTTCAGAGAAGGTGGCGACTTCTTCTGCGTCGATTGCTTCATACACAATGTGCGCGGTCATCGCATAAGGCAGATCGCTCAGTTCTTTGAAGGGCACGAAATCCGTGCGGCGGAGTTCGCCGATGGGAGCGTCAACGCGCGGTAATTCGAGATGGCTGTCTACCGTAGCGCGGCCGTGGCCGGGGATGTGTTTAAGCACAGGTTTGACGCCGCCGTCCATGAGGCCGCGTGCCATTTCGCGTGCAAGCGTTGCGACTTGGTCGGGTTCTAAACCGTAGGCGCGGTCGGAAATGATGGGGTCGGCGCCCGTGACAGGAATATCCGCAACAGGAGCGCAGTTCACGTTGATGCCGAGCGGCACGAGCACGTCAGCGATTGCGCGTGCTTGGTCGTAGACTTGTTTGCAGGCTCCCGCTTCGTCTTCGGCGTAACACGCGGCGAGCTTGGCGGCGGGTTGAAATTCAGGCCAGTGTGGGGGGCGAAGCCGTGCGACGCGGCCGCCTTCTTGATCAATCAGAATAGGGGTTTGCGGGTGGCCGGTGATACCGCGCAGCGTGTCCGTCAGTGCGCGTACCTGTGCAGGGTTTTCAATGTTGCGGGCGAATAGAATATAGCCGTAAGGCATCGCCTCACGGAAAAAAGCGCGTTCATCACTGCTGATGCGCGCGCCTTTTAAACCGAAGATGACCGGTGCGGCCATTTATTTTACAGGCATACAGGCAGTTTTTCCGGCGAGTGCTGCGCAGGTAGATTTGGCATCTACGCCGGAAGCGCGTAGACGGTAAAACACGCCCTTATCGCCCAAATCAGCCTTCAGCACGCTGTGGCCTTTGCCTGAAAGGGTAGGGTGTTTGGAGAGTTTTTTCCAAGCGGCTTGCGCTTCAGCTTCCGACTTGAATGCGCCAAGTTGTACGACACCGCTGCCTGCTTTTGCTTTGGCAACGGGTTTGGCTGCGGCCGCTTTTTTCACCACTTTGGGAGCAGGTACTTCTACTTTTTCACCGGGTATGGCCGAAACGCTGACGCTTGGCACTTCTTGCGGGGTTTCTACAGGCGCAGCGGCTACGGGTGCTGGTGCCGGAGCGGGTTGCATTTGCACGGTTTCAGCTGTTGCAGGGGCAGATGGTGTTTCCGCAGCCGCAGGCGCAGCATTTTCAATGGCAACGGGTTGTTCGGATTCCGGCATGAGTTTTTCAGCCGGTTTATCAACCGCGCCGGGAGCGGAGGAAATGGTTTCGAAGACCGATTTGTCTTGATGGGGGAACTGCATCCCGCCGGGGTCAAGTGGCGCTTCTTTCGTGGGTGTGTTATCGGCTTCTACTACAAGAATATCCTCATCTTGAACAGAGGTGCTGCCCGCTTGATAGGCATACCAACCCAGGGAAACGAAGCCTGCGAGCGCAATCAGTAACACGGTGGCGGGGACGATCTTGGAACCAGAGGATTCATATTCCTCTTCGTATTCATCTTCCGGTTCGTCATCGAACTCTTGCTCCTGGTGTCTTGCGCTCATGATCTTAATTCCTCCATAGGTTCAACGCCGAGTGTGTTAAGCGCGGAAGCAACGGTGTAAGCCACTGCTTTTGCGAGTAATAGTCGTGCGGCTGTTTCTTCTTTAGCATCTTTTTTCAAAAAGCGAAGTGATAAATCGCTATTGCCCTGGTTCCATAGTGCATGGAACGAAGCGGCGAGTTCTTGCGCGTAAAAGGCGATGCGGTGCGGCTCGCCGCTTTTCGCGGCGGACTCCACGACACTCGGCCAACGCGCAAGCTCGCGGATGAGTGCTAAGATATCGGCATGTTGTAGATGTGTGAGGAGTTTGGGGTCTGCCGTTTCGGTGAGCGCAAGCGCTTCAGGGAATTCAGCGGCGGCAATGCGCAAAATCGATTTTGCGCGGGCGTGCGCATATTGCACGTAAAACACCGGGTTATCGCGCGTTTGGGTTTTGACGAGGTCAAAATCGAAATCGAGCGGGGCGTCGTTTTTACGCGTGAGCATAATGAAACGAAACACGTCTTTGCCAACCTCTTCGACGACTTCGCGCACGGTGATGAACGTGCCCGCACGTTTGGACATTTTCATCGGCTCGCCGCCGCGCATGAATTTGACGAGTTGGCAGAGCTTGACTTCCAGATTCACCTTGCCATCCGACAGAGCAGATACCGCAGCTTGCAGACGCTTGACATAACCGCCGTGGTCCATGCCCAGCAGCATAATCAATTGATCATAGCCACGATTGATTTTGTCGAATTGATAGGCGATGTCGGGAGCGAAATACGTCCATGTGCCGTCGGATTTCTTGACCGCACGGTCAGCATCATCGCCAAAGGCGGTGGCTTTAAAGAGTGTTTGCGGACGGGGCTCCCAATCTTCCGGCGGTTTGCCTTTGGGTGGTTCCAGCACGCCTTCGTAGATGAGCCCTTTTTTTGCCAACCGATTTATAGCATCTTCCACCTTACCAGCATTGGTAATTGCGCATTCGGAGGTGAAGACATCGTGGTGAATGCCAAGCAATGCCAAATCGCTTTTGATGAGTTGCATCATTGCTTCAAGCGCATAATCGCGGACGGTGGGAAGCCAAGTTTTACGGTCCTGTGCTAGCAATGTGCGGCCATGCAGCTTTACCAGTGTTTCACCGATGGGCATTAAATATTCGCCCGGATATAGACCTTCGGGAATTTCACCAATGGTTTCGCCAAGCGCTTCGCGGTAACGTAGATAGACGGAGTCTGCCACCTTATCCACCTGTGCGCCTGCGTCGTTGATGTAATATTCTTTGGTGACGCTGTATCCGGCTTTAATCAACAATGTTGCAAGCGCGTCGCCATAGATATAGCGTGCATGCCCTACATGCATGGGGCCGGTGGGGTTCACTGAAACATATTCGACATTCACCTTGATACCTTCGCCGATACGCGAATTCCCAAAGCCCACTTGTTCTTTCAAAATGGTGGGGATGAGTGCTGTCCACGTCTCGGGTTTGAGCGTGAGGTTAATGAAACCTGGGCCAGCGACTTCGGCTTTGGCGACTTCGGGTAAGGCTTGGATGAGTGGTAACAAAGTCGCGGCGATTTCGCGGGGATTTTTCTTGAGTTTCGAGCTCGCGACCATCGCCGCATTGGTTGCGATTTCGCCGTGGGCGATGTCTTTCGTGGGGCTTGCCTCAACGCCAGGGAATTCCGTTCCCGGAAATTCCTTGGCGAGGATAGATTTTACAGCGTTTGTAATGGTGGCGTAAGGGGTCTGGCTCATGGGGTGCCAGTTACACATCTAATGCTTGCTTTTTCAAGCAATTTTATAATTGCCTCATGGCTGATGAATCCTACTGGATTCAAATAACGACAGGAAGTATAAGGAACATTCAATCTATGGGGGATGTATGAAAAAGATCGTTTTTGCTTGTATGTGTGTGGTTGCCCTGGCGGCGTGTAAGCAGAAGTTTGGCCAAAATACCTATGGAGCGGGTGAGGTGGGCATCAGCCGCGCGGTGGAGTTTGGTACAATTCAATCGGTGCGTGAAGTGAACATTAAGGGCAAATCCTCCGGTACGGGATTGTTGCTAGGCGGTGGTGCAGGGGCGGGCGGTGGTGCGTATGCAGGCAAAGGCTCCGGCAAATCGTGGGCAACCGCAGGTGGTGCGGTGGCGGGCGCGGCGCTCGGTGAGGCAATTGAGCAGGAGATTCAAAATTCCAACGGCTATGATTATATTATCTTGATGCAAAGCGGCGAGACGAAATCCATCGTGCAGGAGAAGATTGAGGGCGATGTGGTGTTTAAACGTGGTGATAAAGTCATGCTGCAATATTGTGATGCGGGCAAACACCAGAAGAAATGCGCACAGAGCTTCCAGCGCTTGTTGCCTGTCGATAGCTTCCCGCCATATGTGAAGAAAAAGCGGCGTTAATGTCGTCATTGCGAGGAGGCAGCGCCGACAAAGCAATCCAACCTTGTAGCTAGGAGAGATGCTGGATTGCTTCACTACGCTCGCAACGACGGTTATAAAGCGCCACTCTGTTTGTAGGGCCGCATCTCAAAAATTTGCATGTAGGTATCAAGCGCGTAGCGGTCCGTCATGCCCGCGATATAGTCGCACGCGACGATAGCGGTTTGTTTGGTATTTGCACCATCCGTCAGCTTGCGCCATTCGGTGGGGAGGCATTCGGGTTCGCCCAGAAAGAAATTGAACAGTTGTTCGATCACACGCTTGGCTTTGCTCGACATGCGGTTGATGCGATAATGGCGGTACATGCGTTCCATCAGGAAGGTTTTAAGCGCCTTGTTGGTGCGTTCCATTTCGGCGGAAAAGGTGACGAGAGGGTTGCCAGAATTTCTTACATCATCAATCGTTTTGATATTCGCTTTTTTGATATTTTCGCCTGTGGCGGCGAGCAAATCCATACACATGCGGTTGATCAACCGACGTGCAGCTTCGTGGGTTAGACGTTGTGTAGAAATGGTGGGGTGTTGTTTGTTCACTTCCGCAAACACATTGCCTACTTCTGGCACAGCCATCAAATCTTCCGGTGTAAACAGGCCTGCGCGGATGCCGTCGTCAATGTCGTGATTGTGGTAGGCGATGTCGTCTGCGAGTGAGGCAAGCTGGGCTTCCAGGCTTGGGTAGAGCGAAAGTTCAAGTTTGTTGATGTGTTCGAAGTCTACTAGTGCGCGGGGCAAAGGTTTTTTCACTGGCCCGTTGTGTTTCACCAGGCCTTCCAGTGTTTCGTAGGTGAGGTTGAGGCCATCAAAATCCGCGTAGCGATGTTCGAGTTTGGTGACGATGCGGATGGTTTGCGCATTGTGGTCAAACCCGCCGAAAGATTCCATCGCGGCGCTCAAACCTTCCTCACCCGCATGGCCAAAGGGCGGGTGGCCAAGGTCATGCGCGAGTGCGAGGGTTTCGGCGAGGTCTTCATTGAGTTTCAGCGCGCGTGCCAGAGAGCGCGCAATCTGCGATACTTCCAAACTATGGGTAAGCCGCGTTCGGTAGTGGTCACCCTCGTGGTTCACAAACACCTGGGTTTTATATTCCAGCCTACGAAACGCAGTAGAATGTAAAATACGGTCGCGGTCGCGTTGATGCGGGCTGCGCATGCCACATTCTGGCTCTTTCAAAAATCGGCCGCGCGAATTTTCTGGGGTAATGGCGTAGGTCATGTGTTGAGGCTACACCATCATCTCAGACGCAGCAAGTTCAAGCTATTGGGTGATTAAACGTAAGAAAATGCTGCCGCTGTAGCTTGCTGCCTAATGATTTGTTTGAGCCGATCAGCAATTGACCCGCTGTCACCCTCTCCGGCACTCACTAAATTCTGCTCAACCAATGTGTCTACTAGTTTAGGTGTAAGAGATTGGCTTAAGGCAACACGCATTTTTTGTGCGGTATCTGTAGAGATAATTCCGTGTCTAAGAAGATTGCCAACGGAATCGCTATCGCCGGTATAATAGCGACATTGGGTATCTCCTAGGGTTGCAGACGCAAAACAATTTACATCCGATTTAGATAGATAAAACTCGTTGCCGGGTTGGAAAAATTGTTGTGTTTTAGTTTCAGCGGGATCATCTGTTGATTCAGGCTCCCATTTTAATTCGATGCATAGGGGTTGGTTATTTTCAGGAATTATTGATGTGTTGCGTCTGGAAATACCGTCTACCATAGCAATATCATTAAGGGTCTTCTCAACATCAGCGGTGGGAAAGAAACGTACTTGTGTGGGCATAAAACCTCCGACTATACCAGTTGTTCGTTTTGGGGCGCTCGCGCATTGCGTCGTAAGACGTCAATGCTGACACGGGGATCAGGGGTATTGTCGTTATACTTAGATAACGTCGGCGGTTTTAAATTTGGTTGTTCCAATAGACTTTTGTTTTCGTCGTTTCCCATAAATATCCCCCGTGTTTTTAATTTGAAGGCGAAACTAAACCTTGCGGTGAATAGGGGCACTCAGATTTTTGTGAAACTTTTGTGACAGTCGCGTTGGAGGTAGGTTTACATGGAGGTGTATTCGCACTATACTCGAAGGCATGGAACCAAGCACCACGCCGTTTTCCGTGACTCCTTCCGCTGCTGCGCGCATTGCTGAATTGCTGCGCGATGAGCCGGCGGGGTCGGCATTTGTTGTTTCTGTTTTGGGCGGTGGATGTTCAGGGTTTCAATACCATTTTGATCTCGCTGTGAAGCCGCTGGAAGCAGGCGATATTGTGATTGAGGGGCAGGGCTCGAAAGTGTTGGTGGATGAGACCTCGATGGGGTTGCTTGCGGGGTCGGTGCTTGATTACACTGAAGACCTCGCGCAGGCCGGGTTTTCCATTAAAAACCCCAATGCTACCGCCAAGTGCGGTTGCGGGAATAGTTTTTCGGTGAGTGTGTGACTGTCTCTATCGCCACCTTCAACGTCAATTCCATCCGCGCGCGCCTGCCGAATGTGCTGGCGTGGCTGTGCGAGGCCAAGCCGGACATTGTGTTGTTGCAGGAACTCAAATGCGTAGATGAGCAATTCCCTGCGCTTGAAATTGAGGATTTGGGGTATAACTGCGCCATTTACGGCGAAAAAACCTATAACGGCGTGGCTATTCTCTCCAAATTCAAGTTGGAAGATGTTTCGCGCGGACTTCAAGGCGACGAGGCGGATACCCAGGCGCGGTATATTGAAGCACTGGTGCATACCCCTCTGGGTGTGATGCGTGTGGCCTCAGTCTATGTGCCCAATGGGCAGGAAGTAGGCAGCGATAAATTTGCTTATAAACTTAAATTTTTAGGCAGGTTATATGCAAAACTTAAAGCAATACTTGAATATGAAGAGATGGTGGTGATCGGTGGGGATTATAACGTCGCACCGGAGAATTTGGATGTGTATGATTCTAGGCGTTTAAGTGAGACGGTATGCTTCCATTCCGAGGAGCGCAAGCGCTTGCGGAAAATACTCCACCTGGGGTATGCTGATGCCTTCCGGCAATTGCATCCGGATGATCCAGGTTTTTCCTGGTGGGATTATAGAGGTGGGGCATTTGAAGCCGGGCATGGCCTTCGCATCGACCATTTGCTGCTTTCGCCACAGGCGGCGGATCGCTTGACGGCGTGCGAAGTGCATACATCAGTCCGCGCGGCCGAAAAAGCCTCGGACCATGCGCCGGTGGTGGGGGTGTTTGGTTAATACGCGCGGACGTTTACGGCTTGTTGTGGGCCTGTTATGGTGCCACCACCTCTTAGTTTCGGGTCAGGCGTCCGATCCAGCGGTACTGTGGCAGAACGCTGTGAGGCTTCAATCTGCTGCTCCCATGAAGTTTCGAGGGTTTCAAAGCGTTGCTGGCGTCGCAGCGATGCAAACACAGATTCAAATTCCTCCGCCGTCATAGCTATCACTTGACCCGTGGTGGCTTCATCTTTGACAAGTCCAGCAATCACATCCTGTTTTAGTCGTGCTTGTTGTTCAGGAGTAAGATCGGCGAGTGTGAACTCGGCGAATGCAGGCATGGTAGCTAATTCCGCGAGTTGTTGACGTCCTGTAACCTTAGGAGCGGTATGATTGTTAACCTGTATTTGCCAGTACAGTAGGTCCGACAAGCTCTTTCTGTTGACTGCGGCATCCATTTCATTACGCCAGTGTTCCGTTAGTTCGGCATGGGTTGTCTCGTTTTTCCTTACTCTGGCTATAAGCATGTCGAATTCTGTTCCGTATGATCTCCGCCGTTCATCATCATTGGTAGGTGCAGCAAGCTGATCTCCTGCGTGTTTAGCCATAAAATTTCGGATGACGTCTGCTGTGGAATTATGGGTGCGATCTTCAATATACTGCGTTCTTAAAGTTGCAATTTCTTCGGGTGACAGGCTGGCAAGCATGACTTCTGCTTTTGCGGCAATTGTGGCGGAAAGACTGAGTAATTCCAAGTTATGTCCTGTAATACGATTGTGCGCTATTTCGCTTTTGTAATGACTAAGCTTCTTAAAGGCATCGAGCGGTGTTTGCGGATCAGCATCTTTCATCAGGCGATCGAATGAACCGGTGTCGTTTACGTCCATCCTGGCCTTGAGTGCTTGAAAGACCGGAAGTTCATTAAGGTCAATGTTAATCATAAAGGACTCCTTCTGTTAGTTGTAGTTTGCCTTGCGTTTAACATTGCGTGGGAGGAGGCAGCAATGCACGATTTATGAATTTTTTGTGACAGGGGCAAAGCCTCCGACCACGCGCCGGTGGTGGGGGCGCTGGGGTGAATATGTGTCGAATTCTGTTGAGAAAACTAGAAATTAATGCCACAATCGGAGGCAGAGGTTTTGCTTATGCCTAGCATGAAAGAAATAACGGACGCGCTTGCTGTTCTGCCACTTGACGAACAAGAAAAGGTGCTGCAGGCGCTGCGCGCGGCTGACAGTGAGCGCACATTCTCGGAATTGGAAATAACAACGTTAAGAACAAGGGCGGCAACACCACCTGATGCTTATCAACCCTGGGAACGGGTGCGCGATAATATTTTGCTTGGGCTTATGTCCAAGCAATGAATCCTCTTTCGCTCGTGGTCCATCCAGACGTAGCCTCAGACCTCAACTCTTTTACAAAAAGCTATGAATACCTTGTACGCGGGCTGGGCACGCAGTTCGTGTTGGAGGTAGACTTTGTATTTGGGCGCATTGCTATTTTGCCGCGCTCATACCAGCTTTGTTTCGGCGAATTCCGGCGAGCGTTGCTGGATCGCTTTCCATTCGCGATAGGGTTTCGGGTGACAGACAAGGCGATTTATGTTGACGGAATCTTTCCAACCAAGGCCAGCCCTGACCGTATTGCAGATTTATTGAACGCACGCGCTGGTGGTGGTGTTTAGCTAATACGCGCGGACATTTACGGCTTGTTGTGGGCCTGTTATGGTGCCACCACCGCTTAGTTCTGGGTCAGGCGTTTGCCTGGGGATTAGGACTAAAGATTTTGCCCATTTCTTACGTCTGTCGCTTAAAGACATTTGGCTGGTGTTGCGGATTTCATCGATGATAGGATCAACAAATATTTTACTAGAAGTTCTGTATCGATCTCTCGGACACAATGCAGGGTCAGATCCCTCAGGATCTGTGCGGTCCATCAAGTCCATGATCTCCTTTCGTTTCCAGCCCACTATTTGTTCCGTTAAGAATCCACGTAGAGGTTCCCATTGCTCATCTGTTAAGGACGCAAGTCGATGTTCTGCCTCCGCAGCCTTGCCGGATGAGATATATTCTCCGATAGGCGCAACCAAGGCGTCACGCTCCTGTTCGGTGCCAGAAAGAAGGGCCTTGTGTAACTGTCGAATAAGGTCTCTTGAGTGCACATACGTTAGCAAAACATCTAGGTTCTCTTCTGTCGACAATTGAGACGGCTCTGTTGGAGATGATATTTTGGACATTGTTTAGGTCTTTCGCATTAAAAGTTTCAAGAGTCGGGAGATGGTACTGTGTCGCTTTATGCACAGCAATTAACGATTTGTGAATTTTTTGTGACAGTGGCTGTGGCCGTTGGTCTTGGTGGGGTGCAGCGTACATAAACCCTATCTTAACCACGATATGCTAGGATTAGCGGTGGATTAACATGCCTGGAGAGTGGCTATGAAACAGCTTTATACCGAAACGATTTTGCTCATTGAGCGGCTGCACCGCCGGTTTTTAGATGTGGTTAATACTGAGCTGGAACGCCTGCGCATTGATGACATCAACAACGTGCAAACGCTGATTTTGTATAACATCAGCACGGAACAACTGACCATCGGTGAGTTGACCAACCGTGGTTATTACCTTGGCTCCAACGTGTCGTATAACGTGAAGAAACTGGTGGAGAATAAATATCTGCTGCAGGAAAAAGCACCGCACGACAAGCGTTCGGTGCGGATTAAGCTCTCCGAAAAAGGCCTGAAGCTGTGCCAGCAGATTGATGCGCTGTATGAGCGCAATGTCGACGCGTTGAAAAACACTACGCCAACCGAAGCCGATATTCAGCGGACTAACGATACGCTTTCGCGCTTGGAGCGGTTTTGGACCGATTATATTAATACGGCGTATAAGCTGAAATAATTCACGTCATTCCCGCGTAGGCGGGAATCTGTTCGCTTATAAAAATAGTGATTACTTTGCGAGTGGATCCCTGACCTCACGCGGGGATGACGCTTATTTATGTTCCCACATATGCCACAGCGGGCCGGTGCCTTTGCCTAGTTTAGGCGCGTTTGTGATGGCGCCGGCGACGTAAGTGTGGGCGCGTTCCACCGCATTTTTTAAATCCATTCCGCTACCGATAAATGTTGCGAGCGCCGAGGCCATGGTGCAGCCGGTGCCGTGGGTGTTTTTGGCCTTCAAGCGCGGTGCTTCAAAGACGGTGACGGTGGTGCCGTCAAAGAGGATGTTGAACACGTTCTTTCCCTCCAAATGCCCGCCTTTGACGAGCACGTTCCTGGGGCCAAGCTTGTGAATACGTTTTGCCGCTTCAATCATGTCTGCTTGCGAGATTATTTGCATTCCTGCCAGAATTTCTGCTTCAGGAATGTTGGGAGTAACTAAGTAAGCAAGAGGCAGGAGTTTGGTTTTAAGCGCAGCTACCGCTTCTGTTTGCAGCAGTGCCGCACCACCTTTTGCGACCATGACGGGGTCGACCACCAACGGAATTGTTCCCCCCGCTTGCGGGGGGATACAGGGGGGAATACCCCCACCCACTGCGCTAACGCCTTTGGCGTAAGCTCCGTTACCCTCCCCCGCGAGCGGGGGAGGTTTACTAAGGGCAGATACCACTGCCTCAATTGCCGCACTGGTCGAAAGCATTCCCGTTTTAATGGCATCCGCGCCGATATCGCTTAAGCACAATTTGATTTGCTGGGTGATGAACGTGGGTGGCACGTCGTGAATATCGAAGACGCCTTGTGTGTTTTGTGCGGTTAAGGCGGTGATCGCCGTCATCGCGTAACCGGCTAGGGCCGTTACGGTTTTGAGGTCGCCTTGAATGCCGGCGCCGCCGCCGGAATCGGAACCGGCGATGATGAGAATGCGTGGGATCATACTAGTTGTCATCCTGAGAGAGCGTAGCGACCGAAGGATCTAGAGATTCTTCGCTTCGCTCAGAATGACAATAAAGAGAGACGGATCTATTTGCAAATAGTGTAGGTCATATGGCCGAAGATGACTTCCACCTTATCGTGGCCAAAGGGCAGCAGGCATTGGCGGAATTTGACGTTGTTGCTTTTGCGGTCGGTGAATTCGCTGTTGACGATGAGGGGTTTGCGTTCGTGCATGATGTGTTTGTAGGTATCCATCAGCTTGGCAGCGGAGAGCGAGACGATTTGCGCCTCGGGGTGTTCGATGAGTTCTTCGCGATAGGCATCGATAATGCCGGGACCCAAATAAGTGTAGTTGAATTCCTTGTTTTCGAAATCGCGCACTTGGACAATGAAGCATTGGTGCCAGATGTTGTGCAGCGCGTTGTGATCGGGGTCGATGTCGTTTTCTACCGGCAGGCTGCGGTCATTGCGAATTTTATCCCAATAGTTGATGAGCTGCAGGGTGCAGCGGCGCTCGTCTTCCATATTGCGGGTGGTGCCGGTGCTGGTTGTGGTGACGGTTTGGAATGCAGGAGACATGAACTAAGCCTAGATGATTTTATACCGTATGCCGCCCAAGATCGCTTCGACGCTGTCGCCGTTTCCGAGAGGGAGCAGGCATTGGCGGTAAAGCACCGTGCGGCCAAGCGCGTTGGTCAGGCCTCCCTCTTCGAGGACGGGCTTCTTGGTGTCAATGACTTTTTGATAGCCTTTGCTGAGTTTCGAGGCGTTGAAATTCTCCAAACTATCGATGCCGCCGTTTTTGATGCCTTCGGCGTACATATAGGCAACGTTGGTGCCGAGATAGGTGTAATTGTAATCGGGTTGCAGGAGGTCTTGCGCGTGGACGAGGAAGCAATCGTCCCAGAGATCTTCGATGTCGTCGGGGTTGATGTCGGCTTCACACGGCATCACCTTGTTGCCGCGCACACGTTCCCAATAGGCTACGAGCCTGAGCGTAATGCGGCGTTCTATTCCCGGTAGTGCAACCGCGTCTGGAGGTGGTATTTCGTACATTTGCATAGGTTTCTCCCTATCCTTGTTTCAAGCACCATTATAGCGCGAACTCGGTAAATGCGGCGTTAAATGCCGCGGGCATTTATCTCAAATGCAATCTATCTGTCGGCGTGGAAGTGGTGCAAAATACGGTGAAATATAGGGGCGAGGAATAGCCCGCCGCAGATGATGAGGAACAGCCCGCAGTAAATTGCGTAGGCCGAGGCGAAGAGTTTTCCGGCCTCTGTGTGCAGCGGGTCAATCTCACCCATGCCGCCTAGGATCATCGAGGCATTCAGCAGCGCGTCGATCCATGGCATGGATTCGGTGTAGTGATAGCCGCAGACTCCGACGATGAGGGAGATTGCAATCAGGATGAGCGTAAGCCCACCCCACGCCAACATGCGGTTGATGAACGCAGCGTGTGAGATGATGGGTTTGGAGCGGTGTTCGAACATGGGAGTTTTATACCATGGCTTTGATAAGTTGGCCAATAAACGGCTTAAGCTTCGGCACAATCTTCGTTTTATCCTCAAAATCCTCCATATAAACCAGCGATTGAGTGATTTATCCCAAATGCAGCTGTGGTTCCATGCGCTCGTGGAGGATGTCGACGATGAGAATCTGGCCGTTTTGTTCGAAATAAAACACCACATGCTTTTCAACGGCAAGGCTGCGTAGGCCGAAGAATAACGCATCGCGAGGCTTGCCAAGTTGTGGAAACTCCCGCAAGCTTTCACAGGCGCTCATTAGAGTTTTAAGATAGATACGCCGTTGGTTTTCGCCGAAGTGATGCTCCGTATGTCTGCCGATTTCAAGCAGACGGCCTTCCGCGCGTAGCGAATATTTCAACGCTAGAGACATGTTATTGTTCAGTGTCAAGACGCTTCATAACAGCTTCATAGGAGAGCGTCTTGACTTTACCCCGCATGACTTGTTCGACGCCTATTTCAAGCTCGCGCTTGAGCTCTGCAAGTTTTTGTTCGTATTGTTCAGAAGCAGCGTTTCCATTGAGGCGGCGAATAGCTTCGCGCACAACCTCGCTGGCGTTGCCGTAAAGCCCGCTTTCTACCTTGCTGTGAATGATGTTTGCAAGTTCTTGGGTCAGAGATATATTCATTGCAATCATGTGGCACCTCCATCTCGGGTGATGGTGCCATAAAACCCAAAAAATGTCAAACTTTGCGCAATAAATTGTTTAACCCACGGCGGCGGTTAACTGTCCTATAAACGGCTTAAGCTTCGGTACAATCTTCGTTTTATCCTCAAAATCCTCCATATAAACCAGCGATTGGTCGGGCTTCAACTTCAGGCGGGTGGGGTGTTTCCCGATGAAGGTAATGAGTTTTTCCACTTCGCGTACCGCGCGCTCTTTGAAGCTAATCACCGCGCCTTTCGGGCCGACATCGAGCCGTGCAATGGCGGCTTTGAAGCAGAGTTGTTTGAGGAGGACGGTGGAAAGCAGGTTTTCGACTTCTTCGGGAAGCGGGCCAAAACGGTCGATGAATTCGGCGTGAAGTGCTTCCACCTCCTCTTCCGTTTTCATGCTGGCGGCGCGTTTGTAGAGGCCCATCCGTAATTCTAAATCCGCCACGTAGGTTTCGGGGATCAAGACCGGAATGCCAAGGTTGATTTGGGGAGACCACTCCTGCACACGCACTTCTGCTTCGCCGCTGTGCTTGAGTGCGGCAATCGCCTCTTCCAACATATGTTGATAAAGCTCGACACCGACTTCGCGAATATGGCCGGATTGTTCTTCGCCGACGAGATTTCCAAATCCGCGGATGTCCATGTCGTGGCTGGCAAGCGTGAATCCGGCGCCTAGGCGGTCAAGCGTTTGCATGACTTCGAGACGGCGCACCGCTTGGTGGGTGATGGTTTGCGGGGGGATAATAAAATACGCATACGCCCGCTGCTTGCCGCGACCGACACGGCCGCGCATTTGGTAGAGCTGGCCGAGGCCAAAACGATCGGCGCGGTTGATAATAATCGTGTTGGCGGTTTGTACATCAAGGCCAGATTCGATGATGGAGGTGGAAATCAGCACGTCGACCTCGCCGTCGTAAAACTTCGTCATGATGGATTCGAGTTCGCTTGGGCTCATCTGTCCGTGCGCGAGCGCGAAGGAAAGTTCGGGCGTAAGCTCGCGCATTTGCTTGTACAAATCATCCATATCGGCGATGCGCGGGGTGACGATGAAGCTGCGGCCGCCGCGGTGTTTTTCGCGCATCAACGCTTCGCGGATGATGACGGGGTCAAACGGCATGACGAAGCTGCGGATGGCGAGGCGATCAATGGGTGGTGTCGTAATCAAACTCAAATCGCGCACGCCGGAGAGGGCGAGTTGCAGCGTGCGCGGAATGGGCGTTGCCGTAAGTGTCAGCACGTGCACGTCGGTTTTCAATTCCTTCAAACGCTCTTTTTGTTTCACGCCGAAATGCTGTTCTTCATCGACTATCACGAGGCCGAGGTTTTTGAACTCAATGCCTTTGGCAAGCAGTGCATGTGTGCCGATGACGATGTCGATGGTGCCATCAGCAATGCCTTCTTTCGTGGCTTTTTGAGTGTTAGCATCTACTAGCCGTGAAAGCTGGCTGACGCGAATGGGGAAATCGGCGAAGCGATTTTTAAACAGAGTATAATGCTGGCGTGCGAGGAGACTCGTGGGGACGATAATCGCCACTTGGCGATTAGTTGTCAGTTGACAGTTGTCAGTTGACAGGAACGCTTCACTGTCAACTGGTAACTGGTGACTGGTAACTACCGCGAAAGCGGCGCGCAGTGCCACTTCGGTTTTGCCGAAGCCGACGTCGCCGCAGACCAGACGGTCCATAGGTTTGCCGCTGTTTAAGTCGGCAAGCACATCGTCAATGGCACGTGCCTGATCTTCCGTTTCGGCAAAGCCGAAGCCACGTGAAAATTCTTCAAGCGTGCCGCTTTCGGCGTGGATGCGTGCACCTGCTTTGAGCGCGCGCTGCGCGGCGGTTTTGATGAGTGCTTCAGCTGCAAGCTGGATGCGCTCTTTCATACGCGATTTACGCATTTGCCACTGCGCGGCACCGAGTTTATCGAGCGCTACACCTTCGGTTTCCGAGCCGAAGTGCGACAGCACATCCATGTTCTCTACGGGTACAAAAAGCTTATCGTCATTATCGTAAATGATTTTCAGGCAATCATGTGCTGCGCCGAGCACGTTCAGTGTTTCCAGTGTTTCAAACCGGCCGATGCCGTGTTCGCGATGTACCACCAATTCGCCGTATGCGAACTGCGCGGCTTCTTGCAAAAAGACATCGGTTTTCTTTTTGCTTTTGCGATCTGCAATCCGCACGCCGAGCAACTCGGTTTCGGTCAAGATGGTAAAATCAGGTGTAGCAAAACCTTTCGCCAGCGGTAGATGCGCAACGCCAACGCCGTGTTCAGGAATGCTTTCAAGATTGTGGAGATGATGCAGATTAATCGCGTCAATCCCCTCAATACGCAAGCGCTCACGCAGGCGATCCGCCGAGCCGCGCGTGGCGGCGGCGAGGATGGTAGGGGTCGCTGAAAGCCTCTGTTTCAGGGCGGCGTAGGGGTTGGAATCAGTGATGGCGAGCACGGCTTGTGTGCGTAGGGATGTTTTGCCTTCGAAGGGGGTAAGCGTCACGCTTTCGTGTGCAGCGAGTTCGCTTTCGCTTAGGTAAAATGCTGCAGGTGGTAGCGGATGATAAGGGCTGGCGTGGGGAAGCTTGTCGGTGCGCAAACGTGCATCGTAATAATCCTGAATCAAGGCTTCGCGTTCGGCGAGGATATCAGCGGTGGTGGGCGCCCACACGAGTGTTGCGCCGGGTGCGTAGTCTGGCAAGGTGGCGGTGGTTTCGTAGAAGAGAGGGAGAAAAAATTCGAGGCCGGGGATGCGCGCGCCGCTCGAGATTGCTTCATACATCGCACTCCCTTGTTGCTGCGCGCCGAAGTGTTCGCGGTAGCGTGTGCGAAAGCATTCGATGCTGTCTTGCGTCAGCCAGATTTCGCTCGCGGCTTCTAAAAATAAACTATCCGCATCGGCAAGGCTACGCTGGGTGAAGGGGTCAAACCGGCGAATGGTTTCGATGGTGTTGCCGAAGAGATCGAGGCGAAATCCCTGCTCTTCGCCGCTCGGGATAATATCGATCATGCTGCCGCGCAGCGCGTATTCTCCGGGCTCCATCGCTTTACCGGAGCGGCGATAGCCAGCGTTTTCCAGAAATTGTACGAAGGCTTCGTGGTTGATAGTTTCATTTTTTTTGAGGTTAAAACGCGTGGTGCCGGCCACGTCTTTCGGCATCACACGCTGGGTGATGGCGGCGACAGTGGTGAGGATGATCGGCGCGTCAACGCTTTTAGCAAGTGCGTGTAGCGTGTGAATGCGCTGGCTCACAATCGTGGGATTAGGCGAGGCGCGGTCATACGGTAGCGTATCCCACGCAGGAAAATGTAGGACGCTTCGGCCTTTAATAAAAAAGGGCAGGGCGGCGGATGCTTGCGACAACTCGCGATCGTTTGTGCAGATGTAGATGAGCGCTTTTTTGGGTGATGCTTCCGCGACCGTAGCAAGAGCATAAACGCCTGCGCCTTCTGCGACTCCGCCTACGAGCCTGTTCATAATCTTACTCCAGCTTGCTGCAAACGGTATTTTCTGCGCTTCCGTTGCTCATGTAGTGAACACTACACTCCGCTACGGTTCTCGAAAATACCGTTTTCGCTAGCGCCGGAATAAGATTCTGAGCAGGCTCTAACGTTGTCATTTCGTGGCCTGCAGCCGTTTAATCAGCGGAGCGTATTTCTCGGGGAGGACTTGGGAGTTGGGGTTGCTGACAGCTTCCCAAATGTCCCAGTCCTGCTCGTCTAGAAGTTCCTCAAACAGGTCGAGTTCTGCGGGATTTAGGTTGGCAAGGTGGCTTTCTGCAAAGCGGCCGAGGACAATGTCCGTCTCCTTGCAACCGCGGTGGAGACTGCGGAACAAAATTTTCTTGCGTCTGACGTCGTCTATTAACGGATTATTCATGCTATGTTGGGTAGACTTAATCCAAAGGGAAATCAAGCATGTTCCTCGGTTATAGAAGCAACGATGCGACGATCACCATTACGCAGGATAATGCGCGGAAGGTGGTGCGTATTCATGAGATTAACCCCGCGGCTGAAGACGTGCTTGGGTTTAAAAACGATGAAATCGCCGGCCAGCCGCTGGTATTTCTGCTGCCGGAGCGTATCGGCAATTTGCTCGAAGAATATGTGGAATACGACCACGACGGCAACGATGTGGGCGCGGTGCTCAGTAAGGTGCAGAGTTTTTGCCTTACCAGCAAGCAGCGCAGCGAGCTTGCCTTTCGCTTGAAAGTATTGCGTGCAACGCCGATTAATGGCTGCGATCAATTCAAATTGATTTTGCATGATACGCAGTCGGGCCGTCGCACCGAAGCGTTCCGTGCGCTGCTCAGGGAAAATTTCAAAGGCCATGAGGTGCTCGATATCAAGACCGGCCTGCCGGACCGCGCATCCATTGTGAAGGACACGGAATTTGTCCTGTTTTATGTGGGTAAGGGCGAGCTGAAGGCCAGCATGGCAGTGCTTGAGATCAATGATTTTGAGGTGCTGGTGCGTGAGCACAGCGAGGCGGACATGATGGCGGCGATTCGCCACGCGAGCAGCATCATCCGCCGTAATTTACGGACCGATGACGTCATTGGATATCTGGCGCCGAAGCGTTTAGGTGTGATTTTGTTTGATACCACCGCTGAGTCCTCTCTTATGGTGCTCAATCGCCTGCGCTGGCTCATTGCGGCGGATGCCTATGTGGGTGCGGATAAAAAACCTCTGCCGCTCACCGTCAGCATCGGCTACGCACAGATGAACAGCGATACCGGCAAAACGATTTTGCGTAGCGTTGAAGATTATTTGGACACCAATCCTGTGCAAGGCAACACCGTGCACGAAGTGACGATGGTAGCGTAATTCTTTTAAGATCGCTAGGTTTCTATGCAATGGCATTGGCACGAGTGGCCGTCTCTTCTCCATCATCTGCCGCATTCGGTGACGGATTTGCTGCACCGCGAGGATAAGCAGCTGGTGGATGTAGGTATTGGCGGGTTTACAGTTGCCGTTCCCAAAGAAGACCAAAAGCACAAATTGATCATTCCCGAAGCGCCGGACATTGTGGCGATTGAAAAGGCGATAGACCCTGCGGTTGCGCGCTCGCAGCAAAACATGGAGCTTTTAATCCATGATTATCTGCATACCCTGCCGGTGTATGTGCCGAGCAGCAAAGCGGCAGAGCAATTGCTCGAGCACTGGCGTAAGATTATGCTGGAACAACCCCAGCGCATCGCTGAGGCAAAGGAAGCGTTTTGGAACAGCGAAAAGGCCAAAGCGTACTGGCAAGAGCGGCTGAAACATATCCACCCCGACCATATCGTCTATCAGGGGGATTGGGAACTGGCCGCCGGCACACCCGTGCCACCGCCTGAAATTCAAAGCGCCATGCAGCAGAAAAAATGGCAGGATCTGGTGATCCGCCAACGGCTTTCCGCGGTGACGGAGTATTTCAATCGTACGCGGTGAAGTTATTTGGTAGGACAGTTCGTGATTCTATTGGTGAATACACCGCGACATTGATCTTGAAGCCATGGCTGCATTTCCGGCATTTCGGCTTCGATGATGTCTTTTAGTGTTCCTACTTCAGCTACGCCTCTCAAATAATCCTTAGCCTCATATGTACCTTGCGCGTGATCCAGAATACTACCTATCATAAGCAGGAGTAGGCCAGGATTGGTAACATTTTTCTCGATAATAAATTCACGAGCCTCTGGATGATCGCGCCAGAATTGAATGTTGTTTTGTTGGCGTCTCCCATCGATTTCCTTGGCTGCTGATGTAATAGGGGATTTGGTCTCGGCATCGAAGGTTCCGTTGACTCCTAGCATTCTTGCGGTATTGATGACATTGGCCTTTGACAGTAATCGTGCGGCAATTTCATGATGCAGGTGGGCCTTGTCTAATACGACGTCTAAATTATGCCCCGCATAGGCGCGTGACCCTCTTTTGGTGAGTTTGGTAACGCCACGCGTGAGGATGTCAGACACCTTGTCATTAGTGCTGGTTGCGCGCAGTGCTGCTAATGCGTCTATCTCTGCTTGGATCGTGGTTTTTAGAGTGCTGTCGCTTCGTACATCAAGCGAGGCAGCTAGTGTTCTAATGGTGTTTGTAAGGAGAACGGCATCCGTATTGGGTGATTTCTCTAGCCTTTTAAGGCCGCTTTCTAATTCACTAATATCCGCTGCTTCAGGTCTACGCGCGTCTCTCAGATGTCTTTCAGCCAACTCAACTTTTTGAGTAGCATCGTTCACTTGACGAGTTTCTTCGATCGCGGCTTCTTCAGCTAAGGCGGCTTCCTGTTTTAGGCGACGCTTCTGCTCTTTTTTACGGCGCGGATCTGGTACGTAACATACGTTGTCATGGGTGCCAATATCTGTTCGGATTGGTGGTAACCCTTGATGGGTGCCAATTAAGGTTAGCAATTCCATATGTCTTGGAATCGCGCTAACAGTAAGAGTGCGGTTTTTAGGCATAATAACTAAGGTGTGTCTTGTGGTGGGGCCTGCAAATGCCATTAAGGATGCTCGTTCATCATATGCCCCATCTTTTTTGCAGAGGTATTGTTGTAGCACTTCCATTAAAGCAAACTTGGCGTTTTGCACACTATTGTTTAGGCCGGAGCCTGTATTTTGGAAGGTGATGCTTACGCGATTGGGCACTCCACCACTACCGGGTTGGTAGCGATAACCATCCCTTTGCATCAGCTGTTCCAGATTCGCACGTTCTGTACCTGCTAAAAGATCAGGATAGTGGTTCACGTAGGACATAGCCCCAGCAAATGCTTTTGCGTGGTCTTCATCCAGCACGTCTTGGGTAATAGTCACGCCTTTAATGTTGTCAGCGCCAGGTTGAGAACCAAGCGGTTCCAGAATTTTTATGACTTGATTGATGATTGCAATGCGCCCACCTGGTGACTCATCTGCCATTTCAATGTTTGGGAGTTTCATAGGCCGTTTTGTGCTTGGTTCAACAAGGGAACATAATACACATTAATTATTAAAAATAAACCAATAAAGCCGCTTTTAGGCAAAGTGATATCGCATTAACCATTTACTAACCTTAGCTTGGTATGATAATTGCATGAATAGGGAGAACGGGCATGCAACAAAGCTTACAGCTTAGGCAATCCAACCAGTTGGTGATGACCCAGCAGTTACAACAGTCGATCAAGCTGTTGCAACTGAATTCTTTGGAACTGAGCGCTTTTATTGCGCTGGAATGCGAAAGAAACCCCTTTTTACAAGCCGAAGACCCCGAGCACGAAGCGTCGGACGCTCCGGAAGAGCGCGTAGAAACTCCCGAATCACAGGATGAAGGTGAGCCAGAAGCGGCGATTGAAGAACCGCCTGCGCAGGAATTTGAGGGTGATAGTTTTGATGCGTCGGGCGCGTATGATTATACGCCGAGCGAGCGCATCACCATTGTTGCGCGCAATAAAGACGGCGACGTGTTTGAGGATGAGGACGCGCAGGGAAAAGAGGTCACGCTGCACGAACATCTGATGACGCAGCTTGGCGTTGCCGTCACGGACCCGATTTACCGCGCCATCGGCGAGCGTTTGATCGATGCGGTGGATGAGGCCGGTTACATCAAGGATGATTTGGGCGAGCTTGCGGAGCAACTCGGCACGAGCTTGCAGATGGTGGAAGAGGTGCTTGCGACGGTTCAGAAATTTGACCCGGCGGGTGTGGGCGCGCGCAATCTTGCGGAATGTTTGACGTTGCAACTCATCGAGCAAAACCGGCTGGACCCGGCGATGCAGAGCTTGCTTGCGAATTTGGATTTGATTGGTAAGGGCCAGCTTGCACAGCTTCAGCGCAAATGTGGTGTGGATGAGGACGATTTTAAAGAAATGATCGCGGAGATTCGTGCGCTGAACCCGAAACCGGGGTTGGTTTACGAGCACGAAACCACGCAGACGGTGGAGCCGGATGTCATTGTCAAACGCGACAACACCGGCAAATGGCGGGTGGAACTGGCGCAAAGCGCGATGCCGCGCGTGCTGGTGAACCGTCAATACATCGCCGAAATTGGTTCCAAAGCGCAAGGCGCGGATAAAAAATTCATCACCGAAAATATTGGCAATGCGAATTGGTTAGTGAAAGCACTGGATCAGCGCGCGAATACGATTTTGAAAGTGGCAACCGAGCTGGTCGCCGAACAGGAGGGGTTCTTCCGCCTCGGCATCCACTATTTAAAGCCGCTGACGCTCAAAGACATCGCCGCTGCCACCGGCTTCCACGAAAGCACCGTCAGCCGCGTGACGACGAATAAATACATGATGACGCCCAGAGGCCTCTTCGAGCTCAAATATTTCTTCACCTCCAGCGTCTCCCACGCGCGCGGCGGGGACGATGTGTCGAGTGAAACGGTCAAACACATGATCCGCGAATTGATTGAAGCTGAAGTATCTACCAAACCCTTATCCGATGACGACATCGCCGAAAAACTCGGGCAAAAAGGCGTCACCGTCGCCCGCCGCACGGTGGCCAAATACCGCGAAGCATTGCATATTCCTTCGTCTACGCATCGCAAGCGCTTGAACGCGGCGAGGGGCTGAATTAACCGTCATTCCCGCGAAAGCGGGAATCTAGCGTCCGCCGTCTGGCGGACAAGAAGCAACCTTTTTACGGCGTAGACACGCCTTACTGGATCCCGTCTTTCGACGGGATGACGATAATTAAAACACCCGTGTCTCACAAAAATCAACAATGTTGCCTAACGCCTCCCGTGCCGGGGTGGGCGGGAGTTTGGCGAGGGCGCGGCGAGCGTCGTCGCAATGGGTTTTGATGGTGGTTTTTAGTTCGTCGAAAATTTTGTGTTTGTGCATGAGTTCCATGGCGTGTTCGAGGTCGCCTTCGTGCTGTTCGCGTTCGCCCATGGCGCGTTCCCAGAATTGTTTCTCTTCTGTGCTCGCGTGTTTATAGGCGAGCAGGACGGGCAGGGTGAGTTTGCCTTCGCGGAAGTCGTCGCCTACGGTTTTGCCGAGGGTGTGCTCATCGGCGGTGTAATCAAGCAAGTCATCGACGATTTGGAAGGCAAGGCCGAGCGCGTTGCCGAAATGGGCGAGGGTTTTGCGGTGCTCGATTTTGCCGGTGATGACGGGGCTGATTTCGCACGCTGCCTCAAATAGCGCGGCGGTTTTGGCGTTGATGATGTCGTAATAGGTTGCGACTGAGGTGCTGACGTTGCCCTGGACGGTCATTTGCAGCACTTCGCCTTTGGAGATCACCGCGGCGGCGTGGCTTAAAATATCGAGCACGTCGATGGTGCCATCCTCTACCATTAGGCGGAAGGATTGGGAGAAGAGGAAATCGCCTACCAGCACGCTCACCTTATTGCCAAACACTTCGTTGGCGGTGGCGAGGCCGCGGCGGAGTTTGCTTTCGTCCACCACGTCATCGTGGAGCAGCGTTGCCGTGTGAATAAATTCGACGGCGGCGGCCAAGGGAATGTGGCGGGTGTTGTTGGTGCTAAGGGCTTGTGCGGAAAGCAGGGTGAGCAGGGGGCGCAGGCGCTTGCCGCCGGAAGCGATGATGTGTTCGGCGGTGGATTTGATCAGCGGAATTTCGTGTTCGACGATGGTGAGGATAAGCGTGTTGACGGCCTGCAAATCCTTCTCGGCGATTGCAAGCGCAGATTTCAGCAACTCATTCGGGCCGCTGGGTTTTCTATTTAAAAGCGCGCTCGCGTGTGACACTAGGAATAATAGATGAGGGTATTGGTGATGAATTGCAGCGCCAAAATGAGCACCATGGGCGAGAGATCGAGGCCGCCCAAATGGGGTATGTATTTGCGGATGGGGCGTAAGAGCGGTTCTACCAGGCGGTCGAGTACCTCCATCACTTTGCGCACAAAGGGTTGGTAGGGATTGACGATGTTGAAATAGACCAACATGCTCAAGATGACCCAGGCGAATAGGACATAGTTGTAGAGACTGATAATTTGGATGATAAGGACGATGATCGGGTTCATGAGGTGCCTTTCGTTGTGAGCCTTATACAAGGCTTTGGCAAGATCGGCAATGTGGTTTCTGTTGCGTATTTACTACAATAATCCTCAAAAAGAGAAAGGCGAGGGCGATAGGGTGAGGGAGTAAAGCGTTTTAATGCTACTATGGCCGCGTTATGGCTTCCCAACCCGATGAAAATGCAACGCTTAGCATCACGGCGTTTATTGTCGCCGATACCTTGTGCGCGCTGCAGAAAACCGGCAAGTGGAAGCATTTACTGGATGGCATTGATGTCGATGCATACCGCCAATCGAAGAAAAAGGCGGAGGCGAATAGTTGGACGTTGAAGCTTATGTCTGCCGTGCCCGCAGCGCTTAAAATCTGGACGATCAATACGCTGATTACCGCGCGGCTGGCGCAGCATTATGCGCTTCGCAAAACCACGATCCGTTCGTGGGTGGAGCCGCTGGTGGCAAGCTCGCGGGCGCAAGTGGTGGTGCTTGGGGCGGGGCATGATTTTCTGGCGCAGACCTTGGCGGCGAAATTTAGCGATGTGTCGTTCATAGAGCTTGATCGGTGGAATGCGCGCAAGGAGTATGCAGGACTTACGAATATTCGCTTCGTGCAATGCGACTTTGTGAAAGAGTCGCTGGCGGAAGTGTTGCGGAAAAGTGGGTTCGATGTGTCGCTGCCTAGCGTGTTCATCGCCGAAGGGGTGCTGATGTATCTAAGTGAGGCCGAAGTGAAGCTCTTGTTTCAGGAGGTGAAGCAATTGGTGGGGCAGTCCCCATGCGCGTTTATTTTTACGGCGATTCGTTCGACCCAGGAACATACGACGCTGGTGGGGGGGATTGCCAAAAAAATCATGAGTAATAATCGTGAGATGTATCAGTGGGCTATGGACAGCGAGCATATTCACGATTTTTTGGGAGCGGTTGGGTTCAAGCTTGAGAAAACCTCTTTATACAATGAATTGCACGGACTTCTTAATATGAAAAAATCAGAGGGTGAGAATATTTATTGTGCTATTTCGTAACAAACTAGGAAAATAATTCCTATATTGTTGACATATTGGTCGTTTTATTGTAGCCAGGGGGAGGAAGCGAGTGCAATGTGGCTCAATAGTTAATAATTTATTAGCAAGCGACGCCATAGTTAAATATTTGTTTACATTTGATCGATGTTCGAGTATGCGCTCTCAAATATGGATCATGATGGAGAACGACGATGGGCGAGAACGATGTTGTAAATTTCCTGCCGGAAGATGAAAAGACCTTGGAAGAGGCGCTTGCCAAGCGCTATTCGTCGAAAGGTTCGATTGCTCACGAGCCGGTGGTCTATGAATTCACGACCGACCGCGCGCTCCTGCACCAATACTACCAACTCCGCGAACACATGTATCGCAAAGCGTTTAAGACCGACAAATTCGTCGGCCAAGAAGATGTGTATGACAAGTTGAGCCATATCTTAATCGCCCGCCGCGGCAAGCTCTGCGTGGGCGGCATGCGCATTACGGTGCGTGAGGCTGATGAGGTGTTTGATTTGCCGATGGAAACGTCGGGCTTTTCTCTGAAAAATGCGCTGCCGGAGCTCGACCTTGGCATGTACCGCCACGCGGAAATTTCCCGTTTCGCCATTTTGGATAGCGAAGAAGACAAAGAGATTCTCTACAACATGTGCAAAGTGCTTTACGACAAGCTGTTGCAACTCGAAGTGGACTATGGCTTCGCGCGTTGCACCAAGCTGATGGCGCGCAGCTGGAAAATGTTCGCCAATAAATTCGGCTCCATCGGCACGCACGTGCGCGACGATATCAACCTGCCGGAAAACCCGCTGCACCCGGACATTCAGTGGTATTTGAATGTGTTTGTATCGCCGTATCTGCCGGCGAACGCGCCTGTAGAAACGGTGGAAGCGGAAGCGAACACCAGGGTGCTCCACTAGCTGAAAACCATTTCCTTGATGGGAAAGTGATGGTACTAGAGGACCTGTAAACACGGGGTACACCTCATGACCGACGAAGCCAAAAAATACACCGTCAACGGCCCGAAAGGGTGGCCGTTTTTTGGGTTGTTGAGAGAATCGCTGAAAGACCCATTGAAATTAGCGGTGCGTTTGTCTCAGGAGTATGGCGATATTATTCCGCTGACAGTGCTAGGGCAGCGCGTAATCCAGGTGAATCACCCGGATTTGGTGAAACATGTATTGGTTGAAAACCACAAGAATTACAGAAAAAGCAATCCCTATATTCGTTTTGAATCCGTGCTTGGTAAGGGCTTGTTTACCAGCGAAGGTGAGAAATGGCGGCGCGATCGGCAGAAAATTCAACCGATGTTTAAGCGCGAGCAAATTGAGGGATATTATTTTGATGTTATCAGCCAGATCGCCGACAAATATCATCGGCGGTGGACGCAGCTTACGGCTTCGGGGGCGGCACGCATCAACATCACCGCTGAAATGGCGGATATTACGTTGGAGGTGGTAACCAAGCTTGTGTTTGGCAGCCAGCTTTCCGATGCGGCCATTGCCGATATTCATCGCGCGTATGATGAGTTTATGGAATATCTACGGTTGCCGAGGCTCTTTCCTAAACTTGACCTACGCAAGCTTGCCCGTTTTCCTAGCTACCGGCGGTTTGAACAGCATTTGAATGTGTTGAAAAGCTTGTTTGCGGATCTGCTGCAGCAGTACAAGCAGGGAGAGCAAACGGAAACATTGAATATGTTGGCGCTGTTGGTGGAAGCGCAGAAAAATGACCCGGAACATTTTTCCGATGCGGAATTGCTCGATCAATGCTTCACCATGATTTTTGCAGGGTTTGAAACCACATCGATTTTGATGCAGTGGATGTGGAAAGTGCAGGATGAGAGGCCAGATGTACGGGAAGTGCTGCGTCAGGAGATTGCGCTTCAAACATCGGCGGGGCTGAACTATCAGGCTGTGAGTGGAATGGACCGTTTAAGTGCTTTTTTCCACGAAACAAGCCGGCTTTATCCGCCTATATGGTTAATTGGCAAGCAACCAATCGCTGATGATTGGTATGGCGATTATCATGTGAAGAAGGATACGCTGGTGGTGATTCCCCAATTCACCATGCAGCGTCATCCGCGTTATTGGGAAAACCCTAATGCCTTTATTCTCGAACGGTTTTTGCCGTTGTCTGATGTGGTGTACGATACCGGGTTGTTTTTCCCTTTCTCGCACGGCCCTAGGAAATGCAGTGGGTTTAAGCTAGCGGAAATGGAAGCGAAGGTGATTTTTGCCAAGCTGCTGCCCTTCTTTGATGTTTCCATGCTCAACAGTGCATTAAACGGTTTTGACCCCGGTATTTCGCTCAAACCTGGCACTCCCCTTATTGCAGAGATTCGGCCGGTTACAGTGTCTCAATAAGGCCGTTTGTGTTAATGGGGTGTTAAATTCGTGTGATAATCCTGCAACTCTTGCGGTCTGTAACCGCCCCAAAACCGGCTATTTTCAAGCGTTAGGACTATATAGATAAACTTTTAAGCGTATTTTAAGCGAATTGCGTTTAACTCGGCCTCATCACCAATTGCGGAGGCTTTATGCGCAACACGATTAACAAGCGTCTTATTCTTTCCACCATGCTCTATAGCATTGTCGGCGGAACTTACGCACAGGCAGCGGACGATAGCGTGCTGAACCTCTCGCTCGATCAGCTGAGTGAGATCGAGGTGACGTCCGTCTCCAAGAAAGCGGAGAAAGCAAAAGATGCGCCTGCGGCCATCTATGTTATCACCCAAGAAGATATTCGCCGCTCAGGCATGACCAAATTGCCGGAACTCTTCCGCATGGTACCGGGCATGTCGGTAGCGCAAGCGGGTTCGAACGGTTGGGCCATCTCTGAACGTGGGTTCAATGATAAATTTGCTAACAAAGCACTCGTGCTGATTGATGGGCGCACCGTTTATAGCCCCATGTTCTCCGGGGTGCTGTGGGACGCGCAGGACGTGGTGCTTGAAGACATTGAACGTATTGAGGTGATTCGTGGTCCGGGTGCAACCCTGTGGGGCGCAAACGCAGTAAACGGTGTGATCAACATCATCACCAAATCGGCTAAAGATACGCAAGGCAGTATGGCCGTTGCCGGTACGGGTACCTTGGACAGAGCCAATACGGTTCTTCGTCATGGTATGAAAGTGGGCGAAGATACGTATGTGCGCACTTACGCAAAATATAATAATACCGATGAATTAAGGTCGCAGGCGGGCGATGGCGCTCAAGACGAATGGCACAAAGAACAAGCAGGTTTCCGTGCGGATAGTAAGCTCAATGCAACCGATGATTTAACGGTGCAGGGGGATGTGTACCATGCATTAGAAAACAACTTGTACTATCTGCCAGATCTTACGGCAGGTGCGTTGGTAACGCCTGCGCAGGTCGATGTGCAAGTCTCGGGTGCAAACTTGTTGATGCGTTACAATACCAATCTCTCCAATCAGTCGGCCCTTACTTTCCAAGCCTATTACGATGGTACGGACCGGAAGATTATTTCTTACAACAACCACACCGATACGCTCGACTTTGACTTGCAGCACGTGTGGACTGGCTTTACCGATCAGGAAATCGTTTCGGGTTTAGGGTATCGCTTAATCGCAGATAGCAATAAATACACCTACTACTACACGCTGACTGATTTGGATCGTAACGATCAGCTATTCAGTGCGTTTGTGCAGGATAAAATCGCCCTAGCGGATGATATCTTCCTCACTCTCGGTTCCAAATTTGAGCATAATGATTATACGGGCTTTGAATATCAGCCGAGCGCCAGAATGTCGTGGCTGATTAATGAAGATCGGATGATGTGGGGTTCCGTTGCTCGTGCCATTCGTACGCCTAACCGTTTCTCTGAAACCGGCTTACTTAAAGCAGCAGCAGGCGGTGGTGGATATTTAGTTTCTCACCCAAATCCGAACCTCGAATCGGAGCAATTGATTGCTTATGAAATGGGGTATCGTTTCAAGCCGACGCAAAATACCAGTGTGGATTCTTCGGTGTTTTATAACGACTATAGCAATGTCGCAATCGGTAGCCTAGGCGCAGCCTATGCGGTTGTTGATCCTTTGCTTGGTGTCATCGGGCAACGTGATTTGGACGCAAGCAACAACAACGCCGCGCGTTCGTTCGGGATTGAGATCGATGGTAAGATGGACATCAGCCAAAACTGGCAGTTAGCCGCCGGGTATAGCTACATCGATCTGAAGTTTGCTCACCCATCTACGGGTTTTACGTTCGAAGGCAAAGAGCCGCGTAACCAATTCAACGTGCGTTCGACTTACAAACTTATGGACAACGTAGAAATGAGCAACGCGCTTTATTACGTGGATAATCTGCGTGGGATTAACGTGAAATCTTATCCGCGGTTTGATACGCGCCTGGGCTGGAACCCGATGCCGAATCTGGAGTTGAGCTTAACGGGGACCAACTTGTTGCGTGATCAGCACCAAGAGTTCAACGGCTTCGTCTACCAAGGCACGGCGGAAGTTCCGCGTGCTGTTTATGCTAACGCAACGCTGAAATTTTAAGGGTACCCATGCGGTTTTTCAAAACCCTGTCGCTCGGGCTGACGGTGGCGCTTTTGGCGCTGCAACCAGCGCGTGCGCAGGAACCCACCGAATATAACGTCAAAGCGGCCTTCGTTTATAACTTCACGAAATTCGTGGAGTGGCCGGGGGAGAGGGCGATTGGTTCGGTCAGCAGCATCAATATTTGTATGGTCGGCGGCAATCCGTTCGGCGAATCCATGGCGGTGTTTAAAAAAGCCAGCAGCGAGAAATTGAAACTCAACGTCGTGGATCGCAGCGCCGGGTCACTTGCTGGCTGCCATATTGCATTTTTCAGCAGCGGCACGCCTACGGGTATTGGCGAGGGGATTTTGACGGTCGGTGAGGCTGATGGGTTTATTGATAATGGCGGGATGATTGGGTTCAAGCTCGTCAACAACAAGGTCAAATTGGAAGTTAACAAAACGGTGGCCGCGGCAGGCGGGCTGAAGATCAACCCGCAGCTGCTCGAGGTCGCCATTCGCGTGATAAAGTAGCCTATGGTTAGTTTGCGCAACACGTCGATTAAACAACACCTAACATTGATGATCATGGCGATCAGCACAATTTCGGTGTTGCTGACGACGTTTGCCATTTCGATCATCGGCGTGCACAATTTGAAGAGTAATATCTTGGATGGGTTGGTGACGTCGGCCAACATCGTCGGCGACCGAAACAAAGCTATCCTAGCGTTCGGTGATCCTGCGGATGCGGAGAAAAATTTGGAGAGCGTGTTTACCGTGCGCAACGAAGTGTTGCACGCGTGTTTGTATAATGGCATGGGCGTGTTGTTCGCGTCCTACCATGGCGCTGAACAAGCGAAAGAGTGCCCAACGGATAACCAAAACCGTGCCTTGATTGGCAGCGAGCATGCGGAGGTGATGCAGCCGATTATCGACGGCGGCACGGTGGGTTTTATGTATATTGAATCCACGCTCGATGAAGTATCGCGGTTCGTGCGCAAGCAGTTTCAGATTGCTTTAAGCGTGACGTTCGCGGTGTTGGTGGTGTCATATGTGCTGGCAATCCGGTTGCAGGCGCTTATTTCCAAGCCGATCTTAAGCTTAACACAAACGGCGCGGGCGGTATCGCTCGATAAGGATTACAATATTCGTGCAGCGCCGTTTGAGGGGCAGCCGATGGGCGAGCGCAATGAGCTTTCCACTTTGACCAATGCGTTTAACACCATGCTTACCGAAATCGGTGCGCGTGATACGCGTTTGAAGCAACAATACACCGAACTCGAACGCGCGAAAGATGCGGCTGAAGCCGCGAACCGCGCGAAATCGCAGTTCTTAGCCAATATTTCGCACGAATTGCGCACACCGCTCAATGCGATTATCGGGTTTTCTTCCATCATTTCGAATCAGCTGTTTGGGCCTTTGGGCGATGGCAAATACCTTGAATATTCCAAGGACATCAACGATTCAGGCACGCATTTGCTTGAGATCATCAATGATATTCTCGATCTTTCCAAAGCCGAGGCCGGCAAGCTTTCGCTGAATTATGAAGAAGTCCATGTGCCGAAGGCGATTTTGAAATGTATCAATATTATTTCCGACCGTGCGGAGCGCGGGAAGGTCAAGGTCACCTATGACGCACCGCGCACGCTGCCGCCGTTAATGGCGGACCGTTTGCGTTTTATTCAGATTTTGCTCAACGTGCTTTCGAATGCGGTGAAATTTACGCAAGAAGGCGGCACGGTGCATGTTTCCGTGCATACGGTGCTGGAGGGGAACGATATTGCGAGCTTCACCATCGCGGTTGCCGATACCGGCATCGGCATGAGCGAAGACGATATTCAAAAAGCCTTCCAAAGCTTCGGCCAGGTGGACAGCGGCTTGAATCGCAAATACGAAGGCGCAGGCCTCGGCATTCCGCTCACCAAACAATTGATCGAATTGCACAAGGGTACGCTTGAAATCAACAGCGCCCCCGGCAAGGGTACGACGGTCTATATGAACTTCCCAGCCGTGCCGCCTGAGGGGTTGGTGATGGGTGTGTCGAATGTTGGACTTTTCTAACATGAGTGGTATATCACAGAAATAACTCACAATTGGTAACACTTATGACCACATCCCCCATGAACAAAACAGGCACGCGCACGGAATCGGATTCGTTTGGCAATATCGAAGTTGCCTCCGACAAATATTGGGGTGCGCAGACGGAGCGTTCGCTTGGCAATTTTAAGATCGGCGTGCAGACGATGCCGTTGCCGCTCATTCATGCGTTTGGGATTTTGAAAGCTTCGGCGGCGAAGGTGAACATGCAGCTTGGTGTGCTTGATAAAACAATTGGTGAGACGATTGTGAAGGCGGCAACTGAAGTGGCCGACGGAAAGCTGGATGCGCATTTCCCGTTGGTGGTGTGGCAGACGGGTTCGGGTACGCAGACCAACATGAATGTGAATGAAGTGATTTCCAACCGCGCGATTGAGATGCTGGGTGGCGAGATGGGGTCCAAAAAACCCGTGCACCCGAATGACCATGTGAACATGGGGCAATCGAGTAACGATAGCTTTCCGACGGCGATGCATATTGCTGCGGTGCAAGAGGTGGAACACCGCTTACGTCCGGCGCTAAAACATTTGCACGCCGCGCTTGAGGCGAAGACGAAAGAGTTTAAAGACATCATCAAAATCGGCCGCACGCATTTGCAGGATGCAACGCCGCTGACGCTTGGCCAGGAATTTTCAGGCTATGCGGCGCAGATTGAATATCTACTGAAAGTGATCAGCTTGGATGCAGCGGTGTACCCGGTGCTCGCGCTCGCGCAAGGCGGCACGGCGGTGGGCACGGGCCTAAACGCCAAAAAAGGGTTTGCGGAGGCGTTTGCGAAAGAAGTGGCGAGCGTGACGAAGCTGCCTTTCTTTTCTGCACCGAATAAGTTTTATGCATTGGCAACGCACGACCCGCTGGTGACGCTTTCGGGGTTGCTGAATACGGCCGCGACCGCGCTGATGAAAATTGCCAATGATATTCGCTTGTTGGGCTCGGGCCCGCGCTGCGGTATTGGTGAGTTGAGCCTGCCAGAAAATGAACCGGGCTCTTCGATTATGCCGGGGAAAGTGAACCCAACGCAATCCGAAGCGATGACGATGGTTGCGGCGCAAGTGATGGGCAACAATGTGGCGGTGACGATTGGCGGTTCCAATGGGCATTTTGAGCTCAACGTGTTCAAACCGGTGATCATCCACAACGTACTGCAGTCGATTCGCTTATTGGCGGATGCATGCGTGAGCTTTACGGATAATTGTGTGGTGGGCATTGAAGCCAACAAAGAACGTATCAACAAGCTGATGTATGAATCGCTGATGTTGGTGACGGCTTTGAATCCCCACATCGGTTATGACAACGCCGCAAAGATCGCCAAAAAAGCGCACAAAGAAGGCACGAGTTTGAAAGAGGCGGGAATGGCGCTGGGCCTGCTTACCTCTGAGCAATTCGACCAGTGGGTGAAGCCGGAATCCATGCTGGGCGAACGCTAAACAACCACTTGATTTTGCGACTAATCCATGATGTAAATGCACCATGCGCTACGTCGACGAGAATGCTTCTAATCCCCGCGACTTCGTCCGCCGCCGGAAATTGCCGACGGTGTGGCAATACGTGCTCGTTTTCCTCGGATTCTATGGGTTGTTGATCGGTACCTTTGTGGTGGCGGGCACCACGCTTAATTTCACGGTGATTACTCTGTTTTGGGTGGGCGCAATCGCGGCGCTTATTACGTTTACGATCCAAACCTCGCGCGATATTGTACTCGCCACCGAATACCAAAACTCCATTTTTGCAAGTGCGGTTGGTATCCAATCGCTTTTTACTATCATCGCTCGTGAAGACGGGTCGGTGATTTATTTCGACAAGGCGTTGCAAAAAATGTTTCCGGGCTTTAGCCGGTTTACGCAGCGGGATGTCGGCAAGTTCTTAGAAATCGCTGGGGCGTCGCCAGCGCATACGGACAGTGTACTCACTGCGGTGACGTCGATGCAACATTTGCGCCAGTTGCTTGCGCTTAAGGATGGCAACGGCAATCCGGTGCAGGTGGTGCTCAACATCGAGCCGATTACGTACCCGGCTAAATTTGCGGTGTTGCGTGCACGGGAGTTTGTAGAGCGTGGAGGCGCGCCGAGCCACAGCGATATGGACCGCATGGCACCGTATTTAAGCTTCTTGCGTCAGGTGGCGGATAAGCTGCCGCTTGCCGTGATTGCAACGGATGCGGCGGGCGCTATCAATTACATCAATGCGCAGGCGGAAACACTCATTGGGTATACGCAAGGAATGCTTGCGCAGGCGCAGGTGGCGCTGGGTTCGATTGTTCGGCCGAAGCAAGGCGAACTGCGAGTGTACAACGGTGAAGCGGTTATCACGGGCCGTAGTGGAGAAGCGTTCTCGGCGCTGGTTGATATCAGCACCGTGGGCGATGACCGCACGAAGCCTGATGGTGTGGTGGCACTTATCTATCCGCCGCAACCCGTCACAACCGAAGCGATGGCTGCGCCGGTAGTTGCAGATAGCACGATGGTGCGCGCGAGTGTAGAAAATGTGGAAGACTTTATCGCCAATGCGCCGATTGCGATTGTGCGGGTCAGTGCGAGTGGCGCTATTGCCTATGCCAACCGCGCCTTCCACGACCTCACGCAGAATTCCCTGCGCCATCAATTGCCGCGCAACATTGTGGATATCGTGACGGAAAGCAAACGGGTAGAAGCCGCTGATCAGTTCCGTAAGATTCTCAATTTCCACGCACCTAAAACGGCGATTCCATTGGAATTTACGCTCCCCAACCGCGCGCAGGTCGCGGTGTCCATGTATGTCAGCAAGTTGGCGCCGGGTGAAACGGTGCTGTATTTGATTGACGTCACCGAGCAGAAAAATCTGGAGCTGCGCTTCTCGCACTCGCAGAAAATGCAAGCGGTGGGTCAGCTCGCAGGCGGTGTGGCGCACGACTTTAACAACTTGCTCACCGCGATGATCGGCTTCTGCGATCTGCTGCTGATGCGCCATCCGGCAGGGGATCAATCGTTTGCCGACATCATGCAGGTGAAGCAAAATGCCAACCGTGCGGCCAATTTGGTGCGCCAGTTGCTCGCCTTCTCGCGTCGCCAAACCTTGCAGCCGAAAATGTTGGACGCGACCGATGTGCTGGCCGAGCTTTCGAATTTGATTCGCCGGTTGATCGGCGAAAACATCGAACTCAAAATGGTGCACGGCCGCAATCTTGGTATGATCAAGGCGGACCAAGGGCAGCTGGAGCAGGTGATCATCAACCTCGCAGTGAATGCGCGCGATGCGATGATAGGCGGTGGTGTGCTTTCGATTACGACGACACTGGCGATGGTGCAGGGCGACCATAACCTGCCGAGCGATTACATTGCGCCTTCTGAGGAAGATGCGGCGATTCCTGCGGGTGAATATATCGTGATTGAAGTTACTGATACCGGCACCGGTATTCCGCCGGATGTGGTACAGAAAATTTTTGAACCGTTCTTCTCCACCAAAGAAGTGGGCTCTGGTACTGGGCTTGGGTTATCCACGGTATATGGCATCATCAAGCAAACCGGCGGCAATATTTACGTGCGGAGCAAAGAAGGCCAGGGCACGTCGTTCTTCCTCTATTTCCCACGGTTCAAAGCCGAAGCAACCGAAGTGCGCGCGCAGGTGGATGCCGAAGCGGCGTCCGACAAGCAAGGCGGCGATTTGACTGGCATCGGCACGATTTTATTGGTGGAAGACGAAACGCCAGTGCGCACCTTCGCGGCACGGGCGCTCCGCAACAAAGGTTATACGGTGATGGAAGCCGATTGCGGCGAAACGGGGCTCGAGATGGTGCGCAACCACGGCACGTTTGATTTGATTATTACCGACGTGATCATGCCGGGCATGAACGGCCCTTCGATGATCGAGCGCATTATGCAAAATCATTCCGACATTAAAGTGATCTTTATTTCCGGCTACGCCGAGGACGTGTTCATGCACAGTTACGGCGCTGAGCGCAGCTTCAATTTCCTCGCCAAACCTTTCACGCTGAAGCAGCTGGCGAGCAAGGTTAAAGAAGTGCTTTCGCGCTGATGTGGAATGGCCCGGTCGATAATTATTGCGAACGTTTGACGCCAGATTTGCTGGCGGAGCCGCTTAATTTTGTAAGTAACGCAGCGTTTTTAATCGCGGCCTATGCTTTATGGAAATTGTATCGCAAGCAACCTCAACGCGCGCCGCTAGTTTTGTTGCTGATTGTGCTCATTGCCGTGGTCGGGGTGGGCAGTGCGTTGTTTCACTCGTTTGGCAATACGCTGACGCTGTTTATGGATATCGTTCCCATTCTTGTGTTCCTCTCCACTTATGTTTTTGCCTATGTACGGTTGATGTTACAAAAATCGGTGGGGATGGCTTGGGGTGCGATGGTGTTGTTTGTGCTGCTTAATACCTATGCTGTAGCGGCGATTCCTGCGTCTTATCAGTTTAACGGAACGTCGGGTTATTTTGTTGCTTATGTGGTGCTGATTCTGATGGCGATGAAATATACGCCGCTTTGGTGCGCGGTGACAATTTTTACGGTGTCGATGGTGTTTCGCAGCCTTGATATGCAGCTGTGCGATGCATGGCCGTTGGGCACGCATTTCTTGTGGCACGCGCTCAATGGCATCACGCTCTATCTGGCGGTGAAAGCATTGATGGGAAAGCCCGCCACATGAGCACGTTTTTTATCACCTCCAGCGGTACCGGCGTGGGTAAAACCTTGGTGACAGCAGCACTGGTGCACCAGCTTAAAGGGCAGGGCGTGGTGGCGCTTAAACCGGTGATTAGCGGATATGATGCGACGGATGAAACATCAGACACCGCGGTGTTGCTAAAAGCACAAGGCCTTGCCGCGACGCCGGAGAATATTCACCGCGTTTCGCCGTTTCGGCTTAAAGCCCCGCTTTCACCGAATATCGCCGCAGAGCGCGAAGGCAAAACACTGGCGCTGGCGGATATTGTTGCGCATTGCCAGGGAGAAAAAGGTGCGTGTATTACGTTGATAGAAGGCGTAGGCGGGGTGATGGCACCGCTCAATAATCGTGCGACGGTGCTTGATTGGATGCATGCGCTAAAGGCACCGGTGATCTTGGTGGTGGGGAGTTATTTGGGGTCCATTAGCCATGCACTCACCGCTTTTGCTGCGCTGCAACAAAAAGAGATAAAAATTGCAGGGGTGGTGGTAAGTCAATCGCTCGAAGAGCCACTGCCGCTGGCGGAAACGGTGCAGACATTGCAGCAATTCATAGCAGTGCCAATGGTCACATTGCCGCGCGTGAACGTGTCGCCTGCGTATCAACATTGTCCGGAGTTGGTGGGGTTATGCAAAAACTTCTAGAGCTCTTAAACAGGGCCGAAGCTTTTAGCAAAAAACAGCGCGAGCGGGCGCGGGAGCGCCGCAAACGGCCGATGTCGCCGTTTGGTGTAGGCTATGGCTCGTTTCATGAACGCATGATTGCGGCGATGGTCGATTTGCTGCTGGTTAGTTTCGTGACGACGCCGCTGATGCAGCCTCCCATCAACGCGGAGGTCTGGGCGATGAATTCCTTGGTGCAAGCGGTGGTGATTGGAACGTATTGCCTCACCTGGTGGTATTTCTACGCGGCGACGCCGGGGAAGATGATTTTCCGTCTGCACATCGTCGATATGAAAACCGGATTGCCGATCAAGCGCCCGCAGGCAATGAAGCGTATCGTGGCCTACGTGCTATCCACGGTTTCTATCATCGGGATTTTCTGGATGCTATGGAACAAAGACCGTCGTTGTCTGCATGATCTTATCGCAGAAACGGCGGTGGTGAAACGGCCAAAAACGTCATTGCGAGGAGGTGAAACCGACGCGGCAATCCAGCCCTGAGGCTAGGAGAGATTCTGGATTGCTTCGTCGCTACGCTTCTCGCAATGACGTTTATTTTTTCTCAGAATCCTGCGTAATGGTCTTGTCGTCTTCCTTCAGGCCCTCGCGCAAGTTGCGCACGCCTTTGCCGATGTCGCCCATCACGCGCGGGAGTTTGCCGGCGCCGAAGATGACGAAGATGATGATCAGCAGCAGTAGCAAGTGTGAGAAGCTCATGCCCATAAGGCCTCCTGGTAATGTTTCGTTAAACGTCCCCTGCTATATAACGTAAGCAAAGGGGTTCACCAATGATTTTATTTGCCGCTTTGGTTCTGCTGATGGTGCTGGTGGTGGTGTATGACGCCACGCGCTATATTATTCCCAATTGGCTCAATGGCCTGGTGTTACTGCTATACCCGTTCCATGTAGCGACCGCAACGGTTGCGATCGACTGGCGGATGGCCTTGCTTGGCATGCTGGTGATGTTTGTGGTCGGGTTTTTCACGTATGCGATGAAGTGGATGGGCGCGGGGGATGTGAAGCTCTTAGCCGCACTCGCGCCCTGGGTTGGCTGGGGGAAGGGTTTGCTTGAATATGCGCTTTATGTGGCCGTTGCCGGAGGCGCGCTTTCGCTGGCGCTGATACTGATCCGCAAGCTCATCCCCTGGATCATGAAATTGCCCGACCACCCCTACACTAAAATACTTCGTGAAGGTTCGCCTGTGCCTTATGGCCTGGCAATCGCCGGGGTTTTCCTCGGGTTTTTATTGACCGCGCGCATTCCGGGAATCGCGTACTAACCCCATTTGTCATCATATTGTAACTTTCCTTTTACTATCGGTTGGTGCATTGCCTATAGGCGTGCCAAGATTTCTGGGGCTAATTAATAACAAAATTGAGGGGATACTATGTTTACAACTACAGAAACATTTGCCGTTCCAGCCGATAAAATGACCGCTGCGGCAACGCTGCCAACTGATTGGCAGGAAGCCACACTGATTGGCCGCGTTATGACTAAGGATGGTCCATCTGTTGTATTTGTGCGTGAGGACGGTAAGGTAGTGGATATTACCAAATCCTATCCAACCACCACCGATTTATTTGAAGAAGAAGACCCTGCGGCACAGGCACGTCGTGCAGCACTTACGGGACAGGTGATTGGTAATGTTGATGATATTATTGCAAACTCTTCTGTGCGCGATCCCAATAAGCCTTATATGCTCGCTCCCACAGACTATCAGGAAATACACGCTGCCGGTGTTACCTTTACGAAGTCCATGATTGAGCGGATTATTGAGGAGGCAGCAACACTAAAAGCGACGGGCCCCGATGGTAAGATTGATGATGCCAAATTGGACACGCTACGCGACGAAATTAATGCACAAGTCCAAGCAATCGTAGGAGAAGGAAAGAAATTCTCTGATGTAAAACCAGGTTCTCCTGAAGCTATTAGAATATTGCAAGAAATGCTAAAGCAAGGCATCTCCAAACATTACCCTCAAGTTGGACTGGGTGAAGAGGGTGAAGAATTTTGTAAAGCGGTGACTGCCGTGGGGCATGGTGCACAAGCAGGATATACGACTCCAAAAGAGGGCATTGATTCTTGGGTTAACCCCGAACCGGAAGTGGTCCTTGTTGCCAACTCAAAAGGAAAGATTGTTGGTGCTGCAGCAGGTAACGATGGTAATGACAGGGACAAAGAGGGCAGATCACTGGCCTATCTATACCGTGCCAAAGTTGTCAATGGCAGCACAGTCATTGGCCCGTTTATTCGCGTATTTGATAAAGATTTTAATCTGGATTCAATCCGTAACACGGAGGTTTCACTGAAAGTAACACGTCAAGATGGCAGTGTTAAATTTGAAGGCAAAAACAGAATGGGTGAGATGACACGCGAGCCGAAAGATATTGTAGCCGCCGCCTTTGATGCGGAACGCCAACACCCCGAAGGGTTAGCCATATTCTTAGGCACGTCGATTATTCCTGAAAAAGATGACAGAGGAAATAAATTCACTCATGAACCTGGCGATATCGTGACTATTGGAACGCCTGAACTTGGTCATTTTACCAATGTTATGCTGCCCGCTAATAGAGTGCAGGGTTTAGAACAAGGACCCTTGGCGCGTGCTCGTAACCTTGCCCAACGTAATTTGCTGCTACAAGAAACCCTACAAAAAACCACGTCTTATGCCGAAAATTGGGGTAGCAAACGCGGCGATGATTTAGCGGTGCATCTTTTGTAATACCGTTTACTGCCCGACAATCCGCTTAGCGACGAACGCTTCGAGAGAGGCGGTGTCGGTGCGGACCGTGTAGGCTTCGATGGGGCCAGCGATGTTGAGGCCGAAGGTGGACATGGTGGTGGCGCCCAGTTGCGGGAATTGGAATTTGGCGTCGAGGTTCATTTTCCAGGGGAGCAGTTCGATCTGCCCGCCAATGACGCCCGTGGTTTGCGTGGTGGTGGTAAGGCCGAGGCCGGGGGTTTTGAAGATGGCTTGTTGCAGGTTGATGTTGCCGTCGACGCTGAATTCGCTGGTGCCGCTGCTTACCATTTGTTCTACACCTTTGACCACATCTCCCGTGTTGCGGGCGGCTTGCGTGGTTTCCAAAATGCCTTGCAGATTAAAGCCGGGCACACGCACGCCGCGCGCGGTGACGGTAGCGCGCATATTCGCTTGCTTCAACCATTCGAGGAAATTGATGCCCGAGGTGGTGACGTTACCACTGACGTTTGCCCGGCCGGTGATGGAAGAAGGCAGCGCGAAGCGTTGCAGCAGATCTTCCACATGGATGTTGTAGAGGGCAAAATTGCATGAAAGCGCCGGTACTTTTCCACCGGTGATATTGCCGTTCATCGATATTTGGCCACCTAATATGTTGAACCCAAAATTCTGGATTTGCAGTTGCTGGTCTTTCAGCGTCGCTTTGGCTTTGAAAAAGCCGTAGGTGGTATCCTCCAGTTTGAAGTCAGCAATGTTGATATCAAATTCGCCATCCAGCAAATCTGTCCATGAGAAATCAAACAACTCTTCAGAAAAACGCGAGGTTTTATTGGTGGGGTCGATCCATGGTCTGGAAGGTTTGTCGCCCTCCAGCTTGGTATAGGCCGAATCAAAAAACGGGGCGGCGAGAATAAGTGTAAGCCGTGGGCGTGGACCGCTGGCATTCAGTGTCACCGTGCTGCGCAGCGTGCCTTCGGGGAGCCCCAGTTCAATATTGCTGAGTGAAAGCTCGCCGGGCTTGGCAATGATGTGCATATTGCCGATGGTGCCGGTGCGGTCTAAGAAGGTAAAGCCGTCTAACCAGACGTTTAAATCAATAATGCCGGTGAGCCGTTTAAGCCACTGGAACTCGTTGCCGTTTAGGAGCGAAAGCTTGTAGGTGCCGCCGGCGCTTTCCTGCTTCGCTTTGCGCCAGGCGTTGCGGAAGTAATCAAGATTAACGCCCTTGATGCGGATTTCTGCTTCCGAGCGGGTGATGTTTTCAAAATAGGTGGAAAGGCCGCCGGTGAAATTAATATCCCCCAGTTTGACTGCCGCTTCTGATACGCGGAATTGTTCGTTTGACCAGAAAATATTACTCGCCAAGCTATATTCGCCCAGGTTTTCATCAGGCAGGCTAGTGGCGGTGGGTTCAAAGCTGGCCAAAAATGCTTTTAAGCTTTTACCTTCGAGCAATCCTTTGCCTTCGATGCGTGCACCGAGTGCGCGGTCGGTGTAACGGCCGTTGAAGGTGAACACAGAACCGTCTTCGGTGGCCACGCTGATATCGCGCAGTGTGATATCAATACCGCCATATTCGACATTGGCGCTCGCGTCTTTCAAGGTGCGTGTACCAAGCGTTAATGCGGTGGTTTTAGCGAGGACGATGATGTCATAATCCTCTTTCACCACCTCGTTGCTATCCGCCGCTGGGCGGGAGGCTTTGAGTAGGTTGGCAACAATCGGCGTAAATGGTGTAAGGTTAAACGTATCCGCCTGTACATCCACCGCCAGGGTCGGCAAACCGCGTAGTGCCCCGTAGGCGGAAATCCTGCCTTTAGCGCCGCCAATGGTTGCATCCGCGCTGTGAAGCCACAGTTCACCATTGCCTAAGGTCGCATCGCCTTTCACGTCGAGGGTTTGGGTAGGATTGCTTTTTTCAGGTTGTTTTGCGGATTCGACTTTGGGAATCCAGGTGCTTAAATTTGTGTGTAATGAGAATGTACCAGGTGTTTCGCCACCTGCTGCGGGTAGGGTACCGCTGAATTCGGCGTGGCTACCGTCTTTGGTTGCGAGAGTGATCGTAAGCGGTTGCCCGGCGTCTAGCCCGCTGGTGATGTTGAGGGTAGCCTCTCGCTCTGAGGTGCGGCCTTGGAGGGAGAGATTGAGCGATGAAGCTTCACATTTCAACACGCCGTTGACGGTCTCTACCCGCGTGATTGCATCGCTGCCGGCGCGTTGCAGGTTCACCTCGCCGTTTTGAACTGTAAATACCCCCGGCATGGCGCAGAGTTGCTTGAGAGCGGGTTGCAACGAAGTATCAGCTTCAACGAGGTTAAACGTCGGACTGCCCAGTACAATCGCCGGGTGCTTGCCACCGGAAAACAGCCCAGCCCAGCCGAGATTGAGTTTCCCGGTGCGGGCGGAGAGGATGGGTTTGTCATCCCCAATCGTAATATCACTCAGTGCCACATGCGGTGAGGGGAAGGGGGAAATACCGCCCTGAATAGTCAATTTCACAGGCACGCCGCTCGCCTTGGAAAGTGACTCGATCAGGCTGGTTTGCAAATGCTCTTTATTCACAAACATCGGTGCGACAAAAGCCGCAACCAGCAATAGCGCCAGCGCGCCTAACACCGGCTTCACATAAGGAATTTTGGGCGGGAATTTCAATTGTTTGAGCGGGGGCATACTCCATAAAGTTACACCAAAACCCCATCTGATGACAAGGTGTTGTATCTAAAGATATCTTTAGGTTGCATCCGCGTGTGCGCATGGTAAAACGCTTTCGTCTTACTTTGATAGAGCGTTTATATTTATGCCAAAACTGACGATTGACGGACACGAAATAGAAGTTGAACCCGGTACGGTGATTATTCAAGCTGCCGAGCAGCTCGGAATCGAAATTCCCCGGTTTTGTTACCATGATCGCCTGGCCATTGCCGGCAATTGCCGCATGTGCTTGGTGGAAGTTTCGCCAGGCCCGCCGAAGCCGCAGGCCAGTTGCGCGCTGCCGTGCGCGGACAATATGGTAGTGAAAACCAATACCGAGATGGTGAAAAAAGCCCGTGAAGGGGTGATGGAGTTCTTGCTCATCAACCACCCGCTCGATTGCCCGATTTGCGACCAGGGCGGCGAGTGCGATTTGCAGGATCAAGCGATTGCGTATGGCAAAGGCAAGAGCCGCTATAAGGAAGAAAAGCGCTCGGTGCCGGATAAATACATGGGCCCGCTGGTGTCGACCTTCATGAACCGCTGCATTCATTGCACGCGGTGTGTGCGGTTTATTACGGATGTGGCCGGTGTGCCGGACTTGGGCGGCTTGGGCCGCGGCGAACATATGGAAATTGGAACGTATGTTGAAAAAGCGATCGGCTCGGAACTTTCAGCCAATATTATTGACCTGTGTCCCGTGGGCGCGTTGACATCAAAGCCGTATGCCTATGCGGCGCGGTCGTGGGAGCTCACGAAAACGGAAACGGTGGATGTGCTGGATGCCGTCGGCTGCAATATCCGCGTGGATTCGCGAGGGTCGGCGGTGATGCGTGTGCTGCCGCGTGTGCATGAAGACATCAACGAGGAATGGATTTCCGATAAGTCGCGCTATGCGTGCGATGGCTTAAAAACACAGCGGCTGGACCGTCCATACGTTCGTGGTGCCGATGGCAAGCTCAAAGCGGCAAGCTGGGAGCAAGCATTGCAAACGGTTGTGCATAAAATGAAACAGCTGGAGCCTTCTGAGATTGCCGCTATAGCGGGCAATCTTGCGTGCACGGAGAGCATGTTTGCACTGAAACAACTCATGGACAGTATCGAATCGCACAATCTCGATTGTCGTCAGGATGGCGCGAAATTGCCGACGGCCAAGCGTGGCGATTATTTATTTAATGGTACGATTGCGGGCATTGAAGACGCCGATACGATTGTGCTGATTGGCGCGAACCCGCGCAAAGAGGCCTCGCTTGTGAATGCACGCATTCGGAAGAGCTGGAAAAATGGTGGTTTGAAAGAGGTGTTCGTCATCGGCCCGGCGACGGATTTGACCTATCCGTCTACTTCGCTCGGGAGCGACCCACGCATATTGAAAGATCTGGTGGCCGGCAAGCACGATGCATTTAAAACATTGAGTGCGGCGAAAAAACCGATGGTGATACTTGGGACTGCAGCGCTTGCGCGTGAAGATGGCGCGGCGATTTACGAAACCGCGAAGCAGTTGGCAGAAAAAATAAATGCGAGCTTTAATGTGCTGCACCACGCGGCGGCGCGGGTAGGGGGCCTGGATGTTGGCTTTGTGCCGGGGGCTAGCGGCAAGGACATGAGCGGCATTGTTGAGGCTTCCAAATCCGGCGACATTAAAATGGTCTATTTGCTTGGTGTCGACGAAATCGACATGTCGCATTTCGGCAAAGCGTTTGTGGTGTACCAGGGCCATCACGGTGACATTGGCGCCCATCGCGCGGATGTGATTTTGCCCGGCGCGGCCTATACGGAAAAAGATGCTACTTACGTGAACATGGAAGGGAGAGCGCAACGCGCAGTCCGCGCGGTGTTCGCTCCGGGTGAAGCGAAGGAAGACTGGGCGATTATCCGTGCCATCTCCGGTGCACTGGGCGCGCAATTGCCGTATGACACACTCGCGCAACTGCGCGAAGTGATGATCGCGGCGCATCCGCATTTAGGCCAGATTGATACGGTTGTTCTGGCGGATGTTTCGCCAGCCAACCCGCCAAAACCCGGGCAGGGTGCGATTCTGGCGAAGGCGCTGGAGGAGTGGACTGCGAATTTTTATAGGACCGATCCGATTTCGCGTGCGTCCAAAACCATGGCCGAGTGTACCAAGCAAATCGGCGAATTTTTGCAAAAAGAGGCGGCGTAATATGCGTATCGGTGCGTTTGCTCTTACGGTTCTTGCATCGTCCACCGCCTATGCCGCTAGCTGGCCCAGTGCGCTGACCTATAAAGGCCAGCCGATTACCCGCTGTTTGGAAGCGTTGCCGATGGAGGAGGCGTCGCGCAGTAAGCCGCTGGATCTCGCGGCGTGTTCTGCTCCCGATCCGCAAATACAGGACAGCGAACCCAATCAAGATTTAATTTCGCAAGGCTTCATTGGTCGCAGCTACACCACGGGCGAGGGCGCAAATCCCGCCTATGGTTACTACAAGGTGCTTGGCCCTTATCGCGGTGGCTATTTGGTGTATGGTTTGTGGAGCGGCGGCGGCTTGGCCCAATTCTCTTCGCTCGATGTCATCAAACGCAAAGGCGACACCATTTGGGTCGAGCGCGAAATCGCGAGTGGCGACCGTTGCAATAATGGCATCACTGAAGCGTGGCTCGAGCGTGGCAAGTTATTTTATAAGGTCAACTTCACACCCTACGATATTATTGTACACGCAGATATTCCCGTGACGGTGAAAACCTCCGACGATTTGGAAAGCACGCCAACCAGCTGTTTTGCGACCGCTACATTTGCGCAGTCGCGCGACAATCAGCCTGATTTTTATGTCATGGCGCTGAATCAGGAAAACCCTGATGCGCTAATTTCCGATGTTGAGTGGACGCGAAACTACCGTTATCAGACCTGTTTTAACACTCTGTTCTTAGATGCGTTGCAGTCGGGCTCGGTTTCGTTTGATAAAAAGGCGCTCACCGCCTGGGTCAAAGGGTTTTATGAAACCTGCGTGAATCAAAAAGTGATTGATGAAAAACCGTTTGAAGTCAACCCCCCAGAGCCAACGCCACAGTCCATTGAAGTAAAGCCAATGGACGCGCCGGTCGAAGTGCCGATGATTTATTCGGAGCCCGATAGCGGCGTGGATCAAGGAGACGGCCAATGATGGAGTTGATCAACATCCTCATGCCGCTGCTGATTATTGTCGGCAAAATCCTGCTGGTTGTCGTACCACTACTGATTTGCGTGGCGATGCTCACCTATTTCGAGCGCAAAGTCATCGCGGCGATGCAGCTGCGCAAAGGTCCGAATATGATTGGTCCGTTTGGGTTGCTGCAAGCATTTGCCGATGGCGCGAAATTGTTTCTGAAAGAGACGATTATTCCGTCTGAGTCCAACAAAGTGATTTTTTTCCTTGCGCCCATGCTTACGTTTTCGCTGGCGCTGCTTGGCTGGGCGGTGATTCCGATTTCAGAGTATTTCGTGATCGCCGATATCAACGTCGGTATTCTTTATCTCTTTGCGATTTCTTCGCTCGGCGTCTACGGCATCATCATGGCCGGGTGGGCGAGCAATTCGAAATACGCGTTTTTGGGTGCGATTCGCTCCTCCGCGCAGATGGTTTCTTATGAAGTGTCGATCGGCTTTGTCATCGTCACGGTGCTGATGGTCGTCGGCTCACTCAATCTAAACGACATCGTGCACGCGCAGGCAGACGGTTGGTTTGCCTTCTCGCCGCTCTTTCCGATGTTCATCGTCTTCTTCATTTCCGCGCTTGCTGAAACCAACCGCCATCCATTTGATCTGCCGGAGGCCGAAGGTGAATTGGTTGCCGGTTACAACGTTGAATATTCATCCATGACCTTCGCGCTGTTTTTCCTCGGTGAATACGCGAATATGATTTTGATGTCGGGCATGGTGACCATCCTCTTCCTCGGTGGTTGGCTGCCCCCGCACCACGCGCTTGCCTTTATTCCTGGCGGTATTTGGTTTGCGCTAAAAGTCTCCGTCTGCCTCTTCGTTTTCATCTGGGCACGCGCCACCTTGCCGCGCTATCGCTACGATCAACTCATGCGCCTGGGCTGGAAGATCTTCCTGCCGTTTTCGCTGCTGTGGGTGGTGGTGATTGCCGCTTGGGTCGTCTTTTTTCAGGGGCATTAAGTGATCGAGCACGCTATGACATGGCTGGTCGAATTGGTGCATAGCTTGGGCTATGTGGGGCTGTTTATTCTCACGGCGATGGAAAGTATGTTCTTTCCAATTCCGTCCGAAACTACGATGATTCCTGCCGGTTACCTCGTGCATCAGGGTGAGTGGAACATGGCGGTGGTGTGGATCATCGGCGTTACGGGTACGATTGTGGGTTCGCTTCTGAATTACTGGATTGCGTACATCATGGGCCGTCCATTTCTGGAACGCTACGGCAAATATATGTTCTTCGATCAGGCGCGCATGGCGCAGATGGAAGAGTATTTTAAAGTGCACGGAGAGATTTCGATTTTCACTTCACGTTTTATTCCCGGCGTGCGCCATGTGATTTCGTTCCCTGCGGGCCTTGCGAAAATGGATCTGAAGCGCTTCACGTTTTTTACTGCTTTGGGCGGCGGCATGTGGATGACGGTGTTGATGTTCGTCGGCTATCAAATCGGTGACAATAAAGACTTGGTTCACAAGTATATGCCCTATATAACACTCGCGTGTATCATCGGTGTGGCGGCGCTTATCACCTATTACGTCTGGCGCCACCGCAGCAAAAAGAAGGTCATGAATGGCACTGTTTAAACGTACCGCGCGCGCATTTTTGTTGACCGAGCTGGTGGTCGGCTTTGGCATCACGCTTAAATACATGTTCAAAAAACCGGTGACGATCAACTATCCGTACGAAAAAGGCCCGCTTTCTCCGCGTTTCCGCGGTGAGCACGCGCTGCGTCGCTATCCCAACGGCGAAGAACGTTGCATCGCCTGCAAACTCTGCGAGGCGATTTGCCCTGCGCAAGCGATCACCATCGAAGCCGAACCGCGCGAAGATGGCAGTCGCCGCACCACACGTTATGACATTGACATGACCAAGTGCATCTACTGCGGCCTGTGCCAGGAAGCTTGCCCGGTGGATGCGATCGTCGAAACCCCAAATTTTGAATTCGCAACGTTTACGCACGAAGAACTGCTCTACGACAAAAACAAACTCCTCGAAAACGGCGAACGCTGGGAACCGGCGATTGCTGCTAATTTGTTGAAAGATGCGGCGTACAGGTAAAACTCATACCCTCTCCCGCGTGCGGGAGAGGGTTAGGGAGAGGGTGGATAGACAAGGAGAAACCATTGCGGGAAAACGCCAAACTTAAGCAAGCCAAGCAATTGCGGAAGCAGATGACGGAAGCTGAGAACTTGTTGTGGTATTATTTGCGCGCCGAAAGATTTTTGGGTTTCAAGTTTCGTCGCCAGGTGCCCATAGAAGGTTATGTTGCGGATTTTGCCTGTGTTCACCCTCCGGTCATTATCGAGGTTGATGGCGGTGGGCATACCACACAACAAGAAAAAGATAAAATACGCGATGAAGTCTTGCGAAAACGTGGCTATAAGGTATTACGTTTTTGGAATAATGAGGTATTCGAGAATATTGAAGGCGTGTCGATGACGATTAAAAATGCACTTGAGACTTCCCCTCTCCCCCACCCCTCTCCCGCACGCGGGCGAGGGGAGAAGGTCTGCGTGTTATGACCGAACTCATTCCCACCCTCTTATTCTACATCTTCGCAGCCGGGGTGCTCGGTTCGGCGGTGATGGTGGTTGCGGCGCGGAACCCCGTGCACTGCGTATTGTTTTTGATTTTCTCGTTCTTTAACGCCGCCGGTTTATTTGTGCTGCTTGGCGCCGAGTATTTGGCGATGACGCTGGTGATTGTCTATGTTGGCGCAGTGGCCGTGTTGTTCCTGTTCGTGGTGATGATGCTGAATATTGACCTTGCACAGGTCCGCCAAGGATTTTTAAAGCATATGAGTGTGGGTATGACGATTGCGGGAACGCTGGCCTTTGAACTTTTGCTCGTGGTCTACCTCTCGTTGCTTAACCCCGGCATACTCGCCGCAGCCCGCAACCCAACTTATTCCGAGCGTGACCTCACCAACACCCATGCGCTGGGCCAGGTGATCTATACGGATTATTTGCTCGCGTTCCAAATGTCCGGCCTCGTGCTGCTGGTTGCCATGATCGGCGCTATTGTGCTGACGCTTCGCCACCGCCCCGGCGTGCGCAAACAAGTGATTTCCAAGCAGCTCGCGCGCAAGCGCGAAGATGCAATTGAGATTGTGAGGCACTAATGGACACAGAATTCTTCGGTTCCATCGGCATATTTCACTATCTCGTAGTCTCGAGCCTGCTGTTCATGCTCGGCATTTGCGGCATATTCCTCAACCGCAAAAACGTGATTACGATTTTGATGTCGATTGAGTTGATGCTGCTTGCCGTGAACATCAATTTCGTCGCCTTCTCCGTCAAACTCGGTGATCTTTCCGGTCAGATATTCGCCATGTTCGTGCTTACCGTCGCCGCGGCCGAAGCCGCGATCGGCCTTGCTATCCTCGTTATTTTCCATCGCAACAAAGGGTCGATTGCCGTGGAAGACATTCATGAGTTGAAGGGTTGATATGATCGCAGCGATTGTCTTTTTACCCCTCCTCGCCGCGCTGATTGTTGGCCTAAACAGCCGCCGGATTTCCGACGGTGCGGCGCACTGCATCACCTCCGGCGCGATGGTCGTTTCCGCCATCTTGTCCTTCTCCATCTTCATGCAATTCGCGCATCACGGCATGGCCGAGCCCGGTATGTTCGAAACGGTGGTTTATAAAGTGCATTTATTGCAATGGATCAATTCTGGGGATTTTTCTGCCGAGTGGTTGCTGCGTGTTGATGCACTCACCGCGGTGATGTTGCTCGTGGTCACGAACGTCTCTGCCGTCGTGCATCTCTACTCGCGCGGTTACATGCACGAAGACCCGCACCAGCCGCGCTTTATGGCGTATCTCTCGCTATTTACCTTCTTTATGTTGATGTTGGTAACGTCCGACAATCTCGTGCAACTCTTCGTGGGCTGGGAAGGCGTGGGCCTGTGCTCCTATTTGCTTATCGGCTTCTGGTACAAAAAGAAAGAAGCCTGCGCGGCCGCCATTAAAGCGTTCCTCGTCAACCGCGTGGGCGACATCGGCTTCGCGCTCGGCATTTTCGCGGTTTATTCGCTCTTCGGCAGCGTGCAATTCGATACGATTTTTAGCCGCGTGGAGGAATTAAAAGACGCACGTTTCATGTTCCTCGGTCATGAGTTCCACGCGCTCACCGTTACCTGCATTTTGCTCTTCATCGGCTGCATGGGTAAATCCGCGCAAATAGGCCTCCATACCTGGTTGCCGGATGCGATGGAAGGCCCCACGCCTGTTTCCGCACTCATCCACGCCGCGACGATGGTGACCGCCGGTGTATTCCTCCTCGTCCGCTGTTCACCACTGTTCGAACAAGCGCCCACGGCGCTAATGGTCGTAACTGTCGTTGGCGCAACCACCGCATTTTTCGCCGCAACTGTCGGCATGGTGCAAAACGATATCAAGCGGGTGATTGCGTATTCCACCTGCTCGCAGCTTGGCTATATGTTTTTTGCGTGCGGCGTGGGTGCGTATGGCGCGGCGATTTTCCACCTTATGACCCACGCGTTTTTCAAAGCGTTGCTGTTCCTTGGTGCCGGCTCAGTGATTCACGGCATGAGCGGCGAGCAGGACATGCGCAAGATGGGCGGGATTTGGAAAATCATGCCTGTGACCTATGCGATGATTTGGATTGGTTCGCTGGCGCTTGCGGGCATTCCGTTCTTTGCCGGATTTTATTCGAAAGATTTGATTTTGGAAGCGGCCTATGCGCATGGCGGCGTAGGCTTATTTGCGTTCTGGATCGGTATTGCTGCGGCGTTCATCACTGCGTTTTATTCCGGCCGGTTGATATTCATGACCTTCCACGGCACATCCCGCGCGGATCGCCATGTGCTCGAACACGCGCATGAATCGCCGACGTATATGCTGGCACCGCTTTCATGGTTGGTATTGGGTAGCATCTTCGCTGGTGCGCTTGGCATGCTGGTGTTTGGCATGGCCTCGGGCGATACGCGGTTTTGGCAAGCCTCGATTGCATCGCATGAAGCGATTGAACTCGCGCACCATGTGCCCACCTGGGTGCAGTTAATTGCAACGGTAATTGCGGTTGCAGGCCTTGCATTTTCGTACAACCTCTATATGCGCCGCGCGGATATACCTGGTAAAATCGCTGCGAAATTCCCTGGTATTTACAAATTCCTGCTTAACAAATGGTATTTCGATGAGTTGTATGACTTCCTATTTGTGAATCCCGCCAAGCGGCTTGGGTATTGGCTGTGGAAGCGCATTGATGCGGGGACGATTGATCGCCTGGGGCCAAACGGTGCGGCGGCGGTGTCCAAATTTGCAAGCAAGCGCGCGACGAAATTGCAAACGGGGTATGTCTATCACTATGCATTTGCCATGTTAATCGGCGTGCTCGGCTTTGTTACTTGGGTGGTGTTTCATGTGCTTTAATTCCTTACACATCATCGGTGTCATCCCGTCGAATGACGGGATCCAGCGCTTCGCTCACGCGAAGCAAAAAGAGTCCTATTGCGCGGCAGACGCCGCTTACTGGATTCCGTCATTCGACGGGATGACAAGTGAGGTGCCATGACCAACATTCTCACCCTGTTGATGCTACTACCGCTGATGGGCGCGGGGATGATTGCTTTGCTAACACCGGGCGACGATAAAGACGGCGCGACGGAAGCGAAATACATCGCGCTGGGGACGACGATCATTGCGCTTGCCGTTTCGCTACTTATTTGGGGCAAATTTAATTCCGCTACGCATGAATTCCAATTCGTTGAGCGCTATGCATGGTTTGATGGTTTGAACATCAGCTATCACCTCGGGATTGACGGCATTTCACTGTTTATGGTGATGCTGACGACGATGCTTATGCCCGTATGCATTCTTTGCAGCTGGCAAGCGATCACCACGCGCGTGCGTGCGTTTATGATTTGTTTCTTGGTGCTCGAAGCTTTTGTCATCGGCGTGTTCTGCGCGCTCGACCTCTTGCTGTTTTACATTCTCTTCGAAGGCATGCTAATTCCGATGTATTTGATCATCGGTATTTGGGGTGGCAAAGAACGCATCTACGCGGCGTTTAAATTCTTCTTGTATACGCTTGCTGGCTCCGTGCTCTTCCTCGCAGCGTTGGTGTATGTTTACATGGTGATCGGTACGACGGATATTCCAACCCTGATGGTGAAACTACCGGAGCTTCCGATCGCAACCCAGCAGTGGCTCTGGCTTGCGCTCTTTGCCTCGTTTGCGGTGAAAGTGCCGATGTGGCCGGTCCATACCTGGCTGCCGGATGCGCATGTGCAAGCGCCGACGGCGGGATCTGTGATCCTGGCGGGTATTTTGCTGAAGATGGGTGCCTATGGATTCCTGCGGTTCTCGCTACCGATGTTGCCGGACGCTTCACAAAGTTTCGCGCCGCTCATGTTTACGCTCAGCATCATCGCTGTGGTGTATACCTCGCTGGTAGCCCTCGTGCAGGAGGATATGAAAAAGCTGATTGCGTATTCATCCGTGGCGCATATGGGTTTTGTCACGCTTGGGATTTTCACCTTTAATCAACAAGGCGTTGAAGGTGCGATTATTCAAATGATCAGCCACGGCCTCGTCTCCGGCGCGCTCTTCCTTTGCGTTGGCGTGGTGTATGACCGTTTGCACACACGCGAAATTGCGCGCTACGGTGGTGTTGCGAATGTGATGCCGAAATACGCCATGTTGTTTATGTTCTTCACCATGGCTTCTGTGGGCTTGCCGTCCACCTCCGGCTTTGTGGGGGAATTCCTTGTGCTGCTTGGCACGTTTGAACGCGATACACGGCTTGCGTTGCTCGCTGCCACCGGCATGGTCCTTGGTGCGGCCTATGCGTTGTGGCTCTACCGTAAGGTGATGTTCGGCAATGTTGCGAATGACGATGTGAAAAAACTGACCGATGTAAACGGCCGCGAGTGGTTCTACCTCACGGGTATTGCGGTGCTGGTATTGTGGCTGGGGATTTACCCCACCAGCTATCTCGAGCCGCTGCGCGCAAGCGTTGCGCATCTGCTCACCCAAGTCAATGGAGGTGCGCAGTGAGCCCGCTTTCTGGAATGCTCGGATTTATCCCCGAACTATTTCTACTCGCAAATAGCATCATTTTGTTGCTTTACGGTTTGTACGTGCACCCTAAAGCCAACACAAAATTCGTGGTGCTGACGGCAACCGTATTGCTGGGTACATTGGTGCTGGAATGTTTTTATAGCGGTACAACGATTTATGCGTTCCAAGGTATGGTGGTGAACGATGGGTTTACCAAATTCGCTAAAATCCTGACGCTGATTTCCGCGTTGCTCGTGTTGATGGTTTCGTCGCACTGGCTCACTACCGGCGAAGGCCGGCCGTTTGAATTCATGGTGCTGACGTGTTTTGCAACGCTTGGGCTGCTCATTCTGATTTCCGCGCAAGACCTCCTCATTCTCTACATGGCCCTCGAACTGGCGAGCTTACCGATGTATGTGCTGGCGAGCTTTGAGCGAGATTCCACTAAATCCACCGAAGCAGGCCTTAAATATTTTGTGCTCGGCGCGTTGTCTTCGTGCCTGCTGCTATTTGGTATTTCGTTGGTGTACGGTTTCGGCGGCAGCACCAGCTTCGATTCGCTGATTCAGCTGTTTGCCTCCTTCGGTGAGGAAGACGCGCAGATTTCACAAGCGCTCATCGTTGGCATGGTGTTTGTGATTGTGGGGCTGTGCTTCAAAATTTCCGCTGTGCCGTTTCATATGTGGACGCCGGATGTCTATGAGGGGGCACCCACGCCGGTGGTCTCCTTCTTTGCCGTAGTGCCGAAAGTGGCCGTGCTGGCACTTACTATTCGCGTGCTCATGCAGCTGTTCGCGCCTCTTGCTGAACAATGGCAACAGCTGCTGGTGTTCGCTTCGTTTGCGTCCATGTTGGTGGGCGCGCTCGGTGCGCTCTTGCAACAAAACATCAAACGCCTGTTGGCGTACAGTTCCATCGGCCATGTCGGGTTCATGCTGATGGGTTTGGCCACCAACACCGTCATCGGCGTGCAAAGCGTGCTGATTTATCTGGGGCTTTATATTTTCATGAGCATCGGCGCATTCGGTTGCTTGCTGCTCATGCGCCGCGACGGGCATGCGATGGAAACGATGGCGGACCTCGCAGGTCTATCCAAACTAAAACCGCGCTCGGCATTCCTCATGGCTGTGTTCATGTTCTCCATGGCCGGCATTCCGCCGATGGCGGGGTTCTTTGGTAAAATGTATGTGGTGCTAGCGGCGATGAGCCACGGCCTCATTGAGCTTGCAATTGCAGGTCTCTTAATCAGCGTGGTTTCGTGCTATTATTATTTGCGCGTCGTCAAAGTCATGTATTTTGATCAGACGCCAGGGGACGTGGACATCATTAAAGCGCCGTTGCTCAGGTTCGCAGTGTCGATCTCGGCGATTATCACGCTTGCGTATATCCTCGCTCCTGCGCTATTAGTAAGTTATGCCAAAGCAGCAGCCGATGCCTTATTCCAGTGATGCATCTCAATCAGCGCTTCACAGCCTGCTGAACGATTACCATTTGCTGACCTACGAAGAACTGGATTCCACCAATGAAGAAGCGCGGCGCATTGCCCACGGTGGCGGTGCGCATGGCGCGGTGATTTGGGCGAAGCGTCAAACCGCCGGTCGCGGCCGCGCTGGGCGGGCCTGGGTGTCGGAAGAGGGAAACCTCTTCGTTTCGATGTTGATTCACCCGCCGAAAGATGTCGGTCAGTTGTCGCAGCTTTCGTTCGTTGCCGCGGTTGCGGTGTGCGATGCGATTAAGGGCATTTTACCCAATCCCGAACGGGTCAAACTCAAATGGCCGAATGATATTTTGGTAGACGGCTGCAAAATCGGCGGCATCTTGCTCGAATCCTTCCAAACCAAAGGCGATAATCTGCCGTGGGTGGTGGTGGGGGTAGGGGTTAATGTGGATTCGTTCCCCACGGATGTGCAATTCCCGGCGACCAGTTTGAAAGAAGAAGGTGTGGAACTGATCTCTGCGAAAATCGTGCTTGCGCGGCTTATCCATTGTTTCATTGAACGCTACAACCAATGGGCACGCAAAGGCTTCACGCCGATTCGTAAAAGTTGGCTGGATGTGGCCTATGGATTGAAAAATGAAGTGCGCGTGTCGCTCCCGCAGGAAGAAATTCACGGCCTGTTTAAGGGGCTGGATGACGACGGCGGGATTATTGTAGAACTTTCGCCGCGTAAAAACCGCACGATTCACGCGGGCGATGTATTTATTTTTCAGGAATAGGAGGGAGTATGGCGGAGCAGTATTTAGAGATGACTTGGGCGCGCGTCCTAACCATCTGGTGGGCGTATCTTTGGAGAGCGGTGCTTGCAGGATTTATAGTTGGACTCGTTATTGGATTTATCATTGGTGTAATGGCTGGTGTAATGGGTACCTATCAGACAAATCCGGCAGGCGTTGGATCAATAATTAGTATTTTTGGTGCTCTTGCTGGGGCTGTAACTAGTGTGTACATGCTAAAGAGAGTGCTTGCTAAGCAATTCAAAGATTTTAGAATTGTGCTCATACCTAATGAATAAGGAGGGTTGCTATGAGAAAACTATGGATTTTATTGGCGCTACCCTTGCTGCTTGCGGCATGTGACAAAAAAATTGAAGACTTAAAAAGCCCATGCGTTGGTGCGGAAGGTAGTCCGTGTGACAAGCGCGCGCCAGCCGGTAACCCGCAAAGCTAGTGGCGCTTCACTCCATTCCTCCGCATTTGCCGTTTTTGGAAACCCTAGCGGATGAAATCTTGGCGCCGCGTGAAGCACTTGCTGACGCATTGATTTTACTGCCTTCACGCCGCAATTGCCGTGCGTTGACGCAAGTGCTGGTAGAACGTTCCACTGAGCAGGCGCTGCTGTTGCCGCGCATTGCTCCGCTTGGGGAAGTGGATGAGGATGCGCTGACATTGGAGCTTGCACTCGGCGGCGACATGATCGAATTCCTGCCCGCCATTTCCCGCATGGAGCGTATTGCGCGGTTGGCTGCTATGTTTGGGGATGCGCTGCCGCAGCACCATTCCATCATGCTTGCGCGATCGCTCGGTGAATTGATGGATGAATTTGAGCGCGCGCAGGTGCCGCTTTCGGCGCTTGAAACCTTGGTGCCGGAGCTTTACGCGCAGCATTGGCAAAAGGTGATCGACGTGCTGAAAATCGCGATTCGCCAGTGGCCGCGAGAATTGGAAAAATTAGAAAAACAAAATCCCATTGCGCGGCGTAATCAATTGGTCGCGGCGCTCATCAAGCATTGGAGGGAACATCCACCTGCGTACCCTATTATTGCTGCGGGTTCTACGGCCAGTACCAGGGCAACGGCGGATTTACTGGCGGCCATCGCAGAGCTGCCAAATGGCAAGGTGGTGCTGCCGGGGCTTGCAAATGTTTCGGAGGATTATTGGAATGCGGTGGATTTGGCGCATCCGTATTATTTTTTGAAAAGATTCCTAGAGAACCTCCCCCGCTTGCGGGGGAGGGCAACGAAGCTTACGCCTTTAGGCGTTAGCGTAGTGGGTGGGGGAACATTGTCTACCCCCCTTGAAAAAGGGTTCCCCCCTGAATCCCCCCGCAAGCGGGGGGAACTATTTTTGTCCGCCTTTGCGCCGCCGGAAATGATTCCACAGTGGCAGCATGAGGAGATTGATCTGGCGTCGGCGACGGAGGGGTTGACGCTACTTGAAGTAGAAAACGAATTCGAGGAAGCACGCACTGTGGCGCTTGCCGCGCGGGAAGCACTGGAAGACCCTAATGCGAAAGTGATGATTGTTACCGAGTCGCGTGACCACGCAGCGCTGATTTCTTCTGCCTTAAAACGCCACGGCATCGAGGCGGATGCGAGCCACGGGCTTAATTTGCTGCAAACTGAAGTAGTGACGTTTTTGCGATTAGTATTGGCTTGCGCGGAAGAGACAAGTGCAGTCAATCTCCTTGCACTTCTAAAACATCCACTGGCCCGCGCGGGGCTTACGCGTGCAGAATGCTTGCAAGCAGCGCGGGAAATGGATGTGCAGCTTCGTGGCTATGCACTTTTAGATGTGTTTCATGCGCTGGAGCACGAGGAATTAAGCGATGCCGCGCGTGCGGTGGTGGCGACACTAAAAGTGGCTATAACGCCACTTGCACGCGCACTCAAGCATCCACACATCGCAGTTACGGAATTGATACGGTTGCATATCAGCGTAGCCGAACAATTAGCGGAGGATTTGTGGAAAGGGGAGCAGGGGCAGGCGGTCGCCGAGGTATTGGCAGAACTTGCAACATCACTCGCGCCGATGGGTGCGGTGCAGGGGGCGCTATATAGTAAGATATTCGAGGAATTGCTGGCGCAGGAATATTATCAGGCGCCTTATGGCACGCACCCGCGGCTTAGCATTTTGTCATCCCAAGAAGCGCGTTTGCTCTCGGCAGATCTGGTGATTGTGGCGGGTATGGTGGAAGGGCAAATGCCCCCTGCGGCGATTCCCAACCCCTGGATGGGGCGGCACATGATGGAGGCGCTTGGGCTGCATCTGCCGGAGACGGCAGCGAGCCGCACCGCGCACGATATGTTGATGTTGAGCCACGCCAAGCGCCTGGTGCTTTCGCGGCCGCGGCATGTGGGCGGTAACCCTGCGGAACCCTCGCGCTATATCACCCGGCTCACACTGTATTTGAAAAGTAAGGATGAGGGGTTTTATGCCAGCCTTCAGAATACGCGCATTCCGGCGTTGCTCAAGCAACTGGACGCAGCGGCGCTGAATAGTGTCGCTCAGCCCGCGCCTACGCCGCCCACTGCCGTGCGGCCACGCAGATTCACGGTGTCGGAAATTGAGACCCTGCTGCGCGACCCTTACGCCATTTATGCCAAACATATTTTGAAATTAAAACCGCTGGAGGTTTTGCAACGCGCGCCGGATGCGGCGCTTTTTGGCAAGGTGATGCATAAGGTATTGGAGCGTTTTTCAACCATGGTGCCGGATACGGAACAGTTCCGCGCTGTGGGTGTGGAGGTAATGCGTACTATGCTGCATCAAACCGCGACCATCGCTTTGTGGCAGCCACGAATGGATGCGTTGATGGAGGAGTTGGTTGCACTGGAACGTGCGCGGCGTGTGGATATTACATCGCTCAAAGCCGAAACATCACTCGCAAAAACATTTGCGATTGGCGATCTACAGATTGAACTGCGTACGCGCATTGATCGGCTGGAAGAACATCGTGATGGCGGCCAAGTACTTACGGATTATAAAACAGGTGCAGTGCTTGAGGCGAGCAGGGTGAAATCCGGAAAAGCGCCGCAATTGCCGCTGATGGCGATGATTGTAGAAGGTGTTTCAGGCAAGCCGGTGACAGAGCTTGAATATTGGAATGTCAGTGGCCGCGCGGGGCTTGAACCTAGCACGACTCCATATACCCCCGAGCTGCGCGCTAAAGCGGAAGCAGGTTTCAAGCAGCTCATGGAAGTGTTTTTGCAGGTAGATACGCCGTATATCGCCACGCGTGACGATGAGTGGAATGACTATGCGCATTTGGAGCGAACTGCAGAGTGGGTTTGATCTATTATTTCCCCTCTACCCCGTGGGGGAGAGGGAACAAAGTACTTATACCAAAGCAACGAAGTTTCATGACATTTATCACCGTCATTCCGTCGCAAGACGGAATCCAGTAAGCGGCGTCTGCCGCGTAGAAAGATCATAACGCTGCTTGCTGCAGCTACTGGATTCCGTGTCTGTTCCTTGAGCACCCTTGCAAGCAAGGCTACTCAAGGGCACGGAATGACGGTGTCATGTTATTTCGTTGCTTTGGTATTAGGTTTCTAGCGTTTCTAAGCGGTGGATGCGCTCATAAAGCGAGCGGGTGCGGGTTAAGAGGTCGCACACGGCGCGGGGAAGCACACGGTCGATGTGAGGGGTATCAAACGTGCAGGTTTCAATGCATTGCAGTGGAAACATGGCTTTCAATTCTTCTGTGGTGATTTCACCGGCGTGGACGGCGCGGCGAGCAAGCACCCAGGCCATGACGCTGGAAAGGCGCAAGGTGATGCGCGACATTTCGGCGGAATAAACGAGCTTGGCGGCGTGGTTCAGCATTTGCTGGTCTAGGCTCGACTTGGCAAAGAAATAGTTGCGTGTTTCGGTGAGCAGTGCCATCGTTTCGTCGAAAAGACGCGGCAGGAATACGCCGTCGGCGATTTTGGTTTTAGAAGAAGAAAGTTCACGTTGTGTGTGCATGGTCGCTCCTTACAAGTTAATTAACATTAACATATTCTAAGGGCTAATGTATATTAATGTTTTGTTAAGATGGAAGACTGTTTTTATAAATGGATAAAAAACAAGAGCTTATAGCTACATCTCCGGACGTAAATGTCTGGGTTTCGGCCAATGCGGGGGCGGGAAAGACCCGTATTTTGACCCATCGCGTCCTGCGCCTGCTTGCCGAAGGCGCGCCGCCTTCGTCCATTTTGTGCCTCACCTATACCAATGCCGGGGCGGCGGAAATGCGTGCACGCATCATCAAAGAAGTGGGTCGCTGGGCGACGATTAAAAGCGATGCGTGCGCGGTATCGCTGGAGACATTGCTGGGCCGTGCGCCGGATTCAGATACGATCGCACGCGCGCAATCGCTCTTCGCGCAGATTGTCGACCGGGATGATGCTCTGCGGATTGAAACAATCCACGCCTTTTGCCAATCGCTATTGCGCAGGTTCCCGCTTGAGGCCCATATCTTCCCGCATTTTACACTCATGGATAATCAGGAAGTGCAGCTACTTGCGGGCCACTGCCTGATGCGGCTTTTAAGCCGTACGCAAGAGAGTGCAACACTCAAAGAAAGCCTTTCGTTTCTGGCGACTAGCCGTGCAGACGGTAGTTTACGAAAAATGGCACTTAGCATGGTGGCACAACAGATAAAATGGCGGCGGTTTTTTGCACGTACGGATGTGGAAGATTATATTCGTGATTACGCCAAGCGTCTGCAGGTGGATCTAGGTGCGGATTTGAAGGCCACCTATTTTAGCTACACGCCTGCGGAGTTGAGCGTGTTGCGCGCTTGTGTACAGAAGATGTTGGCGAGTGGGGGGAAGCTGGATAAACAGCGCGGTGCGGTGCTTGCGCGCTGGTTTGAAACGCAGACGCAGGCGGATGCGTATGTGGATGCGTGGCTCACGGAAAAAGAAACGCTGGTTGCGAATATGGTGTCCAAAGCCGCTGGATTGAGCGAAGCGGAAGCCCAGGCGATGGATGCCGAACGTTTGCGCGTAGAGGCGTATTTGAAAGCACGGAGCAGCCTAGCGCTCTTAACCGAAACCAAGCATGTGCTGACGTTTGCGGAAGGCCTACTCGCACTGTACGAACACGAAAAACAAGCGCGCGGATGGATGGATTTTGACGACATGATCGCAGGTGCAGAAAGCTTGCTGGGCGCAAGCGCCATGCGTGACTGGGTGCTGTATAAATTAGACAGCGCGATTCATCATGTGTTGATTGATGAAGCGCAGGACACGAGCCCTTCGCAGTGGCGCATTGTCGAGGCGCTCACCGAAGAATTTTTTGCCGGCGCGGGACTGGAGCACCCGCGTAGCTTGTTTGTGGTGGGGGATTTTAAGCAGTCTATTTTCAGTTTCCAGGGTGCGGATGCGGATTTGTTTCTCGCGATGAAAACGCAAATTAAAGAACGTGCGGAAGCTGCGGGCGTGATGTTTTATGAGCTGGCGCTTGAGGAATCCTATCGTTCCACCGCGCCGGTGTTGCAAGCCGTAGACACTATATTTCAGCCCATGATGCCTGACATTCGTCACGTGCTGACGCGCAAAAATCAGGCGGGCAAGGTGGTGCTGTGGCCACTGGTGACGGTGGAGAAAGCAGAAAAGCAAGAGGGTTGGGCGTTGCCGCAGACTGAAGTGCGCGCAACAGCGGAAGAAAAACTGGTAGCGGCACTTGTTGCGGAAATTGCGGGATGGATTGGTGTGCGTGACTTGCCGGCCAAAGGCCGCAAGGTGCAGCCTGGCGATGTTATGATTTTGCTGAAGAAACGTGGCACGCTGGCGATGCGTCTGGTGAATGCGTTCAAAGCCAGAGGAATCCCGGTTTCCGGGGCGGACCGCATGGTGCTTGCAGACCATTTGGCGGTGCAGGATATGCTGGCGTTGCTCAAATTCGCGCTACTGCCGCAGGATGATTATACGCTCGCCTGTGTGCTCAAATCGCCGTTGTGTGGGCTTACAGAAGATGCATTGTTTGAACTGGCGCATAGGCGCATAGGGACATTATTTGAAGCACTTAAAACTTCATCGCATACACAAGCAATCGAGCTGCTCAGCAGCGTGCTTGCGCTTGCGGATAAACGCCCGCCATCGGCGCTGATGGCTGAAGTGCTGGGGTATGGTATGCGCCGGAATTTTGCAGCGCGGCTCGGGGCGGATGCGCTTTCGGTGCTCGACACATTGCTGCAAACCGCGCATGAATATGAAGCGTTGCATCCGCCAAGTGTGCAGGGTTTTGTCCATTTCATGGAGCAGGTGGAGACGGAATTCACGCGCGGGAATGCCAGTGAAAACGTGGTGCGGGTGATGACGGTACATGGTGCAAAAGGCTTGCAAGCGCCGATTGTGATACTGCCGGATGCGGCCTCGCCCTTATCCGCGCCCGAGCAACTCACCTGGCAAAAAGGCGAACCGCGCTTGCTGCCGCCGGATAAAGGCTCGTACGGCATTGCTGATGACGTGAAGGACGCGCGCAGAAACTCTATGCAAAGCGAATATTTGCGCTTGTTCTACGTGGCGCTAACGCGGGCGGAGGATGAGCTGTATATTCTAGGCTATACGGGCAGAAGTGTACCGGAAACCAGCTGGTACACGCTCGCGCAAAAAGCGCTCACACCGATTTCAGAACCTCTGGAAACCCCTGTGGGGCGGGGGGTTGCAGTTATTTGTCATCCTGAGCGTAGCGAAGGATCTCTATGCCCGCAAAAGGTCCTTCGCTACGCTCAGGATGACAGGGAAATACCAAAATGGGCGACCACGCCGGTTGCGCTCGAGCCTATGTACACTGCGCCGGTACTGCCTTCGAAGCAGGATGCGGAAAGCGAGAACACCGCGCCTTCGCCGCTCGCGCGTGACGTTGCGGTTGCACGCGGGCGGATGGTGCATCACCTGTTGCAATATTTGCCGGAGATAGAGCAGGGACGGCGCGCAGCGGTTGCAAAGCTCTTTTTAGCACGGCGTTATGCGGACGCTGAGGAAGACGTACGCGAACAAGTGGTGCGGGATGTAGTGCGGTTGATGGATCATCCGGAATTTGGATGTGTGTGGAATGGTAAGCGCGAAGTGCCTGTTGCCGGGCGTATTGATGGGAAGTTGGTGGCCGGACAGGTAGATGCGCTGGCGTTTCGAGGGAATGAACTCTGGGTGGTGGATTATAAAACGAGCGCCGTGCCGCCGGCATCAACGGGAGGCGTGCCAGAGGCGTACCGCAAGCAAATGGCGCTTTACGGCGCGGTGCTCACCCAGGCCTACCCTAACCACCGCGTGCGGACTTTTTTGTTGTGGACGACGAGTCTCACACTTATGGAGCTTGACGAAAGCATGGTTGAGACCTAATTATTGAGGGGTATATTTTTAGGAGAAACACTATGACCGAACATATTAGCGATGACGAATTCGATGCCAAAGTGCTGAAATCCAGCACGCCGGTGCTTGTTGATTTTTGGGCAGAGTGGTGCGGCCCGTGCCGCCAGATCGGGCCGATGCTCGATGAAATCGCCAGCACGAACAGCAAAGTGAAAATCGCCAAAATCAACATCGACAAAAACCCGGAAACACCCCGTAAATATGGCGTGCGCGGCATTCCAACGCTGATGATTTTCAAAGGCGGCCAGTTGGTTGCCACCAAAGTGGGGGCGCTTCCCAAAGCCAAAATCCTCGAGTGGATTGACTCGGTTGCTTAACAATTTTTCTCCCCTCTCCCGCGTGCGGGAGAGGGCAACGAGACTTAGATTTCCTGTAAGGAAATCTGTAGTCGAGTGGGTGAGGGCAGTGTTCCCTCTCCAAGGTTTTGTAAACTCGGCTAAAGCCTCGGTAACAAAACCTGTCCTCTCCCGCAAGCGGGAGAGGAGGTAGCATGAATTACGTTCCCATTATTGGCATTGAGCGTGAGTTTTATGCCGCAAGCTCGCCGGAGCATGTAGCGTTTGATGCGCCGTTGTTTTCGAAAATCGTTAAGGAAACCGGCGAAAATCAATACGAAACTATTTTACATCACACCGCCGATATCCCCGCGTTGATTGCTTCTGATGCGGCCATGATTGCGGCGCTTCAGCCCTTTAAAGCTGATTTTTCAGCCAAGCCTTTGGGCGACGCGCCGGGCAGCGGGTTGCATTTGCATATTCATCTGGAAAACGAGCGCGGTGAGAACGTGTTTACCAAGCAGGGCGACGACATGAGCGAGCCGCTGGCGTTTGCCATTGCCGGGCTGCTTGCGACGATGAAGGAATATATGCCCGCCTTTGCGCCCACAGAGGCCGCGCGAAACCGGCTTAGGCAACCGGACAAGATGACGCCGACGACCCTTAGCTGGGGTGGTAACAACCGCACCACGGCGTTGAGGCTTCCTGATACGGGCACTGCATTTCGCCGTATTGAACACCGCGTAAGCAGCGCAGATGCGCCGCTTGCAGGCGTGATTGAGGCGGTGCTCGCGGGGATTGCCCACGGCCTCACCGCGCGCCGGCTGCCGCCCCCACAAATCTACGGGGATGCCAGATTGCCGGAATATGGGTGTGAGCCTTTGATTTAGTTTGTCACTCACGAGGAGCAGCGCGACGAAGCAATCCATCTCTCCTAGGCACGCCACTGGATTGCCGCGTCGGCCTTTGGCCTCCTCGCAATGACGAGTGATTTCCTGCTTGACTTGAGAGCCGCAAAACACAATATTGCCGCCCTGTTT
>CAYOOP010000006.1:0-22650 GCA_964405685.1 uncultured Rickettsiales bacterium
CGTGCGGGGGGAGGGACACGAGGCCACCGCTGAAAGGGGTTCCGTGGGGGGGGGGGGAACATTCTCTGCCCCCCGTAAGCCGGGGGGTGCGCCCCCCCCCCCCCCCCCCCCCCCCAGCAAGCGTGGGGGACGAAATACTTACTTCCGGACTGGCAGGCGGCATGCGTTTTTAGACTCATGCACATTAACGCCGCAGGTCTTGCGCTGATTAAACAGTATGAGGGGTTTTCCAAAGCGCCCTATCGCTGCCCCGCAGGTTTGTGGACGATTGGGTATGGGCATACGGGTGGCGTGCATGAACATACGACGTCGATCTCCGAAACCCAAGCCTCTGAGTTGCTGGCGCGCGATGTGCGCGAAGCGGAAGTTGCGGTGAGTGAACTGATAGAAATTGATGTGAATGAAAACCAATTCTCAGCGCTGGTGAGTTTGCTATTCAACATCGGCCGCACCAATTTCGCGCATAGTACTTTGCTGAAAAAATTAAATGCCGAGGAAATAGAACAAGCGGCGGATGAATTTTTACGCTGGATCTACGCTTCCGGCACACCGCTGCAAGGCCTTAAAAACCGCCGTATTGCCGAGCGGGAACTTTTTTTGACGGAGGCATCATGAGTGCATTACCCTTACTAATCGGCCCGATTTCGCAGTTACTCGATAAACTCATCCCTGACCCACTCGCGCGTGAAAAAGCGCGTGCCGAACTGCAGCAAATGGATCTGCAAGCTTTTCAGGCCGCACTCTCACTGGACCAAGCCCAAGCAAATGTGAACGCTGCGGAAGCAGCCAGCCCATCCATGTTCGTCGCCGGTTGGCGCCCATTCATCGGCTGGGTGTGCGGTGTGGCATTTACTTACCACTATGTGCTGCAGCCCTTTCTGGCGTTCGTCTATGCGGCGCAAGGCCACCCCATCGTTTTGCCGGAATTCGATATGGAATCCATGACGACGGTGCTGATTGGTATGCTGGGTTTGGGCGGGCTTCGCACTTACGAGAAGTTGCGCTTGCAGTGAGGCCGCTTTCGCGGTTAAATAAGTGCCTCACATTTAGGAGGCGCGTATTACCAATTTTCTGCATTTGAATGATCTGCCGGCGGATGTAAAATTCAGCGGCGATATTGCCGTTGATTGCGAGGCCATGGGCTTGAAACAAACGCGCGACAGGCTGTGTGTTATCCAGCTTTCTGACGGGGGAGGGGATGCGCATCTGGTGCAATTCGCCCCCGGCCATTACGAAGCACCGAACCTTAAAAAACTACTTTTGGATAGTGCGCGCACCAAGATCCTGCACTTCGCGCGGTTTGATGTCGCTCTTATTCAGCAATATCTCGGTGTGCTGCTGCAACCTGTCTATTGCACACGCACTGCTTCCCGCTTGGCGCGCACCTATACGGATAAACACGGCTATAAAGACATTTGCAAGGAGTTGCTCGGCATTGATATCTCCAAACAGCAACAAAGCTCCGACTGGGGCAGCAGCGCGCTTTCCAAGGAGCAAATTGAATACGCGGCGTCCGACGTGCACCATCTGCACAAGCTTCGCGATAAGCTGGAGGATATACTCACGCGCGAGGGCCGTGCTGAATTCGCTCAGGCAGCGATGGCGTTTTTGCCCGCGCGCGCGATGCTCGACCTCGCCGGGTTTGAAGAGGGCGATTTATTCGCACATAGCTAATGGCCAAATCTACCAGCTCCTTTGTCTGCCAGGCATGTGGCTCCGTCACCAACCGCTGGGCGGGGAAATGCGAAGCATGTGGGGATTGGAATACGGTCGTTGAAGAAGCGGGCCGCGAGGCCGTGCCCAAGGGCCTGAAAGCCGGCAAGGCCGCGAGCCTGGAATGGCAAACGCTTGGCTCCGCCGAAGGCGATGAAGCGCGCGTTTCTACCTCGATTACGGAATTAGACCGCGTGCTTGGTGGCGGGTTGGTCAAAGGTTCGGCTGTTCTCATCGGCGGTGACCCTGGGATTGGGAAATCCACGCTATTGCTGCAAGTTGCTGCGCACATTGCTCACAGTGGTCACAAGGTTGCCTATGTTACGGGTGAGGAATCGATCGCGCAAGTAGGCTTACGCGCTAAACGCCTGGGGTTTTCCAAACATCCGGTAGAACTCACTGCCGCCACCAACGTGCGCGATATTATCGCGGCGCTCGAGCACACCAAGCCTTCTCTCGCGGTGATTGACTCCATTCAAACCATGTTTATCGACAACATTGAAGCCGCCCCCGGCACGGTGACGCAGGTGCGCGCCTCCGCGCATGAACTGATCCGCATGGCTAAAAAACGCGGCATTGCATTGTTTTTAGTGGGGCATGTTACCAAAGACGGGCAAATCGCAGGCCCACGCGTGCTGGAGCACATGGTGGATACGGTGCTTTATTTCGAAGGTGAACGCGGTATGCCGTTTCGGATTCTTCGCGCCGTGAAAAACCGTTTCGGCGGTACGGATGAAATCGGCGTGTTTGAAATGAACGACAAAGGTCTCCAAGAAGTTGCCAATCCTTCCGAACTACTCCTTTCCGAACGCAAAGCCGACAGCAGCGGCACCGTCGTATTCGCAGGCATGGAAGGAACTAGGCCCGTGCTCGTCGAAGTGCAAGCGCTTGTCTCTCCCTCCTACATGTCCTCCCCACGCCGCGCGGTGGTGGGGTGGGATGCGAACCGCCTGGCGATGATCCTGGCGGTGCTTGAAGCCCGCTGTGGCCTTCGGTTTGGTGACAAGGAAGTGTATCTCAACGTTGCCGGCGGCATTCGTATTTCCGAACCCGCCGCAGACGTTGCAGTCGCAGCAGCCCTGCTTTCGGCATTGATGGACACCGCCGCCCCCACCGACGCCGTCTTTTTCGGCGAGATCGGCCTATCCGGTGAAATCCGCCCTGTCGCACGCACGGATTTGCGTATGAAAGAGGCAGAAAAACTAGGGTTTAAATGCGCCTACGCCCGTATTTCCAAAACGGCGAAACCCTTGACCTTTACGGTAAAACCATTAGATACAGTGCAGGATTTAGTTGCACTTTTCGCGCAAAGCCAACCAAAGCGACACGCCGTATGATCGACACTCATCTTACCTATTTCGACCTCGCGGTGTTAAGCGTGATGGTTTTGTCGTGCCTGTTTGCCTTTTTCCGCGGATTCATCCGCGAGTTGCTTTCGCTCGGTGCCTGGATCGGCGCGGGTTTAGTGACGCTCTATTACTTCCGCGATGTCGCGGCGATGATGAAATCGAGCGTGAAGAACGATATGGTGGCCGGTGGCTTGGCTACGCTCGGTCTCTACATCCTCTGTCTGTTTGCCTTCACCCTGATCAATTCACTGATCATGCGCTTGTTCAAAGACAGCGGCGAGGTCGGCGTGCTCGATAACGCGCTCGGCCTGGCGTTTGGTGCCTTCCGCGGCGCTTTCCTCATCTCGCTCGCGTATTTCTTGATGACGATTTTTATCTCCGAAAACACCGAACCTTCCTGGCTTAAACATTCCACCACCCAGCCGTGGGTGGAGCGTGGTGCCGTTGCTTTAGGCCAAGCCGCGCCGGATTATATGGTGGAACACACCTCGCTCAAAAGCAAGATAGACAAAGCCCAGGGGCGCAAACTTGAGGAAGAGGAAGACGAGTTGGACGATAAAAAAGACAAGATCAAACACGGCGACGATGGCGAAGATTCGAAAGCACTCGACAGTTTTATGGACACGTTGAACAAGGAAAATAATGACCGTGTGGGACGATAAGCTCGGCGAAGAATGTGGCATTTTCGGCATCGTAGGCCACGGTGAAGCCTCGGCGCTGACCGCGCTTGGCCTCCACGCGCTGCAACACCGCGGGCAAGAAGCTGCCGGCATCGTGAGCTCCGATGGCAAGCAGAGTTACGCCTACCGCGCGCTCGGCCTTGTGGGTGACAATTTCAATTCCCCCAGCGTGATGGAAAAATTAAAAGGCAGCGCGGCGATCGGCCATGTGCGCTATTCGACGACCGGCGACAGCATGCTCCGAAACGTGCAGCCGCTATTCGCGGATTTCTCGTTCGGCAGCCTCGCAATCGCCCACAACGGCAACCTCACCAATGCTCTGGCGCTGCGTAAACAACTCATCTTGCGTGGTAGTATTTTCCAATCCACGTCGGATACCGAAACCATTATTCACCTGATCGCCACCAGCACGCACACGTCCGTGGAAGACAAAATCATCGATGCGCTGAAACAAGTCGAAGGTGCGTATTCGTTGGTGATCCTCGCTAATGACGCCCTAATCGGTGTGCGCGACCCGTATGGCGTGCGTCCGCTCGTGCTCGGAAAACTTGGCGATGCTTATGTACTCGCGTCTGAAACTTGCGCGTTTGATATCATCGGCGCAGAGTTCGTGCGCGATGTGGCGGCGGGTGAAATGGTCGTCATTCGTGGCGATGAAGTGCGCTCGCTCATGCCGTTTGTCAAACCCTCGCCACGCTTTTGCATTTTTGAATACGTCTATTTCGCGCGTCCCGATAGTTTGGTCGAAAGTCGCAACGTCTATTTAACGCGCGAAAAAATCGGCATGGAACTCGCCCGCGAAGCGCCTGTGGGGGCGGATATCGTCGTGCCCGTGCCTGACTCCGGCATTCCTGCCGCACTTGGTTTTTCCAAAGCTTCCGGCACGCCGTTTGAACTCGGCATCATCCGCAATCACTACGTCGGCCGCACGTTTATCGAGCCTACCGATTCCGTGCGCCACCTCGGCGTCAAACTCAAGCACAACGCCAACCAAAGCGTCATCGAAGGCAAGCGCGTGGTGTTGGTAGATGACAGTATTGTGCGTGGCACGACCTCGAAAAAAATTGTGAACATGGTCAAAGAAGCCGGTGCAAAAGAAGTGCATATGCGCATCGCCTCGCCGCCTACCACGCACTCCTGTTTCTATGGGGTAGACACTCCCGAGCGTAGCCAATTGCTTGCCGCCAACCATGATGTGCAGGCGATGGCGGAATTGATCGGTGTCAAAAGCCTCGCATTTATTTCGCTCAACGGCCTCTATCGCGCCGTCGGCGAAGCAGGGCGCAATTCAGAAACACCGCAATTTTGCGATGCATGTTTCAGCGGTGACTACCCGATTTCCCTTACCGATTTCGAAAACTCGACCGGCAGACAAAAAGACCTGTTCTCGAATTTCGCTGAGGTTCGCTCGTGAAATTCCTCGACGAGGCGAAGGTGTATTTAAAAGCCGGAGACGGCGGCAAAGGCTGCGTCAGCTTTCGGCGTGAAAAATTCATTCCCGACGGCGGGCCTGACGGCGGCAACGGCGGCAAGGGCGGCGACATCATCGTCGAATGCGTAAACGACCTCAACACGCTGATCGATTATCGCTACCAGCAGCACTTTAAAGCCAAAAAAGGCCAGCACGGCATGGGCAGCGGTTGCACGGGCGCGGGTGCGGACGATATGATTTTGAAAGTGCCGCCCGGCACACAAATTTTGGACGAAAACAAAGAAGAAGTGTTGTTCGATTTTACCAAACCCGGCGAGCGCCACCTCATCGCGCGCGGCGGCAAAGGTGGCCTTGGAAACCAGTGCTTCAAATCTTCCACCAACCAGGCCCCCCGCCAGTTTACCGAAGGCGACATTGGCGAGGAAATGTGGGTGTGGCTGAAATTGAAATTGATCTCGGACGTCGGCCTTGTGGGGCTGCCCAATGCCGGAAAATCCACCTTCCTCGCCGCTGTCTCGCGCGCGAAACCAAAGATTGCGGATTATCCCTTCACCACGCTGCAACCTCAGCTCGGCGTCGTCTATCTCGATGAACGCGAATTTGTCATCGCGGATTTGCCGGGGTTGATCGAAGGTGCATCTGAGGGTATTGGCCTGGGCACCAAGTTTTTGGGCCATGTGGAGCGTTGCCCCGTGTTGCTGCATTTGATTGACGGTACGCAGGAGGATGTCGTCGCGGCGTATGAAACGATCCGCACGGAAATCGAGGCCTATGATCCTGAGCTAATCGACAAACCAGAAATCCTCGCACTTAATAAATGCGATGCGCTGACTGATGATGAAATCGCCGAAAAACTCGCACTCCTAAAAGACGCTTGCGGCCACAAGGTATACGCACTTTCTGGCGCGACCGGGCAGGGTAGGGACGACGTGCTCCGTGCCGTGATTCATGAAATTGATGCAGCCAAGGAGCAGGAAGATGACGCGGCCTGACACTCTCGCGCACGCGCGGCGCATCGTTGTCAAAATCGGTTCTAGCCTCATTGCTGATAGTGCCACGGGCACGGTGCATACGGTGTGGCTCGCAAGTGTTGCGGACGATATTGCGGCGCTGATGAAAGATGGAAAACAAGTGGTGGTCGTAAGCTCTGGCGCGGTAGCACTCGGGCGCAGCGCCCTATCACTCGGTGTAAAATCACTCTCGCTCGAACAAAAACAAGCCGCCGCCGCCATCGGCCAAATCGCGCTTTCCGCGGCGTGGCAATCTGCCTTTGAAAGAAAACATCTCACCACCGCGCAAGTCTTGCTCTCCGCGGAAGACAGCGAGCAACGCACGCGCTATTTGAATGCGCGCTCCACGCTTTCAACGTTGCTGTCTCTCGGCGTCGTGCCGGTGATTAATGAGAACGATACGGTCGCAACCGCCGAGCTCAAAGTCGGCGATAACGATCAACTGGCCGCCCGCGTGGCGCAAATGGTCAATGCCGATGTGCTGATTTTATTGTCGGACGTCGAGGGGCTTTACACCGCCAACCCCACGACGCATAAAGATGCAAAACTGCTGCGCGAAGTAAAAGCACTGACGCCGGAAATTTTTGCGATGGCGGGAACCTCACGCTCCGCCGTCAGCAGCGGCGGCATGGTGACAAAATTAAAAGCCGCCGAAATCGCGCTCGCTGCCGGGTGCGATATGGCGATTGCCAAAGGCACGATGAAAAACCCGCTGAAAGCCTTGATGAATGGTGGTGATCACACGCGCTTCATCGCCGCGGACGCCGCGCTTTCTGAACGCAAACATTGGATTTTGGGGCGTTTGAAACCTGCTGGTTCCGTTACGGTGGATGCCGGTGCCGCGCGCGCGCTTAAAAATGGAAAGAGTTTATTGCCAGCTGGCGTCACCGCCATCAGCGGCGAATTCGCCCGTGGCGATGTGGTCGAGATTGTGGATGCCAAAGGCCATGTGCTGGGCAAAGGCGTGGTGGCCTACCACGCGGCCGATGCCCAGAAAATCATTGGCATCAACAGTAAAGACATTGAACGCACGCTCGGCTTCAAAACCCGCGATGTATTGATTCATCGTGATGATATAGCGCTTAGTGGGGAGAGTTGAGATGGCAGATTTAGGTAAGTGGTTTGCGGAAGTTGAGTTGTATCATGACGCTATACAGAAGCATCAAACGGGTAATCCAGACGTCGTAAAGGGTCAGGTTGAGCTTAGGCAGCAACTGTTTGACAACTTAAAACAGAAAATTCAGCCTTTGTTGGAGGATTCTAGGCCTAGCGCAGAAAGTGTTACAGCAGCAATCGAGGCCGCAGAACAGTATTGTGATAAAACGATCTACGAACACGGCATGTTAGAGGCCGAAGCTTTACAAAATCCAGCAGCGTGCAACAAATTTCTCTCGGGTGTGATACACGATGCTCACAATACGCTGGTATTTGGGCTCATACCTATTCTGAAAGGGCTGAATCCTGATAAATCAATAGGGCGTTTCTAGGCGCTAGTTTAACTCCAGCGTTTTCTTCAGCGCCATGAGTTCTTTGCGCAGGGATTCTAGTTCTTGCTTCTTGCGTGTTTCGGCGAGTGAGGTGAGGGCGGATTGACGCACGGCGTCGAGCAGCGGTGCGGGCCCAGATTTTTTGGATGTCGCGGGTCGCGGGTCGCGGGTCGCGGGTGTAACCGAATCACGACTCTTTTTGCCCTTGCGCATGTCGTCGAACGCTTTGCGGGCACCTTTGATGGTGTAGCCTTCTTTGTAGAGTAAGCGTTTGATGGTGGCGAGCGTCTCAATATCTTCCGGGCGGTAGTAGCGGCGGCCGCCTTTCATTTTGAGTGGTTTGATCTGTTTGAATTTGCTCTCCCAAAACCGCAATACATATTGCGGGAGCGACAGCATTTTCGCGGCTTCGCTGATGGTTTTAAACGCGGAAGAGGTTTTATCGGGTGCGACCAGTTCGGAGGGAAGCAGTGCTGAATCGCTACGTTTTGCAGGTTTTGTGGCTTTAAAACGCGGGGCATCCGGAAAGAGTTCGGGTTGCGCAAAGAGATCGGCTGATGTGTTCGCCATAGTTACTCCCCAAATTGCTCCGGCTTTTTTTAAAACGTGCCGGTTTGCTTAAACTTACTTCGTGTGCGCTTCGTTGACGCGCTGCTTGAGCAGATTCGATGCATTAAACGACAGCACGGTGCGCGGCGAAATCGGCACTTCGACGCCGGTTTTCGGGTTACGGCCAACGCGTTGTTTTTTACGGCGCAGCGAGAAGGTGCCGAACGACGAAAGCTTCACCGTATTGCCTTCTTCCAGCGCGAGGATCACTTCCTCAATCACCGCATCCACCAGCGCGTTGCATTCCTGCAGCGACAGGCCGATTTCTTTGTATACTTTGGCGCTCAAATCCGCGCGTGTCAGGGTTTTTTCGCTCATGGTGCCACCTCTAAAACTGGTATATAAAATAGTACCTTACTACCAATTTATAATACAACTACCCCATGTAAGTCCAGCGCCAAGTGCAGTTAGGGCCAAACAATCGCCTTTTTTAATTTTTCCTTGTTTTACAGCATCATAAATAGCGAGTGGGATGGAAGCTGCTGAAGTATTTGCATGTTTTGCCACTGTCGAGATCACTTTTTCAGCCGGAACCCCCAATTTATCGGCCACACTTTCCATAATCCGGAGGTTCGCCTGATGCGGAACCAGGTAGTCAATATCGGCACCCGTAAGCCCACATGCTGCCAAGCTATCCAGCACCGCTTGTGACATTTTGCCTGCCGCATGTTTGTAAACTTCCTTGCCTTGCATGAGCAAAACGCCAGTCGTTTGATTCTTAGAAACGCCACCGGTCGTCATCAATAAATCACCAAGCGAACCATCCGCATGAATGCTTGTATGTAACACACCGCGGCCTTCTGCCGCTCTTTCATCCACTGCCTCAAGCACGATCGCGCCCGCGCCATCACCAAATAAAATGCAGGTGTTGCGATCGTTCCAATCGACCACACGGCTAAATGTTTCCGCGCCAATCAGGAGTGCACGTTTTACTGTGCCGGTGCGAATCATGCCGCTTGCAAGTGCGATCGAATAGACGAATCCACTGCACGCCGCATTGATATCAAATGCCCCGCAATTTTTAATTCCGAGTTTATGTTGCACGCGTACTGCTGTTGCGGGCATGGTTTCATCCGGCGTGGCGGTTGCCACAATCAATAAATCAATATCCGCGCCTGTAAGGCCCGCACTTTTTAGTGCTTCCTCACCCGCATGGGCAGCGAGGTCAGAGGTAAATTCACCATCGGCAGCCAAGTGGCGTTGCACAATGCCCGTGCGTTCACGGATCCATGCATCCGACGTATTAAGGCGGTTTTCAAATTCGGTATTGAGCGCCACCCGCTTGGGCAAATACGCGCCGATAGATTTAACAACAGGGATAAGATTCATGCAATTATTCGAAGGGATCCGCAGCAGAAGCAGGGTGTGTTTCGTCGTAGTTTTTGATTTCAGAAATGATCTTAGCATTCACATCGTTCATCGCAAGCTCAACTGCAACGGTAATTGCATTCGCGAAACTATACGCATCCGCCGCACCATGGCTTTTAATCGCAATACCGTTTAAACCCAGGAACATCGCGCCATTGCGCTTCCTGTCGTCCAGCTTATCTTTGACCGCCAGCAACGCATCCTTCGCCAGCAGCGCGCCGATTTTTGATTTCGTTGTCGCGTGAAATGCATCTTTAATATAGCTCTTAATCAGCCGCGCGGTGCCCTCGGCAGTTTTCAGCGCAATGTTACCAGTAAACCCATCGGTCACCACCACATCCACCACACCTGCAGGCACCTGGTTGCCTTCGACAAACCCGCGATAATCAATGTTCAAGCCACTGTCTTTGAGTAGCGCATGCGCATCTTTAATTTCATCGTGCCCCTTCAAATCTTCCGAGCCAATGTTGAGCAGACCAATTTTCGGACGCTTCAAACCAATCACCGCTTTCGCAAATGCATCACCCATGATTGCAAAGTTGAATAGATCTTGCGCGGAGCATTCCACATTCGCGCCGAGATCAAGCATCACGCATTCACCTTTGAGCGTCGGGAACAGCGCAGCGATCGCTGGGCGATTAATGCCGGGGAGGGTTTTCAAGACAATTTTCGAAAGCGCCATCAGTGCGCCGGTGTTGCCTGCGGAAACCATGCCGAAGGCTTTGCCGTCGGACACGGCATCAATCGCTTTACGCATGCTGGAATTTTTACCCTGGCGCACGGCGGCGGAGGGTTTGTCGTCATTCCCGATTACCGTTTCGCACGGAATGACTTCGCACGCGGCTTTGACTTTCGGCACGCGCTCCATGAGCGGTGCTAATACGTCATGCTGGCCGTAAATCAGGAATTTCAAACCGGGGTGGCGGGTGAGCGCAATCTCTGCGCCATCGAGCACGCTTTTGGGCGCGTGATCGCCGCCCATGGCATCGAGCGCAAGCGGTAAGCTAAGCGCCACGCGGGGGCCGCCGAACTACGGACGGACTTTGGCGGTCGTCACCTGGCGGCCATTGTAGTAGCCGTCGGGAGACACATGGTGCGGGCGTTTCAATTCGCCGGTAGTTTTATCTTCCACCACGTTGGTTTTGGAAATCGCGAGATGCGAGCGACGCATTCTACGGCGGGAAGGGGATGTTTTTCGCTTAGGAACAGCCATGGTAGTACCTATAGGTCTGGTTAAAGAGGCGGCAATTTAGCCTAAAACCAAATGAGTTTCAATGGGTTTTTTAGTAGAAAAGTACTTTCTTTTCAAAGGCTGAGTGGATTTTTCTTGGATTCTTTATTAACTTTTTGATACCATCCGCCCATAAGGGGCAGGAAACCAAAGATGGATACAGGGATGAATATAACATATTTTGGCGAATGTTTGGAAGCACTCAAACAGCAGATGATTCGCTATGCTGAAGCTGCGGATTCTGTTGATGTTGGAAAGTATCAGCAAGCATTGCAGTTTATCTACGATATGCAGACCACTAACGCAGCGCTGCCTGCATACATGGAGAATGGTGAGATACTTAACGCTGCGTTTATTGACACAAGAGGAGCGGATAGGCGTGTTAATAAAGCATTCCTAAATTCTGTTCAGCAAGCGGTGAATGAAAATACTCAGCTGTTAGGTAAGCTATGCAAAGGAAATCTGGACGCTGATTTGCAAAAGTCGCTAGATTCGACACTTTCAGACACGGCGGTAGTACAAATGATTATGGATTATTGTAATTACCCATCTATTCTTTCTTACTACGACAGTATGCAGAAGCATCGGCAACGTCTCAAGATGGGAGAGCCAGTGGAGCATACATATACAGATGATCTTGCAATAGTGGTTAGTCAACTTAGAGCTAACAGCGGTCCGCGTGATGCTACTTTTGTAAGTTTTATGGGGAATTTAAAACAATTTGCAGAGACTGCAGGCGTAGGAGTGGGTGAGGATCATCCAGGTGGTATTGGCTTTAATTATGAAAAAAATTTATTGGCTAAACCTCTGAGGGGTGATGGCATCAGTGGTGCAAGCTGGGTCAATGGAATCGTTACTGGTGCAGATAACTTCTACAGTATGTTAAAAGGTTTTTGTCGTCGCGAGCAAGCGCAATTGGAAGCTAAGGGTGTCCAAGTAGATCATTTTTTAGATTTGACCAGAGCACTATGTGATGATCTCAAGAGTCAATTTCCAAGTAGGTCTGGCGGTGCTTCTCCCGGCGTTTAGCGGCTTGCACTGCCTTTAACCGCCTGTTAATCTTATCGCGTCATAACCTCCCACATGGTTTCCGCTGTGCTTTCAGTTGCATCCGACGTTATGAGAAATCCGCTCAGACAGCTCGCGGGGTTTTTCCTGTGCCTGTTTGCTGCCTATTTGGCGGTGAGTCTGGTGACCTATCATTCCTCCGACCCTTCACTTAACCGCGCCACCACCGAAATCGTACACAACGCCGGCGGTTATTTTGGCGCGTTGATGTCAGACCTTGTGCTGCAAGTGCTCGGCCTCGCCTGCATCACTATGATCTTCGTACCGCTCACCTGGGGTGTGAAAATGGTACTGGCCGATCGCATTAGTTTTTTGTGGCTGCGCACCACGCTGCTCCTCGTCGTCACCGTGCTCCTCGCCTCGTTCTTTTCGATGATCGAGGCACCGATCAACTGGCCGATCGCCAGCGGCCTCGGCGGCTCGCTCGGCGCACTGCTTCACGACAAATTCGCTTTCCTCTTCGGCAATATTTTCTTCGGTATGTGCCTGTTCGCTACCATCATCTTCATGCTCGCGCTTGCCTTTGGCATGTCGGTGGAGGAATGGAAAACCGTCTATGCATTTGTGTGCAGGGCAGGGAACCTCATCTGGGCGATTCTGTCTTCCCCTTTCCGCATGCCCACCGAAGACGAGGAAGAACTTTTCGACGAAGAAGGTGAGCCACTGCCGTGGTATCAACGCGTCGGCCCGCGCCTAAGCTCCTCCGTGCGCAATTGGCGTGGTGGCGATGAGGATGAGGAAGAAGAATCCGAAGACGACGATGAAGAATACGAGGATGATGACGAAGGGGACGACGAGGAGGATGATGAAGAAGCAGAGGAAAAACCGCGTCGCCGCAAAAAGACAGCGGTAAAAAAACCCAAAGGTACCGCGCGCAAGGCACAAGGTGCGCTGGATTTGCCGAAGGGAGATTTTATGTTCCCCCCGATTGGCTTGCTCGGCGCTGCGCCACGCTCCCGCAAAGCGGAGATGAGTGAAACGGCCTTGCTGCAAAACGCAAAATTGCTGGAGCAGGTGTTGCAAGAATTTGGTGTGTCTGGTCAGATTATCGAAGTGCGTCCTGGCCCGGTGGTAACGCTGTATGAATTAGAACCAGCGGCTGGCACGAAATCCGCACGAGTGATTGGATTGGCGGATGACATTGCACGTTCCATGAGCGCCGTTTCCGCGCGTATCGCCGTCATCCCCGGACGCAACGTGATCGGCATTGAACTCCCGAACCACCACCGCGAAACCGTCTATTTCCGCGATATGTTGGAGAGCGAGGATTTCCAAGGTTCTGAAGCCAAGCTTCCACTCGCACTCGGCAAAGACATCGGTGGCCAACCCATCATCGCCGACCTCGCAAAAATGCCGCATTTGCTGGTGGCGGGTACCACCGGCTCCGGCAAATCGGTGGCTATCAACACGATGATTTTGTCGCTGCTCTATCGCCTCAGCCCCGATGAAGTCAAATTCATCATGATCGACCCGAAAATGCTGGAGCTTTCGACGTATGATAATATTCCGCATTTGCTCTCGCCTGTGGTTACCGAACCCGGCAAGGCCGTGGTCGCCCTCAAATGGACGGTGAAAGAAATGGAAAACCGCTACCGGCTGATGTCGGCGGCCGGCGTCCGCAATATCGACGGTTACAACAAGGCCATTCGTGATGCGCGGGCGAAAGGCAAGCAACTCACGCGCCCGGTGCAAACGGGGTTTGATGTTGATACCGGCCAGCCGATTATTGAAACCGTGCCGCTGGATATGACGGATTTGCCTTACATCGTCGTCGTCGTTGATGAAATGGCGGATTTGATGCTAGTCGCCGGCAAAGATATCGAATCCTCCATCCAGCGCCTCGCGCAGATGGCGCGCGCCGCAGGCATTCATATTATTATGGCAACACAACGCCCAAGCGTTGACGTCATCACTGGCGTGATTAAAGCCAATTTCCCAACGCGCATCTCATTCCAGGTCACAAGCCGCATCGACAGCCGCACCATCTTGGGCGAGCAGGGCGCGGAGCAGCTCTTGGGGCATGGCGACATGCTCTACATGGCCGGCGGCGGGCGCATCACGCGCGTGCATGGCCCGTTTGTAGCCGATAAAGAAGTCGGCGAAGTCGTAGCGCATTTACGCACGCAAGGTGAGCCTACCTATCTTGAAGACGTCACCAAAGACGAAGAAGAGCTGGCCGCAGAAGGCAGCGAATCCGGCGATCCGCTGTATGACCAGGCCGTCGCCATCATCCTGCGTGATCGCAAAGCCTCCACCAGCTACATCCAGCGTTGCTTAAAAGTGGGCTATAATAAAGCCGCAACGCTGATTGAAAAAATGGAACGCGAAGGCATTGTTTCCCCCCCGAATCATTCGGGCAAGCGGGAAGTATTGGGGTAATAATAAGCCGTCATTCCCCTGAAAAGGGGAATCCAGCGTCCGCCGTCTGGCGGACAAGAAGGGCTTATTGCGGTGTAGCACGCCTTGACTTGATCTCCACCTACGCGGGGATGACAAGTAGAGATTTGATTTCCTCTAACGCCGCGGAAATGTTTGCCGCATCGGGGCCGCCGCCTTGAGCCATTTCGGGTTTGCCGCCGCCGCCTTTGCCACCGAGTTTGGCGACTGCGGCTTGCACGAGTGGTACAGCGCTGATTTTCCCGGCTTGTTCTTTACCAACCGCAACTAGCACACTCGCTTTGCCTTCGACGTTGGTGGCGAGTGTCACGACATCAGCTTGTTTCAAGTAGCCAGTTGCGACATCGCGCAGATCTTTGGGATCTAAGCCATCGAAGGCTTTGCCGATGAATTTGAGATTGCCGATGGTTTCCACTGTCACTTCGCCGCCCCCGAGCGCTGCTTGTTTTTTGCGCTCCGCTTCTTCTTTCGCGCGTTTTTTATTAGCTTCCAATTGCGCGGCGATGGCGGTTTGGAGTTCAGTGGTGATCTGCTCAAACGCAGTGGGTAATTGCATTAGTGGTGTTTTGGTAAGATCGGTCTGGATTGCCGCGTCGCCTCCGGCTCCTCGCAATGACGCAAGCAGGGTTTCAATTTCATCCACCATATACTCGCGCACGCCTTCGCCGGTGACTGCTTCAATGCGGCGGATACCCGCGGCAACAGAACCTTCGGAGGTGATTTTAAACAGGCCAATATCGCTAGTAGAATGTACGTGTGTGCCTCCACACAACTCCACCGAATTACCAATATTCAGCACGCGGACTTTCTCGCCATATTTCTCGCCAAATAGCGCCATGGCGCCGGCGGCAATCGCGCTATCGGGTGCCATTTCGCGGCACTGCACGGCCCCTGCGCCTGCAATTTGCTCGTTCACTTTGCGCTCTAATACTGCAATTTCTTCCTTCGTAACACCTTTGCCGTGGCTGAAATCAAACCGCAATTTTTCCGGATTCACCAGCGAACCTTTTTGCGTCACGTGCTCGCCCAGCAAATCGCGCAGTGCTTTGTGCAGCAAATGCGTGGCGGAGTGGTTACTGCGCGTTTGGTTGCGTTTGGTTGCATCAATGGCAGCGTGTATTTTATCGCCTACTTTAAGTGGCGCTGTGAGCTTGGCTTTGTGGACGATAAAGTCTTCGAGGGGTTTTTGCGTATCAAAAATAGTCGCTAGTCGATAGTCGTTAGTCGTTAGTGAAGACGACTGCACTAACGACTGAGGACTAAGGACTAACAACTGTCCAACATCCCCCACCTGCCCACCGGATTCGCCGTAGAATGGGGTTTGGTTTAGGACGATGAAAACTTCGTCCCCTGCGTTTGCATCTTGTACGGATGCGCCGTTTTTGACGATGGCGAGGACTTCTGCATCGGCTTCATCTTGCTCGTAGCCTAGGAATTTCGTTACACTGATTTTTTCTTTCAGCTCGAACCAAATTTTGCTGGTTGCCGCATCGCCGGAGCCTTTGTGCGCGGCGCGTGCCATTTCTTTTTGGTTTTCCATGCACGCATCAAAGGCGGCAATATCGACCTCGATGTTTTTACCACGCAATATGTCCTGCGTTAAATCGAGCGGAAAACCATAAGTGTCGTAGAGTTTGAAAGCAGTTTCTCCTGAAAAGCTCCCTCTCCCACTGGGAGAGGGTTGGGGTGAGGGCTTTTCAAGCTCTTCCTCCAACAATTTCAACCCGCGCCCTAATGTCTCCTTGAAACGTTCTTCTTCCGCGCGGAGGTTTTCGGTGATGGTGGCTTCGGCACGTTTTAGTTCGGGGTATTGCGTGCCCATTTGGCCAATCAGCGAAGGGACGAGTTTATGCATCAGCGGGTCTTTGCAGCCGAGCTGGTGCGCGTAGCGCATGGCGCGGCGCATGATACGGCGGAGCACATAGCCCCGGCCCTCGTTGCTTGGGAGCACGCCGTCGGCGATCAGGAAACAGCTGGAGCGGAGGTGGTCGGCGATGACTTTGTGAGCGGGTAGCGGTTGGCGGTTAGCGGTTGGATCTATCCGCGACCCGCTATCTGCTATCCGCTCCTGAATATCGTGAATGAGAGATTTGAAAAGGTCGATATCATAATTGTCATGCACGCCTTGCATGACGGCGGCGATGCGCTCGAGGCCCATGCCGGTGTCGATCGAGGGTTTGGGGAGGCTGATGCGGGTGGCAGCATCTTTCTGCTCAAACTGCATGAAGACGAGGTTCCAGATTTCGACGAAGCGGTCACCGTCGGCATCCGTAGAGCCCGGCGGGCCGCCGGCAATGTGTTCGCCGTGGTCGTAAAAAATTTCGGAGCACGGGCCGCAGGGGCCGGTGTCGCCCATCGCCCAGAAATTGTCAGCTGTTGGAATGCGGATGATTTTGTGATCCGCAAACCCGGTGATTTTTTTCCAGGTGTTCCACGCAAAATCATCATCGTGATAGACTGTGACGCAGAGTTTTTCGGGCGCGATGCCCCATTCTTTGGTGAGCAACTCCCACGCGAAGTTGATGGCTTCTTCCTTGAAATAATCGCCAAAGGAAAAATTGCCGAGCATTTCGAAGAAGGTGTGGTGACGCGCGGTGTAGCCGACGTTGTCCAAGTCATTATGCTTGCCGCCGGCACGCACGCATTTTTGGCTGGTGGTCGCACGCGGGGCCTTCGGTTTTTCAGCGCCAGTGAAGATGTCTTTGAACTGATTCATCCCCGCATTCGCAAACATGAGCGTCGGGTCATTTTGCGGCACAAGCGAGCTGGAAGGCATGACCACATGCCCATTTTTTTCAAAATAGGTAAGGAACGAAGCGCGGATGTCAGTCAGGCTTGTGGTCATGGGAGGGGGAATGTAGACGTCCCTCAAAGAGTTGGCAAGGCCCACGGCAGGCTAGGATTTACACAAAGTGGTTGACTATTAACAATAATTAATTATACTGGCATTCAGGCTTTTTTCCGTGGAAGGAAAAGTAAAATGAGTAACATGCAACCTCTCACTGAGCACACCCAGGTTATGTTAGAGAAAGGGCTGCAACTCAAGTTTAAAGAAGATATGCCTACCTACGAGGTGACGGAAATCACTCCGGACCACGTAACATTTAAGTGCATGGAAAAACTTACCAGCGCACAAAAAACGGAAGGGTTGCCAGAGACATTTACCGCAACCAAACTATTCACCATCGGACGATACCCGGATTCAAGCCTTCAATTGGCTCCAGGTACCATTTCTCGCCGTCATCAGACGATTGGGCCCAACCCCAACAATGGGCAATGGTACCTGACCCATTATAGCAGGAATCGGGCGGAAGTTAGGCATCCTGATCATGACGTTACAATCCGTAACATCACTGAAACACACAAAGACGCGGCTGAAATAACGTTTATTAGCGAAACTGTTTCCAACATAAATCCTTCGGAACCGTTACCCCCTTTTCCTATTATAAACGGTATGGAGTTTCATTTTCATCCGGCGCTGCCAGCGTATAAAGCGCGCATTTCAAAAGAGGATGGTAGCCTTACGCTTGAACGCAGTAATAAAGAAGACCTAGGCTATCCACGTATGATTAAAGTGGGTGTCGGGGAAAGTATCACCTTGGGGCGTAAATCGGGTGAACATTGCGTGGTCTTACCACACCCTGACATTTCAGGTGAGCATGCGCATATTACATGGGATGCAAAAACGCAGGCGTTTATTTACGAACATACGGGAAGGCGTTCTCCGGTGGTGCGCTTACCTCAATTGATGGAAGAGTTGCAACAGGCCTATGCCAAACTCAGCCTTTCTCCTGAACAGGCGGAGCAGCAATCAGCAGCTATTGATACGCTGGTTACACAACTGAAAACCCACACACAGCAGGTGCAGGACGTGCAACGGCTGGAAGTCGATACCGTTTTGACACCGTGGTATCAAAGAGATGTGGGCGCGCGCACGGAAGATTCGCAAAAAGGCTATGAGATGTGGTTGCGTGCTTATGAATTGCTGTTTCGCGAGCGGCTTACGGAAGATACCTCTAAGGGGCTCTTGCATATGGCGGAGGTGGTGAAACAATTGGGTGATGACCGTGCCAATTTGCGGGATGTTGAAAATTATTCCCTGCCTGACAAGGCGAGCGAGCGTGATACGGAATTAAACAAGTACATTGCAGAAAAAATACACGCACTCGAAGCGACGGGAGAGGTGTATTTAGTAGCGGGCAACAAAGGCCACCACGCGATCACCCGCATCCGTAAAGACGGGGCCGGAGGGTATCTTGTAACCAATTACAACGCAGGCGCAGACGCCGAAGGTGGCCTTATCTCCGGGCAGGTGCTTGGGACATGCGAGAGGCGTTTGAAACCAGAGCAGAATGTTGGACGCGTGATTCGTTTGGTTACAGAATCGAAGCTTTCACGGCTCCTGGAGGCGTATACACTGGGTAGGGAAATAGAGGCTATGTTGGAACCGCAAATACTCCGCAGCCGCGAAACGTCTGCGCAAGGTAAAGGTAACTGCACCACCCGTTCTACGCGCGAAATGCTAAAGGATACGCTCGAGCCGACGGCGTTTTCCCATATGCATGGGTATGTTTCCGACCCCAACATGGCAACGGCGGAAGATTTAATCTCTGCGCTTCAACTCAAACTTCAGGCACTCAAACCGGCACCGATAAAAGAGGTGACAGGTCCCGTCCCACCGATCGTACGGCCGGATGACGGTAGCCACTCGTATCGGGGTCATAGCCCTACTATCATAACCCGGTAGCTACATAGTTTAGTAAGCTAAATAAGTGGGTTAGGAGCGCAAAAACACCCCTAATTGTCATAAAAACTTCACATAGTTTCAGCGGCCACAGTGGTACAATGAAATCATGGAAAAAGAGAAGCAATCCGCACCTTGGCTTATGATCGGCATCGCTGCCGCCGCAACGCTTGTGGGCGGCGGATTGTTCGGCCTTGTGGGCGGGCTGGTTGCATTGATTGCTGGATTGGTGATCGGCGCGCTCGCGCAAGCCGGGCAAGACGGCGTTTTTAAAAATGGATTCAGCTTCGAAAAAATGGGCGATGCGTTGTTGCAGCGAACCACGAATGATCCGACGGCGAAAATTGATCTTCTGAAAGCGGGCGGCGAATCATTTGAGAAAACAGGATTGCCGCTCGGAGAAACGGCGGCGGTTGGCGGCGCGGGGTTACTCGCTGTTGCCACGCCACCTGGCCGGTGGTTGCTGCGCAAAACAATTGTGGCACCGATTAGATGGGGGCTTGGATTGTTCGGTGGTGCGAGCGGTGCTCCAAATGCGACCCAAGCATTGGTGAATACAGCTGCAGCTGGCAAACAAGTAGTGAACGCTGTGCACGTGAGTGCGCGCACGGCGCAAGCGGCCAATACCCTTGGTACGCTGGGATCTATGGAAGTGCCAGGCAGCGCTGTAGTTGGCGCATTGGCAACGGCGCAACGCTGGAATTCCGGCATCACAGCTGCACGGCATGGGATTGACTATGCGACCGGCGAACGCCCAGTAGATTACGACAATCTCTCTTCCACCACGATGCAAGTGGCACCTATTGTTGCTTCAGGCCCTATTGCTGCAGGTGTGTTGTTGGGTGATCAAGTGTTTGCACGTGCGGTTAACTATGCCACGACCGGCAAGGCTGAAAGCATCAGCGCGATTATGGACGATACGACGTCGATTTATAACAAAGAAGCGAAGCGTTTTCAGGCAGGAGAATTAGACCCTGCGCTGCGGCCTGCGCAGAAACCTCCAGAAACGGATTATCCTCTGCCGTATAAACCGCAAATGACTGACTACAAACATTTGGGAGCGATTCGCCATCAACTCGCAGCGTTGGCACCGGCGGGTGCGGATAAGCAGGTATTGGCAGAATTTGCGACACTCGATATGACCCAAAAAGAAAACCATATGAAATACGCGAAGCTAATTGATGCAGCTATCGTAGAACAAGAGGCGATTAAGCAGAAACACAAAAGCATTTTGCCCAATTGGATGCGTGGGACGACGTGGTGGAAACGCGACGAAGGCGTGCACGCGTTTAACGATGCGAATGGGAATCTGCAAGTGTTGAACGTCGCGAAAAAAGAGTTGGAAGCGTTCAAGGAAAAGGCGGGCGTGTATGCGCGCGCGGTTGAAGAACAACGGCAGCATACACAAGTGATTGCTGGTAAAACGATGCCGTCTGCGAATGCTCAGATCTCTGGGGGCCAGCACGTCGAACACGCGGCCACGCCGGCGCTAGTTGCAAAAACGCAGGGTCAAAATCTGCAAACTCCTCATTAATTAGCGCAAGAAAACGTGCACTTCGCTCGTACGCACATTGGCGTAGACGCGGTCGTAGGTGATGTTGTCTTTCGGCACGCCTAGGCGGATGAGAGAATTACCAACGCTGCTGACTTCTTGGGGCATGTTGTCGATGATGGGGGCATCGGGCGGCACGTAGTTCACCAAGTAGAAATTCACATCCGGTTTTACGGTACGGGCTTTTTCAACCAGGGTTGCCAGATGGGTTTGGAAATTCACCTGCGGTTGGTTGAAGCGGATGACGATGATGGGCACTTCCTGCTGCGCGTGGGCGGCGGGGGCGATGGTGAGTGCGAGAAGTGCGCACGCTAGAACCCTTGATGATATCCTGCGCAGTCGCTTTGCGCCTCGCAGGATGACGGAATAGGTAACCATATTTACGCCTTCCTCAGTTTGCTGTGGAATTGGCCGTAGACGAGATAAATGACGATGCCCACCAGGAAATACCATTTCAAGGTGATGAACATGCCGCGGAGGCTATAGATCAAATAGCTGCAGCAAAGCATACCGAGAATAGGCGTGATAGGTGAGAATGGCACACGGAAAGGGCGCGCCATGTCTGGCTCTTTGTTACGCAGATAAAGAACGCTGAGGCAAATAATCGCGAAAGCAAACAACGTGCCCAGCGAAACCAGATCACCCAATTTGCTGATGGGGGTGAACGCTGCAGCGGTCGCAACCACCAAACCCACAATTGCCGTGTTGATGTGCGGGGTTTTGTATTTCGGGTGGATTTTGCTGAAAACCGGCGGCAACAAACCATCGCGCGACATGGTGTAGAAAATACGGGTCTGGCCGAACATGAGCACGAGCATCACCGAGGTGAGGCCGGTGATCGCGCCGATTTTGACAACGGTGACAAGCCAGCTGACGCCGATCGCATCTACGCCGACCGCAATCGGATCGGGAACGTTCAGCATGGTGTAAGGGACGATGCCGGTGAGGACCGCGGCGACTGCCATGTATAAAATGGTGCAGATGGTAAGCGAGCCCAAGATGCCAATGGGGACATCCTTCTGTGGGTTGCGGGCTTCTTGCGCGGCGGTGGAGACCGCTTCGAACCCGACATAGGCGAAGAAGATAACGCCGGCAGCGCGGAAAATGCCGCTCCAGCCGAATTCGCCGTCTACCCCAGTGTTGGCGGGGATGAAGGGGTGCCAGTTCTCAGGTTTGACGTAGAACATGCCCACTGTGATGAAGAGCAAGATCACCGAGACTTTGATGGCGACGATGACGTTGTTGACGGTTGCGGATTCCTTGACACCGGCAACGAGCAGACCCGTCATCATCATAATGCCAAAGAAAGCTGGCAGGTTGACGATGCCATTGACTTGCGAACCATCCGCCAAGGTGACGAGGACACCCGGAGGATTCGCGTAGACGGCGGGGATATAGATGCCGAAATCTTTGAGGAAGCTAACCACATAGCCGGACCAGCCAACGGCGACGGTAGAGGCGGCAACGCCATATTCAAGCAATAGGAGCCAGCCCATTACCCACGCAAAAACTTCGCCCAAGCTCGCATACGCGTACGAATAGGCGCTGCCGGAGACGGGGAGCATGGAGGCGAGTTCGGCATAGCAGAGAGCTGCGAAGGCGCAGCAGATGCCGGCTAGGATGAAGGAAATCATAATCGCGGGGCCCGCGTGTTGGGCGGCGGCCTGGCCGGTCATCACGAAAATACCGGCGCCGATGATGCAGCCGATGCCGAGCGAAACGAGGTTCGCGGCCGAAAGCGTACGTTTCAATTCACCGCGTTCGGATTCTCCGTGAATATCAGCGACGGTTTTTTTGGTAAAAAAATGGGCGAAATTCATGGGATATCCCCTGTTGGTTTTTGATTGGGGATAACCAACTCAATTTATAGGGCCATGTCAAGCGGAAGCGAATTACTCAGGTAATATGAGGCAGCAGAGAAACTTGGCTGACAGGCACGAGTGATCCAAGGTGAGCGGAATGCCCCCTAACTTCTCCACCATTAACCCGTGCTTGAGTCTCTGCTCTGGA
>CAYOOP010000006.1:22750-126654 GCA_964405685.1 uncultured Rickettsiales bacterium
CGGAATGCCCCCTAACTTCTCCACCATTAACCCGTGCTTGAGTCTCTGCTCTGGAGGGGGTGTCGTCGTGCATATCTAGTATCTCTTGCAACACATCTTCAAGCTCAATACCATAGCTGCTTGCTAAATCAGCGGCTTCTTTAAGCATGGTGATACAGTTTTCGCCCCCATTTGCAAGATATACCGTAAGTATTGCTGGAGTTGTTTTTGAATCAACCTGATTGTCCGAGTCACAATGGATCTGCGCCATGATTTGCGCATGCAATGTCCTAACCTCGTTAGCATATCCCTCGCGATTCCCTACACGTATGGTATGCTTGTTTATTCCACGCTCGATTCTGGCAGCGTTGATGACGTTGTCATACAAGAAAATAGCTTGGTCCTCTGGAGCAGGGTATAGCTTATTAATCAGCGCGTGCCATGGTTTGTCCATTAATGACAGCGCTTCGCGTATTTTCTGTGCGGCAGTTTTACCTTCGCTATCTTGGATTCGAAGCAATCCTACAACCGATGTTTTGTGTATTTTCAACCCCTGCTTTTGAAGATTTCTTGCGATCTCGCGCATATCTGCAATAAATTGCGTATAAAGATCAGCTGTAAATACCTGCCCTCCAGTTTCCGCCGCCAACGCCTTCGCCGCCGCTTCAAAACGTCCGACAAGGTTCAGGTCCCGCAAGTGCCTATCATACACACGCACCATGTCAGGCAGGGTGAGCCCGTTCTTTTTGCCGTCCATCTGCGGGCCATATTGTTCAACGATGCTGCTATGCAACTCCGTGCCCTCCCCACAGTACTTTTGCACAAAGCTTAAAAGCCTTTCATCACTAACATCTGGAATGCTTACGTTTTTATGCCGGAGAACGTCGATAATACTAGGCGTAATAAGTTGCATGGGGCCACCTCACTGGCAGCCATATTAGCCAATAAATAAATAATTATCAATTAATTTATGACTCCCAAACGGTACATCAGGGCGATTTAACAATCCCGTAACCCATTGAAGTCGTCATTCCCACCTACGCGGGATGACGATTGCAAGTTACCTACCGCTTCGCTAGGGTTGCTCCATGTTCGATATTTCCTTTGGCGAATTGATTCTTGTGGTTGCCATCGCCATCATCTTTCTTAAACCCGAAGATGTGCCCAAAGTGCTGCGTGCAGTGGCCAAGGCGATACGCTGGGTGAAAGAAACCTCGCGCGAATTCACCAGTATTTTTGATGATCTCGCCAAAGAAAGCGGCATCAAAGACATCGAACGTGACCTCACCATCAAGCCCACCCTCGTCAAAGGCGACGACGGAAAATACTACGAGGCGTATGATCTCGCAAATATTCCCTCCCCCCTTGCGGGGGAGGGTAAGGGAGGAGGGAAGTATGAGTAGTGCTAAAAAAAACACCCCCCCACCTTTATCCTCCCCCGCAAGGGGGGAGGAATTAAACGGTGATCGCAAGCAAGCGTTATTAGAGCACTTTAAAGAACTAAAACGCTGCATAATAATTTCGCTCACTGCTTTTCTAGTCGCAACAGGCGTGTGCTACACTTTCGCGCCACAAATCTATCACTTCCTCGTCGAACCGCTCGCGCACAACGTGGCCGGGGAAGAAGGCCGGCGGATGATTTACACGGGCTTGACCGAAGCTTTTTTCACCTATTTGAAACTCGCTGTCTTCGGCGGTTTATGCCTCTCTTTCCCCGTATTCGCCTGGCAGATCTATGGTTTTTTAAAACCGGGCCTCTACAAAAACGAAAAAATCATCATTGTACCCTATCTCATCGCCGCACCACTCATGTTCGTCGCCGGCGCTGCATTTTGCTATTATTTCATTTTCCCAACCGCCTGGAAATTTTTCCTCGGCTTCGAATCTGCCGGCACCAGCGGCGGTTTACCCATTCAACTCGAAGCCAAGGTGAGCGAGTATTTGGGCTTGGTCACGCATCTCATCCTCGCCTTCGGTTTTGCCTTCCAACTCCCCGTCATCATGGTGTTGTTCACCCAAACGGGTCTTGCCAAGGCCGAAACATTCGCCAAGGGCAGGCGCTACGCTATCGTCGGCATCGTCGCAGTAGCCGCCGTTATCACGCCGCCGGACCTGTTCAGCCAGGTCGCGCTTTCCATCCCGCTTTATGTGTTGTATGAAATCGCAATCGCCTGTTCCAAAATCGTAGAAAGAAGAAGACCGACCGATGCATGATATCAAATGGATTCGCCAAAACCCCGATGAGTTCAACGCCGCGCTCGCCCGCCGTGGTGTTGAGTCACCCTCCGGCCAAATTCTGCTGGAAGACGAAACCAAGCGTCACACGCAAACCATGCTGCAAGAAATGCAAAGCAAGCGCAACGCGCTCGCCAAACAAGTGGGCGCGGCCAAGGCCAAGGGTGAGGATGCAACGAATGCGATGATCGAAGCCAAAAACATTGCCGACAGCATGACGACCCTAGAGGGCCAGCTCGCCCGGCATGAGAAAAAATTGGAAACATTGCTGGAGACGATTCCCAATTTCCCCGCCGACGATGTGCCAAACGGCAGCGATGAACACGGCAACGTCGAGGTGCGCAACTGGGGCAAAAAACCGGAATTTTCTTTTCAGCCAAAACTCCACGATGATCTAGGCATAGCCCTCGGCCTCATGGATTTCGAAGGTGCCGCCAAACTCTCCGGCGCACGGTTTGTGGTGCTCAAAGGTGCACTCGCGAAAATGGAACGCGCGCTCGCAAGTTTCTTTTTGGATAACAACGTAGCTGCTGGCTACACCGAAATGGTGCCGCCGTTTTTGGTGCGCGACAACGCCGTCTACGGCACCGGCCAATTGCCGAAATTCTCCGAGGACCTCTTCAAAACCACCAATGATTTCTGGCTGATCCCAACCGCCGAAGTGCCGCTTACCAATCTGGTCGCGGACTCTATCCTCGAAGAAGAAAAACTTCCCATTCGCATGACGGCCTACACCCCATGCTTCCGCTCCGAAGCGGGCGCGGCAGGGAAGGACACGCGCGGGATGATCCGCCAACATCAATTTTCCAAAGTCGAATTGGTCTCAATCACCACGCCCGAGCAATCCAAAGAAGAACACGAACGCATGACTGCGCAATCCGAATCCCTGCTGCAAAAACTGGGTCTGGCGTATCGCGTGATGCTACTCTGCACCGGCGATATGGGCTTTTCGTCTGAGAAAACCTACGACATCGAAGTGTGGATGCCCGGCCAGAACGCGTATCGCGAAATCTCTAGCTGCAGCAATTGCGGTGCCTTCCAAGCCCGCCGCATGAAAGCCCGTTTCAAACGTGGCAAAGAAAACCTAAACGTCCACACCCTAAACGGCTCGGGCCTCCCCATCGGTCGCACGATGGTTGCCATTATCGAAAACTACCAAAATGCCGATGGATCGATCACCGTGCCAGAAGCCTTGCGCCCATACATGGGGGCGGATAAGATAGCCGCATGACCTTCAACACCTTCGGCCACTTGTTCCGTTTCACCACCTTCGGCGAAAGCCATGGGGAGGCGATCGGGTGCGTGGTGGATGGCGTGCCTTCGTTATTGCCGCTTTCGGAAGCGGACATTCAGCCGTATCTTGATGCGCGTAAGCCCGCGCAAAATAAATTCACGACCCAGCGCAAAGAGAGCGACACGGTGAAAATTCTCTCCGGAGTATTCGAAGGCAAAACCACCGGCGCGCCGATTGGGTTGTTGATCCAAAACGAAGACCAAAAGTCCAAAGATTACGACGAAATCAAAGACAAATTCCGCCCCGGACACGCGGACTACACCTACCACGCCAAATACGGCATCCGCGATTATCGCGGCGGCGGCCGCAGCAGCGCGCGCGAAACCGCGATGCGCGTGGCCGCGGGGGCGATTGCCAGGAAGATTTTAAACTCCTCCCCCCATAGGGGGGAGGGAATTCGTATTTATGCCTATATGGTACAAATGGGCGAGCATAAAATTTCGCAATTTGATGCGAAAGAAATCGGCAATAACCCCTTCTGGTGCCCGGATGCAAACGTCGCCGCGCAATGGGCAGACTATTTAGATGGCATTCGTAAAAACGGTTCCTCCGTCGGCGCGATCATCGAAGTCGTTGCCGAAGGCGTGCCTGTGGGTTTAGGCGCGCCCGTGTATAAAAAACTCGATGCCGATTTAGCCGCTGCGTTCATGAGCATCAACGCCGTCAAAGGTGTCGAAATCGGCGCAGGCTTCGCAGCCGCAACCTTAACCGGCGAACAAAATGCCGACCGCATGCGCAATGAAAACGGCAAAGTCAGCTTTCTAACTAATTATGCGGGCGGTATTTTAGGTGGCATCTCCACCGGCCAACCCATCGTTGCACGCTTTGCGGTCAAACCCACAAGCTCCATTTTACAACCCGTCGAAACGGTGGACGTGCACGGCAATAACACTACCATCCAAACCAAAGGCCGCCACGATCCGTGCGTCGGCATCCGTGCGGTTCCCGTGGCTGAGGCGATGATGGCATGCGTACTCGCCGACCATTATTTAATGGCAAAGGCCTATGCGTAAGTTTATCAAAATCGCCATTGCAGCACTCGTACTGATCATCGGCGCGTTACTCGTTGCGCCGTTTTTGATTCCGATGGATGTGTATAAGAAAGAGGCGACGGATCGTCTCACGCTGATGCTCGGACGTAAGGTAGAAATCGGTGGTGCGCTGCGCCTCAAACTTTTCCCTAATGTAGCGATCGAAGTGCACGAAGTGAAAATCGGCAACCCGCCGGGCTTTTCCGCGCAGCCGTTTGCAATGGTGGGCACGTTTGCGATGGATGTGCCGCTGAATGCGCTGCTCAATAAGCAAATCATCATCACCAGCCTGAAACTCAAAAAACCGGTCGTGCGGTTGGAGGTGAACAAGCAAGGCAAGAACAATTGGCAGATTGAGATTCAAACACCCAAAACCGCGTCATTGCGAGGAGGCGAGGCCGACGCGGCAATCCAGTCTTGGGCTTGCACTCTGGATTGCTTCGCTGCGCTCGCAATGACGAAAGAAGAAGTATCATTTGAACTAATTTCTTCAGCGCACGCTGCAAATACCAAACTCAATCAGCAATCGCTCGCACTCAAACACGTCGAAATTTCAGATGGCTCGGCAACACTCAGTAATGCCGTAACGGGCATCAATCAGACAATTACGGACGTGAATATTACCGCCAAAGCTGACACATTCTCCAAACCCGTGCACGCCAAAGGAAGCATGGTATGGAACGGTGAGAAGGTGAGCATCGAGCAAAACGCAGCATCGCTACGCGCGCTGGTCGATGGCGATGAAACTGCTGTGCAAACCAAAATCGACAGCAATCATTTGAAACTGACATTCAATGGCACGACCTCTGCAAACAGCGTCAAAGGCAAGCTGGAAGTGGGTTCGCCGTCACTAGTCAAAACCGCAAAATGGCTGCAAAATAAAATGACGTGGAGTAAAACCGCGTTGAAAACCGCACTGCGCGGAGATTTGACCTATAGCAAAGCCGCGAATGGTTTCAAACTTGAGAACACTGAAATTGCCGTGGATGACATTCGCTTGAAGGGTAACATCAACATTTCCCTCGCCGGCGCAAAGCCGATGGTGGTTGCGGATTTGCAAGGCGAGGCGTTGGATTTGAGCCCGTACACGGCTGAAAATTCCCGCCCCCGCAGGGGGTGGGGTGGGGTGGGGGCAGACCTGAATAGTGCTAATATTTATACCTCGCAAGCCAGTCCCACTCCTAACCTCCCCCTTGCAGAGGGAGGAATAAGTGGTTGGTTCATCTCCGAAGCCTACGCGAGCGCCCCATGGACCCAAACGCCGATTGATTGGAAGGGGCTGCGCGCATTCGATGCGGATGTGAAATTGAAAGCAGCCAGTTTGCGTCTTGCGCCGTGGGATTTCAAAAATGTGAATCTGCGCGCAAATGTGCAATCCGGCCAGATGGCGCTTAATATCGCTAGTCTCGAAACCTTTGGTGGTGCAATTACGGGTGTCGTCAAACTCAACGGGGCAGGGGATCGCGCGGGGTTTGGGGTGAATTTAAAAGGCTCCGGCGTACAGGTGGAACCACTGCTCAAAGCAGTTGCGAAGAATGATAAAATTACCGGCACGGCACAATTCACTGTGGATGTTGATGCCACTGGCGCGAGCCAAGCGCAGATGATGCAAAATCTAGATGGCAACGGAACGATTAGTATACGCGATGGGATGGTCAAGGGCGTGAACCTCGCGCAAATGGCGCGCAATATTCGCAGTGCCTTCGGCGCGGCGGCATCGGGTGCCAAGGACTCTAGCACGAACACGGATTTCACCGAACTCGGCGGCAGCTACACGATTAAATCCGGCATCGTTTCCAATCAAGATTTGGCGATGAAATCGCCGTATATTCGCCTCTCCGGCAAAGGCCAGGTGAACTTGCCTGCATATACGATCAACTACCGCATGGTGCCTGAACTAGTCGACACCGGCAAAGGCCAAGGCGGCAAAGACAAAGAAGGTATCGCGGTTCCAATCGTCATCATAGGCCCGCTCGACAACCCGAGCTTCACACCCGACCTCGCAAGCATCGTGCAAGACACGCTCAAAAACCCCGAAAAGCTGAAAGAAAACATCGCCACCGTAAAAGACGCCATCAAAAATAACAAAGGCGACATCAAGCAGCAATTGAAAGACACGAAGCAATTGCTGAAGGGTGGAGATATTGGTGGGTTGCTGGGCGGGTTTGGTAAGAAGCAGGAACCTGCTCCGGCGTCTGCTACACCCGCACCTACACAATAATCGTCATTCCCGCGTATGCGGGAATCCAGCGTCAGCTACCCAAGCGGACAAAAACCCTTTTGCGGCATAGACATGTCTTGCTGGATTCCCCTTTTCAGGGGAATGACAATGCATAATAAAACCCCTTGCCACCGCCGGTTCTTTCTGGCATAAAGCCGCCTCCTTTCTTTTTATTCAACAGCTTAAGTGAGTACCCTATGTCTATGAACGATCCTTTATTGTGGATTATCTTGTGCGGCCTGGCTTCCGTGGTGTACGGAATTTTGGCGGCACGTTCGATTATGAAAGAGCCAACCGGCACGGAGCGAATGGTCAACATCGCTGCGGCCATTCAAGAAGGCGCGAAAGCCTATTTGAACCGTCAATACCGTACCATTGGCTTTGTGGGCGTGGTGATTGGTGCATTGCTCGCCTGGAAATTGGGCACGCAAGTGGGCATCGGCTTCGTGATTGGTGCGGTGCTTTCGGGCGTTGCCGGCTACATCGGCATGAATATTTCGGTGCGCGCGAACGTGCGTACCGCAGAAGCGGCACGCTCCGGCCTGCAAAAAGCTCTCACCATCGCCTTCAAATCCGGCGCGGTGACGGGGATGCTCGTGGTCGGCCTCGGCCTCCTTGGCATTACGGTTTATTATGCGTTCCTGCTGAACCAAGGTACGGAAGTGCGCAGAATTATCGAAGCGCTGGTTGCGCTTTCCTTCGGTGCTTCCCTCATCTCTATCTTCGCGCGGCTTGGCGGCGGCATCTTCACCAAAGGTGCGGACGTTGGTGCGGATTTGGTGGGCAAGGTGGAAGCGAATATCCCAGAGGATGATCCAAGAAACCCAGCCGTTATCGCAGACAACGTTGGCGACAACGTGGGCGACTGCGCAGGCATGGCCGCGGATTTATTCGAGACCTATGTGGTGACGATCGTTGCAACGATGTTGCTCGCCGCCATCTATTTCACCGGCACCGAACAATCGACCATGATGCTCTATCCGCTCGCTATCGGCGGCGCGTGCATCATCACCTCGGTGATTGGTACGTTCTTCGTGAAACTCGGCAAAAGCGGCAACATCATGCAAGCGCTTTATAAGGGCTTGATTGTTGCGGCTGTGCTTTCGGCGGGTGTCATTTGCGTGATCACGCAAAAACTCATCGGCTTTGATACCAGCTTCACTGTTGGCATGAGCGAGTTCACCGGCAAAGACCTGTTCTATTGCGCGATTTTAGGACTCGTCATCACCGGCCTTATCGTGTGGATCACCGAGTATTATACCTCCACCAAGTTCCGCCCTGTGCGTAGCGTTGCCCAAGCATCCACCACCGGGCACGGCACGAACGTGATTCAAGGCTTAGCTGTTTCCATGGAAGCGTGCGGCTTGCCTGCACTTGTCATCTGTGGCGGCATTATCACGGCGTATCTGCTCTGTGGCCTGTTTGGTATTGCGGTTGCCGCAACCACCATGCTGGCGCTCGCGGGTATTGTGGTAGCGCTTGATGCTTACGGACCAGTTACCGACAACGCCGGTGGTATTGCCGAAATGGCGGAACTGCCGAAAGATGTTCGCGTGACGACTGACGCACTCGATGCGGTGGGTAACACCACCAAAGCGGTGACGAAGGGTTACGCAATCGCCTCTGCGGCGTTGGCATCCCTCGTGTTGTTCGCGGCATATACCGAAGACCTGAAGCACTATTTCCCGCACCTCAACGTGCAGTTCGTGCTCTCTGACCCTTATGTGGTTGTTGGCCTGTTCATCGGCGGCTTGCTGCCGTATATGTTCGGTGCCATGGGCATGATGGCCGTGGGTCGTGCGGCAGGTGCTGTGGTCGTGGAAGTACGCCGTCAGTTCAAGGAAATCCCAGGCATTATGGCGGGCACTGCAAAGCCGGACTACGGCCGCGCGGTCGACATGCTCACCAAAGCTGCGATTAAGGAGATGATCATTCCAAGCCTGCTGCCTGTGCTTGCACCGGTTGCGGTTTATTTCGTCATCAACGCAATCGCCGGCCAGGAATCCGCATTCGCTGCACTCGGCGCCATGCTCCTTGGCATCATCGTCACCGGCCTCTTCGTGGCGATTTCCATGACTTCCGGCGGCGGCGCATGGGACAATGCGAAAAAGTACATCGAAGAAGGCAACCATGGCGGCAAAGGTTCGGATGCTCACAAAGCAGCCGTCACCGGCGACACGGTGGGTGATCCATACAAAGATACGGCTGGCCCAGCCGTCAACCCCATGATCAAAATCGCAAATATTGTAGCGATTTTGCTCCTTGCTCTTCTAGCTCACTAAGGTCTGTCACCCCGCGCTTGTCGCGGGGTCCGGATCCCGCCATGCGGCGGGATGACAAGTAAAACAAAAGGGCGGTCTTCGGACCGCCCTTTTTCTATACAAAAACCCCGAGCTTTCGCCCATGGGTCAATAATGTCATCTATTGACATTTCAGTGCTGGCAGCATAGAATAGAGGTCACTAAGGGGGATGCTTATGACCAGTAGCTTACACGTCAGTCTGCCCGATGAGATGCGGGAATTTGTGGATTATCGTACGAATAACGAAAAGCGTTTTTCAACGCCGAGCGAATATGTCCGGGCGCTGATTAGGGACGATATGGAAAAAGAGCTGGAAGAACGCTACGTGCATCAGGAGCTACTCAAATCCATGGCCGATATTGAGGCCGGTAGGCTGATGCCTGCGAAGGCTGTGAAGGGGCATATGGATAGCGTATTTAAAGCGCTTGCCGCTGACCCGACGCTTAGCGCGTGACAACATATTATCTCACACCAACGGCGCTTGCCCACGTCGAGAAAATTATTCGTGACACTGCCCGCAAGTGGGGGGTGGCGCAAGCCAGGGCGTATGCCGCAGCGCTGGAAAAAGGGTTCGAGGAGATTGCCAGAAAACGCGAATCCATCATCACGAATTTTCGCGCTGACATGGCCAAGGATACGAAGTTTGCACTTCACCTGGTAGAGCACCACTATGTGGTCTTTCAACCCCACGGCAAAAATGACGTGATTATTGCTGCCGTGCTGCACGAGAAGATGAACATTCCCGTTCATCTCAAAACGCTGAATAATACCAAAGCAACTAAGTTTCATGACATTTATCACCGTCATTCCGTCGCAAGACGGAATCCAGTAAGCGGCGTCTGCCGCGTAGAAAGATCATAACGCTGCTTGCCGCAGCTACTGGATTCCGTGTCTGTTCCTTGAGCATCCTTGCAAGCAAGGCCGCTCAAGGGCACGGAATGACGATGTCATGTTATTTCGTTGCTTTGGTATAAGGCATAAAAAACCCCGAGCTTTCGCTCAGGGTCCTTTTTTCTCAATTGCCGTAGCAACTAATCGTTTTTATCAGAATTCCTACGGGCCAATTTGCGGGCGCGGCGGACGGATTCGGAGGCTTCGCGCACGCGCTTTTCTGAAGGCTTTTCGTAGTGCTTGCGCATTTTCATTTCGCGGAACAGGCCTTCACGCTGCATCTTTTTCTTGAGCACGCGGAGCGCTTGTTCGATGTTGTTATCACGAACGAGAACTTCAACCATTAAAACGTACCTCCTTCCGAAACTCCCCAAGTGTGCTTGGGGGCCAAAACGTTAAGGGACGGGTATTCTAACATCGCATCTCCCCCTATGTCAAAAGCTAAAATGCTGCATTTGGGCTATTTTGTGCCTTTTATGCACGTTTTTTAGAGGCACACGTGGATATTTTCTGATATCCTAGCCCTCTCTTATGCCTCCACGTATTTTCGTCCAAATTGCCTCCTACCGCGACGCCGAGCTGCAGCCGACGCTTGCTGACATGTACGCTAAAGCCAGCAACCCCGAGCGCATCTTCGCCGGCATTATCTGGCAAGCCCTGCCGGAAGATGCGGGCTTGCTCAATACCATCCCCTGGGCCGAGCGCATCCGCCGCGTGGATTACGATGCCCGCGAAAGCAAAGGCGTCTGCTGGGCGCGGCACCAGGCGCGTAAACTTTGGCAGGGTGAAGAATACATTCTGCAAATTGATAGCCACATGCGGTTTGACCCCGGCTGGGATGAGAAACTCATCAACCAACTTGCCGCGTGCCCTTCTGAAAAAGCGGTGCTCACAGCCTACCCCCCGGCCTATACACCGCCGAACGACTGCTCGAAGAGCGAAATCCACGCCATGGTGGCGCTTCAATTTACGCCGCCGGAAGAAATGCCTACCTTCATCGGCCAACCGCTCGGCCCGAATAATTCCATCCCCCAACCGCTGCCTACCATGTTCTGTGCTGCCGGTTTTATTTTCGGCACATCCTCACTGATTAAGGATCTGCCGTATGATCCCTATCTCTATTTTTACGGCGAAGAAATCACCCTGGCGGTCCGGCTCTGGACGAAGGGATACGACATCTATCACCCCAACGAAAACGTATTGTATCACTACTATAAAAAAGCCGGGGACCCCACCAACCGCACGCATTGGGCGGATCACGCGCAGTGGGGTGCATTGAACCATCTGTCGGTGGCGCGCGCGCGGCATTTGCTCGGCATGAATATATCAAATGACCCACAAGTGCTGGCGGAAATAGACACCTACGGGCTCGGCACCGTGCGCAGCTTAGAAGACTACGAACGTGCAAGCGGCCTTCACTTCAAAACCCGCATCATTGAAGACAAAGCGAAACGCCGCATGGAGATTCCTATGCAAGGCATGATGCTCACACAAAACATGGGCATGGATGACAGCTGGAGAAACTGGACGTATGAAAACCTCGCGCGCGGCTGCGACCCCCGCGAGATCAAGGGCATTTTGCTTCACGCGGGCTTCCCACTGCAAGTCATCCAGGGTGTCATGGGCGATCGCTGCCCGCCGGATCACATTCCCGTGCGGGAGGCTGCACCGACGGCAACGGCGGCCGTGTCAGTGAATATGAATGCCTATCTGCATGCGCTGTCCCTGGTAACTCCTGGTGTGGATCACCGCGCGCTGTTTGAAGTGCCGCTGCTGGCACTCGGGCGGCAAAAAGCAAAAGTAAAACGTTTTGATACGCCCAAACTCCAATTGCTGACGCTGGATGATTTCATGACGAAAGCTGAATGCGTGAAGCTAATCGGCATCATGGAAAAGCATCTGCGTCCGTCTACCATCACTTACGGCGCGGCGAGCTACCGCACCAGCAAAACCAGCGATCTTTCACTCCTTAACGACAACTTCGTCAAAGAGATCGACCTTCGAATCTCTGAAGTGCTCGGCATCAACCAAATCTATTCCGAAGGCATTCAGGCGCAGAAATATCTGGTGGGCGAAGAGTTCAAAGAACACACCGACTTTTTCGAGCCGGGCACGGAAGAATTCCGTGAACATGCGAGCGTCCAAGGCAACCGCACCTGGACCTTCATGGTCTATTTGAACGATACGCCCAAAGGCGGCGGCACCAAATTCGTCAACCTCGGCCACACGTTTTACCCTAAACTAGGCCGCGCCGTAATTTGGAACAGCCTCAACATCGACGGCACGCCCAACCGCGACACGCTCCACTGGGGTCTGCCGGTGGAAGAGGGCGATAAATACATCATTACCAAATGGTTCCGCGAATGGGGCCAGGGCGACATGTTCACTGCAGACCAGTGGAAACTCTAGCGTTTTCAATTGTCACACAATCTTAACTTTGTGGAGACATGAAGCTGTCGTAATGTGGTGCTTCACCATAAGAAGGAGTACAGTTATGTCAAAGAAAGTACCACTTGCGAGATCGCTGCCAGGAGAGCCGGAGGGCCACAATTTTAAGCGCAGCACGGGAGATGTGTCAGCGGAGATGGTAGATCTAAAAGAATCCGCCGAATTTGTACGTCGGTACAAAATAGCAGGTAAGTTAAGCTCTAATGATTTAGTGCGTAGTGGCGGGTTTGATCTTACCAGCATAGGGGACGCAGGTGAAGTTGTGTGGACGCCGGCGGATAAGGAAAAGCTTAAAGCTGAATTTGGTGTAGATGCTGAGCGCCAACATATCGCTAACCTCTCCAGTCAAGTAGCGAATCATCTGCGAGAGGATTTGTGGGAGGCCATACGTTTTGTGGATTCGACATCAGAGCCGGAGTTGTTTAGCGAGCCTGTGTATACACAGGTCATAAAGCATTTGGAAGTTTTAGGAAGAGTGTTATCGACAATCGTACAGACGGCCGATGAAGAAGACAAAGAAATGGCGATGCGTCATTTGCAAACAGTCGCGTCGTTTGTCGAGTCTATAGAAGACAGGTCCCGCGATTTGAGTTTTAGTGATGACGCGCCACATAGTTCTCACCGCCCAGGCATTGCAACAAACGACCGAGACGACCAGAAACGTTTGAGATGGGCTAGTCGTATGCCCATTTCTAGTCATTCACAAACAAAAACGCCGGGTTTTTAAGCCCGGCGTTTTTCGTGGTGTTATTTCAATCTACGCTTACGACGCTTCCGCGTGGTTCAGGCGCTCATAGCAGCTCTGCATCTCTTCTTTCAATTTTAAATTCTGTTTTTTCAAATCATGGATCAGGTTGAAGTTCGGAGCCGGGTGGCGCATTTCTTCAGCGATTTGTGCTTTGATGTTTGCGCGTTTATCAGCAACTGCTTGTAGATGAGTTTCAACAGACATTAGATTCTCCCATGTTAGAAGTGCTATTACGTTAGAAACGAATGGCGTCTTTACATCGAGTGACGTCATAATGATTATAGGTAAAACCAGCCTCGGCTTCAATACCAAAAACTGTCAAGAAAATTATATTTTTCAATGCTTTTTTAGATATTGACGCCCAAATTATCGAGGCATATCATGGCCCTAGAAAGAGAGTAAATATGCGTAAAATTGTACCTATCGAACCCAAGCAAGGTTTGCGTAAAAATGCACACAGCTTATCAGAAAAAATCCGTTCCCAAAGCGTTGTGGTGCTTTTACCGCTGCTTGCTACCCATACGGATCTCTACCTGCAGCTGAAACAAGCGCACTGGAACGTCAAGGGGCCGGACTTCATCGCCCTGCACGAATTGTTGGATCAGGTGGCCACCCTGGTCAATGGATTCACGGATGAACTCGCCGAACGTATCGTCCAACTGGGCGGCAGCGCACCTGCTGGCATTAAGGGCAGTGAGCTAAAACCCGTGCCGGTCACCTCCAGCGCCGAGGGCAATCTAAAAGCGGCCACGTCTGCACTTTCCGTTGCCACCAAAGAACTTTATGACGCTATTTCCCAAACCTCCAATTTCGGGGATGACGTCACGGCAGATATTTGCACGCGCATTGCTGGTGAGCTTGATAAGCAGTTGTGGTTCATCGAATCCCACTTGTCTAAATAGCCTGATGACCATAGCGATTGCGATTGTCTACCATAGCGGCTACGGGCACACCGCGCGCGTTGCCGACTATGTGGCAGAAGGCGCGAAAAGTGTTGCCGGAACGCAGGTTGCCGTTATCAACGTGGATGAAATGAGCGATGCCCATTGGGCTACGCTCGACGCTGCTGAGGGCATCATCTTCGGCGCGCCAACCTATATGGGAGGTGTCTCTGGAGAATTTAAAATGTTTATCGACGCGGCTTCCAAGCGTTGGCAAAAGCAAGCGTGGAAAGATAAAATCGCCGCCGGTTTCACCAACTCCGGTTCCTACAGCGGTGATAAGCTAAACGCGTTGTTTCAGCTTGCAGTCAATGCGTTGCAACACGGGATGATTTGGGTCGGCACCGGCCTCATGCCGCCTGGTAACAAGGCGATGGAGGAGCTGCCCAGCGATCAGATCAACCGCTTTGGTAGCTCGTTTGGTTTAATGACGCAGTCGGGTAATGCGGTGCCCGAGCATGCGACGCCTGCCGGCGATTTGGAAACCGCCAGGCTTTTTGGCGCGCGCGTCGCCGCCATCACCGCGCAATTTGTAAGGGGCAGGGGCTAATGGATCAGCGCCTTACCGACCGGCTTACCAAATACTGGAACCAGCTGCGCGGAGCGGAGAGTTTGCCTCCCATTGGCCGTTTGAACCCCGACCGCGTCTACGACCTCTGGCCCAATTGTATGATGGTGCAAGTCGTCACCGTGCACGCCGGCACCCATACCTATTCCTACGAATACGTCGGCCCCGCGCTGCAATCCATGTACGGCAAGGATATGACCGGCCAAATCGGCAGCGGCAAACTCCGCGATTTGCCGGGCTGGCAAATGCTCAAGAAAGTGGATGAAGTAGTAGTGACACCCAGCGTGGTGATCGAAGAAGGCCAGTTCATCAACGAAAAAAGCCGCATCGTCAAATTCCGTGCCTGCCTGCTACCTTTTGGGAAAAACGGCAAGGTAACCCATGTGGTGGTGGGGATGTCGTACCGCGAGTTTTAAGCCTTTCCCGTTGACTTTTGGCCCTATTTCCTCAACACTCTCGCCCATGAAAATCGAAACCAAACTCGCGCATACAGGCATGGCACCGGAAGGTTACGGCGGGGTGGTGAACTTACCACCGCACCGCGCCTCTACCATTTTGTTCGACACGCTGGAAGATTTTGAAAAAGCCGATCGCGGCGAATGGCCATTGCCGTCTTACGGCCGCTACGGCACACCGTCGACACTCACACTCGAATCCACCCTCGCGGAACTTGACGGTGCGGACCATTCCATTGTGCTCGCCTCCGGCATGGCGGCAATTGCCGTTGCGATTATTGCGTTTGTCGAAAGCGGTGATCATATTTTAATGGTGGACACTGCCTACGGCCCGACGCGCCGTTTCTGCGATCAGAAACTGAAAAAACTCGGCGTCGACGTCACGTATTACGACCCAACAATTGGCGCGAGCATCAAAGCGCTTATGAAGCCCAACACCAAGTTGGTGTATTGCGAAAGCCCCGGTTCGCTCACCCTTGAAATGCAGGATATTCCGGCGATTGCTGAAGTAGCACATGCTGCGGGCGCGATTGTGGTTGCCGATTGCACCTGGGCCACGCCGCTTTATTTCCGGGCCTTTGAAAAGGGTGTGGATGTGGTGATGCACTCGGCCACCAAATACATCTCCGGCCATTCCGATCTGGTGATGGGCGTGCTTTCCTGCAAAGCCAAGCACTACAAACAATTGCTCTACACCTACCGCAATTTCGGTGCATCTCCCTCGGCCGATAGTTGCTATCTTGCGATGCGCGGGCTTAAAACCATGGTGGTGCGCATGGAACGCCAAATGCAAAATGCGCTGCAAGTGGCGCAGTGGTTGAAGGCTCGGCCGGAAGTTGAGAAAGTGCTTTGCCCGATGCTGCCGGATGATCCGGGTTACGCGCTGTGGAAGCGTGATATGACCGGCGGGGCGAGTTTGTTTTCTGTGCTTCTCAAACCCTACACCCACGCGCAAATGGCGCGGATGATTGATGATCTCGAACTCTTCGGCCTCGGCTATAGCTGGGGTGGGTTTGAAAGCCTGGTGATCACCTTTGACGCCGCACGTTCGCGTACGGCAACCGAGTGGAAACATAAAGGCGTCAACCTACGCTTGCACATTGGTTTAGAACACCCAGATGATTTAATCGCCGATCTCAAAGCCGGGTTTGCAAGGCTCGAGAAATAATGGATTTATCCTCCCGCCGCGTCTTGCTTCTCTTCTCTCTTATGGCTGCGGCACTCAACATTTTCCCCTTTCTCCTCACCATCCCCGCCGGCGATGCGGTGATGAACTATTCACAAATTGAATGTTTCTCCAAACACATCTGGCAAGGGTTGTTCTACCCCCGCTGGTGTATGAATTCCAACGGCGGCATGGGTTCCCCCGCGCCGATTTTTTATTTCCCGATCCCCTTTTATATTGCCGGTCTTTTCTATCCACTGCACCATTTCGGCATCACGTTTCCTGAGCAATATTTGATTGCCATTTTCTTCGCCAATGCGGTTGCTTTCGCGGCGTGCGTGGCCTGGCTGCGCGGTATTTCCATACGCACGGAAATTGCCTATTTATGCGCGTTCATTTTCCTGCTTTTCAACTACCGCACCGAATTGCTTACCCGCGGTTCCTATGCGGAATATTGGTGCCTATCATTCTTGCCACTACTATTTTTGTACACGCGAAAACTTTGCGAACAACCGCAACAACATTGGACCACGCTCGCGCTTATCATTGCCTGGTGCCTCTATTGCCATGCCCCGGTCACCTTCCTCGCGCTGATGGGCAGCGGTTTATTCATTGTGCTCTACAGCCGCTTTAACCTGCGCGTTGTGGGCTGGTTTACCGTTTCATGCCTACTTGCGGGCATGTTGAGCCTGCCGCATTACCTACCCGTGCGTCAGCTGCTACCCACCTTAAGCGATACCATCGGCGGCGCTTCCTATTGGCAGACGAGTTGGGTGAACAGCTTCGTCGATGATATTCCTCTAAACGGCGAACACGGCTGGGCGGTGATTGGTTTTGGTGTTGCGATGCTCGCAAGCTTGTGTGTGGGCGGTGCATTTCTAGCCAAACGTGGCGCTATTCCTAATGCCGCCCATCGGCAAGAAGCGCAAAGCTGGTTGATCATTATGGTCTTTGCTACGGTGATGATGTTTTCAGTGAGCGCACCCGCCTGGTGGCCAATTGAATTGCTATCGGGCATCCATACCCCTTGGCGCATGCCCTCGCTCATTATGCTCGCAACCACGTGCCTGCTTGCCATTATGATGCAACACGTCTGGCAAACCCGCCGCACCAAAACGGGGGATGCCGTGGTGCTTGTCCTGTTTTTCATCATCAGCAGCCTGTTTTACTATGGCGGCGTTAGCCCGGACTCCGTCGAGCTGCATAAACGCCATATCAAAGAACAACCCATCTTTGCCTTCTTCAATACGCGTGAAACCGATAGCCGCTTCGCCGATTACCGCAGCGGCTACGAACCGTTCTTCCGCGATTTCGTCGATCGTCCCAACCGCAAACCGGTGGAATGGCTGCAGGGTGCGGGAGAGGTGAAACTAGAAGCATGGAATGAAAAAGGCATGGTCTTCTCCGGTGTTGCGAAAAAACCAGGCACGCTTCGCATCGAGCATTTTTACTACCCCATCTGGCAGGCGCAACTCAATGGTAAACCCGTCACCATAGAACCAGAGCCCATCACCGGGCGTATGTTAGTGAAGATTCCAACCGGCGCTTTCACGCTCTCGTTCACCCAGCACTATTGGGCCATAGTGACGCCGCTATTGCATAGGGTGTCGATGGTTAGTTTACTAAGTGGTATCACCATTATTGGTGTCGGTTTGCTACGTTGTCGTCGTATTGTCACAAAACTGTCATAAGCCTGTCACAAAACTGTCATACTTGCGTGATACAATGAGCCATCACCTAAAAGGAGGTGTTTATGGGTAATACGCATTGTAGTAAATCACGTTTCAATTATTGCAAATGGGCAAAAACGCTAGTGGCTATTCCGGCCCTGCCTATCATTGGCTATACGGCAGCCAGCTTCTTTCATACGGCTCCGCTACAAATACTCGCTGCGGGCATTGCAATCACGCTTGCGGTATACGGCGCCATTTGGTTGGATAAAGTTCCCGCACTGCAGAAGAAATTCACTGCCTGTGGCTGCACTAAGAAAGACTAAAGCTCGCCCTTGTAAATACGGATCAAATCATCCAGCAGTTTCAGCGCCTCGGCTTTAGGGCGTTGGAAGGTGTTGCGGCCGATGATGGAACCGTTGCCGCCGCCATCGCGGATGGCGCGGGCTTCGTTTAAAATATCGTCTGTACTTTTTGTTGCACCGCCCGAAAACACTACAACGCGTTTGCCGGCGAAGCAGGCGTCCGTCACGTGTTTGATGCGCGCCGCCATAGTGCTGATATCAATCTTCTCAGCCTCATAGACTTTCTTCGCTTCCGCTTGTTCCAGGAAATCGGTCGGCGGCTTCACTTTAATAATGTGTGCGCCCATGAGTGCGGCAATGTGCGCGGCATAGGCGCAAACGTCCATCGCCGTTTCGCCGTCTTTGCTGATGTTTGCTCCGCGTGGGTACGACCAGATGACGACGGCAAGCCCGGCGTCCTTCGCTTCTTCCGCCAGCGCGCGCACTTCTTCCATCATCGCGAAGGCCTGGTGAGAACCGGGGTAAATCGTAAACCCAACCGCCGCACACCCCAAGCGCAACGCATCATCGACCGATGCCGTAATCGCCTGATCGGGTGCAGCGTCTTTCGGCGCGAGTGAATTGGCGCTGTTCATTTTTAGAATGGTCGGAATTTTTCCGGCAAAGGTTTTCGCGCCAGCTTCCAACATGCCCAGCGGTGCCGCATAAGCTGAAAGCCCGGCGTCGATTGCGAGCTGATAATGATAATGCGGGTCATAGGCCGCAGGGTTTTTGGCGAAGCTACGGGCAGGGCCGTGTTCGAACCCCTGGTCTACGGGTAAAATCACCAGCTTGCCGGTGCCGCCCAGTTTGCCGTGCATCAAAATGCTGGCGAGGCTTTTTTTTGTTCCGGGGTTGTCGCTTTCGTAAGCGGAGAGGATTTTTTTAACCGTAGGCGTCATTGCGTCAATTCCTTATACAGTGTTGCACCATGCCTAAATGATGCTGTTTGTTTTGTCAAAAACCTTTGCGTCATAGGCAGCAGCTAAAGCTTCCAGTTTCAGGTTGGCTCTCGATATCACAATCCGTTTAAACCCCGCCTCCAGCGCGGCAATGGCAAGCCCCACATCTTCTCCTGCATCAACTACAAAATCAATGGTGTGAGTAGGAAATTGTTTAGTCAGATTTCTGACTAATGCGGCAAAATATCCAACACCATGCGTACGCAGCCCATAAGTTGGTGAACTGAATGTGATGTGCGCGTCTGAGTGCGCCTCGAGATAGGAGGTGGCATCGTTTAAAGAATAAATTGAGATCATTTTCAACTGTCATCCCGGCGAACGCCGGGATCCAGCACTTCGCGGCAAGCGAAGTAAAAAGATCCTATTGCGGCGAAGACTCGCCTTAACTGGGTCCCGGCCTTCGCCGGGATGACACTGTTTGTATTCATACCTTCTTCAAAAAATTGGCTAAAATCGCATGCCCGTGTTCCGAGGCAATGGATTCAGGATGAAACTGTACGCCGTGAATATTCAGTTCTTTGTGCTGCAGTCCCATGATGATGCCGTCGGTGGTTTCTGCCGTAATCATGAGGCAATCGGGCAGACTTTTGCGCTCGACAAGCAACGAATGGTAGCGCGTGGCTTTGAAAGGAGATGGGAGGCTCGCGAACACGCCTTTGCCGGTGTGCACCACATCACTCACCTTGCCATGCATCGGCGCCGGCGCCCGCACCACCTTGCCACCAAACACTTGGCCAATGGCTTGGTGACCCAAGCACACACCAAACACAGGAATTTTTCCTGCCGCCTCTTTAATCAAACTAAGGCAGATACCTGACTCATCCGGCGTGCCGGGGCCAGGCGAAATCACAATGCCATCGGGCTTCATGTTCATGACATCCGCAACCGAAATTGCGTCGTTCCGATGTACAACTACATCCGCCTTCAACTCGCCCAAATAGTGCATCAGGTTGTAGGTAAAGCTGTCGTAGTTATCGAGGAGGAGAATTTTTTTCATATGTGCCTTATACAAACTTGATCGCATCTTCCGCCGCGCGCATCAGCGCTTTGGCTTTGCTCACCGACTCCTGATATTCGTCTTCCGCCTTGCTGTCCGCCACGATCCCGCCGCCGGCTTGCACATAAAGTTTTCCATCTTTCACCAGGCCAGTGCGCAGCGTAATCGCCGTATCCATATTGCCGCTGGCGGAGAAATAGCCCACGCATCCGGCATAAAAACTGCGTTTAGCAATTTCGAGCTCGTTGATAATCTGCATCGCCCGCACCTTCGGCGCACCGCTCACCGTGCCTGCCGGAAAGCCTGCGAACATCGCCGAGAGCGCATCGTATTTCGTGTTCAGCTTGCCTTCGACGTTCGAGACAATGTGCATCACATGGCTATAATTTTCAATGGTCATCTGCTTAGTCGTTTTTACTGTGCCAATTTCAGCAACACGGCCGACATCGTTACGCCCCAGATCTAGGAGCATGAGATGTTCCGCCACTTCCTTGGTATCGGAGAGTAAATCCTTTGCGAGTGCCGCATCTTCCGCTTTGTTTTTGCCACGTTTGCGCGTTCCAGCAATCGGGCGAATCGTCACCGTGCCGTCTTGCAACCGCACCAGAATTTCGGGGCTGGAGCCGACCAGCTGGAAATCACAGAAGTCCAAATAAAACAAAAACGGTGAGGGGTTTAAGTAACGTAAGCTACGGTAGAGCGCAAATGGGGGCAGGGTAAAGTTCGCAGAAAAGCGTTGCGAAAGCACGGCTTGAAAAATATCCCCCGCGGCGATGTGTTCTTGCGCTTTTTTTAACATGCCATCGTATTGCGCACGTGGCGTGTTGGAAGTAAAATCCTCCATCCGCACGGGGGTATAATAGGTACCCTCATGGGGTATATAAGGCTTATTCAGCTTGGTTTCTATTTCTTCAATCCGTTTAACCGCTGCCTCGTACGCCGTGAACGCACCCCCCCGGGAGGTATCTGGCCAAATGGTGGTGATGACGAATCGCTTATCCGCCACCGCGTCAAAAATCACAGTGATTTTTGGGCGCATGAAACAGGCATCGGGGATGTTGATCGTATCCGGTTTGGCCTCCGGCAGTTTCTCAATCAACCGCACCATGTCATAGGTCATATACCCCACTAGCCCTGCTGCCATCGGTGGCAGGCCTTCGGGGATGTCGATGGTTGAGGACTGATAGAGCGCGCGAAACGAAGTCAGTGCATCTTCCAGGCAGGCTTGAAAATTACTCTCTTTGGGTTGGTCCACGTAGGCAATTTCGGCCTTATTGCCTTTACACCGCCAGATGAGTTCGGGTTTCAATCCGATGACCGAATACCTCCCCCGGGTTTCGCCTTTTTCAACGGACTCAAGCAAAAAACTGGGCGTGCCTTCTTCTTTTAGTCGCATCATCGCTGAGACCGGCGTGTCCAAATCCGCCGAGCGTTCGCTCCAGACCAGCTGAGGCTGGCCGGCTTTTAAGCCCCGCTCAAAATCTGCGAATTCTGGGAAGATGTTCACTGATCCCGCTCCAGCAATTTCGTCAGCACATCATCATTGACCGTCACATTGTATTTCTTCCGCAGGTACGCGCCGAAGAGTTGCAATTGTTCCTGTGTCATCTCTGACTTCAAGCGCTCGTTGTTAGGCGATTTACTGGTATAGGTCGCAATCGGCACCGCCGGAATTCCTGTGACGACCGCTATCACGTAATCCCCATCATTGGTGGGATGTGCGGCAGTTGCTTTGCCGGCATCCAAACCATAGGCCTCGGCAATCAATTCCGCAGGCAGCCCCGGACCTTCGCGAAATAATGCGCGATTGGAGGCGACCAAATGATGTTCGCTAATCGTTTGCGCACGGGTTTTTTCGTTGCGCAGTCTATCAGCAACGCTATACGCCAATTTCGCAACCGCTTTTTCGGTTTGCTCTTTGCGCCAAATTTTTTCAATCGCTGGGCGCACATCCGCAAGCGGCGGCACCCCTTCTGGCGTCACCTTATCAACATGCACCATGTACATCCGGCCATTACCGCCGGAGGTAACATTGGATTCACTGCCCTGATCTGTCGCATAAATATTAGCCACTAAATTCTCAAGCGCAGGCAACCCAGCTTTCTCACCATTCATCAACTTACCATCACGTGTAATCGCCGGCAGCCGCGAAAGCGTGGCACCCACTTCCCGCGCGGCATTGGCAAAGGTCTCCCCACCTGCGAGCAAATCTTCCATATGGTTAGACGCCTGCGTTACGCCTTCTTCCGAACTCTTCTCAATGACCGCAACGCTCGCTTCGCGCGTTTCCGGTTTGATGAATTCTTTCACATGCGCCTGATAGGTTTCCGTCAATTGCTCCGTCGTCGGCGCATCCGGCGCTTTCACCGCGCTTGCCGAAATCGTATAAAGCGCAATATCGCGCGTTTCTCTGGTCATCGCATCCGCAAGCTGTACGCTAAAGGGCAGGGGTGTGGGTTTCAAATTATACGTCGCAAACAGCAGCTTAATGCCCATGTCGCGCTTTAAGGCCTTCACATAATCGTTCTCGCTTAGAGAAGCGCGCATCAAAAATTCCTTAAACTTCGCGCTCTCAAAGCTGGTTAAACCCCTAAACATAGGGTTTTCACGGATGTTGGCGGCTACTGCATCATCGGAAGGAATCAAGCCAAGATCCGCCGCTTCCAGCGCATATAGCTCTTCATTAATGATGCGCCCGAGCAATTGCTCCGGCACGTGCATCACGCGCAGCAACATGGGGTTATATTGCTTGCCCAGGCGCTGGCGGAACGTGTCTTCTTCACGCTTCAAATCCCGCTCGAATTCCAGCGCCGTGATATTGCGCGGCCCCACGGTTGCCACATTCATATTCGAACCATGGCTACGAATGGTGTCCCCCACGCCCCACACGGCAAAGGTGAGGATCAAGAACCCCAGGATAATTTTGGCGAAAATGGTGCTGACGCCTTTTCGCATGGATGCAAGCATGGTCGACTCCGTTTAATAGTTGCCAAGAGGTGTACAATAATCATATTAGTTGTCAAAATGTTATAATGACCCATTCAGATGGGTTATATCTTCCCCTCGCCCCCGTGGGGGAGAGGGAGGAATTTCTTAGATTTCCTTACAGGAAATCTAAGTCTCGTTGCCCTCTCCTGCACGCGGGAGAGGGGATTAAGAGGAAGAGAACTATGACCAAAACCATTGTCGCAAACTGGAAAATGAACGGCTCTAGCGCCTTTGCAGCCGAGTTCGCGCAGGGTTTTTCGCAGTTCTTGGGTCGTAGTCCTATAAAAAGCAATGTCGTCATCTGTCCACCCTTTACGCTCTTACTCCAGCTTTTCAGTGCCTTTCAGGCTTCCGGCGTTGCAATCGGTGGGCAGGATTGTTCAGCGAATTCTGCCGGTGCTCATACTGGCGATATTAGCGCTTCCATGCTAAAAGACGCAGGTGCCACCCACGTCATTCTCGGCCATTCCGAACGCCGCCAATACCACGCTGAGACCAGTGCCACAGTGCGCCAAAAGGCAGAAGCCGCGATTGCTGCGGGTTTAACGCCCATCATCTGCATCGGCGAATCGGCCGAGCAGCGCAAGGCCGGAAATGCAGAGGCCACGGTGCTTACCCAGTTAAAGGAATCACTTCCGAATCCCCAAATTCTTCTTGCCTACGAACCCATATGGGCTATTGGTTCCGGCCGGACACCAAGCATTTCTGAGATCTCAGCCATGCATCAGGCCATAAAAACCGCTGTTCCTGGCGCTTCTGTGCTCTACGGCGGTTCGGTAAATGCGGCGAATGCAGGTGAGATTTTGCACGCTGAAGGTGTAGATGGCGCGTTGGTTGGCGGTGCGAGCTTGAAGTTGGAGGAATTTTGCGCCATAGTAAGCGCGGCAGAAGGGTAACCTTCAACCGTCATACCGGCGAAAGCCGGTATCCAGCGTTCGCCTTTGGCGAACAGATTATAACTGGATCCCGACTTTCGTCGGGATGACGAATTGGAGAATTTTAGGAGAGAACTATGTATTCAGTATTACTGGTCATTCATACGATTTTGGTGCTGTGCCTGATTGGGATTATTCTCATTCAACGCAGTGATTCGGATGGGTTCGGCGCCGGCGGTGGTTCCAACCAATTTATGACGGGCCGCTCCAGTGCCAATTTGATTACGCGCACGACTGCCATTCTCGCCACGCTATTTATTTTAAACAGCCTGCTGCTTGCGTATCTTACCACGCAACGTACAAAAAGCTCCATTGTTGAAAAAATCGAAGCACCCATTTCCGCGCCTGCTTCCACTACAAAAGAACCAGCGCCTGCCGCCCCCAACGTTCCAGCGGTTCCGAAGCCGGAGTAGGACCCTATGGTGCATGTTTTATATGTTGAGGATGATCCAAGTGTTGCGGTTTCTGCGAAGGATCTGTTGACAGAATTTGGGCACACTGTAACCCATTATAAAGATGCAGAAAGCGCCTTGTCTGCTTTTCGTAAATCCCCAGAAAAATTTGACGTTATTCTTTCTGACCAGAGCCTGGGAGTAGAAAAAATGGTAGGTACCGAATTCGCGCAAGCCGTGTTTCAAACCACTGAAGCGACGACACCTCCTTTTATTTTGACGACTTCGCAAGAATGGGATGAGTTGCGCGAACGGCATTCTCTTACGCAAGAAACACCAGAAGTCGGCAGGCCCATTGCCGGATATCTTCAGAAGCCGCTAAAAGGTAAGGACATTATTGGACGAATAAACATGCTCACCCAAGATCAAGTTATGATAGGTTCTGGTGAAAGAGGTGGCAGAAAATGACCACACGTTTCATTTTCATCACTGGGGGCGTTGTAAGTTCCTTAGGGAAGGGGCTTGCTTCGGCGTCGCTTGCGGCGCTGTTGCAATCGCGTGGCTATAAGGTGCGGATGCGGAAGCTCGACCCCTATTTGAACGTCGACCCCGGCACGATGAACCCGATTCAGCACGGCGAAGTGTTTGTGACCGATGACGGCGCGGAGACGGACCTCGACCTCGGCCACTATGAGCGCTTCACCGGCGTCAACGCCCGCAAGTCGGACAACATCACCTCCGGCCAGATTTATTCGACGCTGCTGACCAAAGAACGCCGCGGGGATTATTTGGGCGGCACGGTGCAAGTGATTCCGCATGTGACTGACCTCATCAAAGATTTTATTTTAAAAGACACCGACGCAGAAGATTTCGTCCTTTGCGAAATCGGCGGTACGGTGGGCGACATTGAAGGACTGCCGTTCTTCGAGGCGATCCGCCAACTCGGCTACGAAATGGGCAAGGAACGTGTGCTGTTCATGCATCTAACCCTCGTACCCTACATCGCCGCCGCCAAAGAACTCAAAACCAAACCGACCCAACACTCGGTGAAAGAATTGCGCTCGATTGGTATCCAACCAGACATTCTCCTCTGCCGCGCTGAGCGCGAAATCCCGGCCTCTGAGCGCCGCAAAATCGCGCTGTTTTGTAACATCAAGGAAGACTGCGTTATCCAAGGCATCGATGTTGATTCCATCTACGAAGTGCCGCACCGCTACAGCGAGCAGGGTATCGACACGCAAGTGCTCAAACACTTCGGCATCGAAAATGCCAAACCCGCCGATCTCAAACGGTGGGATACTATTTTGGAATGCATCCACAACCCCAAAGGTGAAGTACATGTGGCCATTGTCGGCAAATATGTCGGTATTGGGGATGCGTATAAATCGCTCGATGAAGCGTTGCAACATGCGGGTATTGCAAACCAAGTCAAAGTCTCCAGTGAATGGATTGACGCGACGGAACTTGAACAACATACCCCTGCCGAGTATCTAAAAAATGCGGATGTCGTACTCGTACCCGGTGGTTTTGGCGAACGCGGCGTGGCTGGAAAACTAGCTGCTATCCGTTATGCGCGCGAACATAATATACCCTATCTGGGTATCTGTTTCGGCATGCAACTGGCGACCATCGAGTTCGCCCGCAACGTGCTCGGAATGAGCGATGCCTCCTCCACCGAATTTGGCCCTTATACCGACAAGGATGGCAAGGGACCGCTCGTGGGGATGATGACGGAATGGATGCGCGGCAACGTGCTTGAAACCCGGAAATCCGACGGCGACTTGGGCGGCACGATGCGCCTTGGCGCTTATGAATGTGAAATCACCCCCGGCTCACTGGCATCGACTGCCTATGGCTCCACGCACATCGAAGAACGCCACCGCCACCGCTACGAAGTCAACATCGCCTACCGCGAGCAGTTGGAAGCCGCCGGCCTCGTTTTCTCCGGCCTCTCTCCACGCGGGCACTTACCGGAAATCGTGGAACTGAAAGACCACCCATGGTTCATCGGCGTGCAGTTCCACCCCGAATTCAAATCCCGCCCCTTTGCCGCTCACCCGCTGTTTGCCAGCTTTATCGCCGCCGGCATCGCCAACCAAAAAACCAAGCCAAAATCGGCGGATGTGGTGGAATTGAGGAAGAAATGAGGCCTCTTTTTCTGGTTATTTTATACGTTTGATAAAATCAAAACGTAATCCAGCATCATCAATCGCTATGTTATCTATGTCAAAAATACCTTGATAGTCTGATCGTTTGAAGTTTTTAGGTTCTGTGTATTCATCTCTGGTCAAAATTACACGCTTCTTGTTTTTGAGGGCATCAATAAAATCATCCCATTGTTTTTCTCCAAGCTTAACTCCAGGATCAAGATAAAAAGGGAGTCCACCTTGCTTGTGATTGTACCATTCCTCATGGACGCACGGTAAATTTTCCTTTTGCCATGTTGCAAACCATGAGCCTCTTTTTCCTTTTGCTTTAATCATCTGAATATCCTTATATTATTATAAGATTCTGAGGTTAGGTAGAATCAATAAAGCATTATTTCAATAAAAGCGGCAACTTTAAAACAAAAGGCGCAATAAGGCTTGAATTTTCGGACTGCTAAGGATAAAAGCGCCGCCTGTACATAATAATATTTGAGGAGAGTGCTCATGAGAGTCGATGGTTCGGCGGTGCGTGCCGGTATGGTGATTGATTATCAAGATAAGCTGTGGCTCGTGGTGAAACACGAAATCCGCACGCCCGGCAATTTGCGCAGCTTCAATCAGGTGGAACTGAAAGATATTAAAACCGGCACCAAGAATAACTTACGTTTTGCTTCCGACGAGCGCATTGAGCGTGTTTCGCTGGACCAGAAGCCCTGCAATTTCTTGTTCGCCGAAGGCGATTTGCTCACGTTTATGGACAACGAAAGCTATGAACAAATGGTGATGCCCAAGGAACTCGTGGGTGATGCATTACCCTATTTGCAAGACGGCATGACGGTGTCGATTGAAAGCTACGACGGCAAGCCGATTTCTGTGTCGTTGCCGGAAACCGTGGTGATGAAAATTATTGAAGCCGACCCGGTCGTAAGAGGCCAGACGGCGTCGTCTTCTTACAAACCTGCAATTCTTGAAAATGGCGTGCGCGTGCTGGTGCCGCCGTTTATTGCTGCGGGCGAAAGCATTGTCGTGCGCACCTCTGATTCCACCTATATGGAACGTGCGAAAGTAGCGTAGACCGTGTCCTCCTTAGATCAGGATTTTTTTGACTTAACGGAAGCATTTCGTGCTATTTTACGGCAAGACCACGTTGATACCGGTATCAAAAAAGAGCTGATCGCCTCGCCGCTTGTCACGATTAAAAATGCCCTAGACGCAGGATCGCTACTGGAACACCAGGTTCTTTCCACCGAGGATGCCAAATCTATGCAACTCTCCCACGCTGCGGCAAGTACGCGATATTCGCATCTGCAGGAAGCCGGTAAAAGTCTTTATCCCAAACCCTATTTGCGTGCCCATGGCGAGCAATCTGCTTTATACCGCGCCGTAACCATGGAAGTGCGGAAATTCAAAGCGCAAAATATGAGGCCCCGAGACATGGCCAATCGTTTGATCAATCTCATCCATGAAGTGTGGCAAGTGGTACTCGAGGGGTCTGTAGAGATACAAGATAAGGGCCCTTTAGATACATTATCGGAGCAAGATGCGATCGTCGTCGTTGGCCGCGCGCAAAAAACAATGTGGTCATTGCTAACCGAAAGAACCAATGAGCCCAGTGCAGAAAATTGGAAAGAGCGAACCAAAAATTCACATGAGAAAGAATCGGTAATGGACTGTGTGTATGCGATCGACACCTCTTCGTGCGTAGGAAAGGCAATTCAGCCCTATCTAGGGGAGGATAAACATACGGCAAATTTCTTCCAGCAGTTACCGGATAAAGCCAGAGATGCACGGATCGCTGGTTTGGAGTAAGATTCTCACTTGAATATTCCCCCCACTCGGCTACAACCCCCTTTTACATTTAGGATCCTATGCCCTCAGCCTTAATCAACCTGATGACCGAAGCGGCTTTCAAAGCTGCCAAGGGCCTGCTGCGTGATTTTGGCGAGGTGGATAAGCTGCAGATTTCGCGCAAGAGTACTTCTAACTTCGTCACCAACGCTGATAAAAAAGCCGAAAAAACGATCATGGAGATTCTCTCCATCGGCCGCCCGGATTTTAGTTTTCTGGTCGAAGAAAGCGGCGAGATTGTTGGTAAAGACACCGGCAAATATTGGGTTATTGACCCGCTCGATGGCACGCACAATTTTATTCACGCCATTCCTTATTTCTGCATTTCAATCGCCCTCGAAGAACGCAAAGAAAATGGCGAACGCGAAGTGCTAGCCGGTGTAGTCTATGACCCGATTCACCAAGAAATGTTCACCGCCGAAAAGGGTACCGGCGCGTTTGTCAACGATCGCCGCATTTTCGTCTCCAAACGCATCAATATGGAAGAGGCGATGGTGGTAATGTCTTCACCGCGTTCGCGTGCGAACAAGCCGTTTGCGCCTCTGGAATTGTTAAACCGCGTGCTGACAACGCTCTCAAGCGTGCGTTTCATGGGCGCATCGGCGCTTGATCTTGCGAATCTCGCCGCAGGTCGGTTTGATGTCGTATGCCTGCAATCTCAATTGCCGTGGGATGTCGCGGCGGGCGCGCTCATTGTGCGCGAAGCCGGTGGGTACATTTCGCAAATGAATGGGGCACCCTTTTCGCCGCACGAAGGTAACGTTTTGGCAACGAATAAAATTTTACATCCGGCGCTTTTGAAATTACTTGCAGAGGATGGTGGAAGGAACTAGTTTCCTTTTCCACCATGACCCATTTCCTCCGCACTACCTTGTTTTGTGCCACCGCGCTTTCACTCAGCGTGCCTGCATTTGCGCAAATGCCCGCCCAGCCCTCTGTTGAAATTCACCTGGAGGCCATTGACGTTTTGAAGAAAAAAATGCCGGCACCTGTGTATGCGCCTGCACCCGTAGCACCCCCCGCGGCCCAACCCGCAGCGATTGCCCCGCCGGTTGCGGCACCACAAGCTCCCGCGGCGCTACCGAAAATGGATGCATTGTTTGCGCCCACTGCACCCGCTCAGGCACCTGTAGCACCCCCACAACCAATGTTGGCACCTGTGCCACAAACTGCGACGCAAGTGTCTCCGTTTGATCAACCGATGGCGCAAGAACAGCCCGCGCCCAAACCTAAAAAAGAATCCAAAAAAGAGACCAAGAAAAAACACAGCAAAAAAGCCGAAGCAAAACCCGCTGCGAAGCCCGCGCCTGTGACAGAAGCCGCGCCCAAACCTGCGCCTGCAGAAGCCCCGAAGTTATTGGGTCAAATTGGTGACGGCGCACCCGTAGCTCCTCCACCTCCGCCATCCGTTGCTGCTGTGCCACTGGCCCCGCCCCCTGCGGCAGATGTGCCACCTCCGCCTCCACCGCCAGTCGAAGCGCCTAAGCCGGTCGCTGCACCGGTAGTTATACCTGCGCCTGAATCCGCGAAACCGGAACCTGCGGTCGCGCCAAAACCTCCTGCGCCGCAAGGGTGGTTAGGCGGTGCCAAACAAAAAATGCTGGGCTTATTCGGTTCGCATGAAGCTCCGCCCGTGCCACCGCCACCTGTCGAACCCAAAACAGCCCCTGCGCCGCAAGCACCAACGCCTGCAGCCAGTGCACCCGCAACGCCTCCCCCGCCACCACCACCTGCGGCAGTCAAGCCTGCATCTCCCGCACCGCTAGTGGCAGAACCCGTGCAGGATGCGCCGCCTGCGCCAGTGACGACAGATACAGTAGCGCCCAAAAAGCCTGATCTGCCCGTACCACAAGGCCTGCCACCGCTTTCGGCATTGATTGGTGATCCGCAAGCGCAAAAAGCGGCAGCAGAAAGCAAGGTAGTAGCCGGTGATTTACCAAAACCCAACCCTGGCGAAGTGATGGGTGAGGCGGTGATTAAGCAACCAGAACCTAAAGCGCCGGCGGCGAAGCTAGCACCCAAAGGCGTAGCGTCCATGGAGCAAAAAACTCCGCCGATTACGATTGCGGCTACGAAAGCGGAACCGCCACCACTTCCTGTACCGCCACCTCCGCCGCCTACACCAGAAGCAAAACCGGCGCCGGATGCGAAAGCGCAGTCTGAAGCTTTAAAACCCCCGGTGGATAAAGCGCCGGATGCCGCCGCGAAACCGCCGGAGCCCAATGCACCGCCGCCGCCAGGCAGCAAGGCCGTTCTTCCCACCGGCAAACCGGATACCACCATTGCCTTCACCAATGGTAGTGGTGATTTGCCCACGGGCGTCAACGCAGAGCTTGATAAGCTAGCGGAGAAATTGACCTCCAATACCAAATCGCGCGTCACCATCGTCGCCTACGCCGCAAAAACGGATGGTGCGAATGATACCTCCCGGAGGGTATCGCTCTCCCGCGCCCTCGCCGTGCGTGCGTATCTGGTGGATAAAGGCGTCAAAAGCCTGAACATCAACGTGCAAGCCCAAGGCGCCAATGGTGCGAGCGATAAGCCCGATCGTACGGATATTTTTGTTCAATAGGCGTTGGCACCATGGCAGGCCATTCTCAGTTTAAAAATATCATGTACCGTAAAGGTGCGCAGGATATTAAGAAGGCCAAAATCTTCACCAAAATCGGCCGTGAAATCACTGCCGCGTGCAAAACCGGAGCGTCGGACCCCGCCACCAACCCGCGCCTTCGCACCGCCATCCAATGGGCGCGCGAAGAAAACATGCCGAGGGACCGCATTGAATCCTCCATCAAAAAAGCCACCGGCAACCAGGAGGCCAACAACTTCGACCCCGTGCGTTACGAGGGCTACGGCCCCGGCAGCGTTGCCGTCATTGTGCAAGCGCTGACCGATAACCGCAACCGCACCGCCTCGGATGTCCGCTCCATCTTCACCAAAAACCACGGCAACATGGGCGAATCCGGCAGTGTGAGTTTCATGTTTTCCTACATTGGCTCCATCACCTATCCCAAAACCGCCGCGAGCGAAGAAGCGATGTTAGAAGCCGCCATCGACGCCGGCGCGGACAATTGCGAAATGGTGGGCGACGAGCACGTCATCACCACCAGCATCGAAGAATTCGGCCGCGTGCGTGATCCGCTAGAAACCAAATTCGGCCCGCCTAAAAGTGCCAAGATGACCTGGATCCCCCAAACCACCGCCACTCCGAACGAAGAACAGGCTAAGCAACTTATGAAATTGGTCGAAACTTTGGATGATCACGATGATGTCCAAGAAGTCTTCACCAACGCGGACTTTAGCGCGGAAATGCTGGAAAAGCTTTCGGCTTGATTATGATACCGATTCACCTTCGAATCGGTATCAAAACCGTCGCCGAGAGCGGCGGTTTTGCGCAGCGTAGCTGGCGTGCTCACCATCGATTATTACTTAATCGATGGTGAATTGGTATTACTTGCCTTTAGAGAAAGAGGCAATCACCGCTTTTCCTACGATTTCCCCCTTCACTTTTTGTCCTGACTCCGTGAGATGCATAATATCGGTATAGTGAGGTTCAAATTCTGCGCCGAATGTTTGTAAATCACAAAGAATCACACCGGGATGCTCGTGTTGAAAGTCACGAACATAATCGTTGATCACATAGGTGTCCTTGCCCACATTGCCGCGATACGGCCCTGTCAGCACCATCATCTTTGCCCCTACGTCTGCTGCCAATAGACGCATCGTATTCAAATTTCGTTTAAAGACATATGGGGGTGCATCCGCCGTTTGTGCCGGTTGAGGGTGCTGCACATAGAACTCGCGGCCGCTGGGGGATACGTAGGCACCATCTTTCATCGGCCGGGGCACTCCCTTGTTGATCACATAAAACGTGGCAAAACCTGCAAGCTCACTATGACGAATAAGGTGAATCAGCAGCGACGGGTACTCGTCCACGTTTTCAATAAGCCAGCTTTTATACGTATGCGCATAGTCGTTCCTAAACCCTGCGTTAAACATGGGGACCGTATCGTTGTAGCTATCGTGAACGATGATCATATCCGGTTTGTAATCGACACCGTGCATCGCCATCGTCACCGCGCTATGCATGGAGGTATAGCCCTCAATCCCAAAATTATAGACCGTAAATCGCCGATACGGTGTGTGGGCTGCCTGGGCATTTAAATAGTCTTGCAACTTATTGGGCCATGCTTCATAGCCCACGGTGGTCGAACCTCCAAAGGCGAGAATGCGATACTCGCCCGGCTCTTTAGCAACGACAAACTCGTCGTCGGTATAGCCGAGCGAATTGACGTGCGCATTCTTCATCAATTCAGGGTTTTTATAATTCAACACAAACTGCGCAAACGGATGCCCGACCCGGCGCGCAACAAGCGGGTCCGTATCTTCCGCCAATTCTTGACGAAAAGTGCGCACATCGCGAAAGGCGATGGGATAATAGTTTTTCAATGCCCAGCCGAACGTATTGTCGACTCCCACCAGCACCAAGAGCGGCACCACCAGGGTGACGATGGCATAGATAGCAATTTTGCGCAGGCGATTCGTCATACAGCTGCCCTACGCGTAATGCATCCAGGGAGTGGGGGCAAGATAAAAGCCTTCCCCGCTTACAGGAAGCGCTTTTCCCTATAGATTATCCACGCTTATGGGGGGAATATAGGGGGAAAGAAAACCATTGACGATTAAGCCCGAAATCCGCATAACAGCTGCTCTATTCCCCGATAGCTCAGCGGTAGAGCATTCGACTGTTAATCGAATGGTCGCTGGTTCGAATCCAGCTCGGGGAGCCATTTTACAAACCGGCCTTAAGGTCGGTTTGTAAAATGGATCTCTGGGTTGTGTGAGTACCCCTGGGTTCGACACGAGTTTGCGGGCTTAAGCCCGACAAACCGTGGACGCCCACCTTGGGCGCCCGCAGGGTGAGCCGCGTTAAAACGCGGCGAATCAATCCAGCGGCGAACGAACGAGATAGTCCGCCTACGCTCCAACGAGCTTCGGCGGACGTAAGAATCTCTAGGCGCAAAGCGCCAAGAGATGCTCATGCGGAGCGGTGGCCGAGTGGCCGAAGGCGGCAGATTGCTAATCTGTTATACGGTTAACTCCGTATCGGAGGTTCGAATCCTCTCCGCTCCGCCATTTACTGATACCGCTTCTTAATCAGCGGTCCCCATTCATCGACCAGTTCTTCCTGCTGCTTTTTCAGTTTTTCGATTTTGGCGTCGGCGGTGACGGTGACGGTGACTTGGGTCAGCGTGCGGCAGACCCATAGGAGAATATACCCGCACGCGGCGGAGAAATAGACGATGAACCAAAGTATTGGATCGCCCATCATGGTCTGAAGCGTGGCGCCCATGGAACTCCCTTGGGTCACATTCGCAAACGTCGGCACCATGCCGGCCAAATTGCAGGCGAGCACGCATTTGAAAATATGTTTCCCCGGCAGCACATCCACGAAATAGGCAACCATGGTGGGCAGCAGGCCAAACATCACAAAAATAAACCCGCTTTGCAGCACCACGATCATCACCAGACCAATCGCGCCCATCAATAAACCGAGAACGTATTTCATCTAATCCCCCATGAAAAAATAAAACACGACGACCAGGAAAATCACATAGGCCAAGCCCTTGGCAATCATGCTGCCGTAGTGGATGGCGCGGATTTCACGCTTAAAATCATCTTGCTGGTTGACGATTTCCTCGGCCATGGCGTGATAGCCGCTGGAGGCCTGGAGGAAGCCGTTTTTATCGGCGCTTGTGTAATCATATTGCGCCATGAAATCGAGAATCGGCGTGAGGTTGCCCTTAAAAGCAAGCGGTTTGAGTGTGGCGCAGACTTGCTCGCGGATGGACTTGCTCTGCCAGGTGGCAAGCACGTCGGTAATGGCGGTTACTACCCAAGCGGTCAGGCCCGGCAGCCGCCTGCCGCCTGCGCGAATCTGCGCTTGCTGCAGGAATTTAAGCGCCAGCAGCGCCTTGTGTTTCTGCAAATCCGGATAGCCGCGATAATAAGCAAACGATTGATCCTTGGTGATGTTCAGCTTGCTTGCGATATAGGCGCTGATGTGCTTATCAATCGGTACGTCCTTACCCGCCAGGCGCGGCGCCAGCGCATCCAGCGTGGTCAGCAACTGTTCGACCGAGATAATATAATGCCCCTTAAACAGCGGACTCATGCATGGCAGATCGGGGTTTAAATCATACAACATGCGCTCGATACCAAACCCCATGCCTGAGGTACGCATATGCAGCCTTGCCTTGTCCAGTGCCTGCACTGATTTCTGTAAATCATCCGGCAGTGTTTCACTGCCATGGATAAACCGGCGCTGCGATTCCACCCACACACTCGGCAAACCCTGCTCAATTAAATCAGCAATAAGAGCGATGCTGCCTTCGTCCTTGCGAATGTAACAATCCGCCATCAGCAGTCCGATGCCGTCGATAAAGCAGCTGACGGTTTTCATCCGCATCGGTGCGAGCGGGTCCATGGTGGTAAGCGCGCGGCCGGTGAGTTCGTTGTTTTGTTTTTCGGTGCGGCTATAGTTGCCGCCGAGCGCCTTCACCGCGCGGACGATATTGTCGGCAATGTCCTTACGGCGCATGCCGATTTCGACCCAGCGGGAAAGCGAGTTGTCGCGAAGCGGCACAATGGCCTGCGCCCAGTTCTGCTGCATGGCGGTCGACAGCGTGCGCAGGTTGATGAAGTTTTGCTCCATGAACTGAAACGCCCGCGAGCCCGAAGAGGGCAGGGACGGCGGCAATAAGTTATAACGCTTACCACCCAGCCATTGCTTGATTTGCTTATAGGTCCAGCGTTCGTACGGGCTATCGTGCAGGCAGCCGCGCAGGAAATCGCTCATTTCCTCGGATAAATCGCGATACCCGACCAGGCCGATATACGCACCTTCTTGCAGCATGAAGTTGAGTACGCGTGGCTGATCCGGGTCGGCAAAAATCTTAGGTTTAAATTTAAGCAGCGTCACTAGCGCCGCGAGCGCGTGGTAATCGTTCTGAATACGGCCATCGCCTTTGCCGGTTGCCGGCACCGTTTGCAGGCGGCCCAGCGGTTCATAATGAAAATCCTGCGATACGCCGCACGGCTCGGCGCAGCACTCTCCAAGAGTGACTTGTTCGCCGAAGTAAATATTATTCGCGTTAATCCGCCCGTGCGTGTAACCCAGTTCCTCGAGGTGATTAATCGCGGCCGCCAGTGGCCCAATAATACGCTCGATGATAAACCGCTCCGGCAACGGGCGGATTTGGTCGGCGATAATCGACGCCAGGCTTTTGCCCTTCGGACGCTCGTAGACAATTACGAAGCGTTCCTCATCCGGGTTCGAAAGCCTGACTACATCGCAAGCGACCACGGTCATGAGGGTGGCATGTGGCGTTTTGCGCAGATTTCTCGCCAGTTTAATGCGCGGCGGCATCGTGGGTGAGCACACCATAGCCACCAGTTCGCGCGCGCTGTTTTCCTTGTCGGTAGCCGCAAAGGCCCTGGCATGGAGCGTGTTAAACTCCGGCAGCGCCCGGCCCACCTGGACGACAAACTGGTTTTCCAGCGTATCCTTGGGTTTCGGTTTGGTTTCTAGTTCGGATTTATAGGTGTTTAGAAACTCGCTGGCGATCGCCTCGCGCAAACCCTTGGCAATCGTCTCCGGCACTTGTTCGATGACGTCTTCTTCTTCTTCGGGAACGTAAGGTTGTAATTGCTGCGCCTGTGCCATAGCCAAACTGTATAAGGAAACCGGTTACCGTTCCATTAACAGCAAGAATGATGCCAGGCTAGTCTCTTAACCTCTCCCGCGTGCGGGAGAGGGCAACGAAGCTTACGTCCGTAAGGACGTTAGCGCAATGGGTGAGGGCATGCTCCCTCTCCAAGGTTTTGTAAATTCGCCCTTGGCTCATTAACAAAACCTGTCCTCTCCCGCGTGCGGGAGAGGTGAAGAACTTAATGCGCCAATTTAGGCGCAAGCAAATTGCCATTTACCAGCGTTTCGGCGATTTGCACGGCATTTAAGGCCGCGCCTTTACGTAAATTGTCGGAGACGATCCACAAATTAAGCCCATGCTTCACTGTTTTGTCCTCGCGGATGCGGGAAACGAATACGTCATCGTCGCCGGAACATTCCGCCGGGGTAGTATACCCACCGTTTTTATGTTCATCCACCACACGCACGCCCTTGGCCTTGCTGAGAATGTCTCGTGCTTCTTTCGCCGAAAGTGGCTTTTCAAATTCAATGTTGACGGATTCAGAGTGACCCACAAACACCGGCACACGCACGCAAGTCGCGGAAACGGCGATGTTGGCACCCATGATTTTCCTGGTTTCCTCCATCATTTTCCACTCTTCCTTGGTGTTTCCGTCGTCCATAAATACGTCAATGTGCGGGATCACGTTAAACGCAATCCGCTTGCTGAATTTCACCGCGGGTTTCGGGTCATTCATATAGATACCCTTGGTCTGGTCATAGAGCTCATCCATCCCTTCTTTGCCCGCACCAGAGACGGATTGGTAGGTCGAAACCACCACGCGCTTGATCGTTGCCGCATCATGCAAAGGTTTTAACGCCACGACCATCTGAATCGTCGAGCAATTGGGGTTGGCGATAATGTTGGTTTTGCGGAAATCTTTGAGTGCTGCTGCATTCACCTCCGGCACCACCAGCGGTACATCTTTCTCCATACGAAATTGCGAGGTGTTATCAATCACCACCGCGCCCGCCGCCGCAGCTTTCGGCGCGAAGATTTTGGAGATGGAAGAACCGGCCGAGGAAAGCACAATGTCGACATCCGAAAAATCGAAATCATCGAGCGCTTGCACCGTCAAAATCTCATCTTCCCCGAAGCTCACCTCTTTGCCTTTGGAATTTTTCGACGCCAGCGCCACCACTTCCCGGTGCGGAAATTGGCGCTCGGCCAGGATTTTCAACATTTCTCGGCCCACATTCCCCGTGGCGCCCACAACTGCAATTTTATACGGCATATCTCTCGAGATCTCTTAGGTTTAAAAGGGATGGAACTATACCTCAACATGCACTAAAAGGCAAGGTGGTTCCATATAACAAGGAGTTTAGAGGTTATGTCTGATAAAGTGAAATTTCATATTGGCGATATATTGTCGCTACTAATAGGCGAAGTTGTTTCCTCGCCGGATAAGTCTCCGATTGGAGCAGATGGTATACAATGGCCAGCGCGTGATCACCCGATGGTTGGAGTAATTCAACTGGTTGAACATGCTACAGGCATTGAGATTCCGAAGACGAATGGCCCGTCGGGGCAGGTGTTTTATAAACTAGGCGCTGCTGAACAGCAGATTGACCAAGCGCGAGAAGTGCTGGAAATCCAATTCCCTCGACTTGTTGATGTCGAGATACCCGATTTTTCTGGGAAAAATGCGGAGGCAAGAAAAAATAAGTGGATACAAAAGCTCGAAAAAGAAATAGGGGCGTATCTTGAAGTGGAAAGTGGAAGTTTGCAGCACAGATCCGCCGAGATTGCTAGAGATATCGCAAAAACTTTAGGCCGTAAATCGCGCTAACGATTATTCCTCCTCAACCCCCAACAATTCCATCTCCCGCTTTGGCGGGGTGAGTCCCAAATGGGTGAAGGCTTGCGCCGAAAGCACGCGGCCGCGCGGGGTGCGTTGGACGAAGCCGATTTGCAGGAGATAGGGCTCGATGGTTTCTTCAATCGTATCGCGCTGTTCGGAGAGGCCTGCGGCGATCGTTTCCACACCCACCGGTCCGCCCTGGTAAAACTCGGCGATGTAGCGCAAATAGCGGTGGTCGGCACTGTCTAACCCTAAATGGTCCACTTCCAGTTTCGAAAGCGCATAATCCGCAAGTTTTCGGGTGATGGCGTTTGAATCTTCCGCCGCCGCAAAATCCCGCACGCGTTTAAGCAGCCGCACTGCAATCCGCGGCGTGCCGCGCGAACGCTTGGCGATTTCGGCCGCACCGTCGCTCGCAATCGTCGTCGACAGCAACGCTGCACCGCGCACGATGACTTTTTCCAGATCCGCCACGTCGTAAAATTTAAGCCGTAAGGGTATACCAAACCGGTCGCGCAAAGGGTTGGAAAGCAAACCCAGCCGCGTGGTCGCGCCCACGAGCGTAAACGGCGGCAATTCAATGCGGATCGAGCGCGCGGCCGGGCCTTCGCCAATCATTACATCGAGCTTGAAATCCTCCATTGCAGAATAAAGCATTTCTTCGACAGCGACGTTCAAGCGATGGATCTCATCAATAAACAACACATCGCCCTTTTCGAGATTCGTCAGAATCGCGGCCAGATCGCCTGCTTTGCTCAAAATCGGCCCGGCCGTTGGACGAAATTGCACACCCATTTCATGCGCAATAATCTGTGCAAGCGTCGTTTTCCCTAGGCCCGGCGGACCATAGAGCAACACGTGGTCGAGCGGCGCATTGCGGCTGGCCGCGGCCTTGATGAACACATTCAAATTATCGCAAGTATCTTTCTGCCCCGTAAATTCATGCAGCCGCTGCGGGCGTAAGCTCGTGGCCGCGCCATCCTCTTCGCGGAATGTTGGTGTGGTGAGTGTTGCTGTGTCGTTCATGCTTTCCTCCCGTCATTGCGAGGAGGCGAAGCCGACGCGGCAATCCAGTCTTGGGCTTGCATTCTGGATTGCTTCGTCGCGAGCGCTCCTCGCAATGACGTGCTGGGATACATCATGCAGCCACCAGATTTTTCAGGCTGCGTTTAATCAACACATCGACCGACGCCTCACCTTCCTGCGCCGCCATCGCCGCTGCGCGATACGCATCCGAACGCGTATAGCCGAGGTTGACGAGCGCCGAAACCGCATCCTCAATCGGCATGGCCGGGGCAGGGGCCGCACCTTTTTTCGTCACGATTTTAAATGGTGCGGTAGGCGCATTCGCGGCTTTATCCTTGAGCTCCATTACAATCCGCTCAGCGAGTTTCGGCCCCACACCGCTGATGTTGCGGAAGGCGGCGACGTCTTTGGCAACAATCGCGTGCGTCAATTGGTCCGGCGTCAGCTGTCCTAAAATCGCAAGCGCCATGCGCGGGCCGACGCGTTCGACGCCGGTCAGCAAACGGAACCAGTCGCGCTCCACACTATCTGCAAAACCAAACAAGTGAATGTGGTCTTCGCGAACATGGGTTTCAATGGTGAGTGTGGCAGGCGAACCCTCTGCGAGTTGCGAACGTAGGCGATTATGTACAAACGCAACATAGCCCACTCCGCCGACATCCAGAATAACGGAGTCATCCGACAGCGAATCCACAATGCCTTTGAGCTTGCCGATCATGGGCAATTTATAGCCGAATACTTAAGTGTCAGCAAGCAGTACCCGACGCATATTTTCCCATGTTATTGGAATTCCAGAGAAAGTTATTGTAGGCATGGTAACAAATATGTAGTAATATTTATGTATAATTCTATACTAAGTAAACAAAGGATTCTGTATGTCTGATCCCGATTTCCAAGGGTGTAGCAAACCTCGTTCATCTTCTATGAAAGGCCAACGACCGTCTAGTCGTCGAGAAGCAGAGTCTGCTCAAGGTCGAATTCGCGTTCCGTCGCGCACAAACAAAGATACCGAAATGCGTGATTTACTAAAGCCTCTGATTGATGAGCGCGCTTATTCGAGAGATGAAGTTCGTGTTGTATGTCTAGCGTCAGAGCTTGATTCTAAAGGCAACAAAGATGGTATAAAATATCAACGCTTGAATATAAACAGTCTTGCCCAAGAGGTGATGCCTGCGCATTTAGGTCGAAGCGGACATTATCAAACAAGAGTAGAGAATATTCTTAATGAGAAATGGTCTACAGCCGAGGAAAATGCCAGGAGTCATCGTGAGCTCTTAGAATCTATGCTGGAGATTATGAACATTAAAGATGAGAAAAAGCAGCAAGTATTAAATCGCTTTGATAGCGTAACAGTATTTAAACAGTCTCAAAGCGCTGTGTATATATAACTACGCTGCAACTAGCTGTTCTTTGCAAACAAGTACAATAAGGTGTGCAGCATCCAACCCTGCCTCAGCATATTGCTTTTCCTGCGTGTCGTGTTCCTGGAAGCAATCGGGCAGGGTGAGGGGATAAAGTTGCGAACGGCCATCCAGCAGGCCTTCGCGCGCGGCAAACGTCAAAACTTGTGCAGAAAACCCGCCGCTGGCGCCTTCTTCAATTGTAATGACGAGTTTGTGTGTATTGAGTAGTTTTGTAACGAGCGCTTCGTCCAGCGGCTTGGCAAACCGTGCATCCGCAATGGTGGGTTTGATCCCTTGCTTAGCCAGCATTTCCGACGCTTTGAAACATTCCTGCAAACGCGTGCCCAGGCTTAGGAACGCCACATCTTTCCCTTGTTGCACAATGCGCCCTTTGCCGATTTCAAGCACTTCGCCTTTGGCGGGCAGGGCAACACCTGTGCCTTCACCGCGCGGATAGCGGAAGGCAAACGGGCCTTGGTTATAGGCACACGCCGTCGCCGTCATATGCACTAACTCTGCCTCATCACTCGGGCTAGCAACCACCATATTAGGTAGGCAGCACAGATACGCCAAATCAAAACTCCCCGCGTGCGTTGCGCCGTCTGCGCCCACCAGCCCTGCGCGGTCAATCGCAAAGCGCACGGGTAAATTCTGAATCGCAACGTCATGCACAATCTGGTCGTACGCGCGTTGCAAAAACGTCGAATAAATCGCAACCACGGGCTTCATGCCTTCTGCCGCCAAGCCCGCCGCGAACGTCACCGCATGTTGTTCGGCGATGCCGACATCAAACATTTTGGTTGGGTGCGCGGCCGCAAAGGCATCAAGCCCCGTGCCCGAGGGCATAGCGGCGGTAATCGCGACGATTTTTTCATCGTGGTTCGCCTCAGCAATCAGCGCATTGGCAAACACTTTGGTATAGGTTGGCGCAGCGCTCGCAGCTTTTTTCTGTACTTTGGTAGCGCAATCAAACTTGGCGACCGCATGAAATTTCTCAGTAGAGTTTTCGGGCGAATCAAACCCGCGGCCTTTTTCGGTGACCACATGGATGACGACTGGCCCGCTGTTTTGCTCTGCTTTCACGTTTTTAAGCACGGGCAGTAGATGGCTCAAATTATGCCCGTCAATCGGCCCGACATAGTAACATCCCAATTGTTCAAACAACGTGCCACCAAGCGCTACATCGCGCGCTAAATGTTCTGCGCGGCGCATCATCGCTGCCATGGGTTCAGGGAATTTGCTCGCAACCTTTTTGCCAATATCGCGCAGCTTATGATACGGCCGCGAAGAGATGAGCCGCGCGAGATAGGCGCTCATCGCGCCGACCGGCGGGGCGATTGACATGTCATTATCATTCAAAATAATGATAAGGCGCGAACCAAGCGCGCCTGCATTGTTGAGCGCTTCAAACGCCATACCAGCAGACATCGCGCCATCGCCAATCACGGCGATCACATCGTGCATTTTCCCCTGCATATCCCGCGCAACCGCCATGCCGAGCCCGGCGGAAATGGAGGTAGAACTATGGCCCGCGCCAAAGGCATCATATTCACTCTCAGAACGCTTGCAGAACCCTGAAAGTCCGCCGCCCTGGCGGATGCTGCGCATACGCGCGCGGCGGCCCGTTAAAATCTTATGCGGATAGGCCTGATGGCCCACGTCCCAAATTAGCCGGTCTTCCGGTGTGTTAAATACATGGTGCAGTGCGACGGTGAGTTCCACCACGCCGAGGCCTGCGCCCAAGTGCCCGCCAGTTTCCGAAACGCTCGCAATCGTCTCCGCGCGTAGCTCAGCAGCAAGCTGTTCCAACTGCTCAAGCGTGAGGCCCTTCATATCGGCAGGGGAGTGGATAGTGTCCAAGTGTTGCATAGCCACCTAAATAGCCCGTTTTGTGCTAGAAAACAACCGTTGTTATGGGGTTTTAAGTGGCAAGTGTGGTCTTGGACAGGGTGCGACTTCGTAGGATATCAGCGGTGTAAGATACTGTGCCTTCACGCAATACATTGGCACGTTTTTCCTTTGCACTCAAAAGTTCATACGCGCCCAGAAGCGTTCGGGCCATCACAAAATCGTCACTCCCACGCCGCTGTGCCTGGTCCGATTCCCGTTTGACCTGGGCAACGTGTTTTTCAAGATAGTTCAGTAAAGATGCGGGAGCGATGCGCAAGCCGTTTTCTGAAAGTGCATGGTCTATACCGCACTGCTTCAGGGTGTTTTGCAATTCCTGCCGTTCACTTGCATCTCGCTGCGCGACTTCAATCTGCGCGCCTGGCGCGTGAAGAGCACAGTATTTAGCAATCGGTACGCAGCCACCGATTTTGTTGATAACATCCATGGCCCGCTGCGCACCGGCGATGGCGGTCAGTGAATGTTTTCCAGACTGTTCGGCAATAGCGAGTGGTTTCACATGGCCTGCATGCGATGATTCATGGCGCGTTATTTTTGTTGCTTTCGCCATAGCTACCCGGTCCCATTATTGAACATAAGATACGCAGGATAATTAACAACAGTCAATATTAAAGTTTAATATTCAACTACCACAGGGTCGAGCGACCGCCACAGATACCAGGTGGCAACGCTGCGATATGGCTCCCAAGCCTTTGCAAGTGTGGTGATACGTTTTCTATCCACCTTTGTTCCTTCAAAATAATGGCGATATACCGCCTTTTGCAGGCCGATATCATCGAGAGGCAGCACGTTGGGCCGCAGCAAATGGAAAATCAAAAACATCTCCGCCGTCCAGCGGCCAATGCCCTTGATGGTGGTGAGTTCGGCAATTACTTCCTCATCACTCAAATGCGAAAAATTCCGCTCTATCTCGAAATATTCACATAGGCTCCGTAAATATTTCACCTTCTGGCCGGAAAGCCCGCACGCGCGGAGGTGCTCGTCTGGAAGTTGTGCGATGATATACCTCCCCCGCCTGCGGGGGAGGGCAACGGAGCTTACGCCTTTAGGCGTTAGCGTAGTGGGTGGGGGAACGTTTTCTCCCCTTAATCCCCCCGCAGGCGGGGGGAACGTATCGCACGCTGACATCAGCTTCTTCCACACGCTATCGGCTGCCTTCACCGAAATCTGCTGGCCGACGATGGAGCGCGCAAGCGTAAAAAACGCATCCCCGCGCGACACCAAGGTTTCACCTTTGTAAGGGGCGATGATTTTTTTCATCACCGGGTCAACGGCACTTAAGTGCTTTTTGGCCTTGGGCCAATAGGTGGGCGAGGTCATGCAAAAAGTTTCATTGCATCCGCAAGTGCCATCACCTCATTTTTTTCAGACCCCAGCGTGCGCACGGCGACTTGGCCGGTTTCGGCTTCTTTTGCGCCGACGACAAAAATCAGCGGCACTTTTTGCAATGAATGTTCGCGGACTTTGTAATTGATTTTTTCATTGCGTGCGTCCAGCTCCGCGCGGATGCCTGCGGTTTGCAGCTTGCTTTGCACGTCGCGGGCGTAAGCGTCGGCGGCTTCGGTAATCGTCGCCACTACCACTTGCGTTGGCGCCAGCCACAGCGGGAATTTGCCGGAATATTCCTCAATCAAAATGCCGATGAAGCGCTCTAAGCTGCCAAGGATGGCACGATGGAGCATGACGGGGCGTTTTTTGCTGCCGTCTTCAGCGACGTAGTTTGCATCCAGCCGCTCCGGCAACACAAAATCCACCTGCAGCGTGCCGCATTGCCAATCCCGCCCAATCGCGTCCCGCAGCACGAATTCTAGTTTTGGCCCATAAAATGCGCCTTCGCCGGGGTTCAGCGTATATTCAAGACCGGACGCATTCACGGCGGCTTTAAGCGCGCCTTCGGCTTTGTCCCACACGCTGTCCTCCCCGGCACGCACAGGCGGGCGATCAGAGAATTTTACCTGCACCTCGGTAAAGCCAAAGGCGGCGTAGACCTCTTTCAATAAATCGCAAAAGGCGATAGTTTCGGAGGTAATTTGGTCTTCGGTGCAGAAGATATGCGCGTCGTCTTGGGTAAATCCACGAATCCGCATGATGCCGTGCATCGAGCCGCTGGATTCGTTGCGGTGACAGGTGCCGAATTCAGCCATGCGTAAGGGGAGATCGCGGTAACTTTTCAACCCCTGACGAAAAATCTGCACGTGGCACGGGCAGTTCATCGGTTTCACTGCGAGCACCTTGTCATCCTCAATCTGTGAGGTGAACATATTCTCGCGGAACTTTTCCCAGTGGCCGGAAGCTTCCCATAGTGAGCGATCTACCAATATGGGGGTTTTTACTTCAATATACCCCCTGGAGCGTATCTTCTCGCGGATGAAATTTTCAAGCAGGCGGTAGATTGTCCAGCCTTTGTCGTGCCAGAAAATCATCCCCGGGGAATGGTCTTCGATGTGGAATAAATCCAGCTCACGTCCGAGTTTGCGGTGGTCGCGCTTGTCTGCTTCTTCGAGCATGGTGAGGTATTGCTTCAGCTCTTTTTCATTCGCAAACTGCACGCCGTAAATGCGTGTGAGCTGTTTGTTTTTTGCATCGCCACGCCAATACGCGCCGGAGACGCGTGTGAGTTTAAACGCCGGCGAAAGCTGCGCAAAATTGGGTGCGTGCGGGCCACGGCAGAGATCCACAAAATCGGTACCCCCCTGGCGGTATATGGAAATCTTTCCCGCTTCAGACGTATCATCCGCCGCCGCGTTTTCAATAATATCCACCTTGTAAAGCTCACCACGTTTTTTAAATAGTTCAATGGCTTCGGCCTTGGGCAGCATTTCGCGCGTTACAGAGTTTCCCTCGGCAATAATCTCACGCATCCGTGCTTCAATCTTTTCCAAATCCCCTTCGGGGATGGAGACGGGGCTTTCCACATCGTAATAAAAGCCATTATCAATCGTCGGCCCTATGGCTAGTTTCGTGCCCGGGTAAAGCTCCTTCAGCGCCCGCGCCAGCACTTGTGCGGTCGTCGTATGCCGCAGAATGTCTAGGCCTTCGGGTTGTTTGGGGGTCAAGATTTCAATCTTCGCATCACGGTCAATCGGCAGATAGAGATCTTTCTGCACGCCGTCGACCTTCACAGCCAGCGCGGCTTTGGCGAGGCCAGCGCCAATGGATGCGGCGATTTCGGCGCCGGTGACAGGATGATCAAAAGCTCGCGTGGAGCCATCAGGGAGGGTGATAATAGGCATAAGAACCAACGCTTATACACGCCCCGCGCGTAAGCTACAACTAAAGACTAAATCTTAGGCAAGTTCCTTATATTTCGCCGGTGCCAGCGTCATTGGCAGGTGCCGGGCGCTTCTGAATCGGTCATCACGCCATCGGCACCACTGGCAATCGTGGCATTGAGGCTGGGGCAGTCGTTGGCCGTGTAGGCATAGACACCCATGCCGTCATTTCGTATCTTCTCAACGAGCGTTTTACGAGCATCGAGTGCATCGCGACTAAACACCACCGCATAGGGCTTAATTTGGCTGGCAAGCGCGTAAATATCATCGTCCTGCCACTGCGCGAGCCTGTAGGTCGCAAGCAGGGTTTTCTGATAACCAAGGTTTTGGGCGGTGTTTGCCGCACCCGCTTGATACACCAAAGGAATAATTTGCGTGCGGAATGCGGAGGACTGAGTAGCGATTGTTTTAATGCCTTCTTCCCCGCGATCTATAAAATCAACAATGACGGTGGCATCCGGATTCGCTTTCAGCCATTCATTAAGCGTTGCAAGTGTGCAAGGCTTAACACCGGGAGAAATGCTTTCATAGGCACTAAACTCTTTCAATGTCGGCGGTTTTTTGCCGGTATATTTTTTCAATATGGTGGGTGCCACGGTGTCCCACTGCTGCATGCACACCAGTTTTTGATCCTCGGTCCAATTCATCATCACGAAAAAGTGTGAAAACCCGGCTTGCTTAAGCGTGTCCATGGTTTTTGTGCTGTAAAGATACATGCGTGGATCCTGCGTCACGCCTACTTTCGCAATCCGTGGCAAGGTTTCCGCGTGCGGCTTTCTCACCTCGGGCGCAGCGGCGACCGCCGCCGGTTCGTCGCTTTTTTGCGGCAGATTATTTTTCACCGCCAGCAGCACCGCCGCGAGGATAACAAGCGACATGCCTATAAAAAGTATTTTCTGGCTCACAGGTTTTTGCATGTCCGGAGTTTCGGCGATCAAGCCAATAAGTCAAGATGAATTACGAACGCCTTATACCGCCAGGGTTGTGCCACCACGATTCGCTTGCTCGGCAAGGATACGTTCAGCAAAGGGGCGCGCTTCTTTCATCGGCTGCTGCATCTGTGCTATTGGTGCTTCGACTTCCCGTACGCGCCCAAACATACGGTCACACAAGCGTTCGGAAACATGCGCTCCGCATTCCATAAACCCCACGCCACCATCGGGCAGGGGAAGATAGGTGCTCACAAACCCAATGCCCTGATCGGTCATTTTTTCCATTTGAGCAAACAAACGTTCCATTTGCACCGCGTTTTTGGGAGATGGGACCGATAAACACGCAACCTCTTTGGGGTCGTTGTATAAAAACTTCCCCGGCGTCATATCAAACATCTGCTCTACCGTTGTGCCAAAGGCCTGCGCTGCATTCGCAAGCGTGCGCTGAATCACCTGCGCGGGTTTGGCACCATCGTGATTATGCACCAAGAAGGTCATGAGCCCATCTGCTGGGCTCCAGCATTCAGACTCACCCAGGAAATAATTGGCATCCGGCGTTGCTACACCGGGTTTCAAGGCCACGGTTAACTTCCCATATTGATTATATTGCGGCTGGTTTTCCTCCAGTTTCAGAAATTCCAACCCTTTGATTTTCGATAGTGCATACGTTGGCACCGCCATAATCACCTTAGCGCCTTTAACGTTGTGCGTGCCTTCAGCCGTTTCAAAAGTGAGGTCGATGCCGCCGTCTTGCTGTTTTTGCACGGCGCTTACATTGTGCCCCAGATGAAATTGCACGCCGCGTTCTTCAAGGTGTGCGCGCAGCGCATCAATAATCGCCGCCGTCCCGCCTTCGACGCGATAGTCGCACGTGCTGGCGAGGAAACGCTGTGGATTCGGGCTGGTTTCGGAAATAAACTGCGCCGCCGTTACATTTTCGGCATTCATCCCCAAATCATGGCTCGAGCCAGCGAGCGCACAATCAATCACCTTTTGCGAAACCCGGTTGCTGCTAAACGTCACCAGATTATACACCCGTTGCAGCAAACTCGGGTTTTCAACGGCCGGTGTTTTGCTGCCGAGCGATTGCAATAACGCTTTCGCCGACGTCGATTTCATAGAATTTTTAAGTTCCGGATCGTTTTGCATCGCCTCGCGAATGCGAATAATTTCTTTCGCAATCGGCGCATATTGCTTGATGAAATCAGGAATCAAGGTGCCATCCTGCGCTTGAAACACTTCCTTCGATTGCTCCTCGCACACCTCAAGCTTCACCCCCAAACGCTGCGCAAGTGCCACGAGTGTTGTGTGTTCCTTATCAATAAATTCCGGCCCCATGCTAATGGCGACGCGCTTCTCACCCGCTTGAATATACCCCGTTTGAATTTTGCCGCCGAGCCCCTTGGCATTGGCTTCATACACGTGCACGTCTTTCGCACCCCGATCGAGCGCATTCATCGCTGAAATCAGGCCGGAAATTCCGCCGCCGACGATGGCGAGAGCATTGTTGGGTTCACGGGCCATTATTTCATTCTACCTGAGGTCGTGGCAAAGAAATGTGAAGGTTTGATGAAATACACCCAGTGCGATTGCTCCTAAGTATATGAAACTTAACTCTTTCCTCTTAGTCCACAAACGCGCCAAAATGGCGCGGTTGCCGACACTCGCATCAATCAATCCTTAATTTATAGTTGAGATTCTTACCACCCGACAGCTTCCGTCATTCCCGCCTTCACGGGAATGACGAGTGGGAAAGATGTCGAGTGGTGAAGTTGCGACTGATTCTTACTTGCAAACTCTACCAAAATCCGGTACAGTGGGCCCACTGTGTATATTTGCCTGTGCAACGCCCTGAAAGACTCCGAAATCAATCGCGCCATCGCCGAAGGTGCCTCTTGCGTGCGCGATACGTTTGATTGCTTCGGTTGCAAACCCGTCTGCGGCAAATGCGTGCCCGTGATCGAAGAAAAACTCGACGCGCAAGATAAAACGCTCAACTAAGAATCATTCGCGTAAACTTCGCTTGAATTCCCTTTTTGCCCGCATATGATGCGCATTCACGAAAGGGCTTTTCATGCACAAAGACAAGGCGATTATCGAGGCGCTTAATGCCGTACTCAGAAATGAGCTGACCGGCATCAACCAATATTTCTTGCACGCGCGCATCCTGAAACACCAAGGTTTCATGAAACTCGCGGATCATGAATACAAAGAATCGATCGACGAAATGAAACACGCAGACCAGCTGGTCGAGCGCATTTTATACCTCGGCGGCATTCCGAACTTGCAAGATATCGGCAAACTCTTCATCGGTGAAACCGTGGAAGAAATTCTGCAGGCGGATATGACGCTGGAACTGCAAGCGGACAAAGATCTGCGCGCGGCGACGACGCTCGCCGAAAGCAAAGAAGACTATGTAACGTCTGACCTCCTCACCACCATCCAAAAAAGCGAGGAAGAGCACATCAACTACATCCGCACTCAGCTGGATCTCATCAAATCCATGGGTCTTAGCGCGTATCTACAAACTGTTGTATAAAGGAACTACTTATGAAAAAACTAATTCTCACCCTGTTATTCGTATGCTTTGGAGGCATGAACGCTATGGCCGCTGATTTGGAAAACACCCTGTATTTGGATTTGAAAGATGGTCGCGTAGTCATTGAACTGCTCCCGAATGCTGCACCCAATCACGTCAAGCGTATCAAAGAACTCACCCGCCAACATTTCTATGACGGCTTGGTGTTCCACCGCGTGATCGAAGGCTTCATGGCCCAAACCGGTGACCCAACGGGCACCGGATCCGGCGGTTCCGGCCAGAAAATCAACGCGGAGTTCAATAAAGAACACCACGGCCGTGGCACGGTCTCCATGGCGCGCGCTTCTTCGCCCAACTCGGCCGACAGCCAATTTTTTATCTGCTTCGCGGACGCTGGGTTCTTAGACGGCCAATACACCGCATTCGGCAAAGTGGTCTCCGGCATGGAATTCGTCGATAAAATCAAAAAAGGCGATTCCGGCAACAACGGTTCCGTGTCTGCACCTGATAAAATCATCAAAATGCAAGTTGCGGCGGATGTAAAATAAAGAGTGTCATCCCCGCGTAGGCGGGGATCCATTCGCTTTAAACATGCGCGTTGATCTCTTTGATTTTGAATTGCCGGAGTCGGCTATTGCACTGCGCCCTATTTCCCCGCGCGATGCCGCAAAAATGCTGGTCGTGGGGCCGACGCTGACGGATGCCAGCGTACGTGACTTTACGCATTATCTCAAACCAGGCGATGTGTTGGTGGTGAATGATACGCGCGTTTTACCCGCAAGGCTATATGGTAAGCGTGGTGATGCGAAGGTCGAAATCCTGCTCCACCGGCCAACGGGGCAGGGGCGCTGGCGTGTCTTCGCCAAACCCGCCAAGCGTTTAAAAACTGGTGATACCCTCACCTTTGCGCCTGATTTCACCGCTCTGGTGCACGATAAGCTTGATAGTGGCGAGGTGGTGCTTGATTTTGGTTTGAGCGATGCTGCGTTGATGGGCAAATTGCAGGAGCACGGCCATGTGCCACTGCCACCGTATATTGAAAAACAGCGGAAGGCCGACGTGCAGGATAAAGTGGATTACCAAACCAACTATGCACATGATAAAAAAACAGCTTCTGTTGCTGCGCCTACCGCAGGGTTACATTTTACACCGGAACTGCTCGCGCGCATTCAGGCGATGGATGTTGCGATTGTCCCCGTAACCCTGCACGTGGGCGCGGGCACGTTTTTACCTGTGAAAGCGGAAACCACGGAAGAACATGTGATGCACAGCGAATTCGCGGAAGTGAACGCGGAAGCCGCAAACGAAATCAATGCGCGGAAAAAAGCCGGGGGCAGGGTGATCGCCGTGGGCACTACGAGTTTACGCACCCTGGAATCCGTCACCCAAAACGGCGAAGTACATCCCTATGCTGCCTGGACCAATATCTTCATCACCCCGGGCTATCAGTTCAAATGCGTGGATGTGCTGCTTACCAACTTCCATTTGCCAAAATCCACCCTGTTTATGCTAGTTTCGGCCTTCTCTGGCCTGGAACAAATGAAATCAGCTTATCAACACGCCATCAAATCCGGCTATCGTTTCTATTCCTATGGCGATGCGTGTTTGCTATACCGTGTACCATGAAGTTTAACATTCACACCACCAGCGGCCATGCCCGCTTAGGCACGCTTGAAACCGCGCATGGCAACATTCAGACCCCGGCGTTTATGCCGGTTGGTACAGCGGCGACCGTCAAGGCCATGAAGCCGGCGGATGTTGCTAAGACGGGCGCAGAAATTATCCTCGGTAATACCTATCACTTGATGCTGCGCCCCACGGCGGAGCGTGTTGCGGCTTTTGGCGGCTTGCACAAGTTCATGAACTGGCATGGGCCAATACTCACCGATTCCGGCGGGTTTCAGGTGATGTCGCTCGCAAAACTCCGCAAGATCAGCGAAGACGGCGTGACCTTTCAATCCCATCTCGACGGCGAAACCATTCATTTAACGCCGGAGCGCTCTATTGAAATTCAGCATCTTTTAGGTGCAGATATCACCATGGCATTTGATGAATGCACGCCATTTCCCGCTACCGAAAAAGAAGCGAATGATTCGATGCAGCTTTCGATGCGCTGGGCGAAGCGCTCTAGACAAGCATTTATACCCCGTACCGGGTATGGGTTATTCGGCATAGTCCATGGGGGTATCTATCCGAACTTACGTGCTGAATCTGCAGCTGCGCTAAAAGCGATTGTGTTTGACGGTTATGCGATTGGTGGGCTTGCGGTGGGAGAGGGGCAGGAACTCATGGTAGAAACGCTAAAAACTACTGTGCCACATCTGCCGGAAGACAAGCCAAGATACCTCATGGGGGTAGGCAAGCCGGACGATATTGTGCTGGCGGTGATGGAAGGCGTCGATATGTTCGATTGCGTGATTCCAACGCGTTCGGGCCGCAATGCGCGGGCGTATACCTTTGCAGGTGAATGGAATGTGCGTAATAGTAGGTTTATTGATGATAAAGCCCCGCTCGAAAAAGGTTGCCCCTGCACCCTCTGCACCCAATTTACCCGCGGGTACCTCAACCACCTCTTCAAAGCCGATGAAATGCTCGGAGCCATGCTGCTGACCGAGCACAACCTCACCTTTTACCAACGCCTCATGCACGGTATCCGCGCAGCCATTGCCGAGGGCAGGCTTGCGACCTACGCCAAAACCATTCTTGCAAGCGCCAAAACAAAGGATTAGAAAAGTCCTATGACCGACAAAAAACATCTCCCCTCCCGCCACGTCACCGTTGGCCCCGAACGCGCGCCGCACCGCAGCTATCTTTATGCTATGGGGCTGACCGAGGAACAAATTTATCAACCGCTGGTTGGCGTAGCGACCACATGGAACGAGGCGGCGCCGTGCAACATCACGCTCGGCCGTCAAGCGCAGGTGGTAAAAAAAGGTATTTCAGCGGCAGGTGGAACTCCGCGCGAATTCACGACGATTACGGTGACGGACGGCATCGCCATGGGGCACCAGGGGATGAAATCCTCGCTCGTTTCCCGCGAGGTGATTGCGGATTCGGTCGAACTCACCATGCGTGGGCATTGTTATGATGCCATCGTCGGCCTTGCCGGTTGCGATAAATCACTTCCGGGACTCATGATGGCGATGGTGCGGCTCAACGTGCCGAGCGTGTTCATGTATGGCGGCAGCATCCTTCCCGGAAAATTTAAAGGTAAAGACGTCACGGTAGTAGATGTGTTTGAAGGTGTCGGCAAACATGCGGCAGGTAATATGTCCGCTGCGGATTTGCATGCGCTGGAACAAGTGGCGTGTCCTTCCGCTGGTTCCTGCGGTGGGCAGTTCACAGCAAATACTATGGCGTGTGTGAGCGAGGCGATTGGCTTGGCACTTCCCGGTTCTGCCGGTGCACCTGCGCCCTATGAAGCGCGCGATAGCTTCGCGTTTGAAAGTGGTCGTGCGGTGATGGAATTGTTGAAATTGAAAATCCGCCCGCGTGATATTGTGACTCTCAAAGCACTGGAAAATGCCGCCGCCGTGGTTGCAGCAACGGGTGGCTCAACCAATGCGGCGCTGCATTTGCCGGCGATTGCCCACGAATGCGGGATTGATTTTGATATTCATGCCGTCGGCAAAATCTTTGCAAAAACCCCGTATCTGGCCGACCTCATGCCCGGCGGGAAATATACCGCGAAGGATCTCTACGAAGCCGGTGGCGTTGAAGCCGTAATGCGCACGCTGCTTGATGGCGGTTTTTTGCATGGGGATTGCATGACGGTGACGGGGAAGACGGTGGCGGAAAACTTAGCGTCATCCTGCGGGCCGCAAAGCGGCAGCGCAGGATCTCTCAAAGTAATCTACAGTTTTGACGCCCCTATCTCCAAAACCGGCGGCGTGGTCACACTCAAAGGCAACCTCGCGCCGGAAGGAGCGATTGTAAAAGTTGCGGGCCTAAAGAATTTGGTGTTCACCGGCACCGCACTCTGTTTCGATTGCGAGGAAGATGCGTTTGCAGCAGTCGAAGCAGGGAAATACAACAAAGGCGACGTCATCATCATCCGCTACGAAGGTCCCAAAGGTGGCCCCGGTATGCGCGAAATGCTCTCCACCACCGCCGCCATTTACGGCCAGGGCAGGGGTGAGGATGTTGCCCTCATTACTGATGGGCGCTTCAGTGGCGGCACGCGCGGTTTCTGCATCGGCCACGTCGGGCCGGAAGCAGCTGTCGGAGGCCCGATCGCACTGCTGAAAAACGGCGACGAAATCACGATTGATGCCACCAAAGGTACGATTGATGTAAAACTTTCAGACGCCGAACTTGCGGAACGTAAAAAAGCCTGGAAACCACGCGCGCATGATTACCAATCTGGCGCGCTGTGGAAATACGCCCAAACCGTCGGCACCGCCGAAAAAGGCGCTGTCACACATCCGGGTGGTGCGAAAGAAGTACGTGCATTTGCAGATATATAATATTGCCGATACTCCCCTTAAAATCCGCCGTGTACGCGGCGCGCGGAATTACACAATTTCTTATAACCCCGCCAAATGCGAGGCGCTGCTGACGTTGCCGATGCGGGCTTCCATGAAAGAAGCGCTGAAATTTGCGCAGTCGCGGCAGGCGTGGCTGGAGAAGACCAAGGCGTGTTATCCTGAGCGGCAGAAATTTTACCCTGGTGTTACGCTGAACGTCATGGATGAGCACATCACGTTTTTACACGTCCCCGGGCGCGGGTTGCCGCTTAGAGAAGGCGGCCGCGTGGTGGTTCGCGGCGATATTCAGTTTTTCCACCGCCGTGTGCGCGATTGGTTGAATGCCGAACTAAAGCGCGTGCTGCGCGAGGAGGTGGATGCGTGCGCCGTGCAACTGGAGTATCATAAGCCCATCCCTATTCAGGTGAAGGCGATGAATAGTTTGTGGGGCCGTTGTTCGCATGACGGATCGCTGGCGTTTTCTTCGCGTTTGGCGCTGGCACCCCGGCAGGTGGTGCGCTACCTTGCCGCCCACGAATGCGCGCATTTGCGCCACCACGACCACAGCCCGAGGTTTTGGGCCCTGGTCGCCAAGCTAGACCCCCACCACGCCGCCTCCCGCGCCTGGCTCCGCAAACACGGGGCGGCCTTGAGCCAGTTTGGGTAGCGTCATCCTGCGATCTCGCCGAAGCCATGGGCGAAGGCGGATGCGCAGGATCTCATGGGCTGGAGGGTAAGATTTTTATAGACAGCATGCTCAGTAATCAGTACATCACCTTGCGAATGGATTCCCGCCTCCGCGGGAATGACGATTTCGGGGAGTAGCGCAGTCTGCCCCCGAGCGAAGGCGAGGAACACTAAAACGCTACCAGACTATTCTGGTCTAGTGTTTATGTCGGGGAGTAGCGCAGTCTGGTAGCGCATCTGGTTTGGGACCAGAGGGTCGCAGGTTCGAATCCTGTCTCCCCGACCACTCTCATTCCTCCCCCTTCATCTGCAGTGCCTGGAGTTTGACGTCTTCGGCGCGCAGGCGGTGGTTGCTGGCTTTGGGAAGTAGCTCAAGCGCGCGGGTGGCGTGGAGGGTGGCGGCTTTGGCATCGCCTGTGAGTACCGCTTCTTCGGCCAGTGCCAGGCTCGCTTCGCCTACCTTGCCAAGCCGGCCGGCGGCGGTTGCCATCAAATGCCAGCTGCGTGCATTTTCAGCATCGCGGGAGGTGGCGAGTGTCAGCGTGTCATACGCCTTTTGCGCCGCCTCTTTCCCGGGCTTGGCAAGCTGTGCTTCGGCCAGTGAGGTAAGGATCAGCGGATTATTCTTGGCCAGCTCACCGGCGCGGGTATAGGCGGTGATGGCCTCGTCAATTCTGCTATTTTCAAAGGCGATCTGCCCTTTTAAATCCCACAGATACGGATCCTGCGGGCGTTCTTTAATTAGCGCGCCAACAAGTGCTAGCGCCTTGGGTGCATCCGGCTTTTTATAGGCGGCAATCGCGCGGGCCATGCGTGCGGCGAAGCGTTTGTCGCTTTCGGGGTATTTGGTAAATGTTTTGGGCGCGATGTTCAAAAACGCATAAAGCTTGGCCTGCATACGCGCAAAAGGTTCGTCCAGCGTTTTTGGATAGGTGCCTTCCAGCACCGCAGCATCGTTCACATGCGCACGCACATAGGTGATGCGTTCGGCCGAAAGCGGGTGGGTGACGGCGTATGGATCAAGATTGCCGATCATGCGCTCCTTGCGGCGCAGCAGCTCAAAGGTTTTGAGCATGCCGCTGGCGGAAACGCCCATAGTATCGAGCGTCGTGAGTGCCGATTGATCGGCGGATTGTTCGTTGGTGCGCGAAAACGCGAGCATGACGCGGTTTGCAATTTGGCTGGTGCTGCCCATGACGGCGGCCCCGGCATCACCCCCGCCACCCACTGCGGCGGCCGCGCCTAGAATATAGCCTACGATCATGCCGATTTGCGCGTTTTGCAATTGCTCGGCACCGCGCGCCAAGTGCCCGCCTTTGATGTGGCCGGTTTCGTGGGCGATGACGCCGATTAGCATCGACGGATCTTCCATCGCGTTGATTAAGCCCGTGTGTATGAAGATGTTGGCACCCCCGGCGACGTAAGCGTTAATCGCATTATCTTGCACGATGAAAATGCGGATGCGTTCGGGGTCCATGCCGGCGGCTTCAAAGACGGGGTCCGCGATCTGGCGGAGTGTGTCCTCAATTTCGGCATCGCGAATAAGACCGGAGGCCATAACTGGCTGGGATATAAAGATAAATAGCACTATGAGCCAAATGCGCTTCATGCCGCATCATAGCCTAGCTCGGGGCATTTGTCATCAAAGCTTCATTTAAGCCTGAAGAGGGAAAAGGTTACACTATAGGGATGTCACAACAACACCCCCGCATTCTCGTTAGCGCGACCTTCGTTGATGGTCGGGATACCAAGTCTTTAAACGCCATCATGGCGAGCTTGCGTGCTACGGGTGCAGACCCGGTGCTAGTTGCCAATCATCAGGAACTAATCTCCAAACACGGTAGCATTGCGCAAGCGGTAAGCGAAAAAGTCAAGGGCGCGGACGGCATCGTGATTATGGGCAATAATGACGATATCGACCCCGCTAAATACGGCGAAACGCCGCACCCGAAAACCAAAATTGAAACCAATGATTTTCGTGCGGAATTTGAAAACACGCTGATACTCAAGGCGATGAAACAGCAAGTGCCGCTGCTGGGTATTTGCGGCGGCATGCAGCGCATTAACGTAGTGCTGGGTGGAAAGCTCAAACAGCATGTGGATGAGCACCATCAGGGCGATGTGCCGGGTTTCCAAGGCACGCAGAAAATTCTATTTGCGCAGGGCACGCGGCTCAATGAAATCGCTGGCAATGGCGCGATGGAAAACAGTTTCCACCACCAGGTAGTCAGCAAATTGGGGCAGGGTTTGCGCGTGAATGCGAAAGCGGAAGATGGCCACATTGAAGGCTTTGAAACCGACCCGAGCGGCGTGTTGCAAGGCCACTATATCATGGGTGTGCAATGGCATCCCGAATTCGGCGCTTCGCAGGCCAGCACTACAATCATCGGCGACGTAGTGGGGCAGGCGAAGGTGCATGCAGAGATGCACGCCATGCCACTACCAACGCTGCAGCAGGCGTATTCGGTGATCCATTCAGGCGGTATCAACGCTATCACCGCGATTTAATATCCGATGGTTTGCCGGTGTATATCCGACGGCGGTTTTCACTAATATCCGAATGTACGATGTCATAGTCGCCTCTATCTTCAAAGGCGTGCGCGGCATATTGCTGATCGTCAGGATGTTGTTTTTTCCAAGCAAGCCCTTCTTTGATCACACGATCAAATTTATCATGGCTCAAATAGTACATCCCGTTTTGTTCGCCCGGGATAGGTTGATAGGTAGAAAAGGATTTTTGCGCATCCTCAGGCATGTGCTTATTGAGGGTATCAAGAGTCTTGTCGAGTTTAACGATGGCGTTGTCGCTTGGAGAAATGCTTGTGGCTTCAACAAATGTTTTGCTTAATAAGCTATGCAGTTGCGTGCTGCTTCCTACGATATGCTGAATATAATCTCTCGTAGAAAGCACATGGATACGGTCGCGAAATGTATCCAATGTACTGAGTGATTTTAGGTTGTGGTTGGCCCATTCAAAGTTATCGGTAACAACGAAGATATCACCTTTATGCGGAATTTCTTTGAGGCATTGGAGGGTTGCGGCTTCTCCTTGGGAATGCGGCGTTTCAGCAGATAATTCAATATGCCCCTGGCTTACTTTATCATGCCAGATGACGAGGTTGTGGGGTGTGATTTCATGCTTTGAGTGAAACCGCTTTACGTTACCATCGTCACCGATCAAGCAGCGCTGGGCTTGGTCTGTAAATGGAATGTGTTTGTGCTTGGCGGGGTTATAAGTGTGGTTTTCTATGACGTCTCCGCTGTCTTCTAAATAGGTGCCTCTTTTACGTATATCTTGATCCAGCAGTTGCGAGGGTATGACGGTCAAAACATTGGGTAAAGACGCTTGAAATTCGACAATGTCCGATACCATTTCTCGCGCTACCGTGTCTCCTTTTTTGAGGGCATCAAGAGAAGACGCATCAAAAATAACAAGCGTTGGTGCGGGTTTTTCTTCTGGCCAAGTAAACTTGGGTTGCACGGGGGCCGGGAGGTTGCCTTTACCCTTTTTCTTGGCTGTTCTTAATGTGGTGAGGAATTCACTGGCATTATTATTTCTCACCGCTGCTTTTACCTGCGTCAGCCCATCTCTTGAAGTGAATGTTCTTTCTTCTCCTGGTGCGGCAGGGGGAGCACCAACAGACCAGCCTTGACGTATCAGCGCTTGCTGTTCTTCTCTGTATTTTTTTATATCGTTCAAGAAGGTTTGTAGGAAATTTAGAGCCGTATCTTCTGTTTTGCTCACATCCTCCGCGTTTATAAGCTTTACAAATTCTGGGTACGCTGTGGGCCACACTTTGAGTTTGCCTTTGTCCCCAGGAGCAACGCTCAAGCCATGTGCTCTCGCATTCTTTTCGAATAGGTTTGGTATTGAGGGGGCGGAATCTATTTTGATGTCGTCGTATTGAATTCCTAACGCAGTCGCTCTTTTTCTTAGGTGAATTTCTGCGTTTTTAAAAGTTCTGGACCGATTTGAATTATTGGGGGATTTACTCCATTCTTTAGTGCGCTCCAAAAACAGGAACATCATCTCGCCGTTTTCGTTCATCGCTTTGAGCACGGGCTCTGAGGTGCTGCCCAGGAACTGCTGCTTGCTTGGTGTAAACCTTACACCCATGTCGCATAGCGCATTATAATAATCCCTGTTCGTCATATGCGGCGTGTTCTGCCACTGCAGAAATTGCGTTTTGTGCGCTGTTAGCAATTCTAAGCTGTCATTCTCAAGCATAGGATCCCCGTTATTGGAGCATATATTAACAGATAGTTATATTTATGCAACCTGCCTGGAGCATTAAAAAAGCAAACCACGCATGGGCTTTTTTCAAATGGCGCACCCGGAGAGATTCGAACTCCCGACCTCATGGTTCGTAGCCATGCACTCTATCCAACTGAGCTACGGGTGCGTAGTGTTCACCCGCAGACGCGGGGAGGCGGCGGAACCTAGCAAATATCCACCTGCGTGCAAGTAAATTCTTGGGGTATTTTAGCCGATTGTGGGAACGTTTAGGCCAGCATCGCGCTCATTAGGAGCGTTTTGCGCGGGGGTGCGTGGGCTCGGGAGATAGCCGGGTTCTAGGCCCATGTCGCGGCCTTGTTGGGCGAATTCCAGCTTGGTTTGCTGAAGCTGGGCTTTTTCGTATTCGCGGCGGTGGTGGGCGACTTGCAAGCGGTGGGCTTCCACCTTGGCGGCGAGTTCAGCTTTTTCGATGTCTTTTTCCGCATCGGCTGCGCCATGTGCAGCGCCCCAGGCGAGACCGACAACGGCACCAAGCACGATACCACCAATGACAACAGGTATGGCAACCGAGCCAACGGCGAAGAGGGCTTGCATACCGGTACCGAGGAGTCCGTATTTAGCGACATGGCTGGCGACGGTGCCGACTGCAGCAACGGCAGCGCCGCCGCATATAGGGCCCGCAACCAGATTGACACCGGGCATCATCATCAACCCGCCGCATGCGCTGGCGGTGGCACCTAGTAAGGTTTTGCCGACGATGAGGCCAGTGCCCAGCATACCGCCGGTCAAGACTAAGCCTGCAACAGCACCGACTAGCATGCCGTTTTTGGCAAAGCGTAGCGCGCCTTTCCACATGGAAGAGCGGCGAATCTTGCTTTCGTCCACCGGTTCGGGGGCGAATTGGGGTTCTAAAGGGGTATTTTCATCGACCATAGGCTTATTTTCTCACGTAAATCCCTGAACTACAAATGAAGATTACGTGACAGTGGCGTGACGGGCAGGGAAATTAGCTCATTCTGCCAATGCTTTGACCTTGGCCAAGGCCTGGGATGCCCTTCGGCAGACCGGCATTTTCAGGGATTTGAAGCTCGCTTCGTGTCGCTAAGTATTCATTCGTGGGGGCAGATTTTGCGGTGAATGCAGAGGATATAATACTCCCATCAGGGGCTCTTTCCAGTGTGTCGAGGCTCCGCGCCCAACCCCCTACAGCGGTTTTTACTTCTGCTGCTAATGAAGAAAATTTCTGAGCATGAGGCACGATAATATCTTCTGCGAGAGCCATTGCCCCGGCGGCGAGTTCCATGACCTTTGCGGGCACGCTTTCTAAGATCCGGCCTTGAATGGCGTTCGTTGTAGTTTCAGCAGTTCCACGTGCTTCTTTTGCAAGGGCGACTACAGCTTCAGCGCTTTGGCCTGTCGTGGAAGGGACGGGTATGGTTGGTATATTGCCAACAGGAATCTTTAGTTCTTCTGCCACTGCTTTGGTCTGATCCAACTGTGAGATTGCTGTTTCTAAATCGAACACGGCTTTGTCTACGGAGAGGGTATCCGCCCGTGGTTCTTGTTTTATTTCTTCCTGAGGCGCTGTCGTGCTGGCAGGCGCTTCGACCACGGCACCTACGGAGGTGGTGGCATTCCAGTAAGATAAGGAATCGCCATTCGTGTTTACGGGCTTAGGTTCCGGTTCCTGTGGTTGGGTTCCGCTCATCATATTCATGAATTGTTCAGGGGTCATAGGAGGCATATTCTTCTAGTCCTTGCTGACAGTGTATTCTGTAGCCATTATACTACCATTTCACCTTTAAGAGAAAATGAAGTTTTTGTGACAATCGCTGCCCCTTCTCCTCTCCCGCTTGCGGGAGAGGACAGGTTTTGTTAGTGAAGCGTAAGCAAACTTACAAACCCTTGGAGAGGGAAAGGTTTAATGCCCTCACCCACTCCGCTAACGATTTTCTGAAAAAGAAAATCGAAGCTCCGTTGCCCTCTCCCGCACGCGGGAGAGGTGAAAGTACCTTATAATGACTGATATTTATACACTCACTGCCGATGAAACCGCAAGAAAACAGCGGTTGGATAAGTGGCTGACGGCCGCTTTGCCGCAGTTTTCAAGGGCGCGCGTGCAGGCGTTGCTGGCGGAGGGGTGCGTGAAAAATGGGGCAGGGCAGGCGGTTTTGGATGCGGCATATAAGGTGAAATCGGGGGATATGTTTGTGGTGCATGTGCCCGAAGTTGTGGAATCTCAGCTTGAGGCGCAGGAGATGCCGCTGGAGGTCGTGTATGAGGATGACGATTTGATTATTATCAATAAGCCTGCTGGGTTGACGGTGCATCCCGGTGCGGGGAATCCGGATGGGACGCTTGTAAATGCGCTGCTTGCGTATGCGGGGGAGAGTTTGTCGGGCATCGGCGGGGTGGCGCGGCCGGGGATTGTGCACCGGATTGATAAGGATACGAGTGGGCTTCTGGTGGTGGCCAAACACGATGCGGCGCATCAGCATCTTTCCGCGCAGCTTGCGGATCGGAGTTTGAAACGGGAGTATCTTGCGGTGTGCCATGGCGCGCCAAAATCACAGACGATTACGGGAAATATTGGGCGTTCCCCGCGTAATCGCCAGAAAATGGCGGTGGTGAAAACGGGCGGGAAACCAGCGACGACGCATATTAAAACGTTGGAGGTTTTTCATGCGAATGGGCGGCCGGTGGCGGCGCTGGTGCAAGCGAATCTGGAGACGGGGCGCACGCATCAGATTCGCGTGCATATGGCAGCCATTGGCCATCCTCTAATTGGCGATAGCACCTATGGCTCCAAACGCAAAACGCCTTTGGAGGTGCTCAATGTTTTCCCCCGCCAAGCGCTGCATGCGCATAGGCTCCGGCTGATTCATCCGGTGACGGCAGAGCCCATGGAATTTGAAGCGCCATTGCCGGAGGATTTGCAGGGGTTGGTGGATCAGCTTTAATTGTTGTTCTTTTTCCTTTTGTCATCCTCGGCGGCACTTAGTGCCGACGGGGATCTTTATCCATTTTACGAGATTCCCAGCTCGGCTAGGCCTCGCTGAGAATGACGGGTTAAAGTAGGGCATGCCCTGTAGATTGCACCATAGGAAGACCACGTGAGGTTGGTTCGTACGCTGCCTTCCGACAGACCGTCCGCCGCGTAGCCTGAAGAAGGGGCTTTTGACCACAATCTCCACCATACGCCTTCGCCGAATTCTTCCTGCCTTCGCCGTTCACTACGTTCAACGCGAGGACTTGCCCTGGCCAGGGTGAGTATGGGTATGCAAGAGAAAACGCAGGCCCGGAAGAGGGAAAATAACGTCAACGTCCTTTTAGCATAGACGACATCAGGCCCCGCACGAGTTGCCGACCTATTTGGCTGCCAGCGGCGCGCACCACGCTTTTGGTTACCACCATCGCCAGATTTTCCGGCTGGCGGCCACGCGCTTGGGGTTGGTGTGGTATGGCTGCCTGTTGCTTGAGTTGCTGCGGCACTTCTTGTGCGCGGCGGTTGAGCATTTCATACGCTGATTCGCGATTCATCGTCTGTTCATATTTTCCACGAAGTGGGCTTGCCGCTATCATTTGCTGCCGTGCGGTAGGCGAGATGGGGCCAACCAGCGAAGACGGCGGTTTAATGAGCGTGCGCTCCACGATGGTTGGCGTGCCTTTTTCATCCAATGTTGACACGAGCGCTTCACCGACGCCGAGCGTTGTAATCGCATCTGCAGTTTTGAAAGAAGGGTTCGCGCGGAACGTATCCGCCGCAGCTTTTACACCTTTTTGGTCTTGCGGTGTGAAGGCGCGCAACGCATGTTGCACGCGGTTAGAAAGCTGGCCGAGGACATTGGCAGGGATATCCGCCGGGTTTTGTGTGATGAAATAAACGCCGACACCTTTGGAGCGGATGAGCCTTACCAATTGCTCGATTTTTTCAATCAACGGTTTGGGCGCATCGTTAAACAATAGGTGCGCTTCGTCGAAGAAAAATACCAGCTTGGGTTTGTCAATATCGCCCATTTCCGGCAGGTCTTCGAAGAGTTCGGCGAGCAACCACAGCATAAAACTCGCGTATAGCTTGGGAGATTGCATCAATGTTTCAGCCGCGAGAATATTCACCACGCCTTGGCCATTGGGCGCTATTGCAATCAAATCATTGATATCAAGTGCGGGTTCGCCAAAGAGATTTTTTGCGCCTTGTTGCTCAAGGGTGAGCAAGCCACGCTGGATAGCCCCCACACTTGCTGCGCTCACATTGCCATATTTCGCGCCGACTTCCTTGGCGTTTTCGCTAATGTGGGTGAGGATGGCGCGGAGATCGTCAAAATCGAGCAGCAATAACCCTTCCGCATCGGCTACGGAAAACGCGATATTAAGGACGCCTTCCTGCACATCGTTCAGTTGCAAAAGTTGGGCGAGTAACAGCGGTCCCATCTCGGAAACGGAAACGCGCACGGGCGTTCCGCTCTTACCAAACATATCCCAAAAGGCGACCGGGCATGCGCAGTAACGGTAGTCATACCCAATTTCAGCGGCGCGTTTTACCAATGGATCTTTGGGGATTCCTGTTTGCGACATGCCGGAGAGGTCGCCTTTCACGTCGGCAATAAACACCGGCACGCCAGCCGCAGAAAAACCTTCCGCCAGGCCTTGCAGCGTGAGGGTTTTGCCGGTGCCGGTAGCACCGGCAATAAGCCCATGGCGGTTGGCATATTTGAGCAGCAGTGTGCGCGGTGTTTCACCCTTTCCGAGATAAATTTCCGTGATGTTTTCGGGTGATGGTGTGGCGGATTTTGTTAGAGCGGATTGATCGAAAAATGACATGTTGTTTGGTCCATTTTAAGGTTGGATTGTGATCGGTCAAGCCGCTTTGCGGCCTTGCATCCATTGGTTCAGCATCGCGCTGCCGCCTTGGTTTTCCAGGAAGTTGACGAGGGCGAAGACGATTTTGCGGTCGTAGGTGGTGTCGACGTTTTCGACTAAATGATTGATGGCTTCTTTGAGGGAGAGGGCGGGGCGGTAGGCGCGCGGGCTGATCATCCCGACCAAGGCGTTGGCGACGGCGACGATGCGGGCGCTAATGAGGATCTCTTCGCCTTTCATGCCTTGCGGGCCGCTGCCGTCGATGGATTCTAGGGATTGGTTCAAGGTGTCGACGACGGGGCCGTCGAAGCTTACTTGTTTCAGTAATGCGGTGGTCGCGAGCACGGATTCGCGGATGGATCTCAGTTCCGTTTCGTTCAGCTTGTCGGTGGAGGTGAGGGTCGCTTCGGGGATGAGGATTTTGCCGACGTTGAGAAGTAGGCCTGCGGTTTTTGCGGTTTCGCGCACGAGCTTGTCGCAATCCAGAGCGGCTGCGATTTCGAGGGCGAGTTCGGACACCAACTTGGAATGTCCGCCGGCGTGCGGATCGCGCCGATCAACCATCATCACCAGCGTGTCGATGAGTTCCTGGTGCGTGCGTTCGGCGCGTTCGCGTTCGTGCATCAACTCGGTGATGTCTTGTTCGCTGATGAGTAGGCCGGGGGTGTGGCGACCCGTTAGTGGGAGTTCGGCGAGCGGGATCATCTGCGTTTGCAGGATCATTTCGCCTTCGTTTTTCATGATCCGGTGGGTGTAGGTCTGCGGTTCTTGTGAGGCGAGGGCGGCTTGCATGCGCAGTGCCATTTCGGCAGCGCGTGCGGGGCCCAAGACATCGGCAGTGGTTTTGCCGAGCATTTGTTCGGCATCGACACCAATGGTGTCTCCGGCGGTGCGGTTGGCGAAACAATAGCGTGCGTCTTCATCGAGCAAGAAGACGGATTCGACCTGGTTGTTGGTGACGAGTTCGAGCAGACGTTCGTGCGCGGTGGCCGTTTCGGCGAGCCTCTGGAAACGTGCGGAGCTCTCAATCGCGCGGCGGGAGCTTGCGTTGTACCATACGGCGACGATGGTCGCGAGGATGAGGGCAATCAGCGCGGAGAAGAGCAACACCATATCGTTACGGCGCATGTTGCTCGCGTGCAGCGCTTCTTCTTTGTTGATTTTGACCACCAACGTCCACGGCGTGCCGGCGATGGCGCGGCCGGTGATGAGCACCGGGGTGGAGCCATAGTCATTGCGTTCGGAAAATGCGCCGGGGTTGGCGATGGCGTAAGCTTCGGCCAAGGTTTCGGGATTGTTGCTGACTCGTTTGGTGAGCGTGGTGCTGCCGTCTTCGGTGGGGGAGAGATAGACGACATTACCGTTTTCGCTGCGGACCAGCAGCACTTCGAGTGATTTTTCGGTGGTGCCGGGGTGTTTGAGTAATTTCGTAAAGGCTGCGTCGACCGGTTTAATGCCGACCAATTGGCCGACGACCGAGGCATCCGACGGGTCTGCCTGAATACCAAAAATCGGTTGCACAAATCCGAGCATGGCGACGCCTTCATCGTTTTTATACATATCGATCAGGTTTGGCATGGCTTTGGGCAGGCTGGCCAGGCGTTGCGTAATGGGCGCAGGCAGTGCGGAGAGATAGGGACTTGCAACCACAGTTTCGCCATTCGCATTTAACAGCACGAGGCCGGAAGTGGCCGCGTAAGGAATATCCGCCGGGATTTTTTGTACGCTTAAAGGCACGTTGGTGGGCGTAAAATTCAGGCGGTCTGCGGCGAAGGTGATGAGGTTGCGCAAGTAGGTGCGTTGCGGCGGTTCTTCGCTTGCGCTCGCTTTGTTGAGGGTGGAAAGCTCGCTCAAATAAAGTTGCAACGATGGTTGCTCTGATAGTTTTTTCATTTCGGTGAAATGATTGTTGACCCAGCCGTTCACATCGTTCGCGCGGCTGTCGGCGATCAGGTTTAGTTTTTCCTGCCAGGTTTTCATGTCGCGGTCGAGATCCATGAGCGCGAAGCGTGAGACCATCGCGAAGGCGGCGACGCCAATTGCCAGAGCAAGGAGCAAGATGCCGACCAGGCGTGGTTTAAAATCTTCGGTAATTGCCTTTTCCATATTATCCCCCACTGGTGCGCGGTGAATAAGCCCACCAGCCTTGTTCGTTGATTCCGTAAATCGGTTTGTAGTGGTAAATGCTACTGGCTTTCACCACCTGCTTAATTTGGTTGTCTAATATATAGAGCGTATTTTTGTCGTCGTAAACGCCAAGTACGGCATGGATCACTCCGCCGAGGTTCATATCCTGCACTACGATGATACGCATGCGGCCGATCGGCACGCCGGCGGCGCGTAGGGAAATGTATTTGGCGATCGCGTAATCTTCACAATCGCCATCTTTGACTATGAATTCATACGGTGTGGCCCAAAAATCTTCGATGCCCCAGTTCATCATGTCGATGACGTAGGGAAATGTATTCGCGTAGGCGTTCACGGCGCTGAGGCGCGCCGGGAACTTCATGCCCTTCCAATCTTTGAGCAGGTTTTCCCACGCTACTACATGGCAGGGGTGGAACGATTCGTCGTTGCAGGAAGTGACGGGCAACTCCGCTTGTGCGTGCGTGCGCTCAATGGCAGTGTTCCATTTAATAAAGCGTATGGTGTTCGGCGAAAACGTTTCTGACATATCAAACATCGAATGCGGTAGGGCGTAGGAAGATGATGCACTGATCACCCACGCCATCAACACGCGCAAAGCAACTGTAATCGCCAGTTTCATGCGATGACGCATAGCATAATTATGGTGCCCTCGCAAGGTGAGTGACAATCGTGGAAACGAAAGTGTGGTTTTTGTACCACATACGAAATGAATTTTAGAGGATTGCGTGTGCTTAGAAGTATGATTGATAAACTCATTCCGGGTACGGAATAAACTTACATGCGTTGCAATGCCGTGTTTTCCAGTATTATCGGTGACGATGTTTTGGCGTGTCGCATAAAAAAACATTTCTGTGTGTGCACGGCACAACCGGTTCACGGACCTGCACTTTTTGGATCCTGTTAATAGAAAATTTATTTTTTGGATGTAAACCTGGGGACATGTCCATCTACGTGGTGTGGGTGGAATGAATAATTGATCAACTATTTATATGGAGTCTCATATGTTACTCACCACCGCTAAAAAACCAGCTAAAAAAGCTGCTAAACGTAAACCTGCTAAAAAAGCTGCTAAGAAAAAAGTAGCTAAAAAATCGGCTAAGAAAAAAGTCGCTAAGAAAAAAACCGCTAAAAAATCAGCTAAGAAAAAAACCGCTAAGAAAAAAACCGCTAAAAAAGCGAAAAAATCTTCCAAAAAGAAGCCTGCGAAGAAAGCCGCGAAGAAACCTGCCGCTAAGAGAAAAGCTAGCGTAGGCATGTCTCGCAAATCGGATGTGAAAATTTCTTCCTTCCGTATCTAACTACCCGTTCTTACTCCCGTTGATTTAACCCCCGCACAATTGCGGGGGTTTTTTTAGCATTCGATTGCGCCCATGAAATCCTACTGGATTTCATATGGCGCGCAGCTTCGCTGACTTCCTCCTACGCTAAAGCTTTGGAGGACAGGCATGGCTGACTCGGCCTTCTGGCCTCGTATGACGGGATGCTTTTTTAAGATTTTAGGGCTAAGCCGCCGAGCCAGGCGGCTAGTGGTATTAGTAGCGTTGTAAGAGCTGCTAATAATCCTAGGGTGTGGGGTTGGCCGGATAGAGTCGCAAGGATAAGTGCGGGGAGGATGAGTGGCAGGGCGATGAGGCTGCGCACCAGGCCATTGCCGGTGGCCAGCAGTGCAAGTGCCGCACTTAGGGTGCCGATGGCGGCGAGGCTTGCGGCAAGCAACATGAGTTTGAGGAAGGCGGGAGTGTCGAAGACGAGATTTTGCACGGTGTGAATGGCGACGGTTCCGGCAACGAGCGGGGCAAGAATTGCAGTTGCATAGGCGGCCATTTTTGTGACGACTAACCATTCCGGTGCAACGGCGAGGAGGAGGTATTGCTCCAGGGTTCCGTCTTCTTCATCGCGTTCGAACATCTGGCCGAGCGAAAGCAAGGTAGCAAATACGAGCAATGCAGCGAGAATGGGAAAGAGAAATTGTTTTTGCTCTTCGGCGCCGAGCGCAAAAGCAAACAACACATAGCTCACCACAAAAAAACCAAGTGCAGAGAGCGCCCCGCCGGATTCGGTGTAGGCGAGTTTAATATCGCGCAGAAAAATAGTAACCAAAGGTGACATGATTGAAGAGTCATACTAGCATGAGGGAATGGAGACAATAAAATCTCAATTGGTGGAAGCGGCCGACCGTTTTGGGTTGGCGCGTGGTGCGGTGGAGGATCAGCTGGCGGATGCGCTGGTTGCGGCGGTGACGCTGCACCCTGCGGGCATCGCGGTGTTGGATAGTCGAGCGCTTGCATCACTACCATTTGAAATCCTGTGGCGTTTGGTTTCGCGCGTGGTGACGACGATTAGTGGGGATGATGCGCCGCCCCGATATGAAGCGGTGCTTCCGATTGCCAGAGCCATTGCAGAGGGTACATTAAAGCGACGTGCGCTTCTGGGCGTGATGATTGGGATGAGCACGTCGCCGAAGACACCCTACTATATATATGTGTGCCGTGAGCCGCGGGCGTGGGAGGTGCCGGTCGCGATTGCGCCGAAGACGAGAACGGTGTGGGACAAGCGGTTTTTGATTATGAATAATACATCCGAAACAGTGCGTGTGGGTGTGCTGAACGCTAAAGCGCCCGATCTCACACCACCGCTTTTGGGGTGTAAAAGCGGCAGCGTGCTGATTCCTGCACTTTATAGACTTGAAGAGTTGGTGGCTGCACCCCATATAGGAGTGGGCGATGCGCAGATTTATTTCTATCCTACGAAACCGCTTGCAGACCCGCGTTTTATTACTAGAGTGAATTCCTCCTATGCCCCAATTTAACAAAAACTTGATGCTTTGGATTCTGATCATTTTCGGCGTGATGCTGGTTGCCAGCGCCGTGCAAAATGGTGCGGAATATGCAGGTGCGAACAAGCTCGCGTTCTCCGATTTCCTCAGCAAGGTGGAGGCGGGTGAAGTGGCGGATGTCACCATTCGCCAGTCGACCCTTGGCGGTACGATCGTTGCGGGGCATGATGCAGCGGGTGCGCAATTCGTGACCCAAGCACCGGAATATCCTGGGTTGGTGGATAAGCTGATTACAAAAAATGTGAAGATTGCGGCCGCGGCGGACAATGGCAATTGGTCGATGGGGGATATTCTCATCTATTTACTCCCCACCCTGATCATCATCGCGTTTTGGTTTTCGATGTATAAAAACCAGATGGGTGGCGGCAAGGGAGGCGGCGGAGCGCTTGGTTTTGGCCGTTCGCGCGCGCGTTTACTGACTGACAAAAATGAACGTGTGACGTTTGAGAATGTTGCGGGGATTGATGAAGCGAAGGACGAGTTGCAAGAGCTGGTCGATTTCTTGAGAGACCCTGGCAAATTCCAGAAACTCGGCGGGAAAATTCCGCGCGGGTGCTTGCTGGTCGGGCCTCCCGGTACCGGTAAAACCTTGCTCGCGCGGGCGATTGCGGGCGAGGCGGGCGTGCCGTTTTTCTCGATTTCTGGCTCTGACTTTGTAGAGATGTTCGTGGGTGTGGGCGCGAGCCGCGTGCGTGACATGTTTGAGCAGGGGAAGAAACATTCGCCGTGCATTATCTTTATTGACGAAATCGATGCTGTTGGCCGTCATCGTGGCGCAGGGCTTGGCGGCGGGAACGATGAACGCGAACAAACCTTGAACCAATTGCTCGTGGAGATGGACGGGTTTGAGGCGAATGAAAGCGTGATTATTATCGCCGCCACCAACCGGCCCGATGTGCTGGATCCGGCGCTCTTACGCCCCGGTCGGTTTGATCGTCAGATTGTCGTGCCCAACCCCGATATCATCGGCCGTACCAAAATTTTGGATGTGCATTTGCGTAAAGTGCCGCGTGCGCCGGACGTGGATGCGAGCGTGATTGCCCGCGGAACGCCTGGTTTTTCAGGTGCCGACCTTGCAAACCTGGTGAACGAAGCGGCGCTACTCGCTGCGCGGCGCGGCAAAAAAGTCGTGACGATGTTGGAGCTTGAGAACGCCAAGGATAAGGTGATGATGGGTGCGGAGCGCAAATCCATGGTGATGTCTGACGAAGAAAAGAAAATGACGGCGTATCATGAAGGCGGGCACGCGCTGGTGTCGATGCATTTGCCGGCGTCCGACCCGATTCACAAAGCCACCATCATTCCGCGTGGGCGTGCGCTAGGCATGGTGATGCGCTTGCCGGAGTCTGACAAAGTCTCGTACAAACGCGAGAAAATGTATGCAGACCTCGCAGTCGCTATGGGTGGGCGCGCGGCGGAGGAAATCATTTTCGGGCATGAGCAAGTGTCCAGCGGTGCGTCGTCTGATATTCAATATGTCACACGTTTAGCGCGGGCGATGGTGACCGAGTGGGGCATGAGCGACAAAGTCGGCCCCCTGCATTATGGCGGCAACCAGCAGGAAGTGTTCCTGGGTTATTCCATGGGGCAGCAAAACCAGGGCATGTCCGACGGCACCGCACAGTTGATTGACTCGGAAATCAAACGTTTGGCCAATGAAGCGCACGAGAAAGCCAAGCAAATATTAAATGATAATATCAAAGATTTGCATATACTTTCTAAAGCATTGCTTGAACATGAAACGCTGAGCGGGGATGAGATCAAAGCGCTCTTGAAAGGCGAGGAGTTAAAGCGCCCGGATGCGAACGCTGCCAAGCCCGCGCCTGTGCGTTCTTCTCTGCCTTCGAAGCGTAGGGTGGAAAGTTGATATTGATAGTGTGTCATTCCCGCGAAAGCGGGAATCCAGCGCTTCGCGGCAAGCGAAGCAAAAAGAAAACCTCTTGTGCCACAGACGTGGCTTACTGGATTCCCGCTTTCGCGGGAATGACAGTGGTAGTATGATCATTCTCGGCATTGACCCAGGATTACAACGTCTCGGTTGGGGGGTGTTGTCCAAGTCAGGCAACGCACTCAAATTTATTGCGGCGGGTGTCATCTCTTCGCCAGATAGCCGCGAGGCGCTGGCTGAGCGTTTGAAGGTGCAGCACGAAGCGTTGAGTGACGTCATCAAAAAATATGCGCCGGATGTGGCAGCGGTAGAAGAAACCTTTGTGAATGTGAGCGGTTCTTCCACCTTAAAATTGGGGCAGGCTAGGGGAGCAATCTTATTGACGCTGGCGCTGCACGGCTTGCCCGTGCATGAATATGCGCCGAACCTGATTAAAAAAACCCTGGTCGGCAATGGTCACGCGGATAAAACGCAGGTGGCACATATGGTAAAGCTCTTGCTCCCCGGCCACACAGCCACCAAGGCCGACGCGACGGATGCGCTGGCGATTGCTATATGTCATTCCCACCATCGTCATCCTGCGGCTCGCGTGAGCGAGAGCGCAGGATCTCGTAAGAAATGACAAAGATCCTGCGCAGACGCTCCCGCGTCTCGCAGGATGACTACAAGCCGACTAAATTCTCCGCGAACTCTTGCGCGCTAAACGGCTGCAAGTCGTCGATGGATTCGCCGACACCGATGAAATAAACGGGAAGGTTGAATTTTTTGGCAAGCGCCACGACCACGCCGCCTTTGGCGGTGCCGTCTAGCTTGGTGACGATGAGGCCGCTGACATCCACCATTTGTTTGAACACTTCAACTTGCGAGAGTGCATTTTGGCCGGTGGTGGCATCGAGCACTTGCATCACGCTGTGGGGTGCGGTGTCATCCAGCTTTTTAATGACGCGGATGATTTTTTTGAGTTCGTCCATGAGGTGGGTTTTGTTTTGTAAGCGGCCAGCGGTATCAACGAGCAGCACATCGATATGTTCTTTTTTTGCACGTTCGAGCGCGGCATAGGCTACACCTGCGGGATCAGACTCGGGCGCGCCTTTGACGATGGGGCAGTTTAAGCGCGCTGCCCACACTTCTAGTTGCTCCGCGGCGGCGGCGCGGAAAGTATCGGCTGCGGCGAGCATGACTTTTTTGCCGTCTTGTTGAAGTTGGTGCGCGAGCTTGCCGATCGTCGTGGTTTTGCCATTGCCGTTGACTCCGACCATCATAATCACGAAGGGTTTTGCAGCGCCGGTAGTGAAAGCGGAATCAGCAGGAAATAATGCGGAGATGTGCTTTGCCAGTTCACGCTTGGCTTCTTCCGCCGAAATATTTTTGTCGAATTTCTCTTTGCCGAAAGCCTGTACAATATGGGCGCTGGCGTCCACGCCGAGGTCGGCAGTGATGAGTAGTTCTTCTAGCGATTCAAGCGTTGCGGCGTCCAGCTTTTCTTTGGTGAAAATGGAAGTGATACCTTCGCTCAACTGGCCGGAGGAGCGCGAGAGTGCGGATTTGAGTTTGGAGAAGATTGACACGTTTAGTTACCATGACGTCGATTTCGAAAAGCGATTAATTTCAAACACTAGAGGCGCTCCCAGGTGTTTGGCAAGCGTATATGCCAAACTCGTTGACTTGTTAAAGAGACTACTCTATATAATTAATCAATATTAATTATTGGTGGGGTGCGTAATGACGCGGTCGATGACCCTTTTGCTTCTCTGGGGGCTGGCGATGCTGGCCCTTTATGTATGGATGGAGTGGAGAAAAGAACAGACCGGGCGTGTTTCATCCACGGCCCCATTCTCAAAACGAATGCTGCGTAGGGCGGGATGCTCTGTATTGATATATGGAGCAGCCTTGGCGTTTTTTGCGTATAAGCACTCGGTGGATATGGCGGCGTTAGAGCAAAAACTTCCCCTTCTTCAAACGATGAAGACATACGAACCGGCGATGTATGAGGAGTTTAAAGATTATATCACGCATGGCGGGAGAGGTTCGGCTCCACAGACCATTATGCGTTATATACAGTCTAAAGAACCTTATATGGATGATTCACTAGTGTTAGAAACATTGGAAACGCAGGTAGATGTGATCCAGAGGATCAGCAAAGCATACCCTGAACAGTGCGTTAAAGTGTTTTTGGGGCAGCAGCCGGACCTTATGCTGATTAAGAAGTATATGGACACGCAGTCGTACGATTATAATAAAATATTTAATGTGCTGGATAGAATAATTTCGGCGCCTAAAAACACTGCCTATGCCGTTGCTAATGAGTATGTGTTTAATTCACTGGTGAACAGCGTCGCTCATAAAGTGGCTGTAAGGTATGTTTTAAATGATGGCGAGCTTAAGGCTATTTACGCCGGGACGTACGATCCTAAAAAATCTTGCGATTATTTTATTTCGTTCTTCCAGGAAATTGCCGCAATGCCCCCAGAGATTGCAGCACCTTTTATAAGGTTTAGTGCTAAACCGCTATAGGGGTGCGCATGCCAACTGGCTCCCCTCAACACTCTTAATACGTGCAGTGACGAGGCTGCCTTGTGTGTGTTCGCCGAAAAGTTTTGCGGTGGCGAAGCCTTCGGTGCGACCGGTGTTGTTTTGTTCGACGACCATGGTGGCACGTGTGCCGATGAGTGAATGCATGTAACGCTGCACTTGTTGTTCGCCGAGTGTGCGCAAACGCTTCGCACGTTCCTGCCGCACGGCTTTGGCTACTTGCGGCATTTTGGCGGCAGGGGTGCCTGCGCGGGCGGAGTAGGGGAAGACGTGTAAATACGTCAGGCCCGCTTCTTCTACGATATTCAGCGTGTTTTGAAACATTGCTTCCGTTTCAGTTGGGAAGCCAGCGATGATGTCCGCACCAAACACTACATCAGGGCGCAGTTTCCGCATACGCGCGGTGAAATCTAAAATATCATTGCGGCTATGCCGCCGTTTCATGCGTTTTAAAATCATGTCATCACCGGCTTGCAGGCTCAAGTGTAAATGCGGCATGAGGCGGGGTTCGCTTGCAAAAAGATCTTCGGTTTGCGCGTCGACTTCGGCGGCGTCAATGGAAGACAGGCGCAGGCGTTTCAAGTCCGGGACGTGGGTGAGGATGCGTCCCAGAAGACTGCCTAAGGTGGGCGAACCTGGGAGGTCTTTGCCGTAGTCGGAGACGTCGACGCCGGTGATGACGACTTCGTTGAAGCCTTGTTCTACGAGCGTGCGGATTTCATTTACCACTTCGCCGGCGGGCACGGAGCGGCTATTGCCGCGGCCAAATGGGATGATGCAAAAGGTGCAGCGGTGGTTGCAGCCGTTTTGCACTTGCACGAAGGCGCGCGCCCGACCTTCAAAACTCGAGACCATGTGCGAGGCGGTTTCAGTGACGGACATGATGTCATTGACTAGGATTTTTGCGTCATTGCGACCCAGAGCGTAGCGAAGGGGAAGCAATCCATCTTGCGGCTGGGAAAGCTGGATTGCCGCGTCGCCTTCGGCTCCTCGCAATGACGAGTAGATGGAGGCCTTCATCTTCTCTTCATTACCAATAACAGCGTCTACTTCATCCATCGCCGCGTATGTGTCTGGAGAGATTTGCGCGCCGCAGCCGGTAACAATGATTTTGGCATTGGGGTTCGCTTTGCGTGCGCGGCGGATGGATTGGCGCACCTGGCGTTCGGCTTCGGCGGTGACGGCGCAGCTGTTGAAGATGATGGCATCGGTCAGCGCGGCGGCTTCCGCGTTTTTGCGGATGACTTCACCTTCATAGGTGTTCAGGCGGCAGCCGAAGTTGACGACTTCAATGGTCATAGCGGCTTCCGCGCAGCGTGGCGAACGTGGAGCACATGAACATTTTTCTTATGTATCACAAACAGAATGCGGTACTGGCTTCGGCCCTTGCCAAACAATAGTTGGCGGAGTTCTGTACCATCCTCGTTTTGTACGACAGGGCAGCGAAGTGGGTGTGTTTCCAGTGTGGCAATCGCGTGTAGCAGATGATGCACCCATCGCGTTCCTGCGTGCGCTGCTCCCTGTTCGGCCAGCCACGCCAATACGTGCTCAATATCATCCCGCGCGGAGCGCGAGAGCGTGACGTGGTACACGGTTGTCATTGGGGGAGGGGAATATTGTGTTTTCTGGCAAGGGCGAGGACCGTTTCTCTTGCAGGGTAGGTGCGCCCGGCTTTGACATCAGCCAGACCGCGTTTGACGGACTCCATCATGTCCATACGTTCAAGATAATCTTCATATTCCTGAAAAGCGGCAGGATCCATGACGACTAGCTTTGCCTGGCCATTGACCGTGAGCGCCATGGGTTTTTTGGTGCGGGCCATGCGCCGTAGGTATTTTGCGGTATCACGTTTGAAATTGGTGAGGGATTCAATATCGCTAATGCTAATCATATTTGTGCCTTTCACATTTTATTCGGTGCTTTAAAGATGCCACGATATTGCCGTGCGCGCAAGCCTAAAGTGTGAGTACACCTTCAAAATTGGTAGCGACGGGGCCGGTCATCCAGATGTGACCATCATCGCGCCATTCGATATCTAAATCACCGCCGGGGAGGGTGATGGTTGCTTTTTTATCGGCAAGGCCGCGGCGGTTGGCGGCAACCAAGGTTGCGCAAGCCGCAGTGCCGCAGGCCAGGGTTTCGCCGGCGCCGCGTTCCCACACGCGCAACACAATTTCATCCCGTGCCTCGACTTGTGCGATGCTGACATTGACGCGTTTGGGGAAAAGGGGGTGGTGTTCTAGTTTTGGGCCTAGGTTTGTAAGATCAATGGCGAATACATCGGACACGAAAAACACCATGTGCGGGTTACCCATGCTGACGGCAGTAGGGTCAGTGAGTTCGCCGAGGGTGATGGGCAGATGCAGCGTATCATGCGCTTCGGTAAGAGGGATTTCGTTCCATTCCAAGCGCGGCGCGCCCATATCAACCGTGACGCGTTCATGCTCTGCGGATTCGCAAAGAAGAATGCCCGCTAAGGTTTCGAGTGTTATGTTGTGAACCTTTTTTTCATGCATGAGAAGTGCAGCCACGCAGCGACTGGCATTTCCGCAGGCGTCGACCTCGCTGCCGTCAGCGTTATAAATGCGCATAAAGGCATCGGCTTTGGCGGATTTTTCGATGGCGATGACTTGATCGCAGCCCTGGGTGATATCGTTATGGCGTGAAGCGATCGTTTCGATATCGGCGCTGGCGAGCGCGACCTTTTGCTGACGTGCGTCAAAGACGACGAAATCGTTACCGGCACCGTTCATTTTGAGGAAGGGAATTTGCATAGCGGTTGGCGGTTAGCGGGTAGTTAGGATGCGTTTTTCTAACCGCTATCCGCTATCCGCTAATCACTAAAACGGAATTTCATCATCGACCATATGGTCGGTGGGCTTCATCGCTGGCTTCTGGCTAGGTGTGGATTCGCTGTAGCTGCTGCTGCCTTCGCTGTCTTTTTTCGTATCCAGCATCGTGAGCGTGGCATTGTAGCCTTGCAGGACAATTTCGGTGGAGTATTTTTCAACACCCGATTGGTCGGTCCATTTGCGGGTTTGCAGCGCGCCTTCCAGATAGACTTTCGAGCCTTTGCGCAGGAAGTTTTTGACGACATTCACGAGGTTGTCGTTAAAAATCACCACGCGGTGCCATTCGGTTTTCTCGCGGCGCTCGCCGGTGGATTTATCGCGCCAGCTTTCGGAAGTCGCAAGCGACAGGTTCGCGATCTCGCGGCCATCTTGCGTGGTGCGCACTTCTGGGTCGCGGCCCAGGTTACCGACTAAAATTACTTTGTTTACACTACCAGCCATAACAATCTCCCGTTCAAGTTGAGGGGGCATATAAGCATATCCGGGGGGTATTTCTAGCGCTTTTTCAGATGCATCCGGCTGATATCAAAACAAATTATGTTTTTCAGTGGGTTGGTAGTAGTGTATTTTCTTTACTCTTTTGTAACCATTATGGTATACATTAGAGAGTGGGAACAAATGCATGGCGTGAGGTTGTGAAGGACCTCGTGCTAACCGGGGGCAGGTAATAGTTGCCGGAGAGTTAAAGCGAAGATCAGGAGGATCGCATCGTATGATAGTCAACCCTTATACTGGTGTAGTGAGTGGCTCGCTGTCAGGTGCCAAAAGTGGCGCTATTGATCGCGTGCAGAAAGCGATCGCGCAGATTTCAAGCGGTGAGCGCTTCACGAAAGCGTCTGACGATACGGCGAGCCTTTCTCTTGCGGTGCAGCTCCAAAATAAAACATCGGGCTTACGCTCCGCCATCGGCAATCTTTCGCAGGCAGACAGCCTTGCGAATGTGACGGGTGGTGCCATCAATAAAATTCAAGAACGTTTGAGTGAAGCACTGAAGATTGCGACCCAGGCAAGTTCTGGTGCGCTGAGCGATAGCGGCCGTGCGGCGCTGAATGAGGGTTTCCAGGGTGCGCTTCAAGATGTTGATCAGCTTGCGCAATCGGCGAATTTTGATGGCACGAAATTGCTCGATGGTTCGTTGAGCGTTAGCTTTACCGGCCTGCTGGGTGAAAAAACATCGGAAGATGCGAATTCGCTTTCGGTCCCCGCGCTTGATAACGCCACGCTTTTTGGTGGTGAGAAACTTGATATCTCGACCGAAGCAGGCGCAAAAGCTGCTGTGGCTGCGATTCAGCAAGCATTGAATGCCGTGGGCACTGCTGGTGCTTCGGTGGGCGCATTCCAAGAAACGGTGGATGTGGCTTCGGCCAGTTTTGAATCTGCTTTGTTTAATCAGGATGCGGCGCTCTCGCTGCTGTCGGATACGGATATGGCGGATGCGGCAACGGCATTGTCGCAAGCGATTCTCCAGCAAAATGCTGGCATCGCGATTCAGGCACAAGTGAAACGCTTGCCACCTTCCATGTTGGAATTGATTTCCTCCTAATTTGTTACCACGTCATCCTCAGCGAGGTCTAGCCGAGCTGGGGATCTCGTCGTTACGGCAACAGATCCCCGAACTCGCAAGGCTCGTCCGAGGATGACGTTATTACAGCGAAAAGCTTGCGGGCGATTCGAAATCCGCCAGGCGTGCGGCTGCGCAATCGGCAATTTCTTTGGACGTCAGCCCTTCTTCTGTCAATGTATAGAGCGTTACGCGGCCGAGTCCGCAGGTGCCAGCGGAGGCTACACCAAGTGGAGTGATGGCAACCAGGCGGCCATTGGTGGCTAGTTGGTCGGTCAACTTAGTAGGTAAATGTTCGATCGCACCTTCAATAATAATCGCGTCATAGGGCGCGTGGCGGTCGTAGCCTTTGGCCAGGTTATCGACGAGTTCGATGCGGCCTTTGGGCGCGTAAGGCGCGAGCAATACGCGGGCGGAATTGGCGAGCGATGGGTCTACTTCGATGCCCACCACCATGGAGGCGAGTTTGCTGGCGAGGGCGACCGTGTAGCCAAGGCCCGCGCCGATGATGAGCACGTTGCTGGTGCTGGAAAGTTGCGCGTGGGAGATCATCTCGGCGACAATCAGCGGCTCGAGCATAAAGCGGCCGGAACCGTAGGGCAGCGGCGCATCTACATAGGCGGATTTAGAAAATGCGGGCGGTACGAATTGTTCGCGCGGGGTGCTGGTCAAGGCCTCAAGCAAGCGCGGATTTTGCACTTTGTTGGTGTAAACTTGGCCAAGAACCATGTGGACTGCTTGTGTGGTCATATCATGCTGCCTTTGCAAGGGTGATGGTGACAGAAATATCGTCGAGCTCGGCCTTAGTTTCAAATGTTTTTGATGCCAGAGGCGTTGCTTTTAGCTCGGTCGCGAGCGTTTGTTCTTTGATGTAGGCGGTGAGCACGTTGTCTGCCAGCACTTCGGCGACATTGCCCTCCACACCCAAATGAATGCGGTCCGCCACATGCAGCCCGGCATCTTTGCGCGCTTGTTGAATGGCACGCACTAAATCCCGCGCAAGACCCTTACGTTTTAAATCTTCCGTGATGTTGGTGTCGACAATAACAACCAGTGGGCCTAGGCCATTCTTCATAGAAATTGCTTGGGCACGATCCTTAAATTCAGGTTTTGGATCAAATTCAATTTTGAATTCATCCGGTCTAAGCTCTTCCCCGCATATCTTTACAGCATTATGAGCAGTTGGTTCCCATTCCCCTTTTTTGGCGGCAGGAATGATTTGCTTCATTTTCTCAGGAAGGCGTTTACCAAGGACTTGGTTGTTAAGGGACAGCTTAAAGGTCGCAAATTCTGCAAAATCAGTGTTTGCTGAAATTACTTCTTCCACATTCACTTCGTCTTTGATGAGTTCCTTGCCAAAAGCAATCACAGTAGATGCGTGAGTTCCTTCTATACGCAATTCTTTAAGCGGTTGCCGTACACGAATGTTGAGCTTGTTACGAATCGCTAATACAGCATTACAAATATCCTGAACCCAATCCATTTGCGCAATCAGTTCATTGTCATTCTGAGGCGAAGCCGAAGAATCTAGATCCTTCGCGTTGCTCAGGATGACAGAGGGGAAATCAGCCAAATGCACACTTTCTTTGCCGGTTAGGTCTTTGTAGATGTCATCTAGCGTCAACGGTAAGAGCGGGGCAGCGGCTTGGCACATGGTGGCGAGCACCGTATAGAGCGTGTCGTAGGCTGCTTGTTTATCCGCGTCTTTTTCTTCTTTCCAAAAACGTTCTTTGCTGCGGCGGATATACCAATTGTTTAGGACTTCGAAGAATTGGGTGACCGCTTCACACCCCCCAGGGGTATCATACGCATCCAATGAAGTTTTGATTTTCTCGACCGCGTGGGCGCATTTGGCGAGGATGTAGCGGTCCATGATATTCTGGTTGTCATCCTGCGAGGCGCGTGGCGACTGCGCAGGATCTCCTTGAATCGTCTGAGATCCTGTGCTCTCGCGTTGCGAGCCACAGGATGACGCAATGATGCCATCCGCATTCGCGTACATGCTGAAGAAATTATACGCATTCCAGATGGGTTTGATGGCGAGGCGGACGACGTCGCGGATGAATTTACCGTCGGGGTCGACGGAGAGATCCGCGCCGCGCATCACAGGCGAGGCGAGCATGAGCCAGCGCAGCGCATCCGCGCCGTATTTGTCCATCACCTCCATGGGGTCTTTATAGTTCTTCAGGCGTTTGGAATATTTATTGCCGGTTTCCGAATCGAGCACCACGCCGTGGCAGATGCAGTTTTTAAATGGTGCTTTGTCAAAGAGAGCGGTTGAAAGCATGATCAGCGTGTTGAACCAGCCGCGCGTCTGGCCGACGTATTCGGTGATGAAGTCCGCCGGGAAATGCGTCTCGAACCATTCTTTGTTTTCGAACGGATAATGCACCTGCGCAAACGGCATGGAGCCGGATTCAAACCAGCAGTCAAACACGTCTTCGACGCGGGTGTAAGTTTCGCCGTTTTTTTCAATGGTGATGTCATCGATATAGGGGCGGTGCAGGTCGGCCACTTTTTTGCCGGAGAGTTCTTCGAGTTCAGCGATGGAACCGATGACGATGACTTTGCCGGATTTCGCGCGCCATACCGGGATGGGGGTACCCCAGAAACGGTTGCGCGAGATGCTCCAATCGGGCGCGGTGGCCAACATATGCGCCATTTGGCCGTCGCGGATATGTTCGGGAATCCAGTTGATCGTTTTATTCACCTCCACTGCTCGGTCACGGAATTTGGTCACTTCCACATACCAGCTCGGCATCGCGCGGTAGATCAGCGGCTGATCCGTGCGCCAGCAGTGTGGATAATTATGCTTGAAATCTTCCTGCTTGATGAGATGGCCGGTCATTTTCAGCCAATTGATAATCCGCAAATTCGCGAGGCCATATTTTTTAAGCTGCTCCGGTTTATACGGCTCCGCCTCACACTGGCCTTCCGTTTGCGCGATGACGTTTAGGCCTTTTAAAGAAAGCGGCGGATTCTTCGTGGTAAACTCTGTGGCTGCCATTGTGAAGTATGGGCCTTCCATCACCTGGAACATCACCTCGCCTTGAGAAGTGAAGCCAAGACTATTTAGCAATTTTTTCGCAGTCGGGTTATTGTTCTGCGCTCCGGCAACGATTAGCTCCAGCCCGCATTCCTTGAATCCATGTTGCAAGACTCCACGGCAGCATTCTTTCGCGTAGCCGTTGTTCCAGTATTCCGGCATGAGTGCGATGCGTAGCGTTGGCGCTTCAGGCTTTTCTTTGCTCTGAGCGCAGAAGGTGAGGCCGCAGCGGCCCATAAACGCGCCGGTTTTTTTATCGAGCACAGCCCACTGCGAATAGCCGTATTTTTCCTGATGCGCGACGTAGTCGCTAAGGTGTTTTCGCACTACATCTGCGCTCTGCATACCGTCATTGGAAGTGGCAGTGATTTTCGGGTGGGTATGCAGCGCAATGATATTTGCTTCATCCGCCTTGGTTAGCGGGCGCAGCACGCAGCGCGCCGTTTCAATTCTATTTTTTTCGATATGCGCTATGCCAATATCAAAAATCTCATCCGTATATCTCCCCTGGCCATCGACCGGAACAACAACTTCAATGCCATTCGCCTCGCAGCATTTTTGATCGTCTTCACCAAACCCAGGCGCCATGTGCACGATGCCCGTGCCATCGCCGTTAGTAACGAAGCTGGAGCCGTCGAGGATGCGGAAGGCCTTAGGGTGGTCTTTGAAATAGGGGAAGAGGGGTTTGTAGGTGAGGCCGACAAGATCGTTTCCGTTTAAGATTGCAGTATGACCATCAAAATGTTCTTCGCCTAAGCTTTTAAATTCTTTCCCAGATTCAGGATCCTTTAATACACCAGCAGGCAGTTTTACATAATTAGCTGCAATATATGCAGAGTAAGCTTCAAAACGATTTTCTGCGATAATGTAACAAACGCTATCTTTTACTGAATAGACATACTCCATCTCCTTATTCACCGCCAAAGCCAAATTGCTTGGCAAAGTCCATGGCGTTGTCGTCCATGCGAGCACATAATATTTATCCGCTTTCGGGGCACCCTTTGGCGGAGCGTTCAACTCAAACGCAACCGTGATCGCTTTATCTTCTCGCTCACGGTATGAGTTGTCTAACTTGGTTTCGAAATTCGAAAGCGGAGTTTCCGCCGCCCAGCTATAGGGCATGACGCGGTAAGCTTCGTAAACGAGGCCCTTGTCGTATAGTTGTTTGAAGGCCCAGAGGACGGATTCCATGAAGTTTTTGTCCATGGTTTTATAGTCGTTTTTGAAATCTACCCAGCGGGCCTGGCGGTTGACATAGTCTTCCCACTCGTTGGTGTATTTCATCACGGATGTGCGGCAGTGTTCGTTGAATTTTCCGATGCCGAAATTAGTGATGGCGGCGCGGCCGGAGATGCCGAGTTCTTTCTCGCTTCCCATTTCAGCGGGGAGGCCGTGGCAGTCCCACCCGAAGCGGCGCTCCACACGACGCCCACGCATGGTTTGATAGCGGGCGATGGCGTCTTTGACGTAGCCGGTCAGCAAATGCCCATAGTGCGGGAGGCCGTTGGCAAACGGTGGGCCATCGTAAAATACGAATTCGTTATCTTTCGCCCGCACATCAACAGAACGCTCGAAAATGCGTTCTTTTTGCCAGAAGGAGAGGATTTCCTTTTCTAAATCAGGGAAGCTGGGGTTCGGGTCAACGTCGGGGTAATGTTTCATAGGCCGCAATTCCTAGCGTCTTTTTTCAAGATAATCCATTGTTTTTTGCGCTGGATAGTGTAGGAATCCCGCCATGTTACTTGCAATTGACGCTGGCAATACCAACACCGTTTTCGCGCTCTTTGAGGGCGAGACGATCGCGGCTGAGTGGCGGCTGTCCACGGCGCACGCGCGCACGGCGGATGAATATGCCATCTGGCTGACGCAGTTGATGGGGCTTAAAAACATCAAACCAGCGGCCATCACGGGTGCGATTTGTGCGAGCGTGGTGCCGCAGGTGAATTATGAATTGAAAACGTTGTGTCGTCGGTATTTTAATACCGATCTGTTGCTTGTCGGCGAGCCGAATGTGAAGCTTAGCATTGGTATTGAGGTGGACCGGCCCGAGGAAGTGGGCGCGGACCGCGTGGTGAATGCGTTTGCAGCGTGGGAAAAGTTTAAAACGGCGGCCATTGTTGTGGATTTCGGCACGGCGACGACGTTTGATGTGATAAGCGCCAAGGGCGCGTATATCGGCGGGGTGATTGCGCCGGGGATTAATCTTTCGCTCGATGCACTCCAGAAAGCGGCCGCGAAATTGCCCACCGTTGAAATCAGTAGACCCGCACAGATCATTGGGAAGAATACCATCGCGGCGATGCAATCGGGGATTTATTTTGGCTATGTGGGGTTGATTGAGGGCATTGTTTCGCGGCTCAAAGAAACCTTGGGTGGGGATGTTAAAACGCTTGCAACGGGCGGGCTTGCGCCCTTATATGCCAAGGCAACAGCGGCTATTGACGAAGTTGCACCTGACCTTACCATGATTGGCCTTTGCCACATTTATCATTCCAATAAAAAGAACAACAAATGACTTTTGATTTTAAAAAACACCCGGATCGCCTGTTTTTCGTGCCGCTGGGCGGCTCGAATGAAATTGGGATGAACCTCAATCTCTATACCATAGGCGGCAAATGGCTGATGGTCGATTGCGGGATTGGGTTTGCCAATGATTATCTGCCGGGTGTGGAAGTGGTGGTGCCGGACATCACGTTTATTCAGGAACACCGCGAAAATCTGCTCGCGCTGGTGATTACGCATGCGCATGAAGACCACTTAGGTGCGGTTGCGTATTTGTGGCGGGATTTGCAGTGCCCGATTGTGGCGACGCAATTTACGGCGACGCTGCTGAAACATAAATTCGCGGAAATGGGGATTACCAAGCCGGACCTTCGGATTGTGAAAACCTCGAGCGAAATGCAATTTGGGCCATTTAAGGTGGATTTGATTGGCGTGACGCACTCGATTCCGGAGATGCAGGCGGTGGCGATTACCACCAGCGCCGGCACGGTGATGCACACGGGTGATTGGAAATTTGATGAAAAACCACAAGTGGGCCCTGCGACCGACTATGCGAAATTGAAAGCTTACGGCGACAAAGGCGTGCTCGCCATGGTGTGCGATTCTACGAATGTGTTTGTTGAAGGGCATTCCGGCTCGGAAGAAACGGTGCGCGAGCATCTGACCGATGTGATCAAAGCGTGCGAACAGCGCGTGGTGGTGACGACGTTTGCGTCCAATATTGCGCGGCTGGAAACCGTGGTAAAAGCGGCGGAAGCAACGGGGCGGGTGATTTCGCTGGCCGGGCGTTCCATGTGGCGGATGATTGAGACGGCGCAGGAATCAGGTTATTTGAAAGAGCAAGAATTCGTCGACGCCAAAGAGATTATGAACCTACCGAAAAAAGACGTGCTGATTTTGTGCACCGGCAACCAGGGTGAGCCGCGCGCGGCGCTGACACGCATGGCGCGGGATGACCATCCGTATATTCGCTTAAGCCCGCGCGATACGGTGATTATGTCGTCGCGGAAAATTCCCGGCAATGAAACGCGCATCAACCACATGGTGAATCTATTTGTGCGTAAAGGTGTGGAGGTGATTACGGACCGTAATTTCTACATCCACGTTTCCGGCCACCCGGCGCGGGACGAACTGAAGAAAATGTACGAACTCGTGCGGCCGAAAATTTCGATCCCGACCCACGGCGAAGCACAGCACATTCACGAACACGCGAAATTCGCAAAATCACTCGGCGTGAAAGAAGCACTGGAATTGCAAAATGGTGCCGTGGCGCTGCTCGAAGAAGGCGATGCGCATGTGGTGGGTCATGTGGAGCATGGCCTGATTGCAGTCGATGGTTCATCGCTGATTCCGGTCGATGGTCATGTGATTCGTAATCGCCGGAAGCTCCGCGATGATGGCGCGGTGTTTGTAAGCCTCGTCCTCGGCAAAGGCGGGAATATGCTCTCCAGCATGGCGATGTCCACGCCCGGTATTTTAGACCCCGAAGAAGATAGCGAAATGATTGCCGAATATAAGGCTGAGGTGATGGGTGTGCTCGAAGACCTTTCACCGAAAGTCGGCAATGGCGTGGTGGAAGAAACAGTAATCAAAACCATCCGTCGCCTGATCAAGCGCGACCTCGACAAAAAACCGATGGTGTTTGTGCATATCGCGCGGGCGTAATACTTGTCATTGCGAGGGGCTTTGCCCCGAAGCAATCCAGCGCTTCCTAGTCTTCGAATCAAAAGGTTCTATTGCGGCGCAGACGCGCCTCGACTGGATTGCTTCGCTACGCTCGCAATGACTAACGCTCAAACGCCTTCACCATGCCGCGTAGTGTGCGGACTTCTTGTTCGGTCAAGTTCGCTTTCACGAAAATATTGCGCAAGTGTTGCCACATGAGGGGTTTTTTGTGGGGTTCACGGAAATAGCCGCGCGCATCGAGCGCTTGCTCCAATTGATCAAAATACCCCTGGAGGGTAGGGGTATCTGCCAGTTGATTTTCTTCTCCCTTCAAGGGAGAGGGGTGGGGTGAGGGTTGCGACACCCAATATTCATAGGCAATTACGCATACAGCCTGTGCCAGATTGAGCGATGGATTTTCATCTGACGTTGGAATTTCAATAATACCATTCGCATAAACTAAATCCTCATTCGTAAGCCCGGCGCGTTCGGGGCCGAAGAGAACAGCTATGTTCCCCCCGCTTGCGGGGGGATTCAGGGGGGAATGTTGCGGTGGGAGAGATTCCCCCCCGTACCCCCCCGCAAGCGGGGGGGATAAAAAAGCCTCCCCCGGAGCAATCAGCGGCTTGTTCATATCACGCCGAGTAGCTGTAGTGGCATAGACGAAAGTGATGCCGTGGAGCGCTTCGGGTAGGGTTTCGTAGACGCGTGCCTGTTCAATAATATGCTCGCCGTGGGCGGCCATGGCGGTGGCTTTGTCATTCGGCCAGCCATCTCTGGGCGCGACAATGCGCAAATCCGTCAGCCCAAAATTACTCATCACGCGGGCGGCTGCGCCAATATTTTCGCCCATTTGTGGGCGGAGGAGGACAATCGCGACCATTATTTCTTCTTGCTGGAATACAGGAAATACACAATCGCATCTTCCAACGCGTTAAACGAGGCATCGATCACGTTGCCGGAGACGCCGATGGTTTGCCAGATGTTGCCTTTTTCATCGCGGGATTCGATCATCACGCGGGTAAGAGCTTTGGTGCCTTCGTTGGGGGTTAAGATACGCACTTTATAATCCGTCAGCACCATGTGTTCGAGCTTGGGATAGTGGGCAACTAGCGCTTTGCGGAGTGCGGCATCCAGCGCATTCACGGGGCCGTTGCCTTCGCCGACGGTCATTTCCTCATGCTCGCCGATTTCAACGCGGATGGTGGCCTCTGAGACGCTCACGAGCTTGCCTTTGGCGTTGTGCCGGCGTTCGCCCATGACGCGGAAACCTATAACGTCGAAATACCCCGGTACGGTACCTAGCATTCTTCGGGCGAGGAGTTCGAAGCTGGCGTCTGCACCTTCATACGCATAGCCCAGTTTTTCGCGCTGTTTGACTTCGGAAACCAGTTCAGCTACGCGCTCATCGTCCGCATCTATTTTAATGCCGAAATCGCGCAGGCGATCTAAAATATTGGCTTTTCCGGATTTATCAGAAACGAGGATGGTTCGGTGGTTGCCGACCGTCTCGGGGGGTATATGCTCGTAGCTGGTTGAATCCTTCGCCATCGCGGACACATGCAGGCCGCCTTTATGCGCGAAGGCTGCTTTGCCGACATAGGCGGCATGCGGGTTGCCGGTGCGGTTCAAGCGCTCGTCCAGAAATTGCGAGACGTGGGTTAAGTATTTCAGCTTTTCTTTGGATACCCCGGTGGAGTATCCCATTTTTAGTACCAAGGTGGGGATGATGGAGATGAGGTTGGCATTGCCGCAGCGTTCGCCGATGCCGTTGAGTGTACCTTGCACCTGCCGCACACCGGCGCGGACAGCTGCGAGCGAATTGGCAACCGCCTGTTCGGTATCGTTATGACAATGAATACCCAAGTGGTCGCCGGGGACGTGCTTCACCACTTCGCCTACGATTTTTTCGATTTCATGAGGAAGCGATCCGCCGTTGGTGTCGCACAACACAATCCACCGCGCATCGGCTTCATAGGCGGCTTGAATGCATTCAAGCGCGAATTCGGGGTTGGCTTTGTAACCATCAAAAAAATGTTCGGCATCAAACAGGCACTCGCGTTTTTTCTTGGTGACGTGGGCGACGGAGTCAGCAATCAGGCGCAGGTTTTCTTTTTCAGAAATACCCAGTGTGGATTTGATTTGTTTATCGGAGCATTTGCCGACCAGGCAGATGCTACCCGCGCCGGAGTCTAGCAGGGCTTGCAGGCCGGGGTCGTTTTCTGCGGAGCGGCCGGTGCGGCGCGTCATCCCGAAGGCGGAGAGTTTTGCGGATTTGAGAGTGGGGGGATGTTCAAAAAAGGCGTCGTCATTTGGATTCGCGCCCGGCCAGCCGCCTTCGATGTAGTCGATGCCGAGCTTGTCCAATTCGCGGGCGATTGCGAGCTTGTCGGCGACTGAAAAATCAATGCCGCGTGCTTGCGCGCCGTCGCGTAAAGTGGTGTCGTAAAGAGTGATATATGGCTTCATAAGGGCGCTAATCCTAACATAAATCAATGCGTTGCGCCAGCGTCCAATTACCATTATAACGTGCTGATGATTAAGCGTTTGATGGATATTAGTCTTGCAGGCCTTGCGGCTGTGGTTTTAGCCGTGCCAATGGCCGTGATTGCGGTTTTGGTGAAAATCACCTCTTCCGGGCCGGTTTTGCATTGGTCGGACCGGGTGGGGCAGAACAACGCCATTTTCAAAATGCCGAAATTTCGGACCATGAAAATTGGTACGCCGGACCTTGCGACCCATTTGATGACGCAGCCGGAGGCGTATCTCACTCCCATCGGTCCATTCCTGCGGAAAACTAGCCTGGATGAATTGCCGCAGCTTTGGAGCATTTTGAAGGGAGATATGAGCGTGGTGGGGCCTCGGCCCGCGCTGCACAATCAGGAAGATTTGGTGGCGCTGCGCACGGCAGCGGGTGTGCATGTGTTGACGCCGGGCTTGACCGGCTGGGCGCAGGTAAACGGGCGGGATGAATTACCAATTCCGGAAAAGGTGAAACTCGACACCGAATATCTCCAACGCCGATCTATTTCTTTCGATCTCACGATTTTATGGCTGACGTTTATTCGGGTAGTGCAGAGGGATTCTGTATCCCATTAGGGTTTTCGTCATTGCGAGGAACGTAGTGACGAAGCAATTGGCTTATACGAAGGGCTGGATTGCTTCGCTACGCTCGCAATGACGTTTTAAATTCTTGAATGGCGGCAGCGGCACCATCTTTATGATTCCATACAGCAGTGATTACAGCAATGAAATCGGCTGCTGCAAGTGGCGCACAATTTTCAGGCGTAATGCCGCCGATCGCCACGCAGGGCAGGGTGGTGCAGCTGCTCCACCATTCGAGGATGTCCGGCGTGGGCGTGCCCCATTTGAGCAATTTTTCCATCGGTTTGCTTTTGGTTTCATAAAACGCGCCGAAGGCGACATAGTCCGCGCCTTGCTCGCCGGCTTCCATGGCAAGGTGTTTGGAAGCGTGGCAGGAAACGCCGATGATGGCCTCCTCGCCCAGCACTTTGCGTGCTTTTTTAATCGGCCATTTCTCTAAATCTTCCTGACCGAGATGCACTCCATCGGCACCGAGCTCGACGCAGAGGTCTGGCCTATCATTTAATATGAATGCGACATGATGCGCGTGGCAGATGGGCATGAGCGTATTTGTTGCTTTTCTAATGTCGTCGTCACTGACATCTTTTAAGCGCAGTTGAAAGGAGCCGATGAAATTTCTGGGTGCGGCTTCGAGAGCTTCTTGCAGCGTGCGCGCGAAGCTATCTAGCGTGACGCTGGGTGGGGAGATTAGGTAGAGTTGCGGCACCTATTTCAACTCCCGCACATCCGTAAGCCTGCCTGTAATCGCCGCAGCGACGGCCATGGCGGGGCTCATGAGATGCGTGCGGCCGCCACGGCCTTGGCGGCCTTCAAAATTGCGGTTACTGGTGGAGGCGCAGCGTTCGCCGGGCTCGAGCTTATCGGCATTCATGGCCAGGCACATGGAGCAGCCAGGTTCGCGCCATTCGAAACCGGCGGCGAGGAAAATTTTGTCGAGGCCTTCTTTTTCAGCCTGCTCTTTCACCAAGCCGGAACCGGGGACGACCATGGCGAGTTTGATGTTGCTGGCGACCCTTTTGCCTTTGGCGATTTTTGCGGCCTCGCGGAAATCTTCAATGCGGCCATTGGTGCAGGAGCCGATGAAGACTTTGTCGATTGGGACGTCGGTGAGTTTGGTGCCTGCGGTTAGGCCCATATACGCGAGTGAGCGTTCGACGGCGCTTTTTTTGCCTTCATCAGCAAAATCAGTTGGTGAAGGAACAACGCCGGTGATGGGCAGCACGTCTTCAGGCGAGGTGCCCCAGGTGACTTGCGGAAGAATATCGGCGGCGTTTAGTCTGATGATTTTGTCGTAGCTTGCGCCCACATCAGTCGGCAAGCTCAGCCAATAGGCGGCGGCTTTTTCGAAGTCACTCCCGCCCCCGCAGGGGGAGGGTTGGGGAGGGGGCGGACTTGAAAGGTGTGTAGACTGTTCAGAGATCGTGCAAGCCTGGCCCCCTCCTAGCCTCCCCCCTGTGGGGGGAGGTACATCTTTGGGGGCAAACGGGCGGCCTTTGATGTAGGCGACGGTTTTTTCATCCGGTGCGATAAGGCCTGCGCGCGCGCCGGCTTCGATGCTCATATTGCACACCGTCATCCGCCCTTCCATGGAGAGATTGCGGATGGCGTCGCCCGCGTATTCGATGACATAGCCGGTACCGCCCGCGGTGCCGAGTTTGCCGATGACGGCAAGCGTAATATCTTTCGCAGTCACGCCTGCGCCGAGTGTGCCATTTATTTCAACGAGCATGGATTTTGCGCGGCGTTGGATTAGGGTTTGGGTCGCGAGCACATGTTCGACTTCGGAGGTGCCGATGCCGAAAGCCAATGCGCCGAAGGCGCCGTGGGTGCTGGTGTGGGAGTCGCCGCACACAATCGTCATTCCCGGTTGGGTAAAACCTTCTTCAGGGCCGACAATGTGGACGATGCCCTGGCGCTTGTCGTCCATTTTGAAATAGGTGATGCCGAATTCCGCGCAGTTGTTTTCGAGCGTTTGCACCTGGATGCGGGATTCTTCTTCCTTGATGCCGGTTTTACGGTCGGGCGTGGTGGGCACGTTGTGGTCAGCAACCGCAAGCGTTGCTTCCGGGCGGCGGACTTTGCGTCCTGCGGTGCGCAGACCCTCAAAGGCTTGCGGGCTCGTGACTTCGTGAATCAAATGCCGGTCGATATACAGCAAACACGTGCCGTCTTCCTGCTCGTGGACGAGGTGGGAGTCGAATATTTTTTGGTAGAGTGTTTTGGGCATACGCAAACCTTAAGAGTGGCAAATTCAAGGGAGCGCATTTTTCCACGAAAGAGAAAGAAATACTAGGAAAAATTTGATGTTTTATCTGACAGCTGCAGGCATTGGCGACTCTACAATGCCGTAGACCTTGGCGTGCTCAGAAATTTCCCTGCCATGTTGTTTCCATATGCCGCTCAGCATTTTGTTGTCGCTGTTGCGGGATGCATAGGCGGCGCGGACGAATCTTTCTGTTTCTTGATCGGTGGGTTGTCGGTTATCCGTAGCTTCAACTAGTTTATAGATCGCATTCCACAGGCCGTGCTGATCATTATCGGAGCCCGCTTCGTGTATTAGAGTCATTACTGCAGCACCTATCGCACTCTTGTGAGAGAGTAGTTCGTTGTCTTCTTGTTGCTCCATGGCGCGTAACGTTTTCATGAGAGCATCGCTTAGTTGTGTTGCCATATGCTTGCCTTAACGTAGGTGGGGTGTTTCTAGCGGTTAAAGTAAGTAAATTAATTGCACAGCGCAACAAATAAAACCGATTTTTTGATTGAATTATCGAATAAAAAACAACCAAAGGGTGTATTCCTGACATCATCAGTATGATATTTTATCCTAAAAAACAACAACATAATGTTTACGAATTAACCACTTATTAATCTGAGGGGAGCTATAATTTCCGCAACCACCTAAGTGGATTATTCAAACAAAATTCGAAAGGCCGTTTTTTATGCGCAACAATCAGCCCATCACCAACCGCGAAGTTTTTATGGAAGACGGTTCGATTATCGTTTCGAAAACAGACGATAAGGGGCGCATCGAATTCGTCAACAAGGATTTTATCGACATATCGAGGTTTGAGAAAGATGAGTTGATTGGGCAGCCACACAACTTGATTCGTCACCCGGATATGCCCGCTGAGGCGTTTGAGGACATGTGGCGGGATTTGAAAGCAGGGTTGCCGTGGAACGGTTATGTTAAAAACCGCGTGAAAAATGGCGACCATTATTGGGTGAATGCTACTGCCATGCCGGTGATGGAAAGCGGCCGGTTGACGGGTTACATCTCCATTCGCAGCAAGCCGGATGCGGAAACCATCAAAGCAGTTGAGCCCATTTATCAACGGTTCCGCGACGGTAAGGCCGACGGCCTTGCTATTGAGCATGGGCGAGTGATTAACCATGGGTTTAAAAGCCGCGCGGGGCGCTGGTATAGCAAGCTTGGCAGCAAAGTAACGGCCATGGGCGTGGTGCTTTGCCTGATGATTGCGCTGGTAGGCGGCGCAGGTATTTTTGTAACGGGAAGTGTGAAAGAATCGCTGCGGACTGTGTATGAGGACCGTACGATTCCCGCCGGACAGTTGGCGGATATTGAAAAAAGCTACTACGACATTTTCCTCGAGCTCTATGCCGTATCGTCCACCAAAAAGAATGTTGGTGAGGTAACGAAAATAGTCGAAGAGAACTTGCAGACTGCTGACAAAATCTGGACGGAATACATGGCTACCTACCTTACTCCTGAGGAAGTCATATTGGCGAAAGATTATGCTGAAAAGCGTGATCAGATGAGACAAAATGTATTGATGCCTGCGTTCGCCATGCTGAAAGCAGGGCGTTTGGATGAAATTGCTTCTTTCCTGGCGGTACAAAATGCAACCACGGACGTGGTCGCGGAGGCGCTTGATAAATTGCTCACCTTGCAAATGGATGTAGCAAAAGAAGAGTACATCAAAAGCAAAAAACAAGCGATGATGGGGCTTTTTGCTAACATGGGGGCGATGTTTTTTGCCGTTATCGTTGCGCTTATTGCTTCTAAGAAAGTGCGTGGTTTCCTGAAAGAGCGCATTAATTATTTGGATACGCGTCTTAACTCCATCGCCGGCGGTAACTACACCACCGAAGTGACGGTGGGGGACGATGAGCTTGGGCCTATCTTGGTAACCGTTAAGGCTCTGCAGGCCAAACTTGCATACGGAGAGCTTGAGAAGAAAGAGTTGGAACGCGATAAAAAAGTGTCTCAACAGCAACTCGCTAACGATTTTGAACGCAGCGTCAAAGGCATTGTGCAGACGGTGGCGGCGGCAGCCACCGAGCTTTCGCAAACGGCAAGCAACATGGTAACGACGGTGATGGAAAGTTCGCAAAAAGCAACCGATGCGAGCGGTGCGGCTAGCAGCACTTCTTCCAACGTGCAGACGGTGGCGGCGGCAGCGGAAGAGCTTTCCGCTTCGGTGCGCGAAATTTCCAGCCAGCTGCAAAAAACGACGCAGCTTGTTTCACAATCGCGCGAGAAATCGCAAAGCGCGGATGTGGTGGCCAATGAGTTGAGCAAAGCGTCCGATAAGGTAACGAAGGCCATGGAGATGATTTCCGAAATCGCCGGGCAGATTAACCTGCTTGCGCTGAACGCAACGATTGAGTCCGCCCGCGCGGGCGATGCGGGCAAGGGCTTCGCGGTGGTTGCAAGCGAGGTGAAAAACCTGGCCACACAAACCGATAAAACCGTCGCGGAGATCCAGCTGGTTGCCGAGGATATGCGCAAGGCATCGCAGGCGATTATTGTTGCGCTTGGAGAGATAGGTGGGTCGGTAGATTCCATTTCTCAGGCGGCTTCCAGTGTTGCATCCGCCGTGGAAGAACAATCCGCTACCACCAATGAGATTGCTAGAAGCATGCAAAATGCTGCAACCGGCACGCAGACGATTTCCGACAACTTGGATGAGGTGAGAGCGTCTTCCACCCATGCGGGTGCGGCTTCGGAGCAGATGCTTGCTGCGTCGGAAGAGCTTTCCAAGCAAGCGGAAGTGCTGAATACGCAAGTGGACGGCTTCCTGCAGAAAATCCGCGCAGCGTAGACAAATATAGGCATGGCTGCTAAGCCATGCCTATGATCTGCGCCATTACCGAACTATCCCTCCATCATTTCCGCAACTATGAGCATGGGCATGTTGAAACGTCGCCTGGGCCGGTCGTGATTACGGGGCATAATGGCGCAGGAAAAACCAACATATTAGAGGCGATTTCGCTGCTTTCGCCGGGGCGGGGCTTTCGCAAAGTCAAACTTGCGGAGTTGAGCAGGGAAGGGCAGCCGTGGGTAGTTTCCGCACGTGTGATGCGGGGGGAAGAGGAAATTCACATTGGCACGGGGCTGGATATCAGCACTGAGGAGGCAAGCGATAAGCGGCTGGTGAAAATTGATGGGAAGCCCGCTAAGAGCCATATGGAGCTGGCGGCGCACACGGCGATTGTGTGGCTCATTCCGCAGATGGATCAGCTGTTCCAGGAAGGCGGCACGGCGCGGCGGAAGTTTATTGACCGGCTGGTGTATCATTTCGACACCGAACATGCTTCGCGCGTGAATGCCTATGAAACGGCGATGCGCGAACGCAATCGCCTGCTTTCGGAGCCGCGGCCGGATCCGCTATGGCTGGATGCCATTGAGGCGAAAATGGCGGAGCTTGGTACGGCGATTGCGATTGCCCGCGCGGAATCCGTGTTGCATGTGAATGAGATGATGCAGCAGGCGACGACGCCGTTTCCCAAGGGGCATATCCGCTTGGTTGGTCTGGTGGAGGAGGCGCAAGGGGAAGGGTTGCCGAGTCTTGAAATTGAGCACCGCTATCGTGAGGCGCTGGCCAAAAATCGCAGTGAGGATGCGAATTCAGGACGTACTCTGATCGGCGCGCACCGCACGCAGGTGGAAGTGATCTATCTGGATAAAAATGTACCTGTGGAGCAGTGTTCTACGGGGGAGCAAAAAGCGATGTTGCTTTCGATTGTGTTGGCGGAAGCGCGGGCAGGCCAACATTGGCGAGGAATTACGCCGATTGTGTTGCTGGATGAAGTGGTTGCTCACCTCGATGAAACCCGCAGAAATGCTCTATTTTCGGAAGTGTTGGCGCTCGGTGCGCAAGCCTGGTTAACGGGCACGGATAGGGAGCTTTTTGGGGGGCTTCTACCGCGTGCGCAGCATATTAAAATTGAGGCGGGGAAAGTGGTTTAGTTTAACCGAAGTGATTCCAAAAGTGCATCGTTCAGGCGAGTCTGCCAGCCGCTGCCACCGGATTTAAAATAATCCACCACTTCACGGTTCAGCCGTAAAGTTACTTGCTGCTTGGTTGGGGCTTTCTGCTTGCCGCGTTTGCGTTTCCACGATGCGTAAAGCTCCGGCATTGCCTCCTTAAATGGGCGCATTTTCGCAAAATCTTCTTTTGTAAGCTCGGGAACATCGTCCTCGTCCAGCTTTATACGCTTACCATTCTCGTAGCGGATATACTGCATTTTTTCAGTTTTCTTCGATTTCTTTTTCATAATTCTTCCTTTCCTTTTTATTCGCGCGGCGCAGCGAAATCACCCGCATGTTTTTTCCGCGCGGCGTAAACGTTAGCACATAAAGACGCGCGCCGATGTAACCTATGGCGTTGAATCGTTTTTCGCCATAGTGTTTTCGGGTATCAAGCTTGACGCTTGCGGTATCCAAATCCATATCTTCCGCCGCCGTCAACGAGATGCTGTGTTTGCGAAGATTGGCTTCGTCTTTTGTGCGGTCAAACTCGATATCCATGCGCTGATTGTAACTACAAATAGATGGAGAGTCAAGCTTTGTTTTGGTAGGTGTACAGTGCTGCATATCAACACTTGATATCCCCCCTAAAATCTGACAATTTGCGTGCAAGAAAAACAACGGGTAACATCATGAGCAAAAGTGCAGCAGAAAAAATGACCAAAGAAGACATCGCAGCCGCAGATTACAACGCTGATTCCATTAAAGTCCTAAAGGGCCTCGAGGCCGTGCGTAAGCGCCCGGGCATGTATATTGGCGACACGGACGATGGGTCTGGTCTGCACCACATGATTTATGAGGTGGTGGATAACGCCATTGACGAAGCGCTGGCTGGGCATTGCGACTTGGTGGATGTGTCGCTCAATGCGGATGGTTCCTGTTCGGTGACGGATAATGGCCGCGGGATTCCGACGGATATTCACGAAGGTGAAGGCGTTTCGGCGGCGGAAGTGATTATGACGCAGCTGCACGCCGGCGGTAAGTTTGACCAGAATTCGTACAAGGTTTCTGGCGGGTTGCACGGCGTGGGTGTGTCGGTGGTGAATGCGCTTTCGGTGTGGCTCAAACTCACCATTTGGCGGAATGGTAAAGAGCACGAAGCCATGTTCGGCCATGGCGATGTGACGCAGCATTTGAAAGTGGTGGGTGATGCGAACGGCAAAAAAGGCACGAGCGTGACCTTCCTGCCTTCACGCGATACGTTTACCAAAACTGATTTTGATTTTGAAACAGTGGAGCATCGTCTGCGCGAGCTGGCGTTCCTCAATTCCGGCGTGCGCATTAAACTCACTGATTTCCGGCAAGACCCGGCAAAAGAGGTGGAATTCTACTACGAAGGCGGCACACAGGCGTATGTTGAATATCTTGATCGCAGCAAAACCGCCTTGCACCAAACAGTGATGATGCACGGTGAAAAAGACGGGATTACGACCGAAGTAGCCCTGCAATGGAACGATAGCTACCATGAGCAAGTGCTGTGTTTTACGAACAACATTCGCCAGCGTGACGGCGGCACGCACTTAATCGGTTTCCGCGCGGCGCTGACGCGGGCGATCAATAAATACTACGAAGAATCCGGCATGGCCAAAAAAGAAAAGATCGACATCACGGGGGATGATGCGCGCGAGGGTTTAACCGCGATTATCTCGGTAAAAGTGCCGGATCCGAAATTTTCCTCGCAAACCAAAGATAAGCTGGTTTCCTCCGAGGTGCGGCCTGTGGTTGAGAGCGTGATGTACGACAAATTCGCGCAGTGGATGGAAGAACATCCGCAGGATGCAAAAACCGTGATCGGCAAAATTATTGAAGCGGCCGTGGCCCGCGAGGCGGCCCGCAAAGCGCGGGATTTGACGCGCCGCAAGGGTGTGCTGGATATTTCATCGCTCCCCGGAAAACTGGCGGATTGCCAGGAGCGGGACCCGGCGAAATCCGAACTGTTTATCGTTGAGGGTGATTCGGCAGGTGGCTCGGCCAAGCAAGGCCGCAACCGCGCGAATCAGGCGATTTTGCCGCTCAAGGGTAAAATTTTGAACGTGGAGCGCGCGCGATTTGATAAAATGCTCGGCAGCCAGGAAATCGGCACGCTGATTACCGCCATTGGCACCAGCATCGGCCGCGAGGATTTCAACATTGAAAAAGCCCGCTACCATAAAATTATTATTATGACCGACGCTGACGTCGACGGCGCGCACATCCGCACGCTGCTGCTCACCTTCTTCTTCCGCCAGATGCCGGAGCTGATTGCGAAGGGCTATCTCTATATCGCCCAGCCGCCGCTCTATAAGCTGCGCAAAAGCGGCGTGGATCATTATTTGAAAGATGAAGCGGCGCTGGAAAATTATTTGCTCACCTCCGGGCTTGAAGAGGCGACGCTCACGCTGAGCAATAAGAATAAGGTTACGGGTGAGGATTTGCGGAAAGTCGTGGAACTCGCTTCCGATATGCTCGTAATCATGAAAACACTCTCCCGCCGCGTGCCGCTTGCGCTTATTGAATCTGCTGCCATTGCCGGGGTGTTTGCTGGCAAAGGCAAGCCGGAAACGCTCGCCAAGGCTTGGGCCAGCACGCTTGCCGGCATTGCGGGGGATATGTTCCCGTGGACGGTAGAGGTTGACGGCAAAGGCTATAGCTTGAAGCGCACGGTGCGCAGTGTGGAAGAAAGCTACGGCATTGACGAGAAAATATTGAAAAGCCCGGAAGGCTACAAGCTCGCTGAAGCTGCGGAGATTTTCGCTGCGTTTGCAGCACCGGCTATGCTTTCGCGCAAGGATGTCAGCATTAATATTCCAACCCCAAGTGCGCTCTATGAAACCGTGATTGAGCAAGGCCGTAAGGGCATGTCCATCCAGCGGTTTAAAGGCTTGGGTGAAATGAACCCCGCGCAATTGTGGGACACGACGCTGAACCCCGAAACCCGCCGCCTGCTGCGCGTAGAAGTGGGCGACGACGTCGAAACCGAAACCATCTTCTCGACCCTGATGGGCGACATTGTAGAACCGAGGCGCGAATTTATCCAGAGCAACGCGCTGAAAGTTTCGAACCTCGACGTGTGATGATTGACTCCCCCTACCTTGGTATTTGCACGCTGGACGTCTAAGGTGCTTGACAAATGAAACCTTATGGGTTACAGTAACCCTAAGGGTTGCGTATGGTTATCCAGAGATTCAAGCACAAAGGGCTTAAACAGCTGTTTGAGGACGGGCAGTCTGCGAAAGTGGGGGCGCGCTACGTAGCCAAGGCGCTCCAGATTATGGACTATCTTGACGCGATTGGTTCGCTTGAAGATTGCGTTGGGGTACAACAGTTTCATGCCTTGAAAGGAAGAGATAAAGGCGTCTATTCGATGCATGTGAACGGCAATTATTGTATCGTTTTCAAGTGGGATGGCCAGCACGTGTTTGATGTAGATTTTGTGGACTATCACTAATGGAGGAAGGAATGATCACACGTCATCGTAAACCTAATCTGCCAGGGACATTGCTACAGGAGCTTTTCTTAAAGCCTCGCGGTATCGGTATCACGGACTTTGCAAAAGCTGTTGGCGTCACGCGTAAACATATCAGCAATGTGGTCCATGGCCGCGCCCGTATAGAAGCGGAATTGGCCACGCGTTTTGCGATCGTGCTTGGCACCAGTGCCGATGTATGGATGAATGCGCAGAAAGCAGTGGACTTGTGGCACGCCAAGCAGGCGATGAAGCATTGGAAACCTTCCCGTTACTTTCCAGCTGATTCCGCTGCGCCGGTATAAGAGTCTCATGACCCCATCTCCCTGTCAGAAAATCTGCACGTTGGACGATGACACCGGCTATTGCAAAGGCTGTTTGCGGACTGTCGACGAAGTGGCGGGGTGGTTGACCTATACGGATGAACAAAAGCAGGAAGTGCTGGAGCTGCTTGAAAAACGACGTTTATCCTAAACCTCCCCCGCGTGCGGGGGAGGGCAACGGAGCTTCGATTTTTCCCTTTAGAAAATCGTTAGCGAAGTGGGTGGGGGAACGCTTCCCCCCTGAATCCCCCCGCAAGCGGGGGGAACGATTATGGTGGGTAGAAACCACTTGATTTTACACGCGCTTAGGCTAATCAGAACAGGTGTTCGGTTCACCACAACATTGAGGTTTTTATGCGTGTTTTTACCCTGTGCGTGTTATTTGCGCTTGCTGCTTGCAATACCATTTCCGGTGTTGGGCAGGATTTGGAAAGCGCCGGCCAAGCCATAAACAACGCTGCCAAATAATAATAAAACATCCCTTTTTTAGAGTGTCTCATGCCTATTGAAATTTTGATGCCTGCGCTTTCACCCACCATGACCGAGGGTAACCTCGCCAAATGGAATGTGAAGGAAGGTGATAAAGTCAAATCCGGCCAGGTGATCGCCGAGATTGAAACCGACAAAGCCACCATGGAAGTGGAAGCGGTGGATGAAGGTATTATGGGTAAAATCATGGTGCCGGCGGGAACGGAGGCCGTAAAGGTCAACGCGCTGATTGCGCTGTTGTTGGAAGAGGGGGAAGATAAGGGCGCGCTTGCTTCATACAAGCCCAAGGCGGGGGCGGCTAGCGCGCCGGATGTTAGAAAACAGATGTCGGACGTTAGTAAGAAGGAGGCTGCTCCTTCTCTAACATCCAACATCCAACATCCGACATCTGGGACTCGCACTTTTGCGAGTCCTCTCGCCAAACGCGTGGCGGCAAATGCCGGCGTGCCGATTGCGTCCGTGCCCGGTACTGGCCCGCATGGGCGTGTGGTGAAGGCGGATGTGGAAGCCTTTGTATCCGGCGGTGGTGCTGCACGTGGCATGGTACGCCGCAATCCGCAGGAGGTGACTCGAATTCCCAACAACAACATGCGCAAAATTATTGCCAAGCGTTTGACCGAATCCAAACAAACCGTGCCGCATTTTTATTTGAGTGTGGAATGCGAGCTTGATCGCCTGCTTGATCTGCGTAAACAACTGAACGATGCCGCCGAGCGTGCTGCAAAGAAAAACGGGAAAGATGCAAAACCTGCCTATAAACTCTCGGTGAACGACCTCATGATTAAGGCGGTGGCTCTTGGTCTGCGTGATGTTTCGGCGGCGAACGCATCGTGGACGGATGAGGCGATTTTGCAATATAATAATATTGATATTTCGGTGGCGGTGGCCATTGATGGCGGTTTAATTACACCGATTGTTGCCAATGCGGATCAGAAAGATGTGACGCGGATTTCGTCTGAGATGAAAGACCTTGCCGCGCGCGCGCGCGAAAACAAATTGAAACCTGAAGAATTCCAGGGCGGCGGTTTTTCGATCTCTAACCTTGGTATGTTTGGCATCAAGAATTTCTCCGCCATCATCAACCCGCCGCAAGGCTGCATTTTAGCCATTGGGGCAGGGGAAGAGCGCGCCGTGGTGCGAGGTGGCCAGATGGTGATTCGCAATATGGTCGACATCACGCTTTCTGTTGACCACCGCGTGGTGGACGGCGCCGTCGGCGCGCAGTTCCTGCAGGCCTTTAAGCAATATGTAGAATCGCCGGCGTTGTTGTTGGTGTAGCTCTAAGTTTTATTATCCCACTTTATCGGCCGCCATTGGTTGGCGCCGTCTTTGATGGTAATTTTTAATCCGCCAACCATGGTATATTCACCGTCTTCCATCCGGACGATATGGCCTTGCTCGTCCTGCGTAAAGGCATAGATGCCGACGAAGCGGATGGGCTGGCCGCCCGCGAGCGTAAACAATGGCACGTATTTGGGCACGGTGAGCGTGGCACCGGGGGGTAGGGGCTCGTTGCTGGGTGCGGTGGGTAGGTTGCGGAATGGGGCTGGTTGTGTGGGGTTTGCAGAGGTGTCGGGCGCGTTGGGTGCGACCGGCGGCATCACCATAGGTGCGGCGTTGGGGTTGGCGGTGCCAGGGAATTTAATGCCACTGTCGCCGCCAATACTGGGCGGGGCACCCACCATACCGCCGCCCATGAGGCCACCGCCAAAACCACCGGTTTTGCCCTGAGAGCGGTCTTTCAGCGATTTTTTGACGGGGTCTTCATAGACATAGCCCTTGGGTGGATCGAACGGGTTCGTGCCCATCATGATGAAAATGAGCAGGCCGATGGCACCGATGATGATCCATTTAATGTTCATAGAGTTTGATTATACCGCAAAGCTTAAGGAAGTGCAAAAGCGCGCTGAAAAAGCGCTAGCGTAAGTTTTAAAAATTAAGTGCTTGACTGAAAGCGCTAAATATTTATATTACGCGCTCCAATTCGGGCGAGTAGCTCTGCAAAAGCCTGATTTATATACATAATTATAGGTCCTAACCTGATAACTTAGAGGTCAACTCATGCCCACCATCAACCAGTTGGTGAGAAAACCGCGCTCCAAAGTTGCTAAACGCAACAAGGTGCCTGCTATGCAAGAAAACCCGCAGAAACGCGGTGTGTGCACGCAAGTCAAAACGGTGACTCCGAAAAAGCCAAACTCCGCACTCCGTAAAGTGGCGCGTATCCGCCTCACTAATGGTTTTGAGGTGTTCGGCTACATTCCTGGTGAAGGCCACAATCTTCAAGAACACTCGGTTGTTATGATTCGCGGCGGTCGCGTCAAAGACTTGCCCGGTGTTCGCTACCACATCATCCGCGGTACGCTCGATACGCAAGGCGTCAAAGACCGCAAAAAAAGCCGTTCGTCTTACGGCACGAAACGGCCGAAATAGGTAGGTTATGGCAACACAATTACAACAACCTGATCTACAGAGTATTGCGGAGCAAATGATTTCCAAAGCCAAGCGAAACCTTGATGATCATTCTGGGCAAACAGTATTGCTTCCAAAATCTGTTCTCGATGAGTTAGGCAGAGAAGATCGTGCTTGTCTCAATTCTGAGATCCATCTTACTGAAGTCTCTCTCGGCGCTGTGTGCAGCACTAAGGCTCTTTATAAAGCTGCCGGTCAGCCCGTTCCACTTGGTATTTCATAGAATATTGGAGAAATTATGTCACGTCGTCACGCAGCAGAAAAACGCGAAGTTCTCCCCGATGCAAAATACGGGGATTTGGTCGTTTCCAAATTCATGTCCGCACTTATGATTTCTGGCAAGCGTTCGGTTGCCGAGCAGATCGTTTACGGTGCGTTTGACATCATCCAACAAAAAACCAGCCAAGAGCCGGTGAAATTCTTTCACGATTCGCTGAACAACATTAAGCCGTCGGTCGAAGTGCGCAGCCGCCGTGTTGGTGGTGCGACCTACCAAGTACCGACCGAAGTGCGCCCGGCGCGCCGTCAGGCGCTGGCTTTGCGTTGGTTGATTGAAGCTGCGCGTAGCCGCAAAGAAAAGAATATGCACGATAAAATTGCTGCGGAATTGATGGACGCTGCAAACGGTCGTGGCGGTGCGGTCACCAAGCGTGAAAACACACACAAAATGGCCGAAGCGAACAAGGCCTTCTCTCACTATCGCTGGTAATAAGGAACGATTGATTTTATGGCACGTACGACCCCACTGGAACGCTATCGCAACATCGGCATCTGCGCGCACATCGACGCAGGAAAAACGACGACGACCGAGCGTATTCTCTATTACACCGGCAAATCCCACAAAATCGGCGAAGTGCACGAAGGTGCTGCGACGATGGACTGGATGGAACAAGAACAAGAGCGCGGCATTACGATTACCTCCGCAGCGACCACCTGCTTCTGGAAAGGTCCGGACGATAAAGAAACCTACAAAATTAACATCATTGACACGCCTGGCCACGTAGACTTCACCATTGAAGTAGAACGTTCCATGCGCGTACTCGACGGCGCCGTTGCTGTATTTGACTCGGTGGCGGGCGTTGAGCCGCAATCCGAAACCGTATGGCGTCAGGCGGATAAATATCGCGTGCCGCGCATCTGCTTCGTGAATAAAATGGACCGCACGGGTGCGAATTTCTTCCGCACTGTTGAAATGATGGTGGATCGCCTTGGTACCGTTCCTCTCGTTATTCAATTGCCTATTGGTACTGAAGATAAGCACATCGGTCTTGTTGACCTGCTGAAAATGAAAGCGATCATCTGGAAAGATGAAGCGCTGGGTGCGGAATATTCTGAACAAGAAATCCCTGCGGATATGCTCGCGCAAGCCAAAGAATACCGCGAAAAAATGCTCGAAATCGCGGTTGAGATGGACGACACACTTCTAGAAAAATATTTGAACGGCGAAGAGCCTTCAATGGCCGATCTCAAAAAATGCATTCGTAAAGGCACTGTAGCATTCAAATTCGTACCTGTAACTTGTGGTGCAGCGTTTAAAAACAAAGGCGTTCAACCTCTGCTCGATGCGGTGGTGGATTATCTACCAAGCCCGCTCGACGTGCCTGCCGTTATGGGCATCAAACCCGACAGCGAAGAAGAAATTCCTCGCAAAGCGGACGATGCTGAGCCGTTCTCCGGTCTCGCATTCAAGATCATGTCCGATCCGTTTGTTGGCTCGCTCACCTTTATGCGCGTGTACTCCGGCGTTCTCGAAACCGGTTCGTATGTACAAAACACGGTGAAAAACCAACGCGAACGTATTGGCCGTATGTTGCTGATGCATGCAAACAACCGTGAAGACGTAAAAGAAGCGCGCGCGGGTGACATCGTCGCTCTCGCAGGTCTCAAAAATACCACGACGGGTGACACGTTGAGTGATCCGGATAAACTCGTGATCCTCGAGCGTATGGAATTCCCGGAGCCCGTCATCGAAGTGGCTGTTGAGCCAAAATCGACGGCGGACCAAGAAAAAATGGGTGCGGCACTTGCACGCTTGGCGTCGGAAGATCCGAGCTTGAGACTCTCAACCAACCAAGAAACCGGCCAGACCATCTTAAAGGGTATGGGCGAGTTGCACCTTGAAATCATCATCGACCGTATGCGTCGTGAATTCAAAGTGGAAGCCAACGTAGGCGCGCCGCAGGTGGCGTATCGCGAAACCATCACCAAGCTCTTCAAATGCGATTACACGCACAAAAAACAATCTGGTGGTTCGGGCCAATTCGCACGCGTCATCATCAACTTCGAACCGCTGCCGCCTGGCTCGGGTTTCGTATTCGAAAACGAAGTGGTCGGTGGTAACGTTCCGAAAGAATATATCCCCGGCGTTGAAAAAGGCCTGGATGCTTCGATTTCTAACGGCGTCATCGCCGGCTATCCAACGATCGACTTCAAAGCAACCTTGATCGACGGCGCGTACCACGATGTGGACTCAAGTGCGCTCGCGTTCGAGATCGCCTCCCGCGCGGCGTTCCGCGAAGGCATGCCCAAAGCAGCGCCTGTATTGCTTGAGCCGATCATGAAAGTAGAAGTTGTCACCCCTGAAGAATTCATGGGCGATGTGATTGGTGACCTTTCCAGCCGCCGCGGCAACGTGACGGGGATGGACAGCCGCGGTAACGCCCGCGTGATCAACGCCATGGTGCCACTGGCCAACATGTTTGGTTATGTGAACACGCTCCGCTCCATGTCGCAAGGCCGCGCCCAATATTCCATGCAATTCGATCACTACGAACCCGTTCCTGCGAACGTGGCCGAAGAGATCAAGAAGAAGGTGGCATAAGATGGTTCGTAGCGTAACAGAATGTGCAAAAGAGATATTCGATCAGTTTGGAAGAGAAATTGCCAAAGTGCTTGAAAATCGTGCGGCTTATATTGAGCATCAGCCAGAAGAAACCGCGAATTTGCGGTCTATCGCTGCGCAGTTAAAAGCTGGTGTTACGCAAATCGATACAAAAAATACGGACATTGCCCCGGTAACCATATCTCCAACCGCGATAGCCGAGCTTCAAGGGCGTGGATTTTTGGTGTCGGATTTAATTAACCACGGATTATTGACGGCCGTACCTGATAGAGCCATGGCTTATGAAGTCCGTGCACCGGGTGAAACAAATGATTGCCACGTGTTGAATGTAAACGCATTCCTGCGTGGTCTTGCTGAATACAAAGAATCTGCGCGTAAAGTAGGATAACCATTTAACACTAACTATCGAACACTCATCGGAGAACAGAGTATGACCAAAGAGAAATTTGAGAGAAAGAAGCCGCATTGCAACATTGGGACGATTG
>CAYOOP010000007.1:0-100145 GCA_964405685.1 uncultured Rickettsiales bacterium
TTCGACGAGGTGGTGGAAGAAAAAGGCGTGAAAGTGTTGATTGATCCGAAAGCGGTGATGTTCCTGATCGGCACCGAGATGGATTTCGAGCAAGAAAAACTTAAAAGCGGCTTCACCTTCAAAAACCCCAACGAAAAAGGGCGGTGTGGGTGTGGTGAATCGTTCCATGTTTAAAGTATCGTCATCCCGGACAAGCGAAGCGCGATCCGGGATCCAGTTCTTTTCATATCTGGATCCCGTGTCGGTTCCTCGCGCTTACGCGCTCGGGCACGGGATGACAAACGAAAAAGGGCGGTGTGGGTGTGGGGAAAGTTTTCATGTGTGAGGAAGATGTAAAGATGGGAAGATATGAAGATGCGACGACAAAAACTTCTTCTCATCCTCACATCCTCACATCTTCACATCCAGACCATTTTAGGTTGCTTAGGCTAGAGCAAGATTTCTCCCTTGACCCCACCACCCTCGAATCCGCCTATTTTGCGGCACAACGCCAGTATCACCCGGACCGTTTTGTAAATAAAAGTGCGGAAGAAAAGCTCGCCGCTGCGCAGAAATCTGCAGATATCAATGAGGCATATAACACGCTGAAGCACCCACTCTCCCGCGCGCAGCATTTGCTTGCACTTTCCGGCATCAATGCGCTGGAAGGTGCAGATAACGCGACGCTGATGGAAATGATGGAATTGCGCGAACAGATGGAAGCGGGCGAAATGCCGGATATTACTGCGTTGATTGCTGCGTGTGAGGAAAACCTTGCCAAAGCATTTGAAAAAAATGATCTCAGCCTCGCAAAATCTTTGACCATGCGGCTTAGTTATTTGTATAAGATGACACCTTAATCGTCATTGCGAGCGTAGCGAAGCAATCCAGCACTGGATCGCCACGTCGCTACGCTCCTCGCGATGACGCTACATTGGATTGGAGCAATCATGACCCTCGATCTCATCGCCAGCTTTTTGACGCTCTCCCTGCTCGAAATTGTGCTGGGGATTGATAACCTGATTTTCATCGCGCTTTTGTGCGATCAACTGCCGCCGCAGATGCGGTTTAAAGCGCGGCTGTTTGGCCTGGCGCTCGCACTCATCATGCGCGTGGCCATGCTGTTTAGCCTGTCGTGGATTATGAAGCTCACCGAGCCGGTGTTTAACATCAGCGCGCTTGCGGTGTCGTGGAAAGACATGCTGCTCTTTGCGGGCGGCTGGTTCCTGATTTGGAAAGCGGGTAAGGAAATGTGGGCGGATGCGCGCGGCAAGGGTCACGGTGACCACAAAACCACCAAGTCCTACACTTCGCTCGGCTCAGCGGTTCTTCAAATCCTCATCATCGATTTCGTGTTTTCGTTTGATTCGATCATCACCGCCGTGGGCTTAACCGACAATCTCGGCGTAATGGTAGCAGCAGTTGTTGTTTCCATGATTGTGATGCTCTTTGCTGCCGGCAAAATCAGCGAGTGGCTACACAAATTCCCCACGTTCAAAATGCTGGCGCTGGGGTTTGTATTGGCGATCGGCGTGCTGCTAGTGTTCAAAGGCGTGCATGTCTACATCGATAAAAACTATCTCTACTTCGCCATCATCTTCAGCCTCTTCTGCGAGGTGCTAAACACCATGGCCGCCAATGCCCGCAAGCGCGCCGCACTGAAAGAGGAACTCAAAATCCACCGGCATGAGGCGGCGGTGGAGGAGGAGTGATGCAACTCCTTCAAATCCACGAACCCGGCCAGACGCCGCTACCGCACGAGGGTGGTAAAGCTGTTGGCATTGATCTGGGGACGACGCACAGTGTTGTTGCCGTGTCTGATGGCGGTATTGCGCAAGTGTTGCGCAATATTCACGGCCATGCGCTGGTGCCATCGGTGGTGTATTACGGCGATCAACCCGCCGTCGGCTTTGCTGCCAAAGCGCATTGGGATAAAGGTGATCCGCGGGCGGTCGCTTCCATTAAGCGCTATATGCACGATGCGGGAACCAAACACCCAATCGGCAAAACGCCGGTTGAGATCTCCGCCGATATTTTGCGTGAGATGAAACATATCGCCGAACGTGCGCTGGGGAGCGATGTCACGCGTGCGGTAATCACCGTGCCCGCTTATTTTGACGACAGCGCGCGCCAGGCTACTAAAGACGCTGCAAAGCTCGCCGGGCTGGAAGTGCTGCGCCTCATCAACGAACCCACTGCCGCTGCGCTTGCTTACGGATTAGATAATGCCGCGGAAGGCATTTACGCAATCTATGATCTCGGCGGCGGCACGTTTGATGTGTCGCTCCTCAAGCTCGAAAAAGGCGTGTTCCAAGTGCTCGCAACCGGCGGCGATACACATTTGGGTGGTGATGATTTTGACACGCTCATAAACTCCCTCCCCCGCAGGGGGGGGGCTGGGGAGGGGGCATCCACGGCACAATCTCAAAGTGTTGAGCAAGTCAGCCCCCCTCCTAACCTCCCCCCTATGGGGGGAGGAACGGCGCGCACCATCAAAGAGCGCCTTTCCACCGAAACGGAAGTAGAAGGCATCATGCGTTCTCAATTTGAAACAGCCATTGCGCCTCTTGTTGAACGCACCATCAGCGTATGCAAGCAAGTATTGGCGGATGCAAAACTCACTCCTAAAGGCGTAAAAGGCGTCGTCCTGGTGGGCGGATCTACGCGTGTGCCACTCGTGCGCAAACGTGTGCAGGAATTTTTCGGCAACCCACCCCTTACCAATGTGAATCCCGACGAGGTGGTGGCACTCGGCGCGGCGTTGCAAGCCGAAAACCTCACCCAAGGTTCGGATAATTTATTGCTGGATGTGATTCCATTGTCGCTCGGGTTAGAGACGATGGGCGGATTGGTTGAAAAAATCATTCACCGCAACACGCCAATCCCCATCACCGCCACACAGGAATTTACGACCTATCAGGATAATCAAACCGGCCTCATCATTCACGTTTGCCAGGGCGAACGTGAAATGATTGGCGATAACCGTTCACTCGCAAAATTCGAACTCAAAGGTATGCCGCCGCTGCCCGCTGGCATTGCGCGTGTGAAGGTGATTTTTACGGTCGATGCGGATGGCTTGCTGACCGTTTCCGCTGAAGAAAAAACCACTGGCACCGTGCAGGCGATTGAAGTGCGGCCATCCTACGGCTTAGCACCCGAACAAATGGAAAAAATGCTCTATGAAAGCATGGAGCACGCCAAAGAAGACATCATGAAACGCCTGCTCGAAGAAGTGAAAATGGAGGCGGAGCGTTCATGCATCGAAGTTGAATCTGCCATGAAGGCAAGCCCAGAGGTGTTGCAGGCCAATGAAAAAACGCTGATCGAAGCGCAATTGCGCTATGTGCGCGAAGCTATCAAGGAAGAAGACCGCGAGCGGATTGATATGGAAGTTCAGCAGCTTGGTCAGGTGGCTTCAGCATTCGCCGAACGTAGGATGAACGCGCAGATAGGGCTTGCACTTTCCGGTAAAAGCATTAATCAGGTGCAGTAATTATGCCCAAAATGACCTTTGTATACACGGATGGAAAAGAGCAAGTGGTGGATGCGCCTAACGGCATTTCCGTGCTCGAAATCGCGCATAAAAACAGCATTCCGCTGGAAGGCGCGTGCGAAGGTTCGCTCGCGTGCTCAACCTGTCATGTGGTGATTGATCCGTCCTGGTTCGGCAAGCTCGATGAAGCGACCGAAAACGAAGAAGACATGCTGGACCTCGCTTTCGGCCTCACCCATACCTCGCGCCTGGGCTGCCAAATCATCATGTGCGATGAGCTCGATGGTCTCAAAGTTGCGCTACCCTCGGCGACGCGCAACATGATGGTAGATAAAAAATGACCATCGAGGACGAGCGCCTCAATACCTTAACTGAACTGGAACGTAAAGCTGTCGAACACTATGTCGAAGGGCATGTTTTTCTCGCACAAATTGCGCCGTTAGAAAGTCGGGATTTTCCGCTGACTTCGGAAGAGCTAAGGCAGAGCATACTTGAACAGGCACTTCAGAAAGTGCAACAGTGTGTAAAAATCTATCAAGATGAGATTAAAAAAGGTCCAGGTGCCGGTGGCGGGCTGACCAGGTAAATCCAAACTTTACTAAACCACTAACCACTAGCCATCTAATTCTTTTTCGGTTATGCATTTCCTCTCAAATCGGAGGAATTTATGGACGACCTGAAACCTGATACTATCCAGCTTAAAAAACGCGGTGGAAAATCGAAAAAAATCTTGGCCATTGTAGTGCTGATTGTAGCGCTCGGCGCGGTTGTTATTCCCGGGCTTGATATTCTCACCAAAAAAGTCGTGGTGCAGGAGCTGCAAAACATTGCGGACCGCGCGGCAGCAGATGCGAAAAAAAGCAACGCTAGCGCTACGCTGACTTATGACGAAGTACGCATGGAAGGCAGCCCGTTTAATCGCAAAGGCGTTGTCGTTAATCCGAAATTTGAATATATACGCGCGGGAATGTTGGGCGGCGAGGAAAAAACCAGCGTGAGCACGCCTTCAGCGATTGTGATGTCTAAATCGGTAAAACACCGCGATTTTAGCATTGTGCTCCCTGAACCGATCAGTGTTGGCGTCAACGGCGAAACGCGTTATACGGTAAGCTTTGCAGCGCCTGCGGTTGCAAGCTCCTCTCACCCGGTAGTAGACGGCGTCAACCTTACCCGCCAGCAATTGGTGATCCCAGGTAAAGTCACCATTACGGCACTTAAAAACCAAGCCGATGGTAAAGATACGGTGATCAATGTGTCGTTTGATGCAGACCACACCATTATGGCGCAAGCGTCCGATGATGGAAAAATTTCCGAAACGGCTCTCAAACTCTCTAACGTGAATCTCTCGACCGAAGGCGAAAGCATGGATACTGCAAGCCTGCAATTCACCTCAAGCGATAAGCCGGGTGCCAACGGTGAACAGGTGTTTGACACCAAGCTTTCTTTAAGCGATTTCGGCTTCAAAACGCCGACGCGCGAAGGCGGCCCGTATAATTTTAACGTTAAAATGAGCGGCAATTACACGGTGCCTTCAACACCGGAAGAAAAACCAATCGCGAAAACCACGATTGAAGACATCAGCCTGACGGCGAAAGACTACGGCATTAAATTGACCGGCACGGTCGAGCGTAACCCGAATGATCCGCTGCCACTCGGTTCTGCCGATGTCACGGTGACCAACTTCGCCGGCATTCGTGATCAAAAAGTCTTTGGCGAGCAATATACGCCGGTTCTGGCAGATGCATTGGCACTGATTGCCGCGCAACAACCGGCGGATTTGAGCGATGTGACGTTCAAAGTCACCCGCGAATCCATGGGCACGGTGACGATTGGTCAGACGACGTTTGAACAATTGGTGGCGATGGTGATTGCGCGTAATGCCGCAAACGTCGCGACTAATCCTCCGCCACTGCCTGCACAGGGCGCTACCCCGCCTGCTGATGCGGCACCAGAAGCGCTTGTGCCACCAGCAGCACCGGCACCTGAAGCCCCCGCTGCGCCTGCAGCTCCGGCAGCGCCTGCGGCACCCACCCGTTAATGGCGAAGGCGAAGCCATCTGCCAAGCTTGGCCGCTTACCGGAGTGGGATTTTTCTGCGCTCTATTTGAGCATGGATTCACCGGCGCTCGCCAAAGACATCAAGCGTGCTGGAGTGCTTGCGGACGCGTTTGCTAAAGCCTACACCGGCAAAGTCAGCACTATGGAGGGCGATGCGCTTGCGCATGCGGTTGGAGACTACGAAACACTGCAAGAAACACTCGGCAAAATCAGTTCCTATGCACAACTCCTATACGCTAAGAAAATGAGCGATCCGGCGGTCGTGCAGTTCTACCAAAACACCCAAGAAACGCTGACCACGCTTTCAACGCGCACACTGTTTTTCACGCTCGATATTAATAAGCTGAGTGATGCGCGCATGCAGCAACTGCTGAAATCCAAAGCGCTCGCGCGTTATGTGCCATGGCTGCGCGATGTGCGTTCGTGGAAGTCTTACCAGCTCTCTGATGAAATGGAGCAGTTGCTGCTCGAAAAACATGTAAGTGGCGTGGCAGCGTGGAACCGTTTGTTTGACGAGACCATTACGGCGCTTCGTTTTCCTCTCGGCAAGAAAATGCTGACTGAACCGGAGGTGATGGAATTGATGAGTGGGAAAGACGGCGATTTGCGAAAGCAAGCGGCGCTTTCTATCGGCTCCGTATTCAAGGAAAATGCGCCGCTGTTTACGTTGATCACCAACACGCTCGCCAAAGACAAGGAAGTGGAAGACCGTTTTCGTAAATTAGAAGCGCCGATCTCCGGCCGCAACGTGTCCAACCAAATTGAAGACGAAGTAGTAGAAGCCTTGCTTTCTGCCGTCCGCGAAAGTTATGCGGAAACCGCGCACCGCTACTACAAATTCAAAGCCAAATGCTTCGGTAAAAAAGCACTCGACTATTGGGATCGTAACGCGCCACTGCCGTTTGACGATGATCGCTTGTTCAAATGGGAAGAAGCGCAGGAACTGGTGCTTTCCTCCTATCGCGCTTTTTCACCGCGGCTTGCGGATGTCGGCGCGCAGTTTTTTGACCATGGGTGGATTGATGCATCCGTGCAGCCCGGCAAATCCCCCGGCGCGTTCGCACACCAAACCGTGCCCTCTGCGCATCCATTTTTGCTCCTCAACTACCAGGGTCGTAACCGCGATGTAATGACGCTGGCGCACGAGCTCGGCCACGGTGTGCACCAGGTACTCTCCGCGCGGCAAGGCCAGCTGATGTGCGATACGCCGCTGACACTCGCAGAAACTGCTTCCGTTTTTGGTGAACAACTTACCTTTCGCGAACTCTTGAAGCGCACCCAATCCCCCCAAGCACGCGTTGCGTTGCTGGCGTCTAAAGTCGAAGACATGCTGAACACGGTGGTGCGCCAGGCGGCGTTCTGCCAGTTTGAAATTTTGCTGCACGATGCGCGGAAGAAAGGCGAGCTTTCAACTACCGACATCAACGCGCTGTGGATGAAAGTGCAGTCCGAAAGTCTTGGCCCTGCTGTTAAACTGCACGGTGATTATGGCTATTTCTGGAGCTACATCCCCCACTTCATCCACTCACCGTTTTATGTGTACGCGTATGCGTTTGGCGATTGCCTGGTGAATGCGCTTTATGCAGTATACGAGCGCGAGGCAGAATTAGGGCGAGCGAAGCAATTTGAAGACAAATACATCGACATGTTAAAAGCCGGCGGCACATTGCGCCACAAAGAACTCCTCGCACCCTTTGGCCTGGATGCCAGCAAACCCAGCTTCTGGAAGCAGGGGCTTAATATTATTAGTGGGATGATTGATGAGTTGGAGGGGTAAACCCCGTCATCCTCAGCGAGGCATTGCCGAGCTGGGGATCTCGTAAAATGGACAAGGTCCCCGACGGCGCTAAGCGCCGCCGAGGATGACGTAAATCTACGCCGCTTCTTTCACACGTGGGCGAACGGAAGTCTGGCCAGCGCCGGCGATGGTTTTGATTTCGCCGGTCAGCTCGCCGCCGCGTTCGATTTCAATTTCACCATAAGTGATTTTGCCGCGAACTTTGCCGGAAGCATAGATGATCAGGCGGGATTTCACCGTCAGATCACCTTCGAAAATGCCGCTGATTTCAGCGTATTCTACTTGCGCGGTACCTTTGAATGAGCCACCTTCGGCCAGTTCCATGATTTGAACATCGGTCACCGTTGCATCAACTTTACCCTCGATCACCAGGCGATCGCAGGTCGTCACTTCGCCCTTCATCAGGATTTCCGGGCCAACCGTCAACACGCGTTTGGCTTCTTTCGAGATGGAAGACGCAGACGGCATGTAAGACGCAGCTGCAGGCGCAGAAGGTTTCGAGGGCTCAGCGCGGCGAGGCTCAGAGAAGCTTGCTGGGCGGAAGCTGCTGGGTGCCGAAACTGTACTGGGACGTGCAGGTTCGGTGCGTGCAGCCGGGCTGTACGGAGATTGAATCGGTTGCGCAAGCGATGCGGCGGCAGGCGCTTGATTGGCCTGATACGCAGCGGCTTGCTGTGGCGAAAGAATGTTGACCGTTTCCTTCGTGGTCTCGCCTAAAAGCGAACCTTGTGCGGCGAGGTCAAGCGTGTCGGTGTCGGAATCAGATGGGCGGCGAAACATAGGCGATACTCCCGTTGATTTGTGGTTAAATTATTGATGAAACACACTATTTGAGCGTTTAATGCTTTCTTAAGTGTTGGCCCGTAACATTACTCCCCCTTTTGATAGCGGATCGCATTGGAAGATTCCAGAGAAATTTTGTGATTGGGCGCGGTTGCTGATATACTAAAACCAATTTAAGAATTTGCAATTGAGAATTATTCGCAGTAAACTGACGGATGTATGACCCATTTCGCCCGCGAGGAAAAATCACTATCCGCACCCGTCGCAAAGGATAAAGAATCCGCTCATCTACCCCGCGACGAAGAGCGCCGTTTTGGACGCAATATTGCGTACGGTATTCAGCAGACCATCGCGTGCTGGGCCACGGATTTTATCGATCCTTTTGTCAGCAAATGGTACCAAAACCGTTTCGGCAACAAACACCACGAAGTAACGAATAAACACACCTTTGGCGGCGAAGTCGTGGGTGATACTGCGGCCTTTGGCGTCTATATCGCCGCCAAGCAAGTATTGGGCACGCCGATTGATGCGGTGGTGGATGTGGTTAAAAATACGTCGGATGGCATGCTAACCAAGCTTGGTAAAAAAGCGCTCAAACCCTGGGCGCAAGCGGCACACATTTCCGAAGATTCGCCGGCGTATCAGAAAAAACTCAACGCTTATAAGAATCAGCAAGCCGAGAATATGGTCGACTCCGCCATCATTGCGACCTCTGCCACCGGCCTTAACGTCGGCGCGCAGCGCTACATGTTTGGTAATAAGCAAGGACTGGGGGTGATTCTAGCCAGCAAAATCGTTGGTGCGTTTATGACGATGGGTGTCATGCTAGGGTTGCGCACTGGCATTCCTACCACCATGGATACGCTCGATAACGAAATCGAAAACCGCTACGTCACGCCAATCACCAAACACGCGAAGCGTGCATTGGGTGTCAGAGAATCGGTAGGCGAACGCTACGATCATTTGCCGCGTCCCACGCTGCAGGTCAGCGAAATCGTGCCCAATGCGCTGACGCCTGCGCTTGTATTACCGTAGCGGGCCGCTAGATTTAGGAATTCTTGTGGAGTGTGGAAGCCTAGGTGATTCTTCCAGCGACGTCGTGATATCAAGTATCATCGTAAGCGGCACAGAGATAGAGCGCATCATGCGATAGACAATGGATTCTGACGGTTGATCATCATCGTTTACTGCAACAAGCATTTTTCTTACTTCGCTGATTCTTCCGTAATCTTCACTGCGATACGTAGCGGGTGTAGGAAGACCATTTCCTCCGCCAATCTGCACCCCCATTTCGGTTTCTTGTGCAATGTTGGCTAGAGATTGTTGGAGTTTTTGTAAGTATGTATCAAAAACAGCGGTGTGCCACTCTGGCGTAGGTATTCCCAATGCTTTATGTTCCGGACGTTCTAGCCTTGGGTTAGGAATAGGCAGGTAAAGCTTTGGAAGACGGCTTTTAATCGCGGCATTGATATCCTCTTTAACGCTCTCTTCATCAATATCTTCAGAGGCATCTTTGGTAGTGTATTTCGCAGGACATTCATCGTTCAGCCAAGCGTTGCGAAATTTTAAAATGGCCTCAGAGGCATCGGATGCTAACATTTTACGTACCGCCAATTTTTCTTCACGCGAACAGGTGCGCACATAAGCATCCCACAAATCTTCATCGTAAAAGCCATTATTTCCGAGAAAATGACTGAGCTGGAAAACAGCTGCCATTTAAAACACCAGCACTTTTGCTTGTTTCACCATGGGCAGGGCGGTCACTTCTTTCAGTACATCCGCGCTGATGTCGTTGTCTACCTCCAGTAGTGCCACCGCATCGCCATAGGCTTCCGAGCGGCCCAGGTGGAAGTTTGCGATGTTGATCTTATTCTTGCCGAGCACGCCGCCGAGGCTGCCGATGAACCCGGGCTTGTCTTCGTTGTTCACATAGAGCATGCGCGGCCCGAGGCCTGCTTCGAGCTTAATATCGTTGATGGCGGTCAAGCGTGGTTTGTCCGCAAACAGTGTGCCCGAAACGCTACGTGTGCGTTTCTCAGTCGTCACAGTGATTTTAATCAGCGTTTGATAGTCCGATGCCTTATCGTTCGTCGTCACCTTCACATCAATGCCGCGTTCTTTCGCAATCGTCGGCGCATTCACCATATTGACCGAATCAATGAGTGGTGAAAGCAAACCCTTTAGCGCCACCGCAACAAGCGGCTTGGTGTTAAGCCCAGCCACCTTGCCTTCGAAGGCGATTTCAATGGATTTCAAACCCGTTTCGGTAAGCTGCCCGGCAAAACTTCCGAGTTGATCGGCGAGGGTGATGTAGGGTTTCAATTTTATTGCATCTTCCGCGGAAAGCGAAGGAATATTGAGTGCATTGGTTACTGCGCCAGTGACTAAATAATCTGCCATTTGTTCCGCCACTTGCACGGCCACATTTTCCTGCGCTTCATTGGTAGATGCACCAAGGTGCGGCGTACAGATCACTTGCGGCATGCCAAACAGCACGTTGGTTTTTGCCGGTTCTTCTTCGAATACATCCAGCGCCGCGCCGGCCACTTGGCCGGATTCAATCGCGGTTTTCAAATCCGCTTCGTTCACCAAACCACCACGCGCGCAGTTGACGATACGCACGCCTTTTTTGCATTTCGCCAGCGCATCTTTATTCAAAATATTTTTAGTTTGTTCGGTGAGCGGTGTGTGTAGCGTAATGAAATCCGCACGTTTCAGCAGATCGTCCAGTTCCACTTTTTCAATATTGACGCTCTCGGCTTTTTCACGCGAGAGAAAAGGATCATACGCAATCACGCGCATTTTGAGGCCTTGCGCGCGATCAGCGACAATACCGCCAATGTTGCCGCAACCAATCAACCCCAGGGTTTTGCCCGCAAGTTCCACACCCATGAATGCGTTTTTTTCCCATTTGCCGGCATGGGTGGAGGCGCTTGCTTGCGGAATTTGGCGTGCGAGCGACATCATGAGTGCAACGGTGTGTTCCGCCGTCGTCACCGAATTGCCAAACGGCGTATTCATGACCACGACGCCCTTGGCGGTGGCCGCAGGAACATCCACATTGTCGACGCCAATACCTGCGCGGCCGACGACTTTCAGCTTGGTCGCAATGTCAATGACTGCTTTGTTGACTTTGGTTGCCGAACGCACGGCGATACCATCGTACTCACCTGCAATTTTCAGCAACTCTTCGGGCGTGAGGCCCGTTTTCACATCGGCGTCCACGCCGCGTTGCTTGAACACGTCGATCGCTTGAGGGGAAAGTTTATCGGCAATAAGTACTTTTGGCATTTTCTTATTCTCTGTTTTAAAAGGGTGGAGAGGCCTCAGTTTATAAATGAAGCCTGGGCGAATATCAATTGGCTAGAACGCGCCGATTTGTGTCACCCACAAGCCTATGGAAAGCATGATAAAACCGATCGCCAGCCCATTGCCGACGCGGGCGACTGTTTCGCGGCCTGCACGCATGTGCCAGCTAATCGTTTTAGCAAAAATAATAGTGTAAATCGCGGTGATGGGGAAGATATAGCGCACATCACCGATGCCTAAAATATGCATGTGCACGAAGCGCAGCGCCATTACCATCCCCGTCATCATCGCAAGAAATAGGCCAAGGAGATAGAGTTGTCGGCGCTCTTGCGTTGTCGCGTGGCGCCATCCGAACACGAAACCGATCAGCGTATAGATCAGCACCGCGAGCCACACCGCACCCAGTGCAAACACCAGCGACCAGGCCGTCCATGTTGTGTATTCCCCTAAGATGGCGGAGCGCAGGTAGAAGTGCCAAAAATATTGCAAACACGGCCCTTCGTTGGGTGTGAGGACGGTGGAGGTCAGGAACTGCCATGGATTGAAATAGAAAAAAGTGGCGGCAAGCTCCTTGAGCGAATATGCACCGCGCACACCCGAAAAATCCGTGTCCGGCACCATGCCCGCATGCAGTGCGGACAGTTTGTAACACGCAAGCGCGAAGAGCACAGAGACCACCATGCGTGGACTCAATATAGAGCGCCAAGCGTGGCGGTTTGTGTAGAGCGCGTACAAGAGAAACATGCACACAACGGCAAGAAAGAAAATTCCCAGATTGCGCGCAAGCAGCAACACACCGGCGCATAGAAAGCCATTGGCAAGCTGCGTGGTTTTCTTTTCGGTCACATAGCCGAGCAGCGCATAAATCACACCGATTTGGCCGATATAAGCGAAGCTATCCACATGAAGGCGCGCGCTGATTGCGATGCCAATCGGCCAGAAAACCACCATGCAAAGCGCGAGATAATAGGGGATACCAGCGAGTGTCTTTCGCAGCAGTAGACTTGCCAACAGCAGATATCCCGCAGTGCACGCAACCGACAGATGCCGCACCATCTGAAAGGGGTCGGCCACGCTTTGTGCGAGCGAGTAGAGCGCTGTTGCAGCCAGATAATAGGTCGGCAAGTGATGCGCGGCCTTGATGCCTTTTTCGTGATGATAAGGCAAGGCGTGATGCTCGTAGATATAGCGGATATAAGCCTTGTGCGAATCCACATCCAGGCTGAAATCATAAGCGGTAGAATGGTAGAGATAGACGTAGCAAAGCGCGAGGCCTGCAAGCACAATGGCGATCGATTTCCAATCGAAGGCAAGCCGCTTTAGTACACAAGCTACCGCAAACATCACGGGCAGCCAGAGTGTGGAGTACAGCAAGCTTAGGCCGCTTTGCTTAAGGAAGCACTGACCTCACCCCACGCCCAGTCGAGCCACGGTGTAAGGGCTTCAATGTCTTTGGTCTCAACCGTTGCACCGCCCCATATACGCAGGCCCGCCGGCGCATCGCGATACGCGCCGATGTCATACGCCACGCCTTCTTTTTCAAGCGCGGATGCCAGTTTTTTCGCGATCTCCGCTTGTGCTTCCGGTGTTTGCTTCAAATAGTTGGGATCAACGATTTTAAAGCAGATGGAGGTGCAGCTGCGTGTGGCTTTATCTTCAGCAAGAAAATCAATCCACGGTGTATTTTCCACCCATTTTGTGAGCGCAGCGAGGTTGGCTTCTGAGCGTTTGACGAGGCCTTTGATACCACCCACTGAGGCTGCCCAGTTGAGCCCATCCAGCGCATCTTCCACGCAGAGCATGGAAGGTGTGTTAATGGTTTCGCCTTTGAAAATGCCTTCAATCAACTTGCCGCCTTTCGCAAGTTGGAAAATTTTCGGCATCGGCCAGTTCGGGGTATATTCGCATAAGCGTTTTACTGCACGTGGCGACAATGCAATCATCCCATGTGCACCTTCACCGCCCAGCACTTTTTGCCACGACCAGGTGACGACATCGATCTTGTCCCACGCCATCTCCATCGCAAATACGGCAGACGTTGCATCACAAATCACCAAGCCTTCGCGGTCAGCAGCAATCCAGTCCGCATTCGGCACGCGTACACCACTGGTGGTGCCGTTCCAGGTAAAAATGCAATCGCGCGCAGGGTTATATTTTGAGAGGTCCGGCAGCTTGCCGTAGCCCGCCTCATAAATATTGAGGTCCGAAAGTTTCAGCTGTTTTTTGCAATCCGCGCCCCAAGTGGAACCAAAACTTTCCCATGCGAATACATCCACACCGCGGGAACCAAGCAACGACCACATCGCCATTTCAATCGCGCCCGTGTCCGAGGCCGGCACAATACCAAGCACCCAGTCAGGAGGCATTTCCAGCACCGCTTTGCTTTTTTCAATCACATCAGCGAGTTTGGTTTTGCCGATTTTCGCGCGGTGCGAACGGCCAAGTGCGGCGTCTTTCAAGCCATCCAAAGACCAGCCGGGGCGTTTGGCGCACGGGCCGGAAGAAAAGCAGGGGTTTTGAGGTCTGGCGGTCGGTTTCATGATGTGGTTCCTTTTGCTGCTTGTAATAGCGCTTCAAGCGCTCGTGTCAACAATTCCAGGTGTTCAGGCTCTGAAAGTCTATGATTTCCGCCTTCGACCAGCGTAAGCTTAGAAAACGGCACACGCTTGGCGAGTTCTTTGCCGAGTGCTACGGGCACATCTTCGTCCTTCGTACCGTGAATAAAATGGGCGGGGCAGGGCAGGTTGATGGTGCGGTCGTTTAGCAATAAATGGTTGCGGCCCTCTTCGATGAGTTTGCGCGTAATGTTATAAGGCTCGCCGCCGTAGCAATTGGGAATAGGGAAATAGCCATCGCGGGCGAGCTGTTCTTTTTGTGCATCAGTAGTTTTTTGCCAAATGAGCCGTTCGGTAAAATCCGGCGCAGCGGCAATGCCAATCAGTCCACTCACTCGTGCGGGCCGTTTCTTTGCCAGCAACAGAGCAATCCACCCGCCCATGCTGGAGCCAACCAGAATTTGTTTTCCTTTCGTCACTTCATCAAACACCACGAGGCTGTCGGCCAGCCAATCGCCAATCGTACCTTCTTCAAATGTGCCACCGGAAGCGCCATGCCCGCCGTAATCAAACCGCGTGAACGCAATGCCTTTGCTCGTGCAATAATCATACAGTGCCTGGGCCTTCTGCCCCGTCATGTCGGATTTAAATCCGGTGAAAAACATCACGCCCGGTTCGCTGCCTACAAGCGTTTCATAGGCGATGGGGTAGCGTGGTGTGGTAAGAAATTCAGGCATCGTAGTGATAGCGGCATTGGGCGATGATGAGTTCGTCATCCTCTACCATATAAACCAAACGATGTTCTTCCGTAATGCGGCGCGACCAGAAACCGGACAGGTTATGCAACAGCGGTTCAGGTTTGCCAAGTCCACCAAAGGGTGTTCGTTGAATATCTTTGATCAGTTGGTTGATCTTTTTGACCACATGTTTATCGTGTTTTTGCCAGTCGCAATATTGTTCCCACGCGATAGGATCGAAACACACGTTCATGCGGGCAATAGCTTGCGTTTTTTGTAGTTTCCTTTGCGGATATTCGCTACCGCCTTGAGCAGCACTTTGGCATTGGCTGGGCTTCTGAGCAGATACATGGTTTCTTCAAGAGAGTTATAGTTCTCAAGCGACATCATCACGACCGGTTTAGCGCCGCGTTGCCGGGTGATGATGATGGGGGTAGCATCATCATAGGTTTTATCCATCAGCTCTTTCAGATGGGCGCGGGCTTCCGTGTAATTGACAATTTCCATAATCCCTCCAAATAAGTACGTATAACTGTACCATTATACGTACAGTTTGTCAACCCTCATAATGCATGCCTTGACTGATGGTTTTGTCTTGCCATTTTTCGTCCACTTTGACGAAGAGCGTGAGATGTACTTTTTTCTCCAGCATTTTTTCTAGCTCACGGCGTACTGCTTCGCCGGCGCGTTTGATGGTTTCGCCACCTTTGCCGATTACCATTTTCTTGTGGTTCTCACGCGTAACAATCACGGCTTGTTTGATGACGACCGCCGTTTTTTTCTCTTCCCAGCTTTCCGGCACTACGGTGAGGTTGTAGGGCAGTTCCTGCTGCAGAATCAAAAACAATTTTTCGCGGGTGATTTCGGCGGCGAGGTTTTTCATTGGCACATCACTCGCCTGGTCTTCCGGGTACAGCCAGGCTTGTGCGGGTAACTGTTCTGCCATCCAGCGTTTCAGTTCGTTCAAGCCATCTCCTGTTTTGGCGGAGACCATGAAAATCGCATCCAGCGCATGCTGCGCGGAAAGTTCTTTCACGCGTTCCAGGAGCGCCGGTTTTTTTACCTTATCGATTTTGTTCAGCACCAGCGCCATGGGTCCACGCTTGCTTAAGTTTGCAATCAGCGCATGGGTCTCTTCGCGCAACTCCCAATTTGCATCGAGCACCAGCGCCAGCGCATCCACACCCTTTGCGCCCGCGTAAGCCTCCTTCACCAGCGATTGCTCGAATTTCTGTTTTGCATCAAAAATCCCGGGTGTGTCCACCAACACCACTTGCGCGTTACCTTCACAAAACACGCCGCGCACGCATACGCGTGTGGTTTGCACCTTGGGCGTGACGATCGATATTTTTTGGCCGACGAGTGCATTCACCAGCGTCGATTTCCCCGCATTCGGCGGGCCGGCAATGGCGATGAGGCCGCAAGTGGTCATAGTGTGTCCAGCAACGCTTTGGCAGCCGCTTGTTCCGCTGTGCGTTTGGAAGCGGCGGTGGCTTTGGCTGCAGGGTAGCCCTTTACGCTGACTTCTATGGTAAATACAGGCGCATGCGCCGGGCCGGAGTTTTCAATTACCGTATAGACCGGTAGCGGTAGGCCTCGGCCTTGCGCCCATTCCTGCAGACTGGTTTTGGCATCTTTGGGCGCGGCGCTTGCACTCTCAAGTTTTGACTGCCAGTGGCGCTGTATGAAAGGCGTGGCCGCTGCCATGCCGCCATCCAAATACAGCGCACCGATGATGGCTTCAACCATGTCCTCCAAATTGGAATCAGTTTCGCGGCCACCGCTGGCAATTTCGCTTGCAGACAGTTGTAGATGTGTGCCAAGCGCTGCTTCTTTTGCAATTTCTACCAGCGTTTCACCGCGCACCAGCGCGGCTTGTCTACGCGCTAGTTCGCCCTCGGATTCGCTAGGAAATGCTTCATAAAGCATGTGCGCAACCACAAGCCCAAGCACCGCATCGCCCAGAAATTCAAGACGCTGGTTGTTGGTAGTTTTGTTGAAACTGGGGTGAGTGAGTGCGAGCGTCAACAACGTGCTATTCTGGAATTGATAGCCAAGCAGTGTGTTGAGAGCAGTAATGTCAGCGAATGATTTTGACAAAGCGGTCACCCCTAAAACTATCCATCCATTTCCAGAATTCCCACAATTGGCCTTCGCCGTTCATGGAAAATAAAATCACCTCGGCGCGACCGACAATGTTGGCTTCCGGCACAAAGCCTACACCTTCGGCAAAGCGGCTGTCCTGCGAGTTGTCGCGGTTATCGCCCATCATGAAATAGTGATGTTCTGGCACGGTAAACACCGGTGTGTTGTTGGCATAGCCCTCGTCCGTCTCTTTCAGAATGAGAATTTTCTTGCCCTCGGGCAGCGTTTCTTCAAACCGCGCCACTTGCTTGTCGGTGTGTTCGACGAGGTCGAGATCGTGGAATGTATCGACAACTTCTTCAGGTAGCATTTCACCGTTGATAAACAAGCGGCCATGTTTCATCTGAAGGCGGTCTCCCGGCAAACCAATCACGCGTTTGATGAAGTCGATGCGCGGGCGAAGTGGTGGGCGGAACACGACAACATCGCCGCGTTTCGGACGATTCTCCGTGCCGATGCGGCCTTCGAAAAATGGTAACCCCAATGGAAAAGAATAGCGGCTATAGCCGTAGGTATATTTCGAAACGAAGAGATAATCGCCGACCAGCAAATTGCTTTTCATCGAGCCGGAAGGAATATGAAACGGTTCGAACAGGAAGCTGCGGAAAATGATGGCGATGACGACCGCCACTAGCATGGTGCGTATGGTTTCATCCCACGCTTTTTTGTGAGACATTATTTCAACTCCGCGCACGCTTTGGCGATGCGGGTCATCGCATCGGTAAGTAGCGCTTCCGACGTTGCATAGGAAATGCGGAAGTAACCCGGTGCGCCAAAGGCGCTGCCGGCAACGGCGGCAACGAGCGCATCCTCCAGCAGATATTCACAAAACGCGGTGCAGCTTTCAATTCTCTTGCCAGACGGTGCGGTTTTCCCAAGCAAGCCTTTCATACTCGGAAATACGTAAAATGCACCTTCGGGTTTCAAGCAGGTGATGCCGGGAATGACATTGAGTGCATCGACCACTAAGTTGCGGCGTTTGGCAAAACTCGCGCGCCAGTCGTTCAAAAATTCAATCGAGCTATTCAGTGCTGCAACCGATGCTGCTTGCGAAATCGAAGAAGGGTTGCTTGTGGAATGCGATTGAATATCCGCAATCGCTGCCATCAATGGTTTTGGCCCGCCCGCGTAACCGATGCGCCAGCCGGTCATCGCAAAAGCTTTGGAAACGCCATTTACCGTGAGTGTACGATCATAAAGCTTGGGTTCAACCTGCGCGAGGGTGTGGAATTTCAGACCATCATAAATCAAATGCTCGTAAATATCATCGGCGATGATGTGCACGTGCGGATGTTTCAAGAGCATATCCGCAATCGCACGTAGCTCTTCTTTCGTATAGGCCGCACCGGTGGGGTTGCTCGGCGAATTGAGAATCAGCCATTTGGTTTTCGGTGTGATCGCTTTACTCAAATCCTCTGGGCTTAATTTGAACCCTTTTTGTTCCGCACACGGAACGAAAACTGGTGTACCTTCAGCAAACAGCACCATGTCCGGGTAGGACACCCAATACGGTGCTGGAATAATCACTTCATCGCCAGTGTTGAGGGTCGCCAGCAGCGCATTAAAGATCACCTGTTTTGCACCGCAGCTGACGACGATTTGGTTCGGTGCGTATTCCAAACCATTTTCACGTTTAAATTTATCGCAAATTGCTTTTTTCAGCGCCGCAGTGCCGGAAACAGGCGTGTATTTCGTATCTCCCCTATTGATCGCGTCGATCGCTGCTTTTTTAATATGCTCCGGCGTGTCAAAATCAGGTTCGCCTGCACCCAGGCCAATCACATTTTTGCCTGCGGCCTTAAGCTCCGCCGCCCGCGCGGTAACGGCAAGGGTAGGGGAGGGTTTTACTCGAGCGAGACGTTCGGCGATAAAGGACATATTTTTCTAAGAAGAGGGTCAAGGTTAAGGCCACAAACATGCAAATCCTGCGCCGATTGTACAGGATTATTTTAGGCACTCATTAACGATACGGCTTCGGGCAGCCTTCCATTTGCAAAATATAATGGCCCGCTTGCGTAAGGCTTGCCTGAATCGCAGGGGGCGCCGGCTCGGTGTGGCAGAAATTACAGCGTTCAGACTTCAGCGCATCCGCCGATTCACCGATCGATTCCAAAAATGCATGTGCGTAGCGCACCGCATCTCCCTTGCTGCCGCCATGGGGCAGAAACACATCAAAATGAATGGTCTTGCCGGTTTTGGAAGTGGCGTAGGTGTCGTAGACGTCAATGTTCATAAGGCCTCTTTGACAGCGGGTTTAACAGGGTAATTTTTGCTACCACCATATCCTTGCTAGGGGTAGTAAGCGGGGCAGGAGCGTTTGCGGCGCGCGTATGCAGCCGTTCTTGCCACGCAGGCGGCAATACCAATGTGCGTTTCCCGCCTTCGCGCATGCCGATGACTCCTTGCTCAATTCCAAGCATCAATTCACCCGAACCAATCGTGAAGGTTGTGGGCACGTCCGTTTTCAACATTCCATTGCTACCATACAGTGTGATATGTGCGTTTATTGTATCGCCGCAACGCGCGGTGGCACCGCTGCCGGGGCGCGTATCCATTAATTCCAGCATCAGTTTTTTCTCGTCAAACAGCTCGGGTTTTTCGGGTGTAGCTCCATTAAGTGTCAGGCGTAGTTGTGTGATACTGCCCTGCACGTCCGCCGCCAATTCGCTGCCGGAGACGGCTTTGCTCAGTTCCACCTCGCGTGCGCCGCTGACGTGCATGGTGGAAATAAGTTGCGTCAGCAGTAGGTACTCCTTATCGCCGCTCGTAAATTCCAGCGTGGTTTCCTGCGGCGCATCCCCCGCTGTTTGCAGGGTGACGTTCACTTTCTGGCCACACAGCAACACAGGGCCCGCACCGGGTGCGACGTCTTTTATCTTGACGCCAGACGAAAGCGGCGAGGCAGTTTTATACGGCTCAATGTCCGGAATCGCTTGCTTAATGGGCGCGAGCACGGGGTTCGGTTCGCCTTCTTTTTTGGGCGTGTGCGCTGCTTGCAAGATGAGCAGCGCAACAAAGCTGATCACCCCGTAAATCAGCCATTTGGGCTTGGGCGGTAGTGGTGTTTTTTCACGATGTTTGCGAAAGGGGAGCATAATCACTCTGAATTATATGGATTTTGTTCGAATAGGCTAGCCACACGAAACCGTTGACAACCAATTTTTCCTCTCTAATATGCGCTTCCCTTTTTTCAAACACAAGACAAAGAGCAAATTGTGACCAAACGTGCAGAAGCCAAATACAAAATCAGCCGCCGCCTAGGCGTCAACCTCTGGGGTCGCGAGTCCGACCCGTTCAACAAACGTGGCTATGCGCCCGGCCAACACGGCGCCACCAAACGCAAAAAAACCTCGGATTTCGGCACGCAGCTGCGCGAAAAACAAAAGCTCAAAGGCTACTACGGTAACATCAGCGAACGCCAATTCCGCAAAATCTATACCGAAGCCAACCGCCGCAAAGGCGACACCGGCGAAAATCTGGTGGGCCTGCTCGAAAGCCGCCTGGATGCGATTGTGTACCGCATGGGCATTGCTGCAACTGTCTTTGCCGCGCGCCAAATCGTTAGCCATGCGCACATCACCGTCAACGGCAAAAAAGTGAACATTCCAAGCTACCAGTGCAAAGAAGGCGACGAAATCGCCGTGCGCGAAAAATCGAAACAGCTCGCAAGCATCTTGGAAGTTGTGCAAAACCCTGAGCGCGGCGTGCCGGAATATTTGAGCTTCGACACTGCCGAACTCAAAGGTAAATTCATCCGTGCGCCTAAACTCGCGGAAGTGCCATACCCGGTCATCATGCAACCGAACTTCATCATCGAGTTTTATTCTCGTTAGTTTTAGTAGTCTTTTGTTTTGAGGCACTAATATGGTTACAATGATTGTGCCCTCGGAATACGAGAGAGCTGGCTATTCTAATATCAGATCTTTTCCCTCAGATTCGCCCGTTAATAAGGCATTTCTAGAAATGGCGAAGACGTATAAGTGGCAAGATCCAAAGCTTTTAATAGGTGATCATTTTAATCCAAAAGCACTTCATGGCCGTTTTGGTAATGGTGCCACCGTCGTGATTTCCAGTAGCCTCGTTAAATTACTGAACGAGGAAGAGCAAATTGCAACACTTGGATATTCAATGGGTCTTACGCAGAAGAAAGACATATCCAATGGTGATTGGAAAATGGCGGCCTTCGCCTTATTTGTACTAGGTGGCAGTCTAGCGCTCGAATACAAAGTCTTTCCTGATGATTACACTAAGCAATTAGATCGCCGTGAATTTGGAATAGAGCTATTTAAGAGTGCAGTTAGACGTTCAGCGCTTGTGGGAGCAGGTGCTTATGCCGGTAGGCATATTTTTGTGGAGCGTGATGTCCCAGATCTAGTAGAGAATAAAGAGGCTCTTTATTCGGCAGATAAAAAAATAAAAAAGTGGTGGCTTGAGACGCAAAGCGCGCAAGAGAATTCACAGAGCCGATAACTAAGCCTAGGCCGCGTTCTCGGTAAAGCTGACACCCTTCTCCTTCAGCAACTTCTGCAAATCGCCGGATTTGAACATGTCGCGGGTGATGTCGCAGCCGCCGATGAATTCGCCCTTGACGTAAAGTTGCGGAATGGTCGGCCAGTTGGAGAATTGTTTGATGCCTTCGCGCACTTCAGGGTCAGCAAGCACATCGACATCTTTAAAATCAACACCGAGCTTGGTCAGCACCTGCACCACCGCGCCGGAAAACCCGCATTGGGGGATTTTTTTGGTGCCTTTCAAGAACAGCACCACATCGTTAGCGTTGATATCCGATTGAATTTTCTCAAAGATAGGGTTGGTCATAAGGGTTCCTCAAGGTGTTTTCGTCGAAATCGCAAGGGCGTGCAGCGTGCCATCCATCAATTCGGGAAGCGCTGCTTGCACCAGACGATGTTGGGCGAGTACAGGTTTTCCGCGGAAGGCCTCGCTTACAATCGTCAGCTCGTAGTGGTTCTGGTCACCCGCTAAGTCATTGAGATCAATAGCAGCATCAGGAAATGCGGCTTTCAGGCGTTCTTCAATGAGTGCAGCGGGCATAGGCATAGGCCGGCTTATAGAACCCAATGCGCGCCAAGTAAAGGAAAATAGCCATTGACGCGGGGTGGAAATTGTGTAGAATGCGCCTCGAGTTTTCTTGCCTACTCTTGAACTACGAGACGATCTTTGGGTCGCTAGCGTTTAACGAAGAGTGACGATCGAGACTCTTCTCCGCCTCATGGTGAGGTGGCGTGTTAATGCTAAAGACTTAAGGAGATACGATAATGGCTACTGGTACAGTAAAATGGTTTAACCCCACCAAAGGTTACGGCTTTGTTCAACCCGATGCAGGTGGGAACGATGTATTCGTTCACATCAGCGCTGTGGAACGCGCAGGCCTCTCGACCTTGAACGAAGGTCAAAAAGTCAGCTACGAGCTTGCTACTGAAAAGGGCAAAACCTCGGCTGCTAACCTGAAATTGGTTAACTAGTCACAATTTAAACTGGCGCCATGCTTATCCACCTCCTGTAATCAGGGGGTGGGCGCTTTGTGTTGCGCCCAAACGAACATCACTTAAGTGATGCTCAGAAGGATATTTATGGAAAACTTCCAGTCGCTGGGGTTGCCCCAGCCGCTCATGCGTTCGCTTGAACTCATGAAATTTGATAAGCCTACGCCGATTCAGGCGCAGGCGATTCCCCCCGCTCTCGAAGGCAGAGACATTCTGGGTTCTGCGCAAACCGGTACCGGTAAAACCGGCGCGTTCGGTATTCCGCTTGTCACCAAGCTGCTTGGCAGCCCGCGCGGTATGGCACTCGTCCTTACCCCCACGCGCGAACTTGCGGTGCAGGTGCAGGCGATGATCGACCAACTGCTTGGCAAAGGCAGTACGATTAAAAGTGCGCTGATTATCGGTGGCGATTCGATGCCCAAACAAATGGCCGCACTCCGCGCCCGCCCGCGCATTATTGTCGGTACGCCGGGCCGTATTAACGACCACCTTGCGCGCGGCTCGCTCATGCTGCACGAAGCCGGGTTTTTAGTGCTTGATGAAACCGATCGCATGCTGGATATGGGCTTTGGCATACAGCTCGAGAAAATCTTCAAATATCTGCCAAAACAGCGCCAAACATTGATGTTCTCGGCAACGCTTCCGGACGAAATCATCAAAATTTCCGGCAAGTATTTGAACAATCCCGTGCGTGTATCGGTCGGTTCTACCGTCACGCCGATTGCCAAAATCGCGCAGGAAACGATCATCACCACCGAAACGGAAAAATACAATGTGCTAAACGCGCAGCTGAATGCCCGCACCGGTTCGGTCATCGTGTTTGTCAAAACCAAATATGGTGCTGAAAAACTGGCGACGCGTTTGCGCCGCGATAATCACAGTGCCGACGCCATTCACGGCGATCTGCGTCAAAACAAGCGTGACCGCGTGATCGATAATTTCCGCAAGCAGAAACACCGCGTGATGGTCGCAACCGACATCGCCGCGCGTGGGTTGGACATTCCGCACATCGAGCATGTCATCAACTATGATTTGCCGCAGTGCCCGGAAGACTACATCCACCGCATCGGCCGCACGGCGCGTGCCGGCGCGGAAGGTTCTGCCGTCAACTTGCTCACCTCGCAAGATGGACTCAAATGGAAAGCTATCCAACGCCTCATCAACCCCGGTGCGAAAGTGGAGCATATTCCCGGCGGTGCACCGCGCAGCGAACACAAGGGCAAGAAATTCGGCGCTGGTGGCAACAGCAAAGGCGGCAAACGCCCCTTCCGCCCGCACAAACACCGCCGCAGCTTTAAACCCCAAGCGGCTTAATCGTCATTGCGAGCATAGCGAAGCAATCCAGACTTACTTACGACTGGATTGCTTCGTCGCCTTTGGCTCCTCGCAATGACAGATGACACCCGCATCGTGTCGCGCTAAACTCCCCCCATGTTCGACAATTTTCTCGCAGCTGAGCTGTTTGCTTTTTTGCTGCTGTTTACCCGCGTGGGCACGGCGCTCATGGTGATGCCCGGGTTTGGCGAGGTGTTCGTCACCGGCCGCTTTCGCTTGTTTATTGCGCTGTCTCTAAGCCTTGTGCTGATGCCGATGCTGGTGCCCAAATTGCCTGAAATGCCGGTGGAGCCGACCCTGCTCATCCCCCTGATTGCGGCGGAAGCTACGGTGGGGGCATTCATCGGCCTGATGGTGCGGTTTTTAATGTCCGCCGCGCATATTGCCGCAACGGTGATCGCCACGCAATCGGGCCTGGCCAATGCCATGATGTTTGACTTTACCATGTCCGGCCAGACGACCGCACTCACCAACCTCATTTCATTCCTGGCGATTGTGTTGGTGTTTTCGCTGGATCTCCACCACGCGATGATTCAGGCAATTGCGACCAGCTATGAGATTTTCACGCCCGGCAGCTTTGCGTTTTTGCTCGACATCGCCGAAGTCTCCGCGCGCTATTCCAACGAAGCCTTCGTTGTCGCCCTGCAAATGGCCTCGCCGTTTATCGTCGGTGGCATCATCTTAAACCTCGGCGCGGGCGTGCTTTCACGTCTCATGCCCACCTTCCAGGTGTTTTTCGTGCTTATGCCCGCCCAAATCATGCTGGCATTTTTCATCCTCATGGTCAGCCTCTCCTCGATGATGTTGTGGTATGTGCATCATGTGGAAGAGGGGTTGGGTACGCTACTGACGCCTTGATGTCATCCCTGCGGAAGCAGGGATCCTGAACGATCTATAACGTAAATTGCCGATTTAGGATTCCCGCTTTCGCGGGAATGACGGTATTCGCTGTTTGCAGCGAGCCAAAGTGAGGAGTATAAACAAATTATGGCAGAAGGCGACCAGCAGGATCCGGAACAGAAGACCGAAGACCCCAGCAGTCGGCGGCTGGAGGAAGCGCGCAAACGCGGCCAGCTGGTGACCTCGCGCGAGGTCAGCAGTTTTTTCCTCATGCTCCTGCTTGCCGCCATGGTCACCGCCATTCTGCCTGCGGCGATGCGCAAACTCAAAGGCGTGCTCTTCCCCTTCATCGAACACCCTGACCTCATGCTCGCTGATGGCAATGGCTTAGGCGATGTCCTCCGCCATGTCGTTGGGCAAGTCGCCATCGTCATGATTATTCCGCTCGTTGCCTCGGTTGCCACCGTCTATGCTGCAAGCTTCTTGCAACACGGTAATATTTTTACCGCCGATCCGCTCAAACCCAAACTCGACCGTGTCTCACCACTCGCCGGTTGGAAACGCCTGTTTTCCATGCGTTCGGTGGTGGAGATGTTAAAAGGTGTCATCAAAATTACCATCGTCGCCTGGGCGATCTGGTTCGCGATTAAAAGCGAGATGACGCATCTCAAAAGCCTTCCCGACGACGACATTATCGCCATGCTCGTGTTCCTCGGAAAAATAACCTTCAAGGTGATGCTCGCCGTATGCATCATTATGTTTTTTGTCGCCGCGCTCGACTACGGCTACCAGTACCACGAATTCATGAAATCCATGCGGATGACGAAGCAGGAAGTGCGCGACGAATACAAGCAGCAGGAAGGCGACCCGATGGTGAAACAACGCCTCCGCCAGATTCGTATGGAGCGCGCCCGCAAGCGGATGATGGCCGAAGTGCCCAAGGCCGATGTGGTGATCACCAACCCCACCCACTACGCCATTGCGCTGAAATACGACAATATGAGCATGGCCGCACCCAAGGTGGTCGCCAAAGGGGTCGACTTCGTCGCCAAAACCATCCGCGAACTCGCCGAGAAAAACAACATCATGATCGTCCAAAACCCGCCGCTCGCCCGCGCGCTATATGATTCGGTGGATCTAGACGCCGAAATCCCCGCCCAACACTACAAAGCCGTCGCCGATATCATTAGCTATGTTTATAAATTGAAGGGCAAGATTCCGAAGCGGGCATAACCCGTCATCCTGCGATCACGCCGAAGTAAAACGAAGGCGGATGAGCGGGATCTTATGAGTTATGGAAACAACCAACTCACCCAATCTCTGGTCCACTTTTGTCGATGTATTCAGGTTCGCGAACGACTGGAAAGATTTCTGTACATCGCCTGGTCCGATCCCACTTGGTGGGGCCTTGGACAAAAACTTCAAAGCTGGCGAATCCTGGAAGCTTATCGATCAACCAATCCTTAAAATTACTATAGGCTATAAGCCGATCCTTTTGGCCTATGTTCTCGTCTGCAGTGCATAGGGTCAACTGGAAGGATTCGTCGTGCTTATTTACATGAATTGAACCGATGTCTGGCCAATCGGAGCGAATCAATTTGCCAAGGCTAACAAGCTCTGTTTGTCTGATCTGGCGGTCTGCCAAATGGCCGAGCATGTCGGGTTTTGGCAGGCGTCTTGGAATAATGTTGTCCCATATAAGGTTTTCGGAAGCAGCAAACAGCCGCTTAGCCGCATCTTCAAGCTCATCACGGCGTGTATCATCATCCTGATGATCCGAATCCTGATGAAATCCCATGCTCATTGTCTCCTTAGTTCGGCTAAAAGTAACCCTTTGGTAACGCTAATCCAGTACCTTGCTAAAAGCATGTGACAGTTTGATGAAATGTGGAATAATGCCCGTTATGCAACCGCTTGACTACATCACTTTAAAAACCCTCTACGGCGAGAAGATCAAAGCCCTCGCCGCGCAGTATGGTATTGAAAACGTGCGCGTTTTCGGCTCCGTCGCCCGCGGCGAGGCCGATGAAACGAGTGATATTGATTTGCTTTATCATGGCACGGATGGGTGCAGGCCGCTTACTTTTAAGCGTGAGATAGAAGAGATATTCTCTCCCATCAAGGTGGATTTGGTGAATGATAAATCTCTGCACCAGCGGATAGCCCCATACATTCTTAAAGATGCAGCGCCTCTATGAAAAATCACCACGCCACTGCTGATTTGATAAGACTACGGGATATTCTGAGTGAGGCTGATACATTGTCCAGCTACACATCAAAGGAATTAGAAAGTCAGCGGAATCTTTATGCGGCGGCGTTTAGTTTTACGATTATCGGGGAAGCATCTCGGCATGTAAGTGCAGAGTTCAAGAAGCGGCATACTGAATTACCGTGGCGTGACATGGCCGATATGCGTAATAAAATTGTACACGAATATGGGCTGATTGATCCCGACATGATGATGCAGGTCATTCGGGAAGATTTACCATCACTACAGGAACAAATTCGTAAGCTGATAGAATTCTATTCCCGGGAAATATCATGACCGAATTTCCCAAGAAAACCCTGGCCGATTGGCAGAAACTCGCGACGAAAGATGTGGGTGAGGGTGCGAGCGTGGATGCGCTCACCTGGCAAACGCCGGAGGGCATTGCGGTCAAGCCGCTGTATACAGCGGAGGATTTAGAAAAGCTCGAACATGTGAATTCGTTGCCAGGTTTTGCGCCCTATATGCGTGGGCCGCGCGCGACGATGTACGCCGTGCGTCCATGGACCATTCGGCAATACGCGGGTTTTTCTACCGCCGAAGAATCCAACGCGTTTTACAAACGCAATTTAGCTGCCGGGCAAAAAGGCCTCTCCGTTGCATTCGACCTCGCAACGCATAGAGGTTACGACTCCGACCATCCGCGCGTTTCCGGCGATGTTGGCAAAGCAGGTGTTGCGATTGATTCGATTGAGGACATGAAAATTCTCTTCGACAACATTCCCTTAAACGAGATGTCCGTGTCGATGACGATGAATGGCGCGGTGCTGCCAATTTTGGCATGTTACATCGTCGCCGGAATAGAGCAGGGCGCTTCGCTCGATCAACTTTCGGGCACCATTCAAAATGATATCTTGAAAGAGTTTATGGTGCGCAACACCTATATTTATCCGCCGGAGCCGAGCATGCGGATCGTCGCGGATATCATCGAATATACCGCCAAAAACATGCCGAAGTTCAATTCCATTTCCATCTCCGGCTACCACATGCAAGAAGCGGGTGCCACCGCCGTGCAAGAGCTCGCCTTTACGATTGCGGACGGCGATGAATACGTGAAAGCCGCTCTCTCCAAGGGTTTGAACGTCGATGATTTCGCACCGCGCCTGTCGTTCTTTTTCGCTATCGGCATGAATTTCTTCATGGAAATAGCCAAGCTCCGCGCCGCCCGCGTGCTATGGGCGAAGACGATGAGCAAATATAACCCGAAACATCCAACATCGAGCAGTTTGCGCACGCACTGCCAAACCTCCGGCGTGAGCTTGACCGAAAAAGACCCGTACAACAACGTGATTCGCACGACTCTAGAGGCACTTGCCGCCACGCTTGGCGGCACGCAGTCTCTCCACACCAACGCGTTTGATGAGGCGATTGCATTACCAACGGATACCTCCGCACGCATCGCCCGCAACACGCAGCTGATATTGCAGCACGAATCCGGCATCACCAAGGTGGTGGATCCACTCGGTGGGAGTTTTTATATTGAATCGCTCACCAATTCGCTCGTCACCCATGCCGAAGCGTTGATTGCTGAGGTGAACGCGGCCGGCGGGATGATTAAGGCGATTGCCTCGGGCATGCCAAAACTGAAAATTGAGGAAGCCGCGGCGCGCAAACAAGGCGCCATTGACCGCGGCGATGAGGTGGTGGTCGGCGTCAACAAATTCAAGCTGAAGCAGGAAGATCCGATTGAGATTTTGGAAGTCGACAATATCAAAGTGCGTGATTCGCAAATTGCACGGCTGAAAAAAGTGCGCTCCTCGCGCGATGAAAAAACCTGCCAGGCTACGCTCGATGCGCTCACCAACGCCGCCGCCAGCAAAACTGGAAATCTATTGGAACTCGCCGTCACCGCAGCAAAAGCCCGTGCCACGGTGGGCGAAATTTCTTTTGCGCTTGAAAAAATCTACGGGCGGTATAACGCTGAAGTCCGCACCATCTCAGGAGTCTACGGTTCCTTGTTCAAAGCCGATAACGGATTGCAAATGATACGCGACCAAGCTGCGGATTTCGCGAAGCGCGAAGGCCGCCGCCCACGTCTGCTCGTTGCCAAAATGGGCCAGGACGGCCACGACCGCGGCGCAAAAGTGATCGCAACCGCATTTGCCGATATGGGTTTTGATGTGGACGTCGGCCCGCTCTTTGCGACCCCCGAAGAAGTCGCGCGCATGGCGGTAGAGAATGACGTGCACATCATCGGCGTTTCCTCTCATGCCGCCGGGCACAAAACCTTGGTGCCAGAACTCATCGCTGAACTGAAGAAACAAAAACGCCCCGACATGCTAGTCGTCTGCGGCGGCGTAATTCCCCAACAGGATTATGATTTCCTGACCCAAGCCGGCGTCGCCGCTATTTTTGGCCCGGGGACGAATATTCCTGAGGCGGCTGGGAAATTGCTAGAGCTACTCAAGAAGTAATTACGGAAAAATCGCAACGGCTTCGAGCGCCGTTGTTTCGGGGAAACCAAACCGCACGTTGAAATTCTGCACCGCTTGGCCGGAGGCGCCTTTCACCAGGTTGTCGATGACGGAAACGAGGATTGCCTGGTTTGGGGTAGGGGTTTCGAACACGCCGATTTTGCACAAGTTCGTGCCCCGCACTTCGTGAGTGCTCGGTGCTTTGCCTTTTTCGGTGATGTGCACGAAGGGTTCGTTCGCATAAGTTTTTTTCAGGTGTTCGCGTAAGCTATCGGCCGTGATACCTGCATTCATCTGCACATAGATGGTCGAAAGAATGCCCCGGTTCATGGGGATCAAGTGCGGAGTGAAAGAGACATGGATGGGTGCGCCGGCCGCACCACTCAAACCCTGCTCAATCTCCGGCGTGTGTCGGTGGGAGCCGATACCGTAAGCGCTCATGCCATCGTTCAGTTCGGTGAAAAGCGTTGCTTGTTTCGCGGATCTTCCTGCGCCCGTAACGCCGGATTTTGAGTCAATGATGATGGGCGAGTGCGCAATCAACTTTGCCTTAAGCAGTGGAATCAGCGGCAGTTGCGCGGAGGTCGGGTAGCAACCCGGGCAGGCGATGAGGTTGGTTTTTTTGATCGCGTCCCGTGCAAATTCCGTGAGGCCGTACACCGCTTGCTTTTGCAACTCCGGCGCTTGATGCGCGTGGCCGTACCACTTGGCGTAGGTATTGATATTTTCGAGCCGGAAATCCGCCGACAAATCAAACACCACCAAATGCTTCGGCAAATTCGCAATCACCGTTTGTGTGGTGCCGTGCGGCAGGCAGCAGAACACCGCGTCGATCTTTGCAAAATCCGCTTTTTCAATGGAGATCAAATCCGGCAAGTTCAGATGCGCAAGGTGCGGGTATACCTCCACGAGCGGCTTGCCCGCCTGCGAATCCCCCGTCAAGAGTGCGATGTTCGCATGCGGATGATTGTGCAAAATCCGGATCAATTCCGCGCCGGTGTAGCCGGAGGCGCCTAAGATGGCGATGTTCAAGGACGTCATATAAACTCCATTGTCACCCCGCATTTATTGCGGGGTCTGGTAAAAAAAGCAACCGGATCCCGCCATCCGGCGGGATGACAGGAATGGAAACTTAACGTTTCGAGAATTGGAACGAACGGCGGGCTTTCGCGCGGCCGTATTTTTTACGTTCAACCACGCGGCTGTCGCGGGTCAAGAACCCACCTTGGCGAAGCGGCGAATGGAACGCGCTATCAACCGCATCGAGCGCGCGGCTGATGCCAAGGCGCACCGCACCGGCTTGGCCGGAGAGGCCACCGCCAACCACCGTGCATTCGACGTCGAAATTGCCGACGCGGTTGATGCTGGTGAAGGGCTGGTTGATGATCATACGCAGCACTGGGCGCGCGAAATATTCTTCCACTTTTTTGCCGTTGACGGTGATTTGGCCTTTGCCAGCCATCACCCACACGCGGGCAACGGAGGCTTTGCGGCGACCGGTGCCGTAAAATTTCTCGGCAGTGTTTTTTACTTTCGGCTCTTTTTTTGCTTTTACAACCACTGCGCCGGCCGCCTTTTTAGGAGCTGGTTTGCTGGTTGTTTTTGCTGCTGCTTTTGCCACAATGTACCTCTTACGCGCGTTTGTTTTTAGGGTTCATGGCCGCGATATCGAGCACGGCGGGGCTTTGCGCCGCGTGCGGATGTTCGCTGCCTTTGTAAATAAACAATTTGGTCATCTGGCCACGAGCGAGCGGGCTTTCTTTGGGCATCATACGCTCAACGGCTTTCTCCAAAATGCGTTCGGGATAGTTGCCATCGCGAATGGTGCGGGCTTTGCGTTCTTTGATGCCGCCAGCGTAGCCGGTGTGCCAGTAGTAGAATTTCTTGTCCCATTTGCGTCCCGTGAAACGCACTTTTTCAGCGTTCACAACCACCACATAATCGCCGGTGTCGATATGCGGGGTGAACATGGTTTTGTGCTTACCACGCAGAATTTTGGCAATCTGCGACGCCAGGCGGCCAACCACCAGGCCATCCGCATCAATCAAATGCCACTTTTTCACTACGTCTTTTGGCTTTGCGCTTATCGTTGTCGTCATAACATGCTCGAATCTTTGAAATGGGCGGGCAATCTAGGAAGGTTTGGGAGCAGTGTCAACCTTAAAGTTGCCCCTTTTTCGGTAGCAGGTTAAACACCCGCGAAAGCACGGATTCCGGGAGGATTCCGGCAAATCGTACCAGCGCTACCATGGGTAGCGGAAAGGCGATTAGCCCTTTGTTACGTTTTAACCCCCGGGCAATCAGGCTGGCTGCGCGCTGCGCGGACATAATAAAAGGCATAGGGAACTTGTTCGGTGCTGTCATCGGCGTTGCAATATACCCCGGGCAAATGGCGGAAACCTTGATGTTATCAGGCGCCAGCATGCCTCTCAAGGAAAGCGCGTAAAACCTCGCCCAGGCCTTGCTCGCGCTATAGGCGGGGGCAGAAGCTACCGGCAACATGCCGGCAACCGAGCTTACAATACCAATCTGGCCGGATTTGCGGGCCTGCATACGCGGAATTAGCGGGTGGATGGTATTGGCTACACCATTGATATTGGTCGTAAAAATAGCATCTGCCTGGTCGGCGGTTTCGCCGTGAATCCCCGTGCCCGCCGAAATCCCGGCATTGGCGATTGCTAGATCAATCGGGGTTTTAGTATCTATGTCAGTCAAAAGCGCGGCCATCGCTGCTTTATCAGTCACATCAACGGCGTGAATGCTCACCTTTGCACCCCGCGCTTCACAGGCGACTTTGGCGTTTTGCAGCCGCGCTTCATTGCGCCCCAGTAGAATTAGATGCACGCCACTTGCGGCATAATGCTCGGCGAGCGCCGCGCCAAGGCCGCTACTCGCGCCGGTGATGAGGATGGTGGTCATACTGTTTCTCCGTCATTGCGAGGAGCTTTGCTCCGAAGCAATCCAGTCTTCCCAGTCGCAATATGGATTGCCGCGTCGGCTTCGCCTCCTCGCAATGACATCATTTCGTTCTCGGCACCAAGGTTTTCAACGTCTTCATCGGCACTTCTTTTACCTGTCCCGGCTCTAGCTTGCCAAGTAAAAACGGGCCGTAGGAGACGCGGATCAGGCGACTCACCGGGTGGCCGAAATGTTCAAAAAGCCTACGGATTTCGCGGTTCTTGCCCTCTTTCAGCGAAACGGAAAGCCACGCATTGCTGCCGCTGGCACTCTCTAACTCCACCTGCGCCCCTTGATATTTCACGCCGTCAACAGTGATGCCCGCGCCGAGTTTTTTGAGCACTTCCGGCGTTGGCGTGCCAAACACGCGCACGCGATATTTACGAATCCAGCCGGTTGCGGGAAGCTCCAGCGTGCGGGCGAGCGCACCATCGTTCGTCAGCAGCAACAACCCTTCCGAATTATAATCCAACCGCCCCACCGAAATCACCCGCGGCAATTCTTGCGGCAGGGATTCAAACACGGTCTTACGCCCTTTTTCATCCTTATGGGTGGTGATGCGTTCTTTGGGTTTATGATACAACCACAAGCGCATTTCTTCTTTTTTATCGAGCGGCTTGCCGTGGACTTCTATCACGTCACTTTCGGATACATTAAGCGCGGGCGAGGTGATTTTTTTGCCGTTCACCTTCACCACCCCCTGCACAATCAAATCCTCCGCATCCCGCCGCGAACATATCCCCGCCCGGGCGATTCGTTTAGCGATGCGTTCGGAGGTTTGCATTCTTTATCCTATAGTGGTGGGGTGCCCTGACCCTTCCCATTATAATGATCGTCCATATCTTGCACGATGTTTCTGATGGTACCCATAGATACCCCTGCTTTTACCAATAAGAGTGCCAGATGTGCCTTGGCATCACCAGGATCTATAAAAATCTGCGTTGCCGTTGCATTATCTTTATTACGCTTGCTTTCGTAATAAGCCTGCATGTCTGTTGCCACAGTGGGGACACTGACTTCTTCTGTCTCCAATAACTTTGATAGTGCTTTCAGGGCAGTGGCTGGATTAATGGATATGTTAACATTTGCTGCAACCTGCGGACCAATGACATAGACATCAGGTTGTGTTGGTGCTTTGACTTCAAGAGTGCTGTCTACAGCGGCCGTGATGAAGGGTGCTACATTTTTTGGCAGGAATTGTGCGTCGGCATTCCAAGAGGAATTCAGTTCCAGGCTTTCTACTTGATGAAAAGGAAGCGGTTCTGTAATTTCGGGATTGGTGCGGCTAATCGTAATCTGATCACCGAATTCTTTCTCCAACTTTCTTTTTATTGGATTCTCTATGTTTCCTAAAAACTCCCTCACAGCGTCTTTTTGCGCACCACTTAAATCACCAGCATCATACGTCTCATTGGCGACTGCAACACCGCTGCCTGGTTCAAAGAGCGGATCAGAGTGCTGATCACGTTTTGCGTCTGCAATTTCAGCGCCTTCTTTAGGAATAATAGGCTGTATGGTAAACCCGCGCTGTGTGATTTCTAGCTCCTCAGTGCCGGGCTCGGTAGTAACAAAAAAATATAAGCCCACTTTAGTGCTGGCTGGGCCCTTGCCTACAGTCCACGTCTTCACAGGTTCTCTTGCCGGAATAATATTACCCATGTTTGTAACTCCCATTGGTTTGTTGGTGTGCGATTTTTAATGCGCAAAACAACAGCGCTCAACGTGAGATTTGTGAAGTTTTAGTGACAGGCCGCGACAAACGCCTTGAAAATCTGGGTATCAGATGGCGTCACATGATATTCCGGATGCCATTGCACACCGAGGCAGAAGGGGTGCTGGGTTACAGGTAACTCAATACCCTCAATCACCCCGTCCGGCGCGGTGGCGTTGACGATGGCGTTTGGCGCAACCTTATCCACCGCCTGGTGATGCGCAGAGTTGACTTGTATAGCTAAAGTTCCCCCCGCTTGCGGGGGGATACAGGGGGGAATTCCCCCACCCACTGCGCTAACGCCTTTGGCGTAAGCTCCGTTGCCCTCCCCCGCAAGTGGGGGAGGTGAAGTAAGAATAGAATGCAACAACGTTCCCTCTTTCACTACCACCTCATGCCCTGGTTCATCGCGCGGGTTGGGTTGTTCATGGGCCAGTGCATCTTTCACACTATCAGGAATATGCTGAATCAGCGTGCCACCGAGTACGACGTTTAAGAGCTGCTGCCCGCCGCAAATGCCGAGTACGGGTTTTTTCGCAGCAATTGCGCCTTTAGTAATCGCCCATTCAAACTGCGTGCGGCGTTCTTTGGTGGTGACCGTCTTATGCACATCCTGCGCGCCGTAAAGCTTGGGGTCTATATCAAACGCCCCGCCGGTGATCACCAGCCCATCAATTAGGTTCAAATAATGCCCCACTAACTCCGGCTCATGCGGCAACGCAATCGGGATTGCGCCATGTTCGGCCACGGAGCGCATGTAGTTTTCACGAATCGCATACCACGGTTTTTTGGAATAGCTGGGTGTGGTTTCAAAATCGAGAGAGAAGCCGATAATGGGGTGCATACACACTTTCTTAACTCAAAAGTGATTAGTTTGAAATAGGAAAGCGTATGTCTCTTGCCACCTTAATCGGTACCCTATTCGGATTTTTGCTTGTCATCGGTGCTATCGCGCACGGCACGGAGAACTATTGGTCGTTCATCAGCGGCGAAGGTTTTTTAATCGTGATTGGCGGTACAGTAGCCAACGCGTTCATGAGCTATCAGGCGATTTATGTGTTGAAGGCTTTTGCTGCTATGCCGGCGATGCTTCGCAAACCGCCCGCAACGCGCGAAGGCTTGAACGCCGAAATCCTCCGCCTCATCAAATGGGCGTTTCTAGTGAACAACAAAGGCCTCGCAGGCCTCGAAGGCGAGATCGGTAAAAAAATTAAAGAGCCGCTCTTACGCTACGGTGTGGAACTCGTCGTCACCGGCTATCAACCCCCCATCGTCCGCTCCATGATGACCACCGCCGTCGAAGCCGAATTCGAACGCCGCATCTCTCCCGTCGCCGTTCTCAAAAACATGGCCTCCACTGGCCCCGCGTTCGGCATGGTCGGCACGCTGGTGGGGATGGTGATCATGCTACAAAACATCCAAGGCGACATGAGCAAAATCGGCAATGGTCTAGCAATCGCGTTACTCGCAACACTCTACGGCATTTTATTCGCGCGCCTCATCTGCTTACCTGCGGCGGATAAATTACTGCAAAAAGAAGAAATCCTCCGCTTCCGTAACCATATGATGACCGAAGGTCTCGTGCTGCTGGCCGAAAAACAAACCCCGCGCTACATGCAGGATAAATTGAACAGCTTCCTCGACCCCGCCATCCACTTCAATCTCGACGAGCAATTGAAAGACGTGAAAGCAGAAGGGTAGCATGGATCTGCACACCCACCCCGTTTTTAAAAAGAAGCATGTTGAAGAAGGCACCGAAGCATGGCTCATGAGCTATGCGGATATGATCACGCTGCTGCTGTGCTTCTTCATCATCTTCGTCTCCACCTCCGAACCTAAACAAGATAAACTCGCTGCAGCAACGCGCGGCTTAAAAGCGCGCTTCGGCACGGTTGATCTCTCGACACCCTTTGATGGCGCGCTACGCGTCGTGCAAGGCGTGATTGAACAAAACAAAGCATTTAAAGCGATGTCGGTGGAAAAAACGGAGCGCGGTATGACCATCGAACTATCTTCCGATACGTTTTTTGTAGAAAACACCGCAGAGCTCTTGCCCGCCAAAGTACCACTACTGGAGGAAATGGTCGACGGCTTCAAAGCCCCAGGTTTTCAGTCCTATAACATCGTCGTCGAAGGCCATACGGACGATCAACCGCTCCCCGAAGACAGTGCTTTTCCTACCAATTGGGAGCTCAGCAGTGCCCGTGCAGCCAAGGTCGCACGCATGTTCGAAGCCCACGGCATCCCTGCCAAACAGCTGGAAGTCCGCGGTTTTTCTGGCACCCACCCCAAAGTGCCCAACGCCACCAGCACGGGTGAGCCCATCCCTGAAAACCGCAACCGCAATCGCCGCATCGTAATTGGCCTTGAGCGCACCTATTAAATGTGGCGTCAATTGCTACTAGCACTTGCTACGAACACCTGTTTTCCTAGCTTCCGTTGCTCACGTACGAAATGTACGCTGCGCTACGGGTCTAAGAAAACAGGTGTTCTCGCCGGCGTGCTAGCGCAATTGACGCCACATTGTAACTACGGTAGGCTTGAAACCCTATGAAACAAGCCTCTGCCTCTCCTACCAAAGATTTACACACCATGCTCGTTGACATGGCCGCCGCCGCGCGCGCGGCATACCGCACCTTGTCGGATGCGACGAATGAACGTAAAGATATGGCGCTTGTTGCAGCCGCCATGCGCCTGCGCGAGCAAATCAAACCGATTTTAAGCGCCAATGCGCTGGATGTTGAAGCCGGTAAGCAACGTGGCCTAAGCACCGCGATGATTGATCGCTTGGTGCTAAATGAGGCACGCATCGAATCCATGGCCGCAGGCTTGGAGACCATCGCCACCATGTCCGACCCCATCAACCGCGTCATCGACGAATGGGAACGCCCCAACGGCTTGCTCATCCAAAAAGTCAGCATTCCGCTCGGCGTCATCGGCATCATCTACGAATCGCGCCCCAACGTCACGGCGGATGCCGCGGGCCTGTGTATTAAATCCGGCAACGCTGCCATCTTGCGCGGCGGTTCCGAAAGCCTCAACTCTTCCAAAGCGATTTTGGAATGCATTCACTATGGGTTGAAACAAGCCAACCTCCCCGAAGCTTGCGTGCAAATGATTCCTGTGCCTGATCGCGAAGCCGTCGGCGAATTGTTGGGCTTAACCGGCCACCTCGACGTCATCATTCCCCGCGGTGGCAAATCGCTCACCGAACGCGTGATGAAAGAAAGCCGCGTGCCTACGCTCTTGCATCTCGAAGGCAATTGCCACACCTACGTCCACGCCTCAGCGGAAGCAGGAATGGCCGAAGAAATCCTCGTCAACGCCAAGATGCGCCGCACCGGCGTGTGTGGTGCCACCGAATCGCTCGTTATCGACGAAGCGGCACTTTCGCTATTGCCTAAACTGGTCGATGCGCTCGCCGCCAAAGGCTGCACCGTGAAAGGCGACAAGCGCGCGCAAGCGGAAGACAAGCGCATTGAAGCGGCGACCGACGATGATTTCCGTACCGAATATCTCGACGCCGTTATCTCCGTTAAAACCGTGAAAAACGTGGACGAAGCGATCGACCACATTAACACTTACGGCTCGCATCATACGGATGCGATTATCGCGAAAGACCTCTCTGCCGTGCGCAAATTCTTGCGCAAGGTCGATAGCGCGATTGTGCTGCACAACGCTTCCACCCAATTTGCTGACGGCGGTGAATTCGGCTTCGGCGCGGAGATCGGCATCGCCACCGGTCGCCTGCACGCGCGCGGGCCTGTGGGTGCCGACCAACTCACCACCTATAAATACGTGCTCCACGGCACGGGGCAGATCCGCCCGTAAATGTCGGTGTTTAGTAGCCACTGTTTAGGAGTGCTCGGCGGATCGTTCAACCCCGCGCACGAAGGCCACGTGCACATCAGCCTGGAAGCACTGAAACGTCTGGACTGTACCAAAGTGGTATGGCTCGTCAGTCCGCAAAATCCACTCAAATCCCCCAAAGGCATGGCCAGTTTTAAAACGCGCATGCAGCAGGCCGATGCGCTCACCACAAAATACCACAACATCGTCGTTAGCGGCATGGAAGAACGTCTCGGCACGCGTTATACGGTGGACACGCTACGCGCACTTAAACGCCGTTTCCCACGCACGAAATTCGTATGGATCATGGGTGCGGACAATCTTGCCAACATCCACAAATGGGAACAATGGGCCGAAATTTTCAAACTCTGCCCCGTGCTCGTGCTCGACCGCGCGCCCTTCTCCCACCGCGCACTGCGCTCCAAAGCCGCCATCCGTTTCGGTCGCTTCCGCGTTTTCGAACGCAACATCCGGCTGATGATGGGAAGCGAGACGCCATGCTTCGGTTTCGGTCACATTCGCTTGCATCCGGAATCATCTACGCGTATTCGGAGTGGATTATGAGTTTCTTTTCCCGTCTCGTTGAAATAGCCAACACGCCGATCACTTTCCGCAAAAAGAAGGTGGTGACGTTGACTGGCTGGGGTCACCCGCATGATGCGCTAAGAAGCATTGCTCCCAATGCGCGCCATTTGGAATATACGCACTTAACGCTCGACGGTGCACTTGCCCTACTCGAAAAAGAAGCCAAAGACGCACATACGATCGTTGGCTGGTCCATGGGCGGGCAGCTTGCCGCCTTTGCCATCGCCAATAAAATCATTTCGCCGAAAAAACTCGTACTCGTTGCCGCACCCTATCACTTCGTCGCCCGCCGTGGAAAAACGCTGGGTTTAAAACCAGGCATCTACGCGCAGTTTATGGATAATCTCCGCCAAAAACCCGAGCGCACTTTTGAAAAGGCCTATGGCCTCGTGCACTACCAGGACGCCCGCGCCGAGGATGTAAAAAAAGCGTTGGAAGATAGCTATACGCGCAGACCCAAGCACAATTGGGACTATTGGTTCCAGGCGCTTGCCGAGGTGGAATTCGATGAGCTAGATCTCTCGCATTTTCCTGAAACGGAATTGATTCATGGCAAGAGTGATGTGGTGGTGGATATGCAGCAATCCGTGCATTTTGCCAAACGTATTCCGCGTTCCAGCGTGCATCTCTTCGATAACTGCGGCCACGCCCCCCACTGGCATGATCCGCAAGCGGTCCAAAAAATCATCGCCGCATGACGTTTGCACAAAATGCCATCATCCGCGATTTCTCGCGTGCCGCTAACGCCTATGAGCGCGAAGCCAGCCTGCAACTACGCATCCTCAAACAACTCGCAACATCCATCCCCGCCGATGCATTGGTGTTAGATGCCGGTTGCGCCACCGGTGCCCTCGCAACGCTGATTCCCAATCCCATGATTGGCATCGACATCGCCAGCGCCATGTGTACCATCGCCCAAACACGCATGCCCTGTGCAGTTGCCAGCGTCGAAGCACTCCCTATCAAAAACGAAAGCATCGACGCCATCGTCTGCGCCTCTGTCCTCCAATGGGTGAATGATCCAGCGAAAGCATTCGCAGAATTTTACCGTACGCTCAAACCCGGCGGTACATTGCTCATCAGCATCTTCGGCCCGCAAACATTGAACGAGCTACTCGCCATCGCCCGCGATCGCGTTAGTGAATTTGCAACCTTAGAACAGTGGAAAGCGAAAGCCCAAACAGCAGGGTTTAGCGTCAAACACACCGAACAAACGCTTTACCAAGAACGCTTCGCGTCATCGCATGCGCTCTTGCAGCATCTCAAAACCATCGGCGCCACTAACAAGCGCACCGACCGCCCGAAACATCTCACCACGCCGCGCGCACTTGCAGCGCTGGAACAAGCCTATCCAGTGCGTAAAAGTGACGGTATTAGCGCGACGTTTGAGGTGATTGTGTTGGAGTTACGGAAGTAGCTACTCCTCCTCCGGCAATTGCGTTTTCGCGCGGAGCTTGCGTAGTTGATCCTGGACGATAAGCAAATGCTCGTAATCGTTTTCATTCGCAGCTTGCGTAAGTTGCGCATATTCCATTTCAAGCAATGCCACATCGTGCTGATGCATCCATTGCGTAAGCGCTTTGCGCGCTTCGTGAATATCGTCTTTTGCAGCCACAGGCAGCACCACACGGACATCATCAAGCGCTTTCTTAGCATAAGGATGGGTGGATTCTTGATGATGGTGCAATGCGTCCAACAACGCATGTTTGAACTCCTCCAATTCCTCATCGTCACACTGCAATCGCTCGAGCGCAGCTTCGGTATCGCCTTCATGCAACAAATCCGAATGCACCAGCACCAATTTAATCACATGTCGCGCAATGGTCGTAAGTGGAGAGGCCACAGAAGTGCTAAGCTTCGGTGCTTGTTTTCTAGCACCCCCAGCAAACGCCGGCTGCAGCACTTCGCGCAAATGTTGTTTGAAATAATCGCGGTAATAGGTTTTGACATTCGCATCTTCAATCGTGCCCGCCAGCTTCATCAATTCCTGATCGAACGCCGCGCGCTCATTCGGATTTTTAAGCTGATGGCGATTAGCATAGGCCTGAAACACGGCTTCATGCAGCGGGATGGCGTGCTGAAGAATCGTCTCTAGGGCTCCCTTGCCTTCATATTGTACAAGGCTATCCGGATCATTCCCTCCGGGAATAACGGCGATACGTAGGTCTTTGCCGGGCATCAATTTGGGAAACGCTAGCTCCGCCAAGCGCAACATCGCACGCTGCCCCGCGGCATCCCCATCCATGCACGCAATTGGTGAATCCACCACCCGCCACAGCAATTGTAAATGCTCATCCGAAACCGCGGTTCCAAGCGTTGCGACCACATTGGTAAACCCTGCCTGCACGAGCGAGACGACGTCCATATAGCCTTCGACCAGCACAATTTGCCCGGTTTCGCGTGCGCGGGGCAGGGCAGTGTCGAGGTTATACATCACCTCGCGTTTTTTAAACACGCCCGTCTCCGGTGAATTCAAATATTTCGGTGCATTTTCCGACGGCACAAGCAACCGCCCGCCAAACGCGACCACCTTGCCTTTGCTTGAGCGAATCGGAAACATCAGCCGCGCGCGAAAGCGTTCATACGTCTCGCCATTATCACGCCGCGCAAGCAAGCCCGCTTCTAGCAAATCATTTTCGGAAAACCCTTCTTTCATCAGTGCAGGTTTCAAATGGCCATATGCCTCTGATGCAAACCCCAGCCGGAACTTTTTAATCGTCTCTTGCGTCAATCCACGTTTTTCTAAGTAAGCCCGCGCTTTCATTCCTGGTTCGGATACCAGCTGACGCTCATAAAATCGCGCGGCTGCTTCCAGCGCATTCAATGTTTTCTGCCAAGCTTCGCTTTGTTTTTGCGCATCCTCCGAAAGCTCAGGCAGCGGCACACCAAGCTCGCGCGCAAGTTTTTCTACTGCCTCGCCAAAAAAACTGATCTTCTCATAGTTTTGAATAAAACTAATCGCATCCCCATGCGCGCCGCAGCCGAAACAGTGATAAAACCCCTTATCGTCATTCACTGTAAACGACGGCGATTTTTCATTATGAAATGGGCACAGGCCAGAAAACTCCTTGCCTTTTTTGGTAATGGAAATGCGTTTGCCAACCACTTCCGACAAGCGGGCGGCATCACGCAGACGATCCAAAAATTGCGGCGGGTAGCGCATACCAACGCTTATAGGGGATTATAAAGAAATTGTCACTATTTCGTCACTCCCGCGACCTGGCTACGCCGTCGGCGTTTCCGATAGTGCAGCCATCTCATAAGGCTTCGCCAAGGCGAGAGGCGGGAGTCTATTCGCGAATGGATCCCCGCCTGCGCGGGGATGACAGGAGCCTAAAGCAGCGAAGCTGCTAAGGCTGCTGTCACTTATCCATCTTCTTCACGAAATCGACAATGATCGGCACGACGTGTTCGCGGAATTTGCGGCCGTTGAAGATGCCGTAGTGGCCTACGCCCTTTTGCATGTGGTGCCTGCGTTTTGAGGCAGGCAGGCCTTTGCAGAGGGTCTGCGCGGCTTTGGTTTGGCCGACGCCGGAGATGTCATCCAGCTCACCTTCTAGGGTCAGCAGGCCGGTTTTGGTGATGAGTTCGGGTTTTACCTTCTGACCCTTGTATTCAAATTCGCCTTTGGGTAGCAGGTGGCGTTGGAACACGGTGTCGATGGATTCGAGGTAAAACTCCGCCGGCAAATCCGCGACTGCCAAATATTCATCATAGAATTTCTTATGCGACGTAGCGCTTTCGCCGTCACCTTCCACTAGATGTTTGAACAGGTCTTTGTGCGCATCCACATGGCGGTCCAGGTTCAGCTGCATGAAGCCCGACAGCTGGATGAACCCAGGGTAGACGCGGCGCATAAAGCCCGGATAGTTCATTGGCACGCGCGTAATCACCGTCGATTGGAACCACTCGAGCGAACGCTCTTCGGAGAGCTTATTCACCTTGGTCGGATTAATCCGCGTGTCAATTGGCCCACCGATTAACGTCATCGAACACGGTGCGGCTTTGTCTTTGTTCTGGTTCATGATCGACGCAGCAATCATCACCGGCACGGACGGTTGGCACACGGCCAGCACGTGCACATCGGGTGCGAGTTTCTGTAAGAACTCGATCACGTACGTCACATAATCTTCCATATGGAAGCCACCGTGATAGACGGGCACATAGCGCGCATCGATCCAGTCGGTGATATAGACATCCAGATACGGCAACAACGCCTCAACTGTGCCACGCAGCAGGGTGGCGTGGTGGCCAGACATGGGGGCGACGATCAGCATTTTCGGCTGATCGAGGTTTTTGTCTTTTTTGAAATGCAGCAGGCGGCAGAACGCTTTTTCGTCAACGATCTGCTCGGCAATATGCACTTCTTTGCCATTCACCTTGGTATGGGTGATGCCAAAGACGGGTTTTTCATAACGGTGGGTGATGCGCTCGGCGACTTCGCACGCGGCGGCCACTTTCTTGCCCAGCGGCGTATACGCCAGCATGTTAAACGGGCTGCGATTGGCATGTTTGCCCATGTTGATCATCGCCCGAAACGGGGCAATGGCCGCATATTGCATTTCATGCAGGTTATACAAATGGCTGTTTTCACGGTAGTGCATCATAAAAAAAATCTCCCTTGAACCCTTATTGTACCTAGGTCGGGTGAAGATTTGATTAAATCCAGGCTCTCTGGCGTTAACGATTACATCTATAGCACATTTACCATCAAATTTGTGTGATAGTTTGATGACAAGGAAGGGTAAAACTTGCCAAAGTATTAATTTTCGGTTATCAGTCTCGAGTCTTTTTATGAAGGAGTAGTTTATGAGCACTTTAGATAAGTATCCACCAACGTCTGACCGCGCGGTAAGAGACACATTGTTGAAAGTGATATACAGCGGTCGAGGCGGACTTACTGCAGAAGATCTTGTAACACGGCTTGAACAATCAATTCATCCGGAAATGGGAGGTGAATATGTGCCGGTGCGTAAACGGGAAGAGCTGGAAACGATCGTGACAAACGAAGCTGCTAACATGGTAACGCAGAAAATTGTGGAATGTGATAATCAGCAATACAAGGTTACCGCTACGGGAAGAAAGCTGTATAACGCCCTTAAATCGCAGTTGTCGGCAAGGCAGCTAGCTCTTGCGCAACGTTATCCCCTCCAAGCTGGGGAGGAGAATGAACAATCGAGGAAGATTAACTGGCTGCCAGCTACTCACTTATTTGATACATCGAAGGTGCGCGCACTAGTCGATGATAAACCGGCTGCGGTTGCTTCCTCCTCAACGTATATGGAAATGAGCCAACGTCGTGAAAAAACACTCGTTCATGCTCAGGCGCGTCTTGATGCTATCGAAGCTAAAGAGAATGTAGGTCCTTATGCGCAGAGCCGAATTGTTGAGGAACTGGCTAAGATCAAAGCAGAACTAGCATCCCAGAATTGGGATGCTGAGAGTGAGAATAAAGAGATGCTAAAAGTGCGTGATTCTCTCCACAGAAGAATTAATGCAATCTTGGATCCGGTAGCAGAGCAGCAGGCGCAGGCGAAAGAATCCGCACTGCAACTCATGAATGGAGCAACGTCTGATAAAGAATGGGGTGCTCCGTCAAATCCCCTACAATTACATCGCGGATGGCGCTAGCTACTCCGCCTCGAACTCACCCTCATCCAACCAGCGGCGATGATTTTCGGGTTTGCCGAGGTAGTAGCCTTGCAAATAATCAGCGCCCATATCCATCAAAATTTTGGCGATCTCGCCGGTTTCAACGAATTCAGCAACAGTCTTCAAGCCAAACCCTTTAGCAAAATCGAGCAAGGTTTTCACAAAGAAGCGTGAGTCGGCGTTGGTGGCTAGGTCTTTGATAAACACGCCGTCGATTTTCACTAAGTCTACCGAGAGTGCTTTCAACTGGCGGAAGCTGGTATAACCTGAACCAAAGTCATCGAGTGCCACTTGCGCGCCCATGGATTGTAGTGCGGCGACGAAATAGGCGACCTTGCGCAAATCGCGTTGCACGGCGGTTTCCGTGATTTCCACCATCATTCGCGGACCAATATCAGGCGTGTCTTTAATCAGCGCAGTAAAATGTTCCAACCACAAATGGCTTTCGGTGGTCACGTTGGACACGTTAAACGCCAGATGCACCGTTTTAGAGCGACGCAGTTCCGCGACTACGAGTTCCATCACCAACGTATCAATATCGTTGATCAACCCCATTTTCTCCGCCACCGGAATTAGTGGCCCCGCCGAGCTAATCTTGCCATTGGCACCACGAATGCGAAGTAGTGCTTCGTAGTGCGCCACGCGGTGCGCAGACGTATCTAAAATCGGTTGCCATGCGAGGCGTAGGCGGTTTTCGCGAAAGGCGCTATGCAAATAGCTCGCAAGCCCCATCTGCTGACGGCACGCATCGGCTTCGGTTTTAGCGAGCGTGTAAGGGCGATACACTTGATCGGTGGTGGTGTGAAGCGCGGCATATGCCTTATCAAACGCATCATTGGCACTCGCCGTTTCATCCGGAAATAATACGCTGCTGATGTGCCCAAGCACGTGAAGCGCTGCGGTTGCGTATTTATCACGGCCGTAGTTTTGCAAAATGTTAGAGATGCGTATCGCCAAACGTTCAGCATCTTCTGCCGCCGTGTTGGCGGCAATAATGGCGATTTGGTCGCGCGCCAAACGTTCAATCGTATCGCTAGGTTTTAAAATCAGTTGAATGCGGCTTAGCACATCTTCCATGACTTGCTCGGCCACATCGCGGCCGTACCCATTCATGATCATCGCCAAATTGGTGATGTGCACGAGCATCAGCGTGCCCGAAGTATTCTGCGCTTTCGCTTGCTCAATCGCAAGGTGCAGCGTGTCTGCTAGCGGTGTGGGTTCGTTATCGATCATGGATTCCGTTATTAACACAGGTGCAGCCTCCGGGGTGACCGGCAGGCGCTGAAAATGGCGCGAGTGACTGAGCGTACCCGGTACATGTTCCTGCTGCATGCATTAGCACCTTCAAAACTGCGTTTGCTCTACCCTTCAAGTATACAGACTAAAGGGTAAACAATGTTTAAATAGGACGGGATTTTATCTAAATTGCATCAATCCTAGAAAAAACACTTCTAAAACAAATGCCTATGGCACAATATTGCCCCCACTAATGGCAGCCACCCGTACCACGCATTCAATTTAAAAAGCCGCATACAGTATTTGGGGTCGCGAATATCCAAATGGGTGACTTGATGCATAAGCACCAGGCCTAACGCTCCAATCCCTAAAAAATAGGGCAATTTTGCGAATAACAATGCGCCTGCGATGCTGATCGTGAAGATAAAAATCGCATAGAAAACACCAATCCACAAAAACGGATACCGTCCCAATTTTAATGCTGTCGATTTCACGCCGATCAACTCATCATCTGGTGCATCTTGATACGCATAAATCGTGTCGTACCCAAGCGTCCAAAACACCCCGCCGATATACAGAAAAACAGATGCCAACGTCACATGATCGGTCACCGCGATCGCCCCCATCAACGCCCCCCAGTTAAACGTGAGGCCCAGGAACAATTGTGGCCAATAGGTGATGCGTTTCATGAACGGATAGAGGACCACTAGCGGCAGTGCTGCCAGCGACCACAATGTAAACTGCACCCCAAAATGCAGCGCAATCTCCGCCGCGCCAATGAGCAGCAACACTACAAACACCCACGCCGTTTTGCGCGAAATCTCGCCGCTAGCTAGCGGCCGCGTTTTCGTGCGTTCCACTTGCGCATCAAATTTCTGATCGGCCAGGTCATTAATAATGCAACCGCACGAACGCATAATCACCGCGCCGAGGATAAACAGCGCCACATCCCAAAACCGCGCCCGGCCATGCATGTGGAGTGCGAGCGACCATAAACACGGCCACAGCAGCAGCAAAATCCCAGCCGGTTGATGAAAGCGCAGCAGACGAACGAGAGGATGAGGCATCATAGGGTGAGTTTAAATCATTCTTTCGCCTAACGCAAAGGCATGATGATGAAGAGGCTCGAACACTTTGCCACCGCTCTATTTATATTTTGGGTGCTTTTCTGTTTTTCTTCTTTCTTTGATAGCTCGTGTCATCACGTTGCGAATTGTGGAAGTCTCATCTAACTCAAGCGCATTGCATAGCTTATTAAATGCCTTGGGGGATGGAAGAGACTTTCCATTTTCCCACCTGCTTATCATCCCATACGAGATATTGGATTTTTCAGCCAGCTCTCCACACGACAACCCTTTATTTTCGCGTGCATTGGACAATAAGGCTCCGAAAACGCTGCCACCACCAATGAGTTTGCTAAGTCCTCCACGTTTTATGGCAGGAATATCATGTTCGAATTTATCTATTTCCTCCATCATGCTGTCTTTTACATCAGCAAGAGAAGTGCCTTTGGCTATTCTTCTTACAAAAGAGTCGGGCTTTTTGTGAGTACCAATCGCATCAGCACTCTTCACCTTTACTGTGGTATCAGCTAGCGCAACGGTGGCGGTACCACTTAGGTTTGAATCATCGTCGGACATGGCTAGAAATTATCATAATTTAACCAAATGTCAACGCGTGCAAACCAGCTAAGAGGCTGTGCGTTCATGCTTCCATGCGTCGCAAAGGCCTGATAGACAAGGCCCATGAAACCCATCTGCCGTTTATACGTGAACGCACCACTAGAGCTAGGTGCGAATATCTCCCTCGAAGAATCGCAGGCGCATTATCTGCTCCACACGTTGCGTGCCAAAGAAGGGCAGGCTCTTTCGCTATTTAACGGGAAGGATGGTCAGTGGAGCGCAATTATCCACGCCGTCAGCAAACGTGGTGTGCAAGTACAGTTAGAAAAACAAACACGTGCGCAAATAAACGCGCCGGATGTGCAACTGCTGTTTGCCCCTGTCAAAAATGAAAAGCTCGATTTTCTGGTGATGCGGGCGACCGAACTCGGCGTTTCCGCCATCCGCCCGGTAATGACAGCGCGCACCATTGTCACACGCATCAATCTCGAGCGCATGGAAAAGAATCTGATCGAAGCGGCTGAGCAATGCGAGCGGCTGGATGTGCCGCAACTTTTGGAACCACAACCGCTTGATAAAGCACTCGCCGGGCTTAAAGGCCGCTTGTTGATCCACGCCGATGAATCAGGTGCAGGTAAAACCGTGCGCGAAGCACTGCCGAGCATGAAAAAACAACCCGTTTCGGTCCTCATCGGGCCCGAGGGGGGCTTTACGAACGAGGAACGCGCACTTATATCTACCCTGCCGAATGTGCTAGGTTTAAGCTTGGGCCCGCGTATTTTGCGTGCTGAAACTGCAACCATCGCCGCACTCGCTAATATCCAAGCCTGGCTTGGTGATTGGGATGCAAAACCGAGGTTTGAATGATCATTGATCAATTGCGCGATGTGTATGACGCGCGCCATGAAGAAGTAGAAGCGTGGCTCGGGCTACAGCGCAAACGCGCGGCACCGTTTATCACCACCTCGGTTGATTTGCGCCATTCGGGCGCGCGTCTTGCGCCGGTTGACACCAACCTCTACCCCGCCGGATTTCAGAATCTCTCCACCAACGCCGAACGCCGCGCCGCCATACAATTCAAAGAATGCTTAGGCGACGCCAAACGCGTGCTGATTGTGCCTGAAAATCATACACGTAACTTGCCGTATTTTGAAAATCTTGTAACCTTGTTGCGTATTTTACAAGCTGCTGGTTTTGAAGTGGAGATTGGAAGTCTGGTGGCAGAAAAAGCAGCTCCATTACATTTTAAGACGGCAAGCGGTGTGGAGTTGATTCAGCAACCACTCACTATACGTTCCTCCCCCAATAGGGGGGAGGTTAGGAGGGGGGCAGGCTTGCTCAATATTTTCGGCTCGAGCAAGAAGGCCCCCTCCCCATCCCTCCCCCTAATGGGGAGGGAGTTAATGACCGATACCGGTTTTGTACCAGAAGTTATCCTGCTTAATAACGATTGTTCGAGTGGCCCCCCCGCACTGCTTGAAGCCATCGCTCAACCCATCCTGCCGCCGGTTAAAATGGGCTGGTACCGCCGCCTGAAAAGCAAGCATTTTACGGCTTATTGCGCGCTCGCCGATGAATTCGCGCAGGCTTTTGGGTTGGATAAATGGACGATCTGCGCAGATTTCAAAGCCGTAAACGGCGTCAATTTCAAAGCCAGCGAAGGCGTGGAAACCTTGGCGCGAGAAGTGGACGCGATGATTGAGAATGTGCGCAAGAAACACGCGCAATATGGCATAACTGATGACCCGTACGTTTACGTCAAAGCCGACAGCGGCACCTATGGCATGGGCATTATGGTGGTAAGGGGTGGCGGCGAGCTGCTCGACATGAATAAAAAAGAACGCAACAAAATGCATGTGATTAAAGAAGGCGTCGAAGTCCACAACGTCATCTTGCAAGAAGGCATCCCCACGCGCGACACCGTTGCCGGCAACCCTGCTGAACCCATGATTTATCTGGTCGACGGTGTGCCCGTCGGCGGCATGTATCGCGTCAACGCCAACCGCGACGCCTATGGCAATTTAAACGCCGCCGGCATGGAATTTAAAGGCATGTGCGATGAAGTCGAGGCGACATTTAATTGCCGCGAACCGATGAAAGACTGCGACTTCCGCGTCTACGGCCTCATCGCTGCGCTTGCGGCGCTTGCTGCGGGGAGAGAATAACGCGTCATCCTGCTGAACCCAAGGGGTTCGAGCAGGATCTCAATTGATAAGCGGATTCTGCTCGACTGCTTCATAAGCAGGAGAATGACAGTTTTTTATCTCTCCACCACAATCAACCATTGTTTCGCGAGCACCTCTTTCATACGTCCACCGGTAAGATACGTCAAAATCGCGCGCGCATCGAAGGGCTTCCACGCCTGCGGAATATCCGCACTCACCAGTTTCAATCCGCCGCAACAGGCCAATTCAATCCCCGTTTCGCGCGTGAAAAAACGCAAGTGGGTGCGGTCGAGTAAGCCCGCATCCTGATAGATAAAATCACCTTTGAACAACAGGTTTTTAATAAATTTCAAATTGCGCACATTGGGAATCGACACAATCATCCGCCCGCCGGGCGCCAGTAACGGCGTCAATTTTTTCACCATTGCCCACGGGTCCACCAAATGCTCGAGCACGTCGAGGCATAAAATCAAATCAAGCGAACCAGGCGCAATTTCTTCGCAAAAAGGCAGCGCCGCCGCATCGCCCACCCACACGCGATCGCAAATATTTTTCGCATGCGCCCCAGCATCAGCCGACATTTCAACCCCACCCGCCCACGAGATAGGGTGGCGTTGTTTCAACGCCGCAAGTGTTGCGCCTTCGCCGCAGCCGAGCTCCAATACGCGTTCTAATTTCGCCGATACATGTGGCAAAATCTCTGTTCTGGCATGAGCATAGTAACCACTCATTTCCGTTTCCCCCTCATAAAATCCCACGCACCGGCGATGCTTCCTGCATGCCGTTGCATTTTTTTCGGACTGCACGATACCAGTGCTACCAGCCATTTGCCAGCCTGCACGATCAGAAATTCCATCACCGGCGAGGGCAGACCATATTTTTTTGCCACGTAACACTTCGACCAGGCCTGATGGTAGCGTGTGACATATTGCCCCGTATCTCGCCCGGATTTGCCACGCGCATGATGCACAATCGCTTGCGGCGCAACCACAATGCTATACCCCGCATCCGTTATCCGGCGGCAGAGGTCGTCGTCTTCATAAAATAGAAAAATCTTCTCATCAAACCCGCCGAGCTTTAAAAACAACTCGCGTCTCACCAGCATGCACGCGCCCGACACAAACGGCACGCACGCTTCCGCCTCCGGCAACACCAGCGTTTTGTTGGGATTCGGCAAAAACCCTGCGAGATAGGAATGTGGCTGGAAAAACACCCGCCCGTCCGGTTCTATCAATTGCGGCGCCACCATCGCTGCATCGGGATACGCGGCTTGCACCAGTGTTTGAATAGTACCCGGTGCTACCGTTGCATCCGGATTTATGAGCAGGCAGAATTCGGTTTCCGTTGCCTGCACACCTACATTCATAGCACGGCCAAACCCAAGATTTTGAGAGTTTTGAATCACCTCTGCACCCGCTTCCAACGCCACACTCACGCTATTATCACTGGAAGCATTATCCACCACCAGCACTGCCACACTCTCGCGTTTAAGCGCAGCAATGCACGCAGGCAGCACATGCGCACTATTGTAGCTAACGATAACGGCGGTGGCGGACATGGGCTTGGCTCAACAAATAACTATTTGTTAATTAGATATGTTTGTGTATATTGACAAATTACATTGGTCATCAAACTATCGTTAAAAGGCAAGTCTTGCAATATGATACAAACCAAATCTTCCACTCACAATCCTAACAGAAAAGATGCTGTACCCCTCAGCGTGCCCGTGAGTCAATTCGTGAGCGCCTTAAGCGAGCGATTTGCGCAGTATAAACGCAAGGAATATCAGTACCAACTTGATGCTTCGCAAAAACAGGAGGATTTCGTAGCGGAAATAAACACAGCCATGCAGCAAATGGCAAGACGCCAACCTATCCGCCCAGACCCACTTCACCCACTCACACGCGATGCATTTTCTAAAATGCTGACTGGAGCAGTGGTTCCGACACCAGAATTATTAGAGGCAATGCCGAACGTATTAGGTGTCTTCGGCGATCAACGTACAGTGCTTCTAACTTTGGGAAGTCGCGCGATAGCAGACGATAAACAGCGGCGTAAAGCCGCGTGGCTCGAAACGCCGGAAGGTCGAGCAGCAGCATTTCAAGCTCAACAAGCTAAGGCGGCTGAGGATTCGCGCATCGCACAAGAACAAGAGGCTGTGCGTTTGGCACAAGAAGAAAGAATTGCCCTGATTGTACAACAACAATCCGCAGAAAAAGAGCAGGCTGCGGCGCTGCTTAGGGAACAGCAGGAGCGAGAAGCTGCTGTACGTAGAGAACAAGAAGAAGCGCGCGTGCACGCCAGAGATGTTGCTGCCGAGGCCACAATTCAGGCAGAAGCGGCCGCCCAGATTGCTAAACAGCGCATCGACACCAACAAAGACGCGTGGAAGAAAAATAACCCTAAAGATAGACCATTCGCACTTTCCTTTCAGGAAATGCTCGAAGCAAGTCATGAAAAAGGCCAAAATTTTGGGCAGTTCCTGTTTAAAACAGTGCTGCCGACGTGGAAAATGTCGCAAGTAGATTTTTGCGATCACATGCACCGCTTGAATAAGAAGCAGAAAAGCGATGCTAAGCCCACACTTACGGATACGGTGTTATCATCTTGGCGGCGTGCGTACGGTATCAAGGCGCTGCGCAACACCAAAAATCCAACGGATAAAGGAACAAAACCATTGCGCGATAGCGTGGATGTCATCTGTCGTGCATTTGGCATTGCGCCCCAAAACGGCGAATTAATGGCAAAGCATGAAATTATGCTTTGGAAAGCAATTGATGGTCACGCTTTTGCGTGGAAGGGGAAAAAGGGAATTGAAGCAATCGATGCTGCTATCGTAGATTCTAGCAAAACTGGGGAAACAGGTGCATTAGTAAAAGAATTAATTGAAGCCTCTGGTATTCGCTATGAGCGTTTGAGGGAAGCATTGAATGTGCAGCAATTATCTCAATGGATGAAAGGCGCACACATTGAGAAAGTAGAGATGGCGTTACAATTTTTGCAGCTGGTGAATCCGCAGCCTACAGAGGAATTGGCGGCCAATGGCTCCTATACGATCAGCAAGCAAAATAGAGAAATTCTTTCGCTATTAACGGGCCGTCAATTTGATATCGAGAAAATGCTACAGGGCGCTGAGAAACAAGGAAACCCAGGTGGTGCTTTATTTGTAGCGCTAACGGCGAGACAAGGGCTTATTACGCTTAGTCCTCACGAAACCGTGGTACATTTTAATGCATCAAATTTGGCATGCACTGAGCATCAGGTCAAAAAAATGCGCACGGGCACTCAATTGCAGCGTGGCGGGAAAATTTCCGAACCGTATGCAAGAGCTATTATTAAAATGGTAGAAGGTAGCATGCAGCACCTCGTGAAACTAGGCATATGCAAGCCATTTACGCCAGAACAAAAAGAACGCTGTGTTGATATGCTTACAGGTGTGCCACACCCAAAGAAAATGCTGCAAGCATCTGTGAGAGGTGAATTACCAATCGGAGAATTGGTGAGTAAATCATGTGAACGGCTCGATCTAAATCACGTAGGTGAGGGCAGTTTCTGTGAAGAAGTTGGCATTTCTCACATGTCCGGATTTGTGCTTGGCAAATCGTATTTACAAGCTGAAACGGCAGAAAAGATGGCGACATGGTTCGTAAAGCGCTATGGCTTTACTCCGGAAGAAAAGAGCAAGTTTATTGCTCTGGCTATGGGCGTCAATCTGCAACGCACGCCAGATGTAATTTTAGATGGTGTCATCAGCGGTGCTACCCCACGTCTGGAAGGGTTACGCGAGATTTATGATTACACAGCCCTTTCGCGTGAAGCTTTAGCTCAAAAAGCAAAAGTAGGCGGCATCATACAATATAGCGTTACAGAAGCATCCGCTGGTCGTATTGCGGCTGACAAGTCAGCGCTCAAACGTATTGCACGCGCCTGCGGTATCAGCGAAGGCAGAATCAATGACTTTGTGCGTACATATGATGCTAATCAGGTTTCCCGCAAATCCTCTTTGCCGCCTAACGATGATTCTCCAACAGAATATTGGCAACAACAGATGAAAAATCGCCCTGCTACCAATGGATGGGCGCGTGGTAGGGCGTCACAAGATAGTGAGCAATAGGCGGCTCTGCTAAATTACGATCTGTGTGGAGGCACAAGAATTAACCCATTCTCAACCATCTTACACTAATTTTCTGGCATGCAACCGACCGTCGGCTCGTTCCTCTTCGATTATCTGTACCGCAAAGGTGTGCACCACGCTTTCGGCATCCCGGGTGATTTTGCGTTGCCGACCTTCCGTTGGCTCGAACAATCCGACATCACGCTCTATACCATGACGCATGAACCCTCGGTTGGTTTCGCGGCGGATGCCTATGCGCGTATTCATGGCCTTGGCCTTGCGTGCGTGACCTATTGTGTGGGTGGCCTCAATATGCTAAACGCCGTTGCCTGCGCCTATGCTGAGAAAAGCCCGATGATCGTGGTTTCTGGTGGTCCTTCTTCGAGCGATCGCAAGCATGACCCGCTGCTTCATCACAAAGTCCGCACCTTTGATACCCAGCGGCGCATTTTTGAAGAAGTCACCTGTGCCAATACGGTGTTACTTGACCCCGAACATGCAGCGGAAGAAATCATGCGTGTGGTCGAAACCGTGCAAGCACAGTGCCGCCCCGGCTATATTGAAATTCCGTATGATGTGGTGGATCAGGCAATTCCGATTCCGGTCTATCGCAATAAACCTGCGCCCGAAAGCGACCGCGAAAATCTGGAAGCGTGTTTGCAAGAAGCCCTGGCGATGATTTGTGCGGCCAAGCAACCCGTCATCGTCGCTGATGTCGAATTGCATCGTCATGGCTTGACCGATATGGCAGTTGCGATTGCTGATAAATTCAATATCCCCATTGCCGCAACGCTGCTTTCCAAAAGCATTATTTCTGAGAATCACCCGCGCTACATTGGCGTTTATAGCGGTGGGTTATCGGAAGCTGCCGTGCAGCAATATGTGGAGGAAAGCGATTGCCTGATTATGCTCGGCGCATTCATCACAGATGTGTTCCTGGGCCTCAACACCGCCAAGCTCGAACGTAAACGCGCTATCGTCGTTAACACCGAAAAAACCCGCATCGGTCTGCATGCATATGAAGATGTGCTCTTCAAAGATTTCCTGCAAGGCCTACTCGCGGCCGATGCACCCAAGCGCAGCTTTGTCAATCCCAACCCCATCCAGGAAGCCAAGCCGCTGACAGATCTGGAACGCGCCGAAGCGCTCGATGCCGAAAGCTTCTTCCGTATTTTTGGTCTGACTTTGCCCGACAATGCAACCGTTGTGTGCGATACTGGCGATGCGTTGATTGGCAGCATGAGCTTACGTACCAAATCCAGCAATAATTTCATCGCCGATGCGTATTACCTTTCCATGGGGTTTGCGATGCCCGCAGCGATCGGCGCAATTGCCGCAGCCCCAAAAAGCCGCGTCTACGCCATCATCGGTGACGGCGCATTTCAGATGACGGGTATTGAACTTTCCACTGCCGCGAAATATGGAATGACGCCGGTCGTGATTATTCTCAACAACGACGGCTACGGCACGCAGCGCCACATCGTCGACGGTGCATTTAATAATATCCAACCGTGGGATTACACGAAAATTACCGACTTGGTTCGCGCTGGCCGCTCAGTCAAAGTGAACACCAAGGGCGCACTCGAAGCGGCGCTGAAAGACGCAGCTACCGCCAAAGACATGTTGGTGATCGAAGTCGTCATCCCGCGTGATGACTGCAGTAAAAGCTTGCGTCGCATGGGCGAGAAACTGGGCGAGCTCAGGAACCAGGGAAAGAAATAATATGAAACTTTCACGCGAGCTGGCACTTAAGATCCACTTCGCGTTTGACCAGTTGGTGCCGCCCATCCTGCGCGATTGCCGCTGGTTTATGACGATCCCTATCCATCTCGCTTTCCGCCACCGTGCGAACGATTACCTAGATTTCAAAACCACCGCCTACCGCATGAGCGAAGAGGAATTCCGCGAAACCTACCGGCGTGTGAGTGATGTTTCTTTCGAACGCGAAACCGATTTAAACCATGTGTCGATTAATAAAATCGAAGCGCACATCAAAGGTCCGAATGTGCTCGAAGTCGGCACGGGCAGAGGCTATCTCGCAAATCGCTTGTGCCATCAATATGAGTACACGGTTGCTGATATCGTGGTGAATAATGCGATTAAAGCCAACCCAAAGATCCGCTGGATGGAAGCCAACGTCGAGCAGTTGCCCTTTGCTGACCACGAATTCGATACGGTGATTTGCACGCACACGCTCGAACATGTCCGCCGCCTGCAGGTGGCGATGAAAGAGCTGCGACGTGTTGCCAAGCGTTTGATCGTTGTGGTGCCACGCCAGCGTCCCTATCAATACACTTTCGACATGCATCTCAACTTTTTCCCCTACCCACAATCCTGGCTGCTGGCGATCGGCCGTACCGATGGTAATTGCATCTGCGAAGATGCGGATGGTGATATTTTCTATGTTGAAGATACCGTCTAGGCCGGCGCTGCTGGTCGTGTGTGCGATTGCCCTGCAGATGGGTATTAGCATCGCCTATTCGCTCACCCGCCACTACACGTTCAAAACTTCCGCCTACGACATCGGCGATTTTGAGCAGGCGCTTTATAATTTCATCCATCACGGAAGATTACTGGTGACCCTCGCGCCGCCGCATGTTTTGCAACCCTGGTTGGCGGTGCATTTCTCACCGATTCTCTACGCTGTCGCGCCGCTTTACATGCTCTTTCCTGATACCAAAACCCTGCTGATTCTCCACAGCGCACTCATTCCACTCGCCGCTTGGCCACTCTATCTAGCGCTGCGCGAGATTCTGAAATCCGCCATGCCTGCGGCGTTACTGGCGATCGTCTATCTCATCAACCCTTTTGTCTGGAACGCGGCGATATGGGACTTTCATGAAATCGCTTTCGCGCCTTTGTTCTTTGCCTGTGGATTCCTTGCTGTCGTCAAACGTAACCGCGCTGGCCTCGTGTTTTCCTGCATCATGCTGATGATGGTGAAAGAACACTATGGCCTCGCCGTGTTTGGTTTTGCGCTATTGTGGTATGCACAAACGCGCGAGTTGAGAACAGCACTGTTGCTTGGCCTTGGCGGCTTGTTGCTCATGGCACTGGTGGTTGGTTTTATCATGCCTCTGCTAAATCCCCACGGCGCGCATCTCATGATGCAAACAGTATCCGATGTCAAACTCAACCGCTACCAATGGCTAAGCCATCCCTTTTCCGCTGATATTTTGTGGCAAGATTTCTTGGTCAATCAAGCGGTGTATGTTGTCGTGCTGCTCGTGCCTTTGTTACTTCTGCCACTGCACGCCGGTATGTGGCTTTTGCCAGGCATAGCGGACGCGGCCGCGAACGTGCTTTCTCTCAACCCCATCATGCGTACGCCTTATGCCTATCACAATGCTGCACTCATAGTGGTGCTTATCGTTGCTTTTGGTATTACGCTGGCGAAAAGAAACACTATCCAACAGCGCAAGACACTCACTCTAGTGATCATCGGACAAGCAGTGTTGGTGATTGCATTCTCGGTTGTGCCATGGCTTTCTCCACGCAATCCCTGGGAGTTTGGCGCGGTTCAATTGGGCTACACCACCGAAGATCAAGAAGCGGTGAACGAGATTAACGGCATCGTCCGCCGCTCGGGCATTCTGGTACAAAACAACGTCGGCGGACATTTCGCAACGCAGTTGAATGTCTTTCAATTTCCAGATGCCGGCTTGTGTGAGCATTATATCATCCTGCGCCCGCAAAGCCCGTTTTCTGAGCATTTTGGCCTGCTCGATTTACCCTACAGCGTCAGCCGCGAGACGTTCGAGCTCGCCGTTACTGATGCCAGAACCCACGGCTACACCGCTATTTACGACCAACACGGTTGGCAAGTGCTAGCGCGGGTGAATCATTGATGCTATGCTTACGTTTATCCAACTAAAGGAGTTCTATGTTTAACGCAGTTGCTGCACTTTCGCCGGACATTATTTTAATGGGCATCATCGGTTCGCTCGTCTTCGGCTTTTCCGCCGGTAACTATGCGTGCAGCCTTGTGCATCGCTTGCCGCGCGGCCTCGGCGTACTCGAGAAAAAACCTTATTGCGGCAGCTGTAACACCATGCTTGCTACCAAGGATCTCTTCCCCGTCATCTCCGCGCTCCTGCTGCGTCACAAATGCCGCTATTGCGGTGCCGCGATTCCCAAATCGCATTTTTACACCGAACTACTCCTAGGTGCACTGTTCGTACTCTGCTTTTTACACTTCGGATTTTCCGAACAATATTTACTCGTCGCCATTCTAGGCAGCATGCTGACCGTGCTCGGTTCCATCGAATCTAACGAAGGCAAAGCAGATCTGCGCGTACTGGTTGCCGTTGCCGTCACCGGCCTGTTGTTTCGCACGCTGCAAGATCATTCGCTCTACCACGCATTCTTTGGCGGGTTGCTCGGCCTCATTATTGGTTGCGGATTCTTTCACAAACAGATCAAAAAACGCGGTCATATTTTTGTACCGCCATTGCCTGCTTTATTGATTGCCGCAGGCGGTATTTGCTCAGGTGAATTGGGGTTGCGCTATTTCCTGCCTATCTTTGCGGTACTCGCGCTGCTCTCGCGCAAACACCTCACCGTGCCGTTTGGTTTCGCGGTGATTGCGAGTGTGTTTCTCGTCTAATTATTCAACAGTAACAGACTTTGCTAAATTGCGTGGTTGGTCCACATCCGTGCCTTTTAGAATCGCTGCATGATAGGCAAGAAGCTGCACGGGCAGGGCGTAGAGAATCGGCGTCGTAAATGCATGGCACTTGGGCATGGTGATGTTGCCGATCGACAAATCTTCCAACTCCGCAACGCCGTCCGCATCGCTAATTAAAATAATCTTGCCGCCACGCGCGGCTGCTTCTTGTAAGTTGGAGGCAGTTTTGTCGAACAGTGCATCTTTCGGTGCAATCGCTACAATTGGCACGTGCTCATCAATCAGCGCGATTGGCCCGTGTTTCATTTCACCTGCGGCGTAGGCTTCGGCGTGAATATACGAGATTTCTTTGAGTTTCAGCGCCCCTTCAAAGGCCACCGCCATGCTAGTACCCCGGCCCAAATACAACACATCGCGCGCTTCGAACACTTTGTGGGCAATGCGTTCGATATGTGCATCCTGCTGCAGTGCAAGAGAGAATAGGGAAGGGAGCTCCAGCAGCGCGGTATAGTGTGCCTTCAATTCTTTTTCGCTGAGCGTTCCGCGTGCTTCCGCAAACGCCAATGCCAAACATGCAAGTACGGTGAGCTGTGTCGTAAACGCCTTGGTGGAGGCCACACCAATTTCTGGACCCGCGTGGGTCATCAGCACACCGTCCGCTTCGCGCGCAATCGTCGAATGCGGCACATTCACCAACGCATAGCACGGCTGATGTTTTTTGATATAGCGCAGCGCCGCAAGCGTATCCGCCGTTTCACCGGATTGCGAGATCACGATGCTCAAACCTTCCGGGTCGAGCACCGGTTCGCGGTAACGAAATTCGGAGGCGATGTCGACCGCTACCGGAATGCGCGCAAGCGATTCAAACCAATACGCCGCCACACATGCAGAATAATACGAGGTACCACACGCCACAAATTGTAGGCGGCTTATTTTAGCGAAGTCGATACCTTCAGTTCCTCCCCCTGCAAGGGGGAGGTTAGGTAGGGGACTGGCTTGCGCTGAATTTGCGGTATCTTGCAAGCCTGCCCCCCTCCCAGCCTCCCCCCTACGGGGGGGGGAGTTTTTTAGCATCGGGAAACTCGCGCGTTGCAGCGCAGCGTTATAATACACGCCAAAGGTTTCAGCGATCACCGCGGGTTGCTCAAACATTTCTTTTTGCATGAAGTGGCGATAATGCTCTTTGCCCACGGCCGCATTCGAAGCAGAAATAGCGTGAAACGCACGTTCGACTACTTTGTCATCACCAGTGTAAATCACGATGTTCTGCCGCGTGAGTCGTGCCCAATCACCATCTTCCAAATAGGCAAGCTTCGTGGCTGCATGCGCCACCGCCGTTGCATCTGAGCCCAGCACCGTGGCCTTCTCACCCATGCCAACCGCGAGCGGCGCACCATGACGCACCGCGTACAGCACATCTGGTTCGGCGGTAAACACAATTCCAAGTGCATAGGCGCCGTGCAAACGCTTAATCGCTTCCGACACCGCATCTTTGGGAGAAAGCCCTTGTTTTAAGTAATGCGTGAGAAGCACCGGAATCGTTTCCGAATCCGTTTCGCTTTCAAATATGAAACCTTCGGCCGATAGTTCTTTTTTCAGCTCACGATAGTTTTCGATGATGCCATTGTGAACCACCGCGACCTCTTTCGTCGCATGCGGATGGGCATTGGCTTCACTCGGCATGCCATGCGTGGCCCAACGGGTGTGGCCAATGGCAGCGGTTGCAGCCAGCGGGCTCTTCGTAAGCGCTTCTTCTAACGAGGCAATTTTGCCCTTCGCGCGCACGCGTTTTAAAGCGCCGCCAATAACGCAGGCAATCCCCGCCGAGTCATATCCCCGATATTCGAGGCGTTTGAGCCCTGTGACTGCTTGACCCGCAGCATCCGGTGTTTCACCGATTATTCCAACAATTCCACACATTTATGGTACTTTATTAACCTATTGTTAAACATTGTATTTTAAGTAAGAGGGGTACCTCTAACACATCAATAGAGACAGAAAAAGACACGATTGTCAAAAAACTGTCACAATTGTGTGCTATAACTAGGTATGGAGATCTCTTCAATGGGCTCTCCCTGTCCCTACGGCCTTAAGCTGTAGGTTGTTTAACTCTTCTAACAAGGAAGAATCTTATGTCTAACACTTCAACCAAAAAAGCAGACTTGTCGCTCTCGTGGCAAGCTTGCGCCGCTATGGTGCTTGCCGCTCTGGTTATCGTGGCTCCGGATCTTGCCGCAGCTACCGATACCCCGTTCGGTAACATGTTCTGTACCGTAGTTGAATGGTTTACCGGTAACACCGGTAAAGGTCTTGCGACCATTGCGATTACCATCATCGGTATCGGTGCACTCCTGGGTAAAGTATCCTGGGGTATGGCACTGATCGTAGGTGTTGGTGTTGCAATCGTGTTCGGTGCAGCAAACATTGTTTCTGCAATGAGCCCAGATGCAGCAGCCGCAGGCTGCGTAACCAACGGCACGTTCGTACCTGCTCGTTAGTTATCGAAAAACGCAGGCTGCCGGGGGAGACTCCGGCAGCCTGTCGTCTTTTAGGGACATAATCTGCAAGCGATTTACGGATCATTTACAGATTACGTTGTAAGGGGTAAGGCGGCATCGGTGTAGTTCCCCCCGCTTGCGGGGGGATTCAGGGGGGAATGGTTCCCCCACCCACTCGGCTAATGGTTTTGTACCAAAACCAAAGCCTCGTTGCCCTCCCCCGCAAGCGGTGGAGGAAATTCAAGAGGAATTGTATGCTCAACCGGCTCACCCGATCGTTTAGTAAACTTGGTAACGAAAACGCGCTAGCCTTTGCATTTCCTCCTTCTGATTTTATTCCGCTTGCTGGTTTTTACGATGCCGATACGCTGATTACCAAAAACGGCGAACTCCTAAAAACCATTCGCGTGAGTGCGCGCAAGAACGGTCTAATCAATGAAGAAGGTGCGGAAGATCAAACCCTGCGAAGCACGTTGCGCCGCGCGCTCACCAAGCATATTCCGCATGAACGTTTTTCATTTTGGGTCCACACGCGCCGCAACAAACAAGCCGTGCCTCAGCAAGCAGCAGCATCCATTCCCTTTGCCCAAGCTGTGCACGACAGATGGATGCACCAACACAGCTTCACCCACGTGTATCACAATGTGTGCTACGTCACCGTGATCGTGCAAGGGCAAGCCACCAAGCTTTTTGATGCCAAAGAATTCAAACAAACCGGCAGCATCGAACGCAATCGCGCGCATCGCCAGGACTATTTGGACCGCGCCGCCGAAGAGCTTGCCGAAGTAGCAAGTTCACTCCTCGCGGATTTGTCGCACGAATTTCAGGCAGATGTGTTGAGCATCAGCGAACGTGGTACGGCTGGTGAACCCATTGCCTATTCCGAACAGCTTGAATGGTTCTCGGAACTCACATCGCTGCATCACCAGGCCGTACCGATTACGGACAATGATGTGTCCAATCAACTTCATTCGCATGAATTGGTCTTTGGCTTCAATGCCCTTGAAGCGCGCGGCAAAGGCAGCAAGCGTTTTGCGTCGATGGTAACTATCAAACATTACCACGAAATGCCCTTCACCTTGCTCGATCGTATTTTGCAATTGCCATGCGAAATGGTAATTACCCAAGCGCTCGATTTTGTGCCCGCCAAAGAGGCCACCCTCAAAACCCGCGAATGGGCAGATGTGTTTCAAATGAGCCAGGACGGGCTTATCGCCAATGCCACCGGTACCGTGAGTATGCTGGAAGCGCACAAGGACAAACCCACCGATTACGTCCGCCAGCAAATCATGATCATGGTGCTCACCGATGATTTTGCAGAACTCGAAGAAGCAACCGCACAAGTGCAGGATGCCATTGCAAAACTAGGCTTGGTTAGCATTCGCGAAGACCTGCGATTGGAAGAAGTCTTCTGGGCGCAACTGCCGGGCAACTTCGCATTTCTAAAACGCCAACACCCCATGCCATTTAACAAAGCCGCAGGCCTGGCGCGGTTGAATTATTTCCCCATCGGTGATCTACGCTCTAAATGGGGCGGTGCCATCACCGTCTTTCCCACCAGCACTGCCACACCGTATTTGTTCCATTTCCACCAGGGCGAAAATGGGCACACCGCGTTTTTGGATTACAACTCGTTCCCCGATCGCGTCGGCCACCGCCTTTTGCACTTTGTCCTCACCGAAGCCTCGCGCTTAACCGCGCGCATTATTGTGATTGATAATGAGCAAGCCTCGCGCATGTGGGTGCAAAGCATGCAAGGAAAATACATGCTATTTGGCGGCACCGGCGGCATTAAAATCAACCCCTTTGCGCTCGCTGACGATAAACGCAACCGCGGTTTTCTTGCTGCATGGATTGCCCATATGCTCGATGTGGCGATCGATAATGTAGATGTGCGCACCGCGCTTAAACTTGTGGTGGATCAAGTAGTTTCAGCCTCCAATGCCAGCCAGCGGAGTCTAGAAGAAATCGCCGTTGGGTTGCATGCAACCTTGCCGCAAGTCGCAGAACGCTTGGCGCAGCTTGCCGCATCGTCTGAGGTTGCAGCTTGGCTCACCCGTGGTGAAGACCAATTTTCACTCAACAACCCCATTGTCGGCATTGGCCTGCCTTCGACCAATACCCATGCCGCACTCGTGCATCACGCGTTCCCCTATATCTTACACCGCCTGGTAGCCTCGCTCGATGGCGCGCCAACCATTTTGGTACTGCGTGAAGGTTTCGAGTTATTGGAAAACCCCTTCGTGGCTCCGCGCTTAGCAAGCTTGCTTGAGATGTTGAAAGAGCAAAACGTTGTCGTGATTTTCCAAACCCGAAACGTAGAGAACATCCCTAAATATTCCGTAACACCAGTGATCATGGAAAACACCGCGACCTCAATTTACATGCCCGATGATATCGATATGGACTATCTGCCGCAAATCACCGGGCTCACACCCGCACTGGCGGATTCGCTAGCAAGAATGCAGCGGCAAAACGGTGATTTCCTCATCCGCCATGAGCACGAATTTATTCCCGCGTCATTCCGCTTTGACGCGGAGCTGAATATGCTGGATGCACTTTCCGGAGATGAAAAGCCCGCGGTGCTCGCCAGAAAAGGGTAGGGGGGTCATGCCTCGTTGGAAACAGATCGTCTTAAGCCTCGCCCTCTGCCTACTACCGGCAGAGGTGTTCGCGCAGACGCTGGCGTGCAACAACGGTGGGCCTGTAAGCGGAACCGTGCTGTTTCCAGTCGTCACATGCCAGCTTGACATGAACCATATTTTCAGCGGCCTCAACTGCATCTTCCACACCATTTTAAACGATGTTATGAGCCGCATGTATTGCGGCATTCAATACAGCTTAATGGCACCACTGGCTCAGGCACTTACCCTGTTTGTGCTGCTTTATGCACTGGCGTTTACCGTAGGCATTTCCGAATTAACCGCGAGGGAACTAGTCACGCGCCTTATCAAAGTCGCACTCATCTGGTCGTTTGCGATGAACGCCAGCTGGGGTATTGGAGTTGGATTCAATTTTTTGGCTAACAGCATTGAAACTATCGCAGGCTGGGTGCTTGGCGGTGGCGGCACGCCCAATTTCTTCATCGCCCTCGATCAATTTCTTATCAGTCAAGTCGCTGCACCCTTTACCGGTAACGGTGCCCGCATCATGGCCTTTTTCGTCTCGCTATGGTACGCGCTGCCGCCCCTGTTTTTCCTCTTCCTCTATTTGATGATCAAAGTGATCACCGTGCTCATTCGTGCTCTGGTGAGCTATTTGCTAGGCCTAACATTGATCGCATTTTTAATTTCTCTAAGCCCTATTTTTGTGAGCTTCGCACTGTTTCAAGTGACCTATCACTTTTTCGAAACCTGGCTGCGTTATCTCATCTCCATGGCGTTGCAAATCATCCTGGTGTTCGCCGCGGTGGCCGTATGGTTGATGGTGATGGGCCAATACGCGTATTTCTTCAACGAACTCGGCCAAATCATCATTTCTTACACCAACGTGCTCATGGTCGGCGCCTCGCGCACCTCGGTAGATATTTTTGGTGTATGCCCAATTACGGTAAGCGGTATGCATGCGACCTGCAGCGGTGGCGGCGTCATCCCGCCCACCGCCTTCCCGCAGAATGCCAACCTCATTTGGTACCTCATCGCCAATCTCATCACCATGAGCGTCATCGCCTACGCGTTTGACACCTTCATTAAACAAATCCCCGATCTCGCGCGGCAACTCGCCGGCCCGCAATATGTGCCGACCTTAAGCGGTGGCTCAGGTGCGTCCGCTATAGCATTGCCGGGTTTCACGTCGCTGCGTAGATATGAACAAAAAGCGGTTTCACAATTCAAACAACAAGCGAGTCAGCTGCTAAAATGAAGGTAAAAAAGGAATGTGCTTTCTCAACCATTTACGGGGTGCTGTTAACTCTTTATTCACTCTCTAATTGATATAGTGCAGGGCATATTTGGTGGTATCTGTGGCAAAAGCAAAAACAAAAAAACCCGAGCTGAGTAACTGGTACAAAGATCGTTACCAGGCGCTGCTGGTCCAACGAAAAGTGTTGATCGCGGTGACGTTTGCTGCCTTAGCGTGCACCTTGTTTTCCGTGCTAGTCATTGTGCGGATGATCCCCCAAAAAACTATTGCGCCCTACGTCATTCAGGTGGATCAAAAAACCGGCATCACCCAAGTGGTCGACCCGGTGACGACCCAACAACTCACTGCCAACGAAGCCATCAACAATTATTTTATCGCCCAATACATCCGCGCCCGCGAAGGCTATGCGGCAAGTGACATTCTTCGTTCATACGAAACCGTACGTCTGATGTCCGAGCCCCGCCGCGTGTTCCCTGCCTATAGCGCCGAGATCGATGGCAACAACCCCAACAGTGCGCCTACACGTTTTGGTGCGGTGGGTACCCGCCAGGTCAAATTTAAATCGACCACAGTGCTCGAGCCGCAAGTCGTGCAAATCCGCGTGATGATCGAGGAGAAAAAGGACGGCATGGGCGTCAGCGCGCAATACCACCGTATTATAACGCTGCGTTTTGAGTATTCAAAAATCAGCCTGTCGCCGGAGGAACGTATGATTAATCCGCTCGGATTTAGAGTAACCGAATACCGTGTTGATGAGGATGTCATTCAATGATGCGATTACGAAACTACTTAGCAATATTGGTGTTAAGCAGCGTGAGCATCGCGCCCGCGCACGCTCAGAAACTCGTGGATTTCCCCAACGATGGGCGCATCAAAATCCTCGAATACCACACCAACGATATTTACACCATCAACACACTCTACGGCTACCAAACCAATATTGAGTTCGATGAGGAAGAACAAATTCAAACCATTTCAGTCGGCGACCGTAGCCTATGGCAAATCGTGCCGGCCGGCCGCCGTTTGTTCATCCGCCCGATGGACGAAGACGTCTCAACCAACATGACGGTGATCACCAATGTTCGTTCGTACCAGTTTGATTTGCAATCTGGCAAAGGCAAAATGAAGGACAACCCGGACCTCATGTACGTTGCGCGTTTCATCTACCCTAAAATGGTGCTGTATACGCCACCCCCGCCACCCCCGCCAATGCCGGCCAGCATTGAAACACCGGCACCCATTCCGGAGCCCATGCCCATCGTGCCGCCACCGCCACCCCCGCCTGTGCCTGTAGCTGTACCGGTCGCACAACCTGCGCCACCACCGGTCAACACAGCAGCACCTATTGTGCACCCCGAATCGCGCTATAACTATCTCTATTCTTACAGCGGCAAAGACAATCTCGCGCCTACCGATACCTACGACGACGGTGCCGCCACCTACATTCGCTTTGCTGACCCCAAACGCCTACCTGAAGTGTATGAGGTCAGAAAAGACGGCACCCGCGCGAAAGTAGACTATTTAGTCCGCGACGGTGTGGTGGTTCTTCAGCAAGTAAGAGAGCGTTATGCACTCGTCTACGGCGAGGGCAAGGCCAATGAAGTCTACCTCTATAACGAAGCCAAAACCCCAGCAACCATTCAGCCATGACCGACAACCCCGACGATCCGAATGATACCAATACCCCCGAGGCATCTCCCACGCCGTCGCTAGACAGTGGTGAAAGTTCCCGCGAGTTCGAAACCGGTTTCGAATTGCCTCAAGATGAAGAGGAGCTGTCCGAGGTCGAAAGCTCCTCGCGCGGGCCCGCAGTCGCAGCGGGTAGAGGCCGTATGATTGTATTCGGCGCATTATTTGTGAGCGCCATGATCTATATGGTGAGCATGTTCCTTGGTTCCAGCAAACCAGCCACAACCTCGCTGCCAGGTAGTGACCCCAATAATCCATCAGATAGAGATACCAGCATTGCGGCCGCACCGCCGCCACCTTCTAGCAACTTAAGCATCCCGCCAGCACCGCCACCCCTTCAAGCGCCGTCGGCACCCCTACCGCCACCGCCGCCACAAGCCGAACAATTACCTACGCTTACCACGCCCGCAGGCACCATCGATGGTGTGGCACCTCCACCGCCACCGCCTCCACCACCACCGGAAATCAAGGCCACCAAGCCTTTCGGTGACGATAAAAAAACACAAGAGCGTTTGCGTTCGGGCATGCTGGTGAGCGGAGTTACGACTAACGGAGTCGTCAATAAACCCAATACCGGGGATTCGCTAAGTCCGGAAACAAGCGCCGCGCGGGACTCTTTGGGGCAGAAAGACGCCAACCTCGCCTATCTCAATAATGCTTACAAAGCGAGCGGTGCAGAAAAAGCGAAAGCAAGCATCGTCAACAATTTGGAAAGCACGATCGTACAAGGAAAAATCATTGAAGCGGTACTAGAGACTGCCATCAATACCGATCTACCCGGCACCATTCGTGCCATGATCAGCCGCAATGTCTACGCCGAATCCGGCCGCAAAGTCATGATACCCAAAGGTTCACGCTTAATCGGCACCTACAGCACCTCCATCATGCGCGGCCAACGGCGCGTCTTGATTGCATGGACGCGCGTGATTCGTCCTGATGGTGTAGATATCCAAATTGGTTCGCAAGCCGTGGACGCACTCGGCCGTGCAGGCATGGAAGGCGCTGTCGATAACAAATACATGGAAGTGTTCTCTACGGCGATCTTAACCAGCATGGTTTCTCTCGGCGTTGCGGTGTTGGGGGATGCAGTCACAAGCGGTGATAGCACCAGCACCACCAATACCGACGGCAGCAATACGTCCACCGGTTCCGCAGGTGCAGCCGCCGTCGGCCAAGCAGCGGCTAACGTCGGCAACATCGCTAATCAAATCATCAAAGACTCGCTCGATGCGCGCCCCACCATCACGATCGATCAAGGTACGCGCATCAACGTGTTCGTCAATCGCGACCTGACCTTCGTGATGGATGACAAAGACAAAAATGCCTTGGATTTAGTGCAATGAGCCTAACCGCACTTGCTACCTACCTCGCGCCGCTCAAGCGCTTCTTTGACTTGGACGGTGTGACCGAGATTTCGATCAACCGCCCTGGCGAAGTGTGGGTGGAGCAATTCGGCGTGATGAAACCATATGAGATGCCGGAGCTTGATCTTGAGCATTTAAAAAGCCTGGGCCGGTTAATCGCGCAATCGACCGAACAAAAACTCAGCGAAGAAACGCCGCTGCTTTCCGCCAACCTGCCCGAAGGCTACCGCGTGCAAGTCGTATTCCCCCCCGCCTGCGAAGCGCGCACGGTAGTCATGTCGATTCGTAAACAAACCATCCTCAATTTTAACCTCAACGAATACGAAAAACTAGGCGCGTTTAAAGATACCGCCGTTGGTAAACGTACGAACACCGAAGACGCGGAACTCCGAGCACTGCTCGATGCGCGCGACATCAAAGGTTTTATCCGAGGTGCCGTTCTCGCCCGCAAAAACATTATCGTCAGCGGCGGTACCTCCACTGGTAAAACCACCTTCTTTAACGCGATGCTGAAAGAAGTCCCCTCCACCGAACGCGTCATCACCTGTGAAGATGCGCGCGAGATCATGATCGACCATTTGCCCAACCACGTGCACCTCGTCGCTTCGCGCGGCGGCCAGGGCAGGGCGCAAGTCACTGTGCAGGACTTGATCGAAGCATGCTTACGCTTGCGTCCTGATCGCCTGATGCTCGGTGAGTTGCGCGGGAAAGAAGCCTTCTCCTTCCTGCGCGCCGTCAACACCGGCCACCCTGGTTCCATTTCTACACTGCACGCCGACACTCCGGCGCTCGCCATCGAACAGCTCATCCTCATGGTGATGCAAGCGGGCCTGGGCCTGGACCGCGACCAGATCAAGGAGTACATCCAAAGCGTTGTCCACGTCATCATCCAGCTCAAGCGCGGCGAAGCCAGCCACCGCTACGTTTCCGAGATTTATTTCGAGCCTTCCTAAAGCTGGACTTTCCTCTAAAAATCCATAAAATCGGTGCATGGCAGATAGCACTAAGCTTGCGAATTTCAAACGTACGATCGTCAACCGCATCGTCGTGGGATTGCTGCTGATCATCGTCATCGGCGCACCGCTTTATGGTGCCATGGTTGCAACCGTCACCCTCTACTACGGCAATCAATACGCTGCTTACGCGGTACAACCTACCTATATCTGGAACATCTACAAAACGCTGTTTACTTACGGTATAACCTACTTCTCCCGCCTACCAACGGACCAGTGGATGAAACTGCTAGCCCCCACCTTTGCCGGTGGTTTCGGCGCACTTTTCTTCCTATTCCTCATGCGCGCGCCCCTGCTGGATTGGCGCCCTTTCCGCATGAAAGAAACCATTCATGGCGATGCGCACTGGGCCGCCGAAGCCGAAATCAAAAAAGCAAAACTCCGCGCCAAACGCGGTCTGTTGCTGGGCCAAACCAACAAAGGCTATTTGATTGTCGACGATTTTCAACACGTCCTCCTCTTCGCACCAACCGGCTCCGGTAAAGGTGTAGGTTTCGTCATTCCGAATTTGCTCTTCTGGGAACAATCCGTCGTCTGTCACGATATTAAATTGGAGAACTACGAACTCACCAGCGGCTATCGCAAAGCCAAATTAAAACAAGAAGTCTTCGTCTGGAACCCCGCTGATCCGGACGGGATGAGCCATTGCTACAACCCGCTGGATTGGATCAGCGCCAAGCCCGGCCAGATGGTCGATGACGTGCAGAAAATCTGCAACCTCATTTTGCCGGAACAAGAATTCTGGCAAAACGAAGCCCGCTCGCTCATGCTGGGTGTCATCCTCTATCTTTGCGCCGTCCCCGAAAAAACCCGCAGCTTCGGCGAAGTCGTGCGCACCATGCGCTCTGACGATGTGGTGTATAACCTCGCAGTAGTGCTGGATACCATCGGCAAACGCATCCATCCGGTTGCGTACATGAACATCGCCGCCTTCTTGCAAAAAGCCGACAAAGAGCGTTCCGGTGTCATCTCCACGCTCAATTCCGGCCTCGAGCTCTGGGCCAACCCACTGATCGACACCGCCACCGCATCAAGCGATTTCGACATTCAGCAAATCAAAAAGAAACCGGTTACCGTCTATGTTGGCGTGTCACCGGACAACTTGAAACGCTTAGAACCCCTCCTCAAAGTGTTCTATCAACAAGCGACTGACTTCCTCACCCGCAAAATGCCCGGTAAAGACGAGCCGATCGGCGTGCTGTTTATGATGGACGAGTTTCCAAGCTTGGGTGAGATGACGCAGTTCCAAATCGGTATCGCCTATTTCCGCGGCTACCGCGTGAAACTCTTCCTGATCGTACAAGATACGCAGCAATTGAAAGGCATTTACGAAGAAGCAGGCATGAACAGCTTCCTCTCCAACTGCTATTATCGCGTCACCTTCGCGGCGAACAACGTCGAAACCGCGAACCTTATTTCGCAACTGGTTGGCAATAAAACCGTGCTGCAGGTCTCCAAAAACCGCCCGCAATATTTTGATATGAACCCGGCCGCGCGCACTGTGAATGCTTCCGAAGTGCAGCGCGCCCTGCTGCTGCCGCAAGAAGTCATCACCCTCCCGCGTGATAAACAAATCATCCTAATCGAGTCGCACGCGCCCATCAAAACCAACAAAATTTTCTATTACAAAGACAAAATGTTCACCAAACGGTTGATGGCGCCGATTAACGTGCCGATCCAAGAACCGTACGATCCGCGCAAGAAAAAAGCCGTAACTCCACCGACACCACCGCCTAAAGAAGAAGCCAAAGACGACAAAAAAGAAGAGAAAGAAGTCAGCGCATGACCCACACCATCCGTACCGCCCGCCTCGAGGATTTCGAGGAGATTTACAGCATTTTTCAAAAAATCCTGCGCGAAGGTGCGACCTATTCGTACACGGCGGAGGAAATGACCCCCGAACGGAGCTTGGCGTATTGGATGAGCGCCCCCGGCACCTATTGCTACGTCGCCGATGTCGACGGCAAAATCGCCGCCATGGCAGCGCTGCGCCCCAACCGCACCGGTCGGGGCAGCCACGTCGCCAACGCCTCCTTCATCGTCGATGAACCCTACCGCGGCAAAGGCATCGGCCGCGCACTCGGCGAACATGTGCTTTCCGAGGCCAAAAAACAGAACTACCAAGCCATGCAGTTTAACTTCGTCGTCTCTACTAACGACGTCGCCGTCAAACGCTGGCAATCCCTAGGCTTTAATATCGTCGGCACGCTTCCCAAAGGCTATCAACACGCCACGCAGGGATTGGTGGATGTCTACGTCATGCATAAGTTTTTGTAGCGTTTTTTGTCATCCTCGGGCTTGACCCGAGGGCCGTGGGATGACAAATTACGCCCATGACCGAAACCGCCCAACACCTCAAAAACACCACCATCAACTTCGGCCCGCAGCACCCGGCGGCGCATGGCGTATTGCGCTTGGTGCTTGAGATGGACGGCGAAGTGGTCGAACGCGCTGATCCGCACATTGGGCTACTCCATCGCGGCACGGAAAAACTGATTGAACACAAAACATATCTGCAAGCGCTGCCTTATTTTGACCGGCTGGATTATGTTTCGCCGATGAACCAGGAGCATTGCTTCGCGCTCGCGGTTGAAAAACTCCTCGGTTGCGAAATCCCCGCACGTGCCAAATATATCCGCGTCATGTTCCTGGAACTCACGCGCATTTTAAACCACACGCTAAACATCACCACCCAAGCCCTCGACGTCGGTGCGATGACGCCGCTGCTATGGATGTTCGAAGAACGCGAACGCATTTTGGAATTCTACGAACGCGCCAGTGGCGCGCGCTTCCACTCGGCCTATATCCGCCCCGGCGGCGTGCATCAGGATATTCCCGAAGGCATGTTGGAAGATGTGCTGAAATTCTGCGACGGTTTCGGCAAGATCATCGACGATGTGGACAACCTCCTCACCGAAAACCGCATCTGGAAACAGCGCACCGTCGACATCGGCGTCGTCACCAAAGAAGAAGCTCTCGCCTGGGGCTTCACCGGCCCGATGCTCCGCGGCTCCAACGTGAATTGGGACCTGCGCAAAAACCAGCCCTACGAAATCTACGACCAATTGCAATTCGACATCCCCATTGGCAAAAACGGCGACTGTTGGGACCGTTATTTAATCCGCATGGAAGAAATGCGTCAAAGTTTGCGTTTGATCCGCCAATGCGTAGAAAAAATGCCAAAAGGCGAGGTAGTGACGGCTGACCCACGCATCGCCCCCCCCAAACGCGCTGCCATGAAAACCTCGATGGAATCGCTCATCAATCACTTCAAACTTTACACCGAAGGCTACCATGTTCCCGCCGGCGAAACCTACACGGCCGTTGAAGCCCCCAAAGGCGAATTCGGCGTGTATCTCGTTTCCGACGGCACCAACAAGCCCTACCGTTGCAAAATCAAAGCGCCGGGCTTTGCGCATTTGCAGGGTCTCGAATTCATGAGCAAAGGCCATATGCTCGCCGACGTCTCCGCCATCATCGGCACCTTGGACATCGTATTCGGTGAAATCGACCGCTAACCAAATACTCCGCTGCGTCCGCGCAGCGATTTACGACACCGTCGTCACCCACGATGGTATTGAACACGCAGGCTATTTAGCATTTATGGGCTTGCTCGCTATCTTCCCCTTCCTCGTCTTCGTCGTCGCTATTCTGGGCACCATCAATTCCGGCACGCATACGGCGGCGTATCTCACCTCGCTCTTCCACCAATTGCCACCGGATGTTGCCTCGGCACTCGAGCCGCACATCCACGAAATCGCCAGCGGTCCGCCGCAAGGATTGCTGACGATTGCCGTCATCGGCGCGATCTGGACCGCATCCTCCGCCTTCGAAGGCATCCGCACGATTCTAAACCGCGCCTACCGCGTGCACGAACCGCCGCATTATGTATTACGCCGCCTCGCCAGCATTCTGCACATGCTGATCCTCGCCTCCGCCCTCATCATCGGCATGTTGCTCATGCTGACTGTGCCAGCGCTTACCAAAAACTTGATCCATGTATTGCCGTTGCCTGCTTTCCTCACGGTAAAAGCACAATTCTGGAGTACGGTAATCACCTTGGTATTTCCCTGCCTAATCCTCTGCGTTGTCATGTGGATTTACTATGCGATCCCAAACCTCAAACAACACGCCATCTCCGTCATCCCCGGTGCCGCTCTCGTCGTCATCGCGTGGATCTGTGCAAGCCGCTTGTTTGCATTTTACCTCGCGCACGCCAACCAAACCTTAATCTACGGCAGCTTAGGCGGCATCATCGCAGCGCTTCTCTTCTTCTACATCTGCAACATCATTTTGATTTTTGGTGCCGAGTTCAACTATCATATCAGCGAACTGGTCGGCATGGAGCATGTGGAGAAAGAATAAACACCGCATGGACGCAACATGTCCTGATAGTCATTTGATAAAGCACCGCTGATGGGCTACATTAACCCCATGGCATGTTCTTCCCAATGGCTTTGTCTTCTAGGTTTTCTGGCATCCCCTGCCATGGCGCAAAACTTCCCGCAATTTCAAGCGCCTGATACATCGGCAGCTTCAGGCATGGGTGGTCTAGCTCGGTCCGCCCCCCCCGCTCAGATGACCGGTGGTGGCGTGCAAATGCAGCAGAGCAACCCACCGCGCATTCTCTTATGCAAACTATCGGATATTACCGGCCTGTGGCGAATGGAAAACCTCTATGAACTTCCCGCGGGCGAGGAGAGCAAGAAATTCAAGGACACCCCAGAGCGCTATTTAGAATTAGCTGCAACTGCCGCCTACCGCGGTGTCAGTGGCGCGCAGAAATTTGGCAATTACAAAGACCTCAAAACCGCAATGGAACAAGCCATGGGTGCGGACAATTGGCAATACGTGCTGGACGATAAAGGCGTGCTCTATGTCTATAAAAACCGCGCCATTTCCACCATGTTCTACTGTGGCATTGCCATGGAGAACCGAGGCGGCTATAACACAGGCGATATGATCCTAACGCCAACCACTCCCGGCGGCGCGCAGATCTATCGCCACTACCGAAAAATCACGCTACCATAGAGCCCATATGTCCGGAAAACACGCCACCACCTTCGCCCTGCAACCCGAGCAATTCTCATTTACGCCGGATAATTTAGCAGAGGCTAAACGCATCATCGCCAAATATCCCGCCGGCCGCCAACAAAGTGCCGTCATGCCGCTGCTTAGCTTAGCGCAAAAACAACACCACAACTGGCTGCCCAAAGCAGCGATGGATTATGTCGCCGACATGCTCGGCATGGCCCCCATCCGCGTCTATGAAGTCGCCACATTTTATACGATGTATAATCTGGCGCCGGTAGGCAAATACCATGTGCAAGTCTGCACCACCACGCCGTGTTGGCTCAAAGGCTCGGACGCAATATTGAAGACTTGCGAAAAGCATCTCGGCATCAAATGCGGGGATACCACGGTAGACCATGCATTCACCCTCACCGAAGTCGAATGCCTAGGCGCATGTGTGAACGCACCCATGATGCAAGTCACCACCGCCGCCGGCCCGGATGTGTTTTTTGAAGATTTAACCCCCGAATCCACCACCAAGATTCTAGATGCGCTCGCCAACGGCGAAACGCCCAAACCCGGCCCCCAAAGCGGGCGGAAATCCTCAGAGCCAGCTTAAAATACTTTACCTCCCCCGCTTGCGGGGGAGGGCAACGAAGCTTACGCCTTTAGGCGTTAGCGTAGTGGGTGGGGGAACATTATCTACCCCCCTTGAAAAAAGGGTTCCCCCCTGAATCCCCCCGCAAGCGGGGGGAACAAGAGTTAGCGCTGCCAGTGGCGGTAGTGTCCGCGTTGATGCCCATGTAGATGACGCACCGGACGCACCTGGCGATAGCCCATATACGACACAGGTTGATACATCACCCATGGCTGGACAAACGGGCGATACGCAATCGGGCGAATCACCACGCGGTTATGCCCATGGTTCCGATACCGGTATTCGTGCGCCTCAGCAGCAGAAGCACCAGCAAACATCAGAAGAACGGTAGCAAGTAATGTCATGCGTTTCATAAAAACACCTCCTTTACACGTAAGGATGATAGCGGGTTTTCGGAGATTTCCCCGTTAAATCTTTGTCACTTGCCGGCCACCTTGCGCAGCTGTTGCACTCTGTTTTTTTCTCCTATATGCTTGCAGAAACAATACGATACAAAGGCTCTCGCAATGCTAAAAGACCAAGATAGAATTTTTACAAATTTGTATGGTTTCGAAGATTGGAAACTCGCCGGTGCAAAAAAGCGTGGTGATTGGGATAAGACGAAAGATCTGCTTGCGCTCGGGCAGGATAAAATCATTGAAGAAGTCAAAGCCTCGGGCCTGCGCGGCCGCGGCGGGGCAGGGTTCTCCACGGGGATGAAATGGTCATTTATGCCCAAACAATCCGACGGCCGCCCATCGTATTTGGTGGTGAACGCTGACGAAGGCGAACCCGGCACCTGCAAAGACCGCGACATGATGCGCCATGATCCGCATAAGCTCATTGAAGGGTGCCTCATCGCCTGTTTCGCCATGCGCGCCGTTGCGGCGTACATCTACATCCGCGGTGAATTCCGCGAAGAAGGCGATCGCTTAGAACACGCGATCAAAGAATGCTACGACGCTGGTTTAATCGGCAAAAATGCCTGCGGTTCCGGCTACGATTGCGATGTGTTCGTCCATCGCGGCGCGGGTGCGTACATCTGCGGCGAAGAAACTGCACTTATTGAATCTTTAGAGGGTAAAAAAGGCCAGCCGCGCTTGAAGCCGCCATTCCCTGCGGCCATGGGCGTCTGGGGTTGCCCGACTACGGTCAACAATGTGGAATCGATCGCCGTGGTGCCGACCATTTTGCGGAAAGGCGCACCGTGGTTCGCAGCCATCGGCCGGCCGAACAACACGGGCACCAAAGTGTTCTGCATCTCGGGACATGTGAACAAGCCCTGCAACGTTGAAGAAGAGATGGGCATTCCGCTCAAAGAACTCATTGAAAAACACGCCGGCGGCGTGCGTGGCGGGTGGGACAATTTGCTCGCCATTATCCCCGGCGGCTCCTCCGTTCCGCTCCTGCCGAAAGATATTTGCGACACCGTACTCATGGATTTTGACTCGCTAAAAGCCGTCAAATCCGGCCTTGGCACTGCGGCCGTCATCGTCATGGATAAATCAACTGATGTGGTGAAAGCCATCGCCCGCTTGAGCAAATTCTACACGCATGAAAGTTGTGGCCAATGCACGCCCTGCCGCGAAGGCACCGGCTGGCTTTGGCGCATGATGGAGCGCATGGTCACCGGCGAAGCCGAACGTGCCGACATCGACCACATGCTGGATATTGCCTCCCGCATCGAAGGCCACACAATCTGCGCACTTGGTGACGCCGCCGCCTGGCCTGTGCAAGGCCTGGTGCGCCACTTCCGCCCCGAAATCGAACGTCGGATTGATGAATTCACCAGAAAGAGAGCCGCCTAATGAGCAAACGCATTATGTATGTCGAAGGCACGGACGGGCAGATTGAACTGCAGGAAGACCGCTTAGTTATCACCCGCAAAGGCTTTTTGAATATGCTGAAACATGGCACCGGCTCGCGCCGCGAAATTCCACTCGCGTCGATCAGCAGCGTCAATTTCAAAGACGCCAGCATGTTCAAACCCGGCGAAATTGATTTCGATTTCGCAGGCCGTAGCCAGCTGGACAGTCAGCAAAACATGGTGAGATTCTTGAAGAAAAAACAGCCCGAGTTCCACGCGCTGAAGGAAAAAATCTTCACCATTATTGCGCAAAGAAAAGGGTGATACGTCATCCTGCGGCCCGCGAGAGCGGGAGCGCAGGATCGCATACCAAAGCAACTAAATAGCATGACATCGTCATTCCGTGCCCTTGAGTAGCCTTGCTTGCAAGGGTGCTCAAGGAACAGACACGGAATCCAGTAGCTGCAGCAAGCAGCGTTATGATCTTTCTACGCGGCAGACGCCGCTTACTGGATTCCGTCTTGCGACGGAATGACGGTGATAAATGTCATGAAACTTAGTTGCTTTGGTATCATAAGGGCTTTACAAGATCCTGCGCAGTCGCATTGCGACTCGCAGGATGACGCGAGCTAATCCCCCACCCGCACCATCATACAACTACGATTTTGCCGAGTAAGCGCGTTGCAGGCTTCGCGTGCCTGCGCACTGCTAATACCAAGCAGCCGTGCGCGGAAATAGTTCTGGCCACCGCGTTCGACGCTTGAAATTTCAACGCTGGAACCGGCAAGTGATTTTTTGGCCAGGTCTTCGGCGGCGAGCACCGCTTCTTGCGCCTGTTGCTCGTCCAGATACGCGCCCACTTGAATACCCCAGCTTCCTGGCGCTGCTGCAGGTGTCATTTCCGCTGCTTTCGTTACTTCTGGTTTTGGCTTCGGCGCATCTACACTGATGCTACGGCCCTTCAGCCCTTGTTCAGCCAGCGCCATGAAGGTTTGGTCCAAAATATCCATCATCTCCTGATCGCGCGCTGCACCCGTGCGTCCGCCAAGCACCACGCCCACAAGCCGTGTGCGCCCGCGTTCTACGGAGGTAACGAGGTTGAACCCGGAGGCACGAATGTAGCCGGTTTTAATGCCGTCTGCGCCGGGGTAGCGGCCCAGCAAGCGGTTATGCGTTGTATAATCGCGCCCATTAAAACTAAAGTCATCCCGGTTGAAATAATGGTAGTACTCCGGAAAATCGCGGCGTAGCGCAATGCCAAGCCGTGCCAAATCCATCGCCGTCGTCACCTGCCGGTCATCCGGTAAGCCACTGGGGTTATAAAATCGCGTACGGTTCATGCCGAGTTCGCGCGCTTTTTTATTCATCAGCACTGCAAATCCATCTTGCGAGCCGCCGAGTGCTTCGGCCACCACCATCGCCACATCGTTCGCGGAACGAATGATCAGTGCTTCAATGGCTGTACGTACGGGGACCTGGTCACCCGGATCGAGAAAAATATTCGTGGGTGGTTGCCCCGCTGCTTTTTCCGACACCGGCAGCAGCGTCGACATTTTCACCTCACCGTTTTTCAGCGCTTCAAATAACACATACAGCGTCATCATTTTGGTGAGCGATGCCGGATAACGCTGCTGTTCTGCATTTTTCTCATACAAAACGACACCCGTGTTCGCGTCCACCACCAGTTTTGCGTAATCCGCAGGTCTTGCGGGGCTCACCGCGCGCGTGACCTGCCGCACCTGTTTCTTGCGCCCGCTCACTTTGATGATTTTGGACTTAGAAGCTTTCTTCGTTTTTGCTTTGGTTTTCTTCGTTTGCGCGTAAGCTTCAGTGGATAGATGTAGAGAGAAGCCTAGAGGCGCGGGAGAGAAATCCAACGGAAAAATCAGCAGGATAAGGGCGAGGAAAAGCGCTGAATACTTGGACATTTTACAAGATGTAGTGGATGCAATGCATGTTTTTACACCACGTTTGCTTTGCAATTGCAAACGCTAATCCGCACTTGCCACTACCCCCTCAAAATGCTACGCAGACCGCCTATGACAGCGCCATTTACCATTGGGCTTTTGCAGTTTGCCAGCACCGGCAAGCGCGAAGGCAATTTTGAAAAAGCAACCAACATGCTGCGTGATGCTGCAAAGCGTGGCGTGCAAGTGGCGTGCTTGCCTGAACTGTTTTTGAGTGATTATTTTTGCCAGCACGAACACGCGGATGTGTTTAATTTAGCAGAACCGATTCCGGGCGAGGCGACCGAACGCCTCAACACACTCGCTAACGAACTGGGTATCACCATCGTCAGCTCCCTCTTCGAGAAACGCGCCGCCGGTGTCTATCACAACACCGCCGTTGTGCATGAAGCTGGAAAAATGCTAGGGCTTTACCGCAAGATGCACATTCCGGATGATCCACAGTTTTATGAGAAATATTATTTTGCGCCCGGCGACTTAGGTTTCAAAAATTTTGATACACAATTCGGCCGGATCGGCACGCTCATCTGCTGGGACCAATGGTATCCTGAAGCCGCGCGTCTTACAGCCATGCAAGGCGCTAGCGTGATTTTCTACCCGACTGCTATCGGCTGGCTCCCCGCCGACAAACCTGAATACGGCGAAACGCTTTACTACGCCTGGCAAACCGCGCAGCGCGCACACGCTATTGCCAACGGCTGCTACATCGCCGCGTGCAACCGCATTGGTTATGAGAAAAATCCCAATGGCGGCGACGGCCTGGAATTCTGGGGTGGGTCGTTCGTGGCAGACCCCTATGGCCGCGTGATCGTGGAGGCCAGCCGCGACAAAGAAGAAATAATCACTGCCGTGATCGATGCGGGGCAGATAGAACTCCACCGCCGCAACTGGCCATTCTTCCGCGACCGCCGGATTGATGCGTATGGTGATATCACGAAGAGGTTTTTGTAATTGCCTTCAACTCCCTCCCCCGCAGGGGGAGGGTTGGGGTGGGGGCCGTCTTGCTCTTATAGTATGAATATGAAATCTCAACGTTCGCACAAGTCCGCCCCCCTCCTAACCTCCCCCCTGTGGGGGGAGGGATTTAACCACCGCCTCCCCGCCGAATGGGAGCCTCAAGAGTCCATCCTCCTCGCCTGGCCGCATAATAAAAACGACTGGCCGGGGAAATTTGGGCCAATTCCTTGGGTGTATGCCGAATTCATAGGCCATATCGCCCGTACCCAGCGCGTGCGCCTGATCGTCAAAAACAAAAAACAGCGCGACGAAGCGATAGAGGTACTCACCCGCGCGCATGTGAATTTAGGCAACGTCGTGTTTCATGAACTCGCAACAAATCGCGTGTGGACCCGCGATTCCGGGCCGATTACGGTGATGGACGGTAAAACCCCAGTGGCGCTCGATTTCAACTTCACCGCCTGGGCCAAATACCCTAACTACAAACTCGACAATCAAGTTCCTGCATTTATTAGCAAGGCCATGAAACGCAAAACCATCAAGCCCATGCACAAGGGCCGCCATGTGGTGCTGGAAGGCGGGGCGATTGACGCCAATGGGGCAGGGGTGCTGATTACCACCGAAGAATGCCTGCTCAGCGAAAAAATCCAATGCCGCAACCCCGGATTCACCCGCGCGGACTACGAAACGGTCTTTAAAAACTACATGGGCATCGACCAGGTCATCTGGTTAGAATCCGGCATCGTAGGGGACGATACGCACGGGCATGTGGACGACATCACCCGCTTTGTAAGCACCAATACAATTGTCACCTGTGTTGAAAAGAATCGTAAAGATGAAAACCACGAAATTTTAAACCACAACTTGAGCATATTAAAAAAATCGACTGATAAAAAAGGGAAAAAATTTTCTATAATAGAATTACCAATGCCGAGAATTGTTAATTTCGAAAATACAAGACTACCTGCTTCATACGCTAATTTCTTAATCTGTAATGACGTCGTCTTGGTCCCCACTTTCAACGACGCAAACGACCGCATTGCCCTAAATACCATCGCCGATTGTTTCAAGGGGCGGGACGTCATCGGCACCCACTGCACCGACATGGTCTGGGGCTTCGGCACCCTGCATTGCGCGAGTATGCAGCTGCCGCTTTAAAATTGTTCCCGCAATCGTCTGCTGACGATTGCATGGAACGCCGCTCAGGGCTGACGAATCCTACTGGATTCGAATCACGAAAACGTTCTATAATCTCATGTCTAAAAAAGCTCGCTAGGCCGCCAGCGAAAATGTGCTTTGGCGAGAACCGCACTGGAATGTACTTAAGAGTACATGAAGCGTGGAAGCGCAGCCAAAGCACATTTGCAGCAAGGCGTAGTAGAGCGCCGCTACTCCGCCTTTACTTCGCTTGACGCCTGCTCCAGCTCCGCAAAGCTTGGCTGATACACGGTAGGCACATTGCCGCGGCCGATTTCCATGGATAGCTGTGGCGCGAGGCCTTTAAGGTGAGCCACAATCACATCGCGGATGATGAAGTAAAATTGCTGATCCTGATCCATCGACTGCGCGGCTTTGCCGGCAAGCGGGCCTACCAAGCAATAGGAAAGGAACACCCCAAGGAACGTACCCACGAGCGCACCGCCGATCATCCCGCCCAAAATTGCGGGTGGTTCGTTAATGCTCGCCATGGTTTTGATTACCCCGAGTACTGCGGCCACAATCCCAATTGCCGGTAAACCTTCGGACATTTGCTGCAAAGCGTGGGCGGGCGCGTGGTCTTCGTGGTGGTGTTTTTCGAGTTTCTTTTCGATCATGTCCTCAATCGCGTAAGGGTTATCCATCCCCATGGTCATGGTTCTGAGCGAATCGCAGATGAGGTCAATCGCGAAATGGTCATGAAGCACGGCAGGGAATTGCTTAAAAATGCTGCTCTCTTCCGGTTTCTCCACGTGCTGCTCCACGGCAATCATCCCCTTGGCCTTCATCAGCTTGCACAGCAAAAACAGGCACAGCAGCAATTCCTGAAAATTGGCTTTTTTGAAACGTGGCCCTTTAACCGCTTTCATCAAGGCTTTGGGCACTTTTTTGAGCACCGAGCCTTTGTTGGCAACAATCAGCGCGCCAATGGCCGCACCTAGAATGGTTGCCATCTCATGGGGTGCGGCATGAATAATAATCTCCATATTGCCGCCGATAGCGGCATAGACGCCGAACACCGAGATAAGGACGATGATAATACCAACGATCGGACCCATAGAATTTTCTTATCCTGCAAAAAAGAGAGGCAGACTAAAATCTACCAACCAAAGGAAAAGAAAGTGTTAATTGGTGTGATCGGGGCTGTCATAAAAGTTTAATACTTCTTTCATTGCTGGGACTCTGAGGCGCTGATAACCCCAGATCCAGTAGGTTTTTTACTTTCAACGCTAACAAGGAGCATATCGTATGACGCACACGCATAGAGATCGGGTAGCAATTCCAACTAACAGGGCCACAATACTTAAGCCCGCCACATTCATTTCCGAAGATTCCGCTGGTCGCACAGCAACCTACGAAGCTGCTGATACCGGAGCGCAATATCAGTATAGGTTACAACTGGCCGATGCCGCGACGAAGTTGCGCATGGCTCAACAGTCGCTTAGCGCCTTGGCTGAATCAGCGGCTGTTGGCGACCATCTTGCCAGACTGATAGACACACAAGACCAGATCATAAATGATATCAATATTCTTGGGCTGGAAAGTGTGCAACGCGAAATTGCCGCCCGCGTAGGCCACAACTCCGCTGATAGACCCCCTTCTGCTCTTGGCGGACGCTACTAAACCATGCGGCTCGAAGGTTTCTCCCTCTCTCGCAAGCGGTAGAAGGGAAAGTGCTGGAACCTGGGGCGATTTCGCTGCGGCGTTGCAAAAAAGCAAAGTTTTTTAGGATTTCAACCGCAGCGTAGTTCGCCTACGTGAGGATTGAAATCCTCAAAAACAAGGCGTTTTGCCGTCCGCAGTAGAAATCATCACTCCAGCTCAATCATTTTCTGCCACCAGCCCTTGCGCGGCGGTTCTCCCGCAGGGCGGGCGGTGGATTCAACCGGTTTGGGAGCTTCCTGAGGTTGTGTTTTGGGTTCTGTCGCAGCGCGCTGGGTAAAGTTAGGCAGCTCATACACATCCGCCTGTGGTGGAGTTGGGGCAGGTTCAGCCTGAGGTGAACTTGCTTCTGCAGACGTAGATTCATCGCGGTCTTTCCAGTTCCGGCGACCACCACGACGGCCACGATCACGGCGCGGGCGGTCTTCCCGCTTGCCTTCGGGCGCTGGTGAAGCGTCAATGACTTCGCCAGTATTTTCCGAAACTGGCGCGTCGGCATTTACCGGTTCGCCTGCATTTTCAGGGGTGTTGTTAAACTCGCGGTTGCGGCCACGGCCCCTGCCGCCACGGCGGCGGCGTCCGCGAGAATCACGCGGTTCGCGCGTTCCCTCGTTGTTATCGTTATCGCTCGTTTCAGCACTCTCTTCGACCACGTCAGTAATCGTTTCCGTAGCTGCATTCTCCTCACGCGGTCCACGGTCACGGCGGCCACGGTCACGTCCCCGATCTCTATCGCGATCCCGCCCACCATTCTCACGTTCCGGGCGCGCAGTTCGATCACGGCGCAATTTCTCGACGTTAAATTCAAACCCTGCGAGGCTCAAATCCACAATAATCGTCACTGTCACGCCATAGCGTTTTTCAATGTCGATCAGCATCTGCCGTTTGTGGTTTAGCATATAGACCGCCAAATCCTGCGGCACGGTCACGCGCAGTTCTACGTATTGTCCGCCGCTGGCATCTTTCTCCAGCGTCCGCAGCACATGCAGTGCGAGAGATTCATTGGAGCGAATGACACCACGGCCATTGCAATGCGCGCACGGCACGGTGCTCGCCTCACTAATGCTTGGCCTGAGACGTTGGCGCGACATTTCGAGCAACCCAAACGGACTAATCCGCCCGAGCTGAATTTTCGCTCGATCCGACCTGAGCGCATCTTTCAACGAACGCTCTACGGATCGCCGATTGCGGGATTCCAACATGTCAATAAAGTCGACAACGATAAGACCAGCAAGGTCACGCAAGCGTAGCTGACGCGCAATTTCATACGCCGCTTCAATATTGGTTTTCGCTGCTGTTTCTTCGATGTTCCGCTCCGACGTCGAACGGCCGGAGTTGACGTCGATCGAAATCAGCGCCTCGGTCGGGTTGATGACAATATACCCACCCGAGCGCAGCTTCACCACGGGGTCGTACATCGACAGCAACTGATCCTCAATGCCGAAGCTGTAAAACAGCGGCATGTTTTCGTCGTATTGTTTGACCTTCGGCGTGTGGCTCGGCAGCAGCAGTTCCATGAACTCCTTGGCTTCCCCGAAGCCTTTTTCACCCTCGACGATCACTTCATCAATATCGCTCGTGTAATGGTCGCGGATCGCGCGCTTAATCAGGTTGCTTTCTTCGTACACGAGTGCGGGCGCGGTCGATGAAAGTGTATCATCGCGAATCTGGTTCCATAGCTTCACCAAATAATCAAAATCCCTGCGAATCTCTGGCCGCGCGCGGTCCACACCGGCAGTGCGGATAATCACGCTCATGCCCTTCGCCAGTTTTAATTCCGCCATTAGCTCCTTCAAACGCCTGCGGGTTGTGATGTCGGAAATTTTGCGCGATACGCCGCCATCACGCGGCGAATTCGGCATCAATACGCAGTAACGTCCGGCGAGTGAAAGATAGGTGGTGAGCGATACCCCTTTGTTCCCGCGTTCTTCTTTAATCACCTGCACTAGCACCACTTGGCCGCGCTTGATGACTTCCTGAATGCGGTAGCGTTTGAAAAACGGCACGCGTTTTTTGCGTTTGGAAGAGGCTTCTTCCTCCTCGCTCATCATCGTCTCAACATTTTCACCCGCTTCTGGCTGCGCCTCGCTCGGTTGCGGTTGCTCCGCCGACACTTCCTGCGAAGGCGCATCAGTTGTTTCAACGGGCGCTGGCTCAAACGACGACGGCACGGGTTCCGAGCTTTCTGCAATTGGCTCCGGTGTGCTCGACGCTTCAAACGCCGGCACTTCAAAGGCCTCCGCTTGCGGCGAGGCTTCGGTCAGCTCTTCCACTACCGCTGGCGTTTCTACATCGGTGATGGCGGTAGGCTCGCTGCTGCTATCAAGGGCATTGAGTTCCGCTTCTTCTTCTGCCAATTCCTGTTCCAGCTCACGCTCAACTTCTTCCATGAGCTTTTTGCGGTCGGACATTGGGATCTGGTAATAATCCGGGTGAATCTCCGAGAAGGGCAAAAAGCCCTGCTTGCCGCCGCCGTATTCCACAAATGCAGCCTGGAGCGATGGCTCCACGCGGGTGATTTTGGCGAGGTAAATATTTCCCTTCACCTGCTGGCGCGAGGTGCTGGCGAAATCAAACTCATCAATCCGTTGATTGTCGGCGATAACAACGCGCATTTCCTCAGGGTGAAGCGCGTCGATTAACATGCGTTTTGGCATGGGGTATCCTTTCGTGGTCACGAAAAGATCAGACTCTTCTTACGTCAATACAGGCTCAAGCAATAGCCGCACCGCCGACGCAGAGCGCACGGTGGCTAAGTATTGTGATGGTTGGGGTTGAAGCGTAAGATGTGCCATAAGGCGAGAATTCTGAAACTTTTCAAAGTGTTAATCAAAACCCGCAAGCCATGCCAGGCATAGCGCGGGAAACTGTAGAACCGCTGTTTTCCATGAAGGATTTCAGCGTTTTAGCAGTGTTGCATGTGCGGGCGTTTCCATAGTTGCCACAAGCAGCATGCGAGCTGCGAATTCCGTATATGAGGGTAATCTATAGACCCTAAGAAAGGGTTTAACAAGGGAAATTTATTGTGCTGTCTCCCATCCCGAAGGCAAGATCTCTGCCGTGTCGACCCAAGAAAGACCTAAAGCACCTGATTTTACAGGAATGCGTATGGTTTGTCCTACATGGACAGCATCAAAAATTCGAGCATACGTCTCGTGGTTATAAAGTTGATCGCTTCGCCAGTCGCGAATAAGTAGGTTGTAGGTATAGTATGCTTGCGCTGCACATACATAATCCTCTTGCCGTTTTTGTGATATAAGCGTCGCTCGCGCCGTGGGCAGGCATTGCTCGTCCTGCAATGGGATCCGCCGGGTATTAATACATCTTCGTCCACATTTTTTATAACAATGCAGCGTGCAAAACCGTCGCATAATGGGTTGTTCGTACACGGTTGGCCCTGTACGATCATAGACGATATTGGTAGACTTAACGACGCTAGTCCCCATCAACGCAAACCCTGCTGCACCAATCAATAAAAAATCGGCAAATACCCAGCACACCCACGATGTGTTCTTAAACACATAAACGATGAGCCGATACCACAGAAACACTAACAATCCGCTACAAACCATCCCCTGCAATATCCAGGGCGTGGTATCTAATATTTCTGTTGTTGCAGTAGCATTTGTTACTAACCATGTAATGGCGGCAGCAAGAACTCCTAAATGAACGGATACGAAAGCTATTGCATAAGGCGCATAATTGGTGGTTCGGTTTACTTCCGCGCTATCTGCAAGGCTTAAGCTTTGAGCGACAGATTCCAGAATCTCATAATGTTTCTCGTAGTAATCGTCCGAATCTCTTAAATCACTGTTGCTGATTTCACACCATATTCTCTTACTAGTTACATGCAGTGATTCTACAGGCAATCCAAAAAGCTTCTTGAGGGATTGCATTAAGCCAGAGTGTTTAAGCAGCTTTTCCAGTATGTGTGGAGAGTCGCTTGCTATAAAATAACGATTGTCGAATTCTGTATCTGGGATGGATATTTCTGTTGCGATACCAGCTTTCTTCAATATCTCGTGGTACCACTGTTCAGGTCTAACTGAAAAGGCAAATCCTCCATCCCTTTTTACACCAACTTGCCGCGATTCTATTCTACAACGTCTGTAAGTAATGCCGCTCAGCCTATTGTTTTCTCTCGTTGATAGATTCCGCCCCCTAGTAAAATACTGACGGATCAGGAACAGGAGCATAAAGGAGAACAATTGTAGAACAAGCATACGATCTCCGAATATGTGCGTAAGCGGCATTTGTGCTGGTGCTGTCTAGACAGCAACTAGCAGCCAGCATGTGTTCATTCAAACATTTCCTGCAATGTCTCCCGCAAAGAAGGCCAGTATTCCTTGTGCAGCACACCCAGCTTTTTAAGCAAGCGCAGGCGGTCTACACTACGCATTTGATCGAGAATAATAAATCCGCGTTTTTTCTGGAAGGTAACAGGGATGCGAGTTGCAGCGGCGAAACCCTTAGTGGTCATGGGCGCGATGATTGCCGTTTGTAGATTTCGGTTCATTTCATCAGGGGAGATGACAACGGCGGGGCGCATTTTGCGGATCTCGTGCCCAAGTATAGGGTCAAGGTTGACTAGAAACACATCGTAACGTTTAGGGGCTACCATACCCACTCAGTCTTGTCCCACGCATTGTCAAAGGCAAGAAAATCAAGGTCACTTTTAGGTTGTTTGACTGCACGCATGGATTCTTCCCAGCCCTCGCGCGGGGCTTTCTTCTTTTTGCTTTTGGAAAGCACCAGCTTGCCGTCTACCACCCGCATCTCTGCCTTGTCTCCAAACCCGCATTGCGCCAGCACGGCCTTGGGTAGGCGAAAGCCTTTGGAGTTGCCAATAGCGATGATGTCGACTTCCATAAGCAGACCTGATAGTGATTACAATGTAATTACATTATCATAGGGAGGAAAGCTAGTCAAGTGCTGCCTGTGCTGCCGCGAGCCTCGCAACCGGCACGCGGTAGGGCGAGCAGGAGACATAGGTGAGGCCTGCTTTTTCGCAGAAGGCGATCGATGCCGGGTCGCCGCCGTGCTCGCCGCAGATGCCGAGTTTCAAGTCCGGTCGGGTTTTCTTGCCGCGCTCGGCTGCAATCTCAATCAACTCACCCACACCTTCTTGGTCGAGCGTTGCAAACGGGTCAGACTCCACAATGTGCTTGGCCTTGTAGATTTCGATGAAATTCGACGAATCATCGCGCGAAAGCCCCATCGTCGTTTGGGTCAGGTCGTTCGTACCAAAGCTGAAAAACTCCGCGAGTTCTGCAATCTCGCTAGCGCGCAGTGCCGCGCGTGGCAGCTCAATCATCGTGCCGACAAGGTATGGAATGTTCACGCCATGTTTTTTCATCACGTTTTCGGCCACGCGGTCCACCAGCGCTTTCAACACTTCCAGCTCTTTGCGTGCCATCACGAGTGGAATCATGATTTCAACGAGTACCGTTTCCTTTTTCTCTTTATTGACGTCCACCGCCGCTTCAAAAATCGCTTCCGCCTGCATTTCGTAAATTTCAGGGTAGGTGATGCCGAGGCGGCAACCACGGTGGCCAAGCATTGGGTTTTCTTCTTTGAGTTCGCGCGCGCGGGTGCGTACCACGTCTATGCTAACACCAGCCGCTTTTGCTACTTCCGCCATTTCGCTTTCGGAATGCGGCAGGAATTCATGCAGCGGCGGGTCCAGCAAACGAATAGTCACCGGCAGGCCAGCCATAATCCGGAACAGTTCCACAAAATCATTCTTCTGCATCGGCAATAATTTCGCGAGTGCTTTTTTGCGGCCCGCAGTGTCGGAGGCCACAATCATCTCGCGCATCGCGGTAATGCGCGAACTATCAAAGAACATATGCTCCGTACGGCACAGGCCAATGCCTTCGGCACCGAATTTGCGTGCAGTCGCCGCATCCAGCGGCGTCTCCGCATTCGTGCGCACACGCAGGCGGCGCACGGCGTCCGCCCAGCTCATCAGCGTTGCGAAATCATCAGAAATTTGCGGCTGGATGGTCGGCACTTCACCCAAAATCACTTCGCCGGTGGAACCATTGATGGTGATTTTATCGCCTTCTTTGAGCACCTGTCCGCCGACTTTCAGCACCTTGTTCGCATAATCAATATTGAGCTCGCCCGCGCCCGAAACGCAAGGTTTACCCATGCCGCGCGCCACCACTGCCGCGTGCGAGGTCATCCCGCCACGCGCCGTCAAAATGCCCTGCGCGGCGTGCATGCCGTGAATGTCTTCGGGACTCGTTTCAATGCGAACAAGCACGGTTTTTTGCGACGCCATACGCTCGGCATCATCCGCCGAAAACACAATGGTGCCAGAAGCTGCGCCTGGAGAAGCTGGCAGACCCTTGGTCAGCACGTTCTTTTTGGCTTTCGGGTCCAGCATCGGGTGGAGCAGTTGATCCAAACTCTTTGCATCAATGCGCTTTAGTGCCTCTTCCTTGGTGATCAAGTTTTCATTCACCATGTCGACCGCGATTTTAATCGCCGCCGCAGCGGTACGCTTGCCGTTACGCGTTTGCAGCATCCAGAGCTTATTGTTCTGCACGGTAAACTCAATATCCTGCATGTCGCGGTAGTGCGCTTCCAGCTTGTCAAACACGGCAGTGAGTTGCTTGTACACCGCCGGCATTTTTTGTTCCATGGTCGGCAGTGGGTCGGGCGTGCGAATCCCCGCCACCACATCTTCTCCTTGCGCGTTGATCAAGTATTCGCCGTAGTATTTCCGTTCGCCGGTCGAGGGGTTGCGTGTAAACGTCACACCCGTCGCACAATCCTCTCCCATATTGCCAAACACCATGGATTGTACGGTGACCGCCGTACCCCAGCTCTCCGGAATATCATGCAGGCGGCGGTAGGTAATCGCGCGGTGGTTCATCCATGAATCGAATACTGCCTGAATCGCGCCCCACAGTTGCTCATGCACATCCTCCGGAAACGGCCGGCCAAGTTCCGCCGCCACACGTTCTTTGTAATATTGCACCAGTTTTTTTAAGGAAGCTTCATTGAGCGCCGTATCCAATTCCACATTTTGCTCGCGTTTAATTTCCTCGAGCATTTCTTCGAACATGAAATGGTCTAAGCCCAGCACCACATCCGAATACATCTGAATGAAGCGGCGATAGGAATCATACGCAAAACGCGCATTGTTACTTTTCTTGGCGAGCGCTTCCACGGTTGCTGAATTCAGCCCAAGATTCAACACCGTATCCATCATCCCTGGCATGGAAGCACGCGCGCCGGAGCGCACGGAAACGAGCAGCGGGTTGCTTGCATCCCCAAACTTCATGCCGACTTTTTTCTCAACTGCTGCCAGCGCTTCAGCCACCTGATCCTTCAGGCACTGGTCAATTTTCTTTTCATTTTGGTAGTAGTAAACACACACATCAGTGGTGATGGTAAAACCCGGAGGGACGGGCAATCCGAGCGAGCACATTTCAGCCAGGTTCGCGCCCTTACCGCCGAGCTCATTTTTCATCGAGCCTTTGCCCTCGGCGCTACCATCGCCGAAGCTATAGACGAGTTTGGAGGAGGTTTCGGGCGATTGTTTAGTCATGCTCGCGGCTTTGCTCATTGTTACCCCATCAATTGGCTTACGCTTTTAGCGATTTTGCAGCGGCTGGCAAGGGGTTTTTCACCCCAGTTTTACCTCCCCCGCTTGCGGGGGAGGGCAACGAAGCTTCGATTTTCTTCTTCAGAAAATCGTTGAGCTGCGTGGGTGGGGGAAGATTCCCCCCTGCATCCCCCCGCAAGCGGGGGAACTAATAACCCATTGCTGTATTATGCGCATGGCGCTGGGTCTGCACCCGCTCCGCATGTTTGGTGGGCGGGGCGACCATTTGACCGAAGGGCACAAAAATCTCTTCACCACCACGCTGGAATTGCAGGTAAAACTTGGTCGGGCCGGCGCTTTTCGGGGTGATATGGAACATCAGTTCCCCCGTGCCCCGATCACTCGCTTTTTTCGGTTCCTCGCCGAGTGGATGGCAATGCACCATCGCGCTGCCGTCGCCTGAAAACCCCGCCAGATGCGCATACGCGCCGAGCAGCGGTTCCAAATCCGTAATCGGCTTACCGTCTTTGGTGATGTTGACACGTATCATCGCATCTTTCCCGGCAATCAGCGGCTCGGTCGGCTCCCACACAATTTTAAGATCATCATGCTTTGCCATATTATTGATAGTGATGGTCGTTGGCACATGCGGGCGCTTGGGCTGTTCTATTTCTGCTTTGACAATATGTTCCTTGCCGCCCAACGGTGTCAGCTCCACCCACGCCTGGTAGTTGTTCGCCGAATGCGGCGTAAACGGCACGGTGAATTCACCCGGCACACCAGTCGGGCGCGGATGCACATGGTGGTAATCATTCAGTGATTCATCAGCAATAAACAGATGCACTTTTTCCGTGTGCACGACTTTCAATTCTTCCACCGTCAGTGGTTTGCCGTTTGCATGCGAAAGCTTTACCCGTGCCGTGGTTGGTACGTTAGGCGCGAGATGATCCGGCAAGGTAATTGCAACGTGTGGTGCATCCTCCGATTTCGTTTGATGGTCCGCTTGCCACATCTGCAATCCAACCATGGCTGGTAATATGGAGATGCCGCAGGTGAGGAAGTGAGGAATGGCGGCAGCTGCGCCACTGGCACCCATCATCATATTATCCATACTGGCACCGGAAATGCCGACGTAGTAAAACATCTTTTCGATCACGGTGTCGGAATAGGTGCCGCCATCGTAGACCATCGACAAATAGGAAAGCCCCATGCTAATGCCGGTTAGCAGCGTGGGCAAAGCAATCAGCGCGCTGGTCGCAAGCGCTGCATATTGGATGATCTTCCCCCATTGCAGACTGTTTTTATCGCCTTCGTCAGTCAGGTAGCGTCCAAGCATCACCCCGCCGATACCAGTAGTTGCGGTGGCGAGCATGTTAAACATTCCGCCTTCGGCGAGGTGCTCACCAATAAACGGCACATAGTTAGCCATGCCGCGATTGATGATTCCAGCCAGCCCCGACCCTGCATGAGTAATAGGCAGATAGAATTCGTGGGTGAGGGGCAGGTTGGGTGTGGCTTGAGCCGTGTGCATTACTTGCATGGCGTCGGCGGCGACCTGCACATCACCAATGCCGAGTGCCGGGAGTATGTGCGGTGCCAGAATCACTGCGCCCCCGACTAGTGCGCTGCCAATAGCAAGACCAGTTAGTATCCGTGATGTGGTTGAGACGTCAGCATGCGGGTGGGAAGCATCCATTAATCGCGGCCCCGCCCTTGTTCTTTTAAGCCTTGCACCTGTTTTACAATAGTGGCCGCCTGCCGTTTTGCAAATGTTTCTGATGCCTGGTTATCATTGTCGAGGCCGCGGAAGGCTTGTTTGATGTTACCTTGATCAAACAGCGCAATATAGGGTGAGTGCTGTTTTGCATTGCCCGCAATCGTACCGCTGTTGCGCATGGTTTTGATTCCTGCGCCCTTTGCAACTTGGTGCAAACGTTGTTGAATGTCTATGGCTTGATCTTTGTTTTCCGGCAAAACAACATGGAGAATACGTTGTCCCTGCGTTTCATCATTCTGGTCTTTGCCCCCCAGTCCCTTAAGCAGTTGGCCGCGCCGTGCGACGGCATCGTCCGCAAATTCGTACACCTTAGCTTCACCATAGCGTTTTACATAGTCCTGCAGGTGTCTCTTATCCTGCTCTGGCTGAGTGGAGATGACGATAATGGGAATATCCAATTTAGCTTTCAATAATTGCTTTTGCGTCTCTGCCACGGTTTTAGTGATCTCCTGGCATTTTGGGCAGCCATTGTATCCGAACAATATGAGGCATGGCCTGTCGTTGAATGTAGCAGGAAGATCGAAGTCTCCTTGTTTTTCGCTGGATTGATCGGCTAGTTTTGTCTTGGCAAAGATAGTATCCAGCGACGTCGTGCCGCGTTTTTCTTGCGCCTTTACGCCTTTTCCAAGCCATGCCAACGCGCCGGCACCGGCGGTGCCCGCCATCCAATCGCGGCGCGTAAGTTGGTCAGTAAGACCCATAAAATCCTCTGTCATCCAGGTAAAATATTAACCTATTTTATTGATTAATCAAGCCAAACTTGTTTGCTACCGGCTAGTAGTAATAGGAGGCGGAAGTGGTGAACCGCCGCCCGCGCCACAGCTGCCCCACGTCACGCCGCAATAGCTCGTGCGCGAGATCGCACCGGTGCCGGCACCCTTATAAATCGCGGTTCCTGCGGCCGTCCGGTACGCGAGTGGCGGGTCAAACCCTTGGGCGATGCAATTGGCAAAGACCGCCGCGGAAATCATATGCGACAGCGATGGATTGCTCGCCTGCCCAAAGTTGACATTGCAACTGCGCATATCATACCGCGCGCGATAAAGCTGGGTGTTCTGCCAATCAATCACGTCGCGCGGCAATACGCACACCGTATAATCCGGATCCGTGCACGACGGTTGCCAATCGATCATGTGGCCGCTTTGATCAAACAGAGGCACTTTCGCCGATGGAATCGTCACATCATTGCCGAGTAGATACGTATCCGGCACACGGTTGCGGAAGATCACGCGCGTCGGCCCCGTACCCCATTGGTTGGTAATGCCGGTCGAATCCGGGAATTTCCCGAAGTTCCACGCGGAGACGTAAATGCGGTCCGGGTGCGCCCACTGTGTGACCATCTGGCCGTTGGCAAGAATTTCCCAACGTCCGGCAGATTCATTGAACCGTATAATATCGTTCGGGCCCATGGCGCGAACATACGCTTCAAAATCCGGCGGGAAGCCGATATTTTCAACATAAGCCGGTGTGCGCATGTAGTCGAAATTAAACAGCACAATATCGCCCGGCATCGCATAGTCGAGGTTGTACCCATTGGCCTGAATGCCGCGGTTCAAATCCATCGCATACCCACGCCAGCCGATCGGCCACGGATAGCTTTGTTCTTTCTTATTGGCGAAGCTGCCGCCGGTGGCGTAGTGCACGTAGTTGTCGGCGTCGCCGTCTTTAAACAGTTTTTCATAGCGGCCGATGCAGTTCAGATTGTGGAACCGCATGGTGTACATCTGGTGCATCACCAGCTCATCCCAGCCGCCGAGGTTGCCCGCTTCGCGGCCGTGTTGGTAGCCAAGCCCTTGCGTGCCCGTCGTCCATTGGAAGTCGGTGGAGCGTTTGTTCGTATCCTTCTGCTCGTCAGTGTCGCGGCCTTCGCGGCCTGTACCAACAATCACATCCCATCCGCCAAGCGTGTTGATGAAACTGCCGTATTTCCACGGTGTTCCTACAGTTGAAGTTGGCGTTCCGCTACTTGTAGATGAAGGCGAAGTCACAATCGGCGTCGTGTTACCGGCTGCGGCACCCGTATCCCACCAGCGCATATACGGCATGTTCACACCGACGATGCCTGGAGGGCCCGCAGGATCATTCGTATTGGTGGAGCTGCTTTGATCCACGTAAATCTTAAACCAGTTCCTAAACACGTAATCATTAGGTTCCGCACCGAGTGCCACGCGTTTTTGCTCCACCTGCTTGGCCTCTTTTAAGTACGGGTCAAGGTTCGGTCTCGCCCCGTTTGCCGTGGTCGAATACATTGACCCCGGCAATTGCAGGAAGTTGTTTTCCACCAGCACATCAAGCCCCGTTTCCCCATTTTGCTGCTGCGCGGCGTCATCGATGCGTTCCTGATCATTCCTGGTTTTGACACCTTCAGCCGTGCGCAGTTTTAGCTGATTCATCGGCACCACCGGTTTGGTGATGAAGCTGCAGCACTGCTGAATGCTGTATTTCATCGGGCAATAACCGCCGTCCAATTCAAAATAACGGGTCGAGCACGGTGGTCTCCACGCCAGCAGCCACGGATTATCCATGACGCCGTTTAGCATATCATCGGCAACCTGCGCGATATTGAGCATCCAGGACTTCTGATTGTATTCAATCCGCTGCGAAATACATTGCGCGAATGCATCTTGTCGGAAGCTCAAAATATCCACCGGCACCACCGCGCACTGCACGGTGGGGTAACGTTTTGCGTTATTGCCCTGTCTGTAGAAGGAAGTAGAGTCCCCATCGTTATATTTGGTGTAGCCGTAAACAGTGCCCGCCTGGACAAGCGTATTATTCCCCGTGCAATCTTTGATCATCGGTGCCGAAGATGTGAACTGCGAATAATCGCGGTCCGTTGCACCGAGTGGTGTCGGTACCGTGGCTACCACAAACAGGCCACCGGGAACGCTGTGCGTTTCAGGGCCTGGATCCGGGTCTTGAAGGCTCGAATAGAAAGTAATGAACTGAGAGATATCATGCCGTGGCGAGAACGGATGCGTGACGTCTTTAATGCTCTCTACATTCGAGCAGTAGTTTTTGGTAGGAAGCTGTTTTGGCAGTATGTACGGCGCAAACGGCTTCGGAATGAACGGCGGGCAGAACGGCCGGGTAGGGTCAGGCGGTGCCGGACAATACGCAGGGCCTGGTGTACCGGTTGGGATAGGAATACCAGAAATAGAGCCTGGCCAGCCACCCATACCGCCGCGGCCTTCATTCACAAACAACTCTCTGATGCAGGCGGCGTTGATACCGCTTAGCAAATCATCGCGTTGGGAATTCGTAATGATTTGATCGGCAATGTTGGCCAGCGGGTCTGGCGTCACCGGTTCATAGGTATACGCACCAATGCGATTAGCGTTGGAAGCGCTGATATCGGTCGTACCAAACTGCCCGAGCCGTGAAGAGAGCGCATTCGAAGCAAACGTATGATTCACCGCATAGCGGATATAATCCGACGCCAAGTATTCGTTTTCGTTTAAGATCGGGCTATTGCTGTGGAATACCGGTGCCATGGACAGATTTCTCTCCTGCACCGAGCCAGGATTTCTAAACAGATTATCTACCGAGTTCCCACGAATCAGCGGTTGGCAGAATTGATAGGCGACCGTGTTCGGATCACCGGCGAGCGGCGCCAGCGGGCTGGCGGACGGGTCATACACAAACCACGGCTGAATGCTATGCAGGCCAATGTATTGTGCCGCGCAGTTATAGGCTTGCGCGCGGCGGAAGGTCGCAACATCCACCATGCGATTGGATTTATCATTCGCGATGTCGTCTTTCATCCTCATGGTCTCGAGGCAGTAGTTTAAACCGCCGCTCATCACGGTTGCCGAGCGGAAGCGATCGGAATAGCCTTTGTAGTAGCGGATTTTACCGCTTGGGCTTGAAGGATCGTTGTAGTTGTACAAGTCGCGGTAGTTGACGAAATACGCAAACGCTTTATTGATAAAGAAATCCCAGCCGATCGCGCCCGGCGACGGGTTAAATTGATTGGTGTTGTACTGGGCGTTGGGATCGTTGTTTGCGAGGCTGTAATTGGTAAGCGAGTTTTTCGGCGTATCTTTCATCGGCGCGCAAATACCAGACGGCGGTTTCGCACCGGTGATTTCACCGACGTTGAGAACGGAATTCACCGCCGGCTGCCCGGTTTGATCGTTAAACGGAATGTTCTGCGCTCCCGCCACGCACAGGTCGCGGTAACGATCATCCGTACGGTCGCCCGCCTGTCGCAAATCGCTCACATAACTCCACGGCGGAGTAACGATAGGGTAGCCATTACTCGTCATTGGCAACGGCGTGCAAGTCGGCGTGCATCCCGAGCCACTATAGCTATGCAGTATCCACTGATACGTCGACGGCGACACCGAGGTTGGGCTCGGCATCACCACATCGCACTGCCATTGGTGGCACATCGGCGCAGGGTAAGGCGTTGCGGTTGGGCAGTTGGAGCTTGGGGACGGCGTGCAGCCAGGGGTGTAAGTTTGTTGCCAATCATTGCTTACACACTGCCATGCATAGCACTGCGGCAATGGGCTTGGCGTCGATGGATACGGTTTGGGCGATTGCGACCAGGTATTGTTACTATTGCACACCCACATGTTGCACGCTTGCAGCGAAGAGGTAGGTGCTGGGCTTGAGCATGTCGGCGACGGTGAAGAGGTAGGGCTAGGGGTTGGAGTCACTCCTACGCAGCATACTTTTGGCGTACCTGCAACCGGGTTCGACCCGAAGAAGGTATCATCACAAGGGACGGATGTCGTTGGTGGGTTAGTAACCGCACGAGAGGTCCAGCCGGTAGAGGGAAGAGTAGACCCATTCGCGCCATACCATACGGTAAGGTTGCCCGTGCTTGGTAGCGTGCAGTCACTATTTTCGTTTGAACAATACGTGGTATTCGGAGGGCACAAGTTGGATGACGGTGAAGGTGTAGGGGTACCCGTCGGCGCTGGTGTGCAACCGGGAATCGTCGGATTGGGCTGATAGGTATCTACCCATGAGTTACCCGGTGGACCGCTGCATATCCAGCTATGGCACACGGCTAGGCTAGCCGTTGGTGTCGGTCCGCAAAGGGATGTGGACGTTGGAGAAGGTGTATTGGTTGGCGTCGGTGTTGGCGACCATCCAGGTGTATTGGTTGGCGTTGGTGTGGGTGAGGACGTTGGTCCAGGAGTATTGGTTGGCGTGGGCGAGGGTACAGGACCGGCGCAGCAAATATTCACGCTGCTGGGGGACCCAGGATTGGGATTGCCAAATTGACTCGTTTCACAATACACGGTGGCCGGCCCACAGACCCTGTGTGCTGGAGACCAGGTTGCAGGGAAGGTAGAAGCGCCTGAACCGTAGTAGAAGTCGAAGCAGCCCGAAGCAAACACATAGCTGGTTGAATCATTCGCGCGGAAGGTAAGCCCTGCAGGGCAACCCGATGAGGGCGACGGTGTAGGCGAGCACGCGCCACGCACCATATGCGAAGGAGGCGTGTCGTTAAAGTTTACCCGGTCACACGTTGCAGGATTCGCAATAGAACCCGTGACACCACCGTAAGCGATGTTAGAACCATTGCAGGTTAACTGATATCCGGTATACGCGGCATCAATGATTCCGGTATTGTTACCAGAGACGGTAACGGTGTTGCCGTTGTATTGGTTGGTTCCTACATAGCACCAGCTACCATCCAAGAGGCACGCGCAGCTGTTAGGTGTCGGCGATGGTGTTGGGCTGCATGTGGGGTAGGTGCCCACTTGTCCCGGTGGGCAAGCTGCTGGTACGCAAAGAAGATTTACGTCAAGCACATAGTTTGGCTGGCAGGTAGGCGAAGGGGTCGGTTGTGGAATTCGGCAGCTATCGTTAACAATAACGGTTCCAGCGGCGCAGCATTCGCGATTGTGAACAAGCCTGCCTGGGGAAAGGGGTGCACAAGTAGGTTCGCAGCGATCGCGAGGATGAAGAGGATCAGGCTGAACAATATCGTATCCAGGCAGGCAGCAAAAGCCATTAGTAAGCCTGCCTGGGGAACCGGGCAGGCATGTGGGCGTTGGTGAAGGGGGTTGTGGATCTTCGCACTGATCGTTAACAATAACCTTTCCAGGCGCACAGCATTCGCGATTGTGAACAAGCCTGCCTGGGGAAAGGGGTGCACAAGTAGGTTCGCAGCGATCGCGAGGATGAAGAGGATCAGGCTGAACAATATCGTATCCAGGCAGGCAGCAAAAGCCATTAGTAAGCCTGCCGGGGGAACCCAGCAGGCATGTGGGCGTTGGAGTTGGACATAAGGGCGGTGCGCTCGGGTTCGGGCTCCAACCTGTCGGCAAACAAACGTAGCAACTCATGCCTGTAGGAGTGGGCTCTGGTGCTCCTAGGCACGTATTAGAGCACGCAGGGTTAATGGCCACATCCCAATTATGCGTTGAAGTATTGCACGTATAAATATGGCAATAATCATTCATTGGCGGAGGTGCTGGGCAAACGCTGCACATCGGCCAAACACCACTCTGTCCTGGTGGGCAAACGGGTGGACCGCAATTCCCATTTGCATCTATAACCATGGGTGGTACGCATGTGTTTGCTGTTGGCGAAGGTGTCGGCGAACAGCTGGTAGCTTGGACGTAATAAGGGCCAAGTGGAAGGGTAGAGTTAATGAATTGGCCGTTGGAGCATTGAGACATCATAGGCATACAAGGCATGCCCGGCGTCATCGGATAGTAATAGTTTACGAATTCTCCGTGGTTTTTATTTTGTACCGCGGCATCCGAAGGTGCAAAGGTGCAGCCAACAGGTGCTTGCTCGGTGCACGATCCATAGGTATAGCTGCCATCAAGCAGACCATTTGTACAACGGCGCATCTGCATATGCGGCATGACGCTGCAAGAAGCAAGCTGCCCATAAGGAACCGTAGGTGTGTCGTAAGCATTGACATGTCCACCGCTAGCAACAACAGTCGTCGTCGGCGTGCCATTGGTGATAAGCGTGACAGAGCATGAGTCCGTATCCGTACAACTCGAGAACACAGGATTAGGAATCGGAGGAGAGAAGGTGCCATTATTGCACGTACTCATCATAGACACCGGACAAAGCGTGCCTGCAGCCGCATGCTGCGTATTATAATAAGTCGACGTGCTGAAGCCGCTTTGTACCGTGGTAAGAGCACCATTGAGAGTATAAGAACACGTCGGTGTGGGATGTGCCGCAATGCAGCTTGGTTGATCCGGGTAGGCGCCTGTGGGCATCGAGAATGGGCTGGCGCAAGCAACGCTGCTGGAGATACACCCCGCACCAGCCATGTAGTAATAATACATGATAGGTTGGCCCAACGTATACGTCTGACCGCCATAAGTGCACGTTGGTGCCGGATGTGCAGTAGTGCAAGCTGTCAGAGTAGGATAGCCCGTCGAAGGTATCGTGAACGTGCCATTAGTATTACAAGGGGTAGACGCGGGCATACACCCAACCGTGGGACCTCCATAATTGTAGTAAGGAATGGATTGAGGTGGTGTGTAGGTGGTGCCGTTATAGGTGCACGTTGGCGAGGGGCTTGCCGCCTGGCACGCGGCTAGCGAGGAATAGTGAGTTGTAGGAATCGTTGGAGTAAAACCACCGCCGCTGCCGCAAATACTCGTTTGCGGGCCGCACGCGCCAGCCGCGATGACATAATAGGTTACTGGATCGCCCACACCAACAGGCGAGCCGTCAAATGTGCAATTCATGGTGGCGGTGTAATTGCTGCAAATTGCCAGCGCGGAAGTTCCTCCTACTGGTCCGTTGCAGTTAGTCCAAAAAACTTGGGTTCTGGGAGGCGTAGGAGTTTGCGGGCCGCATGGTTCTGGACTGTTGCTCGCATACACCCCATAAGGGCATGTTGCAGTGGTGGGGTTGCATGGTGCCCAGCTCGCACCATAAAGACTCGCCATAGTTGCAGGATAGGGCACTGTGGCGCATAAATAGCCGGTATAACCGGCAGCATTCGCCTCACCCACCAGCGAGAAATCAATATTTTGAACACCCTCAACCAATGCACTCGCAAGCACGCTTACATAATTTCGATTGTGCGCGGTGAGGGAAGGGGTAGTTGGTGTTGGCACTGCTTCGGGTAAACGTTCCGGCGGTGCAGCGACGACGATCGCAACCAGCGCTTCATTCTCGCTCACCTCTTCCGGACGATTGAACAACTGCATCGCAGTTGGTGTTGGTGTAGGGCTAATGGCGGTGGTGGTATCAAATGAAAAGCGCCGAGGCTCAGCGCCCGGCTTTATCAGCAATTCGCGCACATCGCGCGCAAGTGTGTTGAGCGCATAGGCGTTGGGTGCGGTTTCGGTGCGCGCGTTAATTGCAATGTCTTGTGCGGCATAGGAAGAATTCGCAGTAAAAAGTAGCGTCGCCGCGATGGATGCCGTGCCCACCGTTCGTGTAAAACGCTGCTCTTTGCTACCCTTTTCCATCATCCTTGATATTTAGCTTAAATGCTATCTATCAAGTCTAGCGTATTCAAAGATAAGAATAAACAAAAAAGCTAGGCGTCGATTTGTGAAAAATCGGCAAGATTGTTCAGGCTTTCGGTAATCCCCGCCAACACCCGCAAACGGTTTGCCCGCAACTCGGGATTGTCACAGTTCACCATGATTTTTTCAAAAAACACATCCACGGGTTTTCTCATTAAGGCCGCGGATTTCATAGCTTCTTTGAACTTTTCTTGGTTAATGAACGCAGCAACTTCTGGGTCTTTCTCCTGAAGCAACTTCGCAAGCGCTTTCTCCTCCTCTTCGGCCAAAACCGCTGGGTTCAGCTCACTGAAGTGATAAGAAACCTTGTCTTTTTTCTGCTCAATCGCTATAATGTTTGCGGCACGTTTGTAAGCGGCCAGCAAGTTCGTGCCATCTTCCGTTCCCAAAAATTCCTGAAGCGCTTTTGCCCGCGCAACAATCCGTACCAGATCATCATCGCCTTTTGCGACTACTGCCTTGATTACATCGTGACGAATGTTTTGCTCTTTAAGTTGCACTACCAGGCGATCGTGGAAAAATTCCAACAGGTCTTTTTTCACAAATGTCAAAAGCGGCAACCGCAAATTATTTTCTAGCACAATGCGAATCACGCCAAGTGCGGCGCGGCGCAGTGCAAATGGGTCTTTGCTGCCGGTTGGTTTTTCGCCAATGGAAAACATGGAAATCAGCGTATCGAGTTTATCCGCCAGCGCCACGCAAATAGACACGGGCTGCGTCGGCACTGAATCACTCGGGCCTTGGGGTTTGTAGTGGTCGCGTATCGCATCGGCCACTTCAGGTGTTTCTTTCTGATGGTTCGCGTAATACCGCCCCATCACCCCTTGCAATTCCGGAAATTCACCAACCATGCCGCTCACCAAATCCGCTTTGCAGAGTTGGGCTGCTCTCTCGACGTCATCCCGGCGAAGGCCGGGATCCACGTTTTGCATCAAAG
>CAYOOP010000008.1:0-69375 GCA_964405685.1 uncultured Rickettsiales bacterium
TTCCTCCGTAGAGAATATACGGTATTAGCGTCAGTTTCCCGACGTTATTCCGTACCAAAGGGCACGTTCCCACGCGTTACTCACCCGTGCGCCACTGCTGTATTGCTACAACCGTTCGACTTGCATGTGTTAGGCCTGCCGCCAGCGTTCGTTCTGAGCCAGGATCAAACTCTCAAGTTGAAAATCAACTTTAAGTTGATACTGGAAGTCTCTTTAGCAAACTGCTTAGTTTGATAAAGGCCAGTGCTAAAAGCGCTGGCCGCTACGAAGTAAGCGAGCTTAAACTAAAGTTTAAGACCTCGAACATTTTCGGAAACTCACACAATAATCACCCTTTTATCCTTGCACGTTGGACTTACGAGATAAAAAGGTGCGTATGGTTTATTAAATAAATAATAAAATTTACGCCTGTGATATTGTGTAAGTAATTTGTCCTTCTTTGGCGAAGAAAATGTAATTGCCAAAGACGGTGCACAATACCACCTGCGCTTAAATGCTCTAAACTGTTTCAAACATCAGAAGGGGCTAGAAGAACTGCCGCTTCGCTCGCATATACCTTGCGAAAGGGAGAGGACGTATAGACCCTTATGCCGCCCCCTGTCAACAGCAAAAATACGGTTTTTTTGTTTTCTTTCCGATTTTATTGAAAGCCGCAGGAAATATGGGGTTTTTACGATGTTATCGCGCGCGATTGTTGAGCGCATTATCAGCCTGTATGTACCCCATGTGGGATCCAAACTCCATCGCTCTTGCAACCACCGCATGCTCCAGCCCCTTCGACTGGATATTTTCTGCAGTCACTGTAGATGAAAGCAAGCCCGCAAGTCTTTGTTTTAGAGCTGGGTCACGTTCCAATGCATCCGCGTAATCTAAAAAGGCTTGCTTCGTTCGGCCAGATGCAACTTGCACACTCTCCATCAACATCGCAGCCGCCAATGATGCCGCAGCGCCAATGCCGCTTGCCCATTTCCATTGGCCGGGCACATACTTGGTCAACGTTGCTCCACCAAGCGCTGCCCCTAACGCCACGCTTCCTACCTTGTATGGCACAACATTTGTGTTCATTTTATCAAGGAAACCACCAATCTTGCCTCGTATTAAATTGGGCGCCTTCTCCGCCCATTCCTGCCAGAATTTGGCTTCGGCGGGCGAAATATCGCCGCCGGCCGGCGCAGCGGGCACTACGGCTTGTTTTGGGTGGGGTTCTATAGGCACAGATTGATTCATTTCCCCATTCTATACCCCCAAAACACACAAACAAAGTGACAGTTTGGTGAAGGTTTTGACCAAATCGCCCCAAAAGCCCCCAAACCGTCACAAAACCTTCATTTGAGAGGGGATTGAGTGTGGGGTAGAATACACACCGGATGATTCTCTAACAAGGAGCTGGTTGTGGCTAATATATCGCCCAACATTAAAGACGAAACCCTTGCAGCCATGCAGCACGACGTTGATCGTGCGCGCAAGAAACAACCCTTACAAGCTGTTGGGGGAATGCTGACAGGCAGCATCGCTGCTACTATTGCCGCTACAGTCGCGGTTGTTGCCAAATTGGTAGGAGAGGTGAGCCGCCATGCAAACCGTCAACAGATCAGCCTCCTTGAAATTAATCGTGATACCAAGGCAATGGAAGAACTTGTCAATAAAACGCTCGCAAGCTGCGAATCTGTAAAAGCGCTCACTCCTTATGCACAGGCGGTTATGCTTGCACCTTTTATCGGCGGGGCGCTTGGTGTATGGACAGCCACAACCCTTGGCAACAAAGCTATCACACAAAAACAAGCGTTGCTGGAGGATGCACACAATAAAAACTGGCGAGAAAAAGTATCCCAACCATCTTCTGTAACGGAACGAGGGTAATAGTATGCGTTCCTACTCCAACTCTCCGCCTACCAAACAACCTAAAATTGGTTACCGCAGCTCTTATGACGATATGGTAGAGTTCCTGAGTTCCGGCCACCGCATGAGCGCGACACGTATGGATAGCAAATCCGCTCCCGGCTGGCGTGCAGCGCTTGAAGAATTGTCTGTCAAATTGGGAGTGGAACCACCGGCTCTGTATCGCGTACCCACGCATCGTATTAATGCTGGCATGGCCCTTGATGCGCTTGTAATGACAGATGGATTCTTGAAAGCATCTGGCAGTTCCCCATCAGATTTCCGCCCTTCCAGCGGAGTGTTGGGGGTCATGGCACATGAACTGGGCCATCATAAACAAAGCATTATACCACGGCTAGGTGCCAAGCTGTTGCCTTGGGCTGCCCCTATGGCGGCTATGGCCGCACTTTATATTTATGAACAAGCTACGCAAGCTAACAAACCCCTTTCACAACAGGAGCTGCAAGAAGCAATTCATAAAGCCACTGAAACCACAGTGGAAAACATGAAGAAAAACCACGAGCATGGCACGTTTGAAAGCGAACACGCGCGCGAAACCACCACAGCATGGAAAGAATCTATTTTATACCAAGGACGTTATTTGCTAGCTGCTGCTCTTGGGTTTGGTGCCGGATTGCTAGGTGCGCGCGCCGTTACTAGGCACCTAGAATTTGATGCAGATCGTATCGCCGTTATGCTGACTGGTGACGCGGAAGGCTACATCAAGTGCCTAGAAAACCTTCATGCCGTAGCCAAAAAACAAATGACAGCTGAACTGGCTAACAAGCCGAAGTTGGAAAAAGTTGGCGAAAAAATTCAGGATTATCTCGTATCTTCATGGAAGAACCTAATGAAAGAAACTGTGCACTCTCACCCCGCCATGAAAGAACGAGCACAAGCACTCCGCAACACTTTTGGAGAACAAGTGGTGGCATCAAGAACTACCACACCACCTACCCTATCTATTTAACTGCATCAGCCGCTCCACCAGTGGCCTGTCGGCTTCGATCATTAGATAGTTATGCATATCACGCGGGTTCACAAAAACGATGCTCGCGTGTTCGAGTGCTTGTGGTATGCCATGCCATGTGCGGATGAGCCACGTTGGCATCAGCAAATGAAAATCGAATTCAGGGTAGCTGTGGGATAAAAACGTGAGCGGTTCGAGTGCGCTTGCATCCACATCAATCCCTAGCTCTTCTTTCAGTTCGCGGATGAGTGCGGCTTCGGGGAGTTCCCCCGCTTCAATTTTCCCACCTGGAAATTCAAAATGCCCGGCCAGTTGCTTGCCCTGTGGCCGTTCCGCCAGCAACACTTCGCCTTTATCATTCATGAGTGCGGCGGCAACGACGAGGAGGTTTTTCATACGCCACCACCGTCATCCCGTCGAAAGACGGGATCCAGCGTCCGCCGTCTGGCGGACAGTATAACCCTTTTGCGGCGTAGACACGCCTTACTGGATCCCGTCTTTCGACGGGATGACAATAACTGTCTCATGTCCGATACGCCCCGTTGATGTCGATATAACCGTGTGTGAGATCACACGTCCACACCGTGGCAGTGCCCTGCCCGATGCCGACATCAACAGTAATGTTGATGTGCTCGCCTTTTAAATATTCGGTGGCCGCATCGTCATTATAATCCGGATTCAACTCCCCATTTTTAGCAGCAACCTGCTTACCAAATTTGATCGTAAGCTTGTCGCGATCGGCTTTTTCGCCGGCTTTGCCGACGGCCATGACTACCCTGCCCCAGTTCGCATCACCACCGGCAATGGCGGTTTTTACGAGTGGAGAGTTGGCAATGCTCATGCCGATTTTGCGAGCAGCTTTTGCATTTTCTGCGCCCGTCACCGCAATCTCAATAAATTTGCTGGCACCTTCCCCGTCTTTCACCACGAGTTGCGCGAGTTCGATGAGTAGTGATTCTAGCGCATCTTTAAACGGTGCGAAGGCTTTATCATCCACTGACGTCGGCGTAGCTTTGGTTTTTCCGGTTGCAAAAACGAGTAGTGTATCGCTAGTCGACGTATCACCGTCTACTGTCACCGCATTGAACGAAACATCGTTGGCGCTGTTTAACCACGCTTGTAAAATTGGTGCAGGAATCGTGGCATCCGTGGCCACGAACGCCAGCATCGTCGCCATATCCGGCGCGATCATGCCGGAGCCTTTGGCAATGCCATTGATGGTAATTTTCTCTCCAGCAATCGTTACGGTACGTGTTGCGAATTTGGGGAATGTATCGGTCGTCATAATGGCACGCGCTGCATCCATCCAGCTTCCGGCGGCCAATTTGGGCAACACGTTTCTAATTTTTTCATCCGGAAGCACCTGGCCGATGACGCCGGTTGAAGCCATGAAACATTGCGATGCATCGGTGCCGGTCGTGATGGCGACGTTGTCGATTACGCGCTGCATGGCGGCTTCGCCTTTGGCGCCAGTGAATGCATTAGAGTTGCCGGAATTGACGATGAGCGTGCGCGCCGCGCCGCTCGCGAGGTTTTTACGACATAATTCTACAGGTGCGGAAGCCGTGAGAGATTTGGTGAATACGCCTGCAACGGTCGTGTCCGCATCAAACTGCATGAGCAGCACATCCGGCCGTTCGGTTTGTTTAATGGCAGCATTGCCCACGCCGATAGTCACCCCTGCAATGGCAGGAAGTGTGGGATGCGCCTTGGGCGCGAGAGGTGAGATTTTAAGTTGCATAACGCCGCGTAAAATAGAGAGAATGCGGCATTTTGCAATAGGAACTATGGCCAATTGTCATTCAATCTTCATACAAAGAACGAATATGGCTATTATTGGTTGATCGCATGTAAATTCACCCCCAAGGAACAACCTATGACGCGCATCCACATCCCTAACCTTCAACCCATCTCAAGCTATATGAGAGATGAACTACAAGCGCAAAGCGATGTGGTTCAGGGCTTGAACAAGTGCAATTAAAGTGGGTAAAGTTCGCGGATATTCTCCTACGTTCCCATTTGATGGCTCTCTTGAATAAAATCTATTGGCTTCACCAACTACGAAACAACGCTTATTGCTTTAGATATTCTGCGACAAAAAATGCCTTTAACACGCGCGGCATGATGCGGTTGTAGAGTGCCTCTACAGCTAGTAGCGGTGGGGTGATGATGCGTTTGATAGGTTTGGGGAGGCGGAAAATCATGGAATTACAGACGAGGTAAAACGCAGGGCCACCGCCGAAATGAACGCGGGTGAGGTGCATGTCGTGGGTGGCCAATTCGTTTGGCGTTAGCGCACGCTCGGTGGCGGCGTTGAAATAGGGATCGAGCTTATACCAAAGTTTGCGGATGGGGTTAAGCAGCGGGCTGGCATAGGGTTCCATGCATACAAAACGGCCGCCGGGTTTTAGCATCGCGGCAATGTTTTTTACGACCATGCCCAGGTCCTGTACGCAGTGGTGGATACCGCCGATGCACATAATAATATCGTAGCGGTTGTGGAATTCGGGTCTAAGCGGGCGGATTAAATCTATTACATGACCGGGTGATCTGGTGATCGAGTGATAGACGCCCACCGCTGTTGGCGAAATATCAAAGCCTTCCACTTGAACTTCGGGAAAATATTCTCTTAGGCGCAGGCTATTGTAGCCATCCCCGCAGCAAATATCGCCGACGAGAGTGTGGTTTGCGTTTAATTGGTCGAAGAGTACGTCGTAGATAAAACGTTTGCGATAAAGGGTGGATTCTGCATCGTAATAGTGATCGGCGTACAGGTCGTGCATGGTCTCGAAATGGGCTGCCTGTATGTTTTCCATGACGGTATCTATGTAGAATTCTAAGCGCGCGCGCAAGATAAAAGCATTGAAGTTGCTATGGTTTCTGGTAGCTCAAATCTATGAAAAGTATCACCATTCCCCTGCCCTGCAACCCCGCGCTTGGGCTGTGTCTTGGTTTTTCAGCCATTGCCGTCATCGTATTCGTTATTTTTTCTTCTTTTCCTTACGCGAACCCTAACCATCACGCGCTGGATTTTTTGCTGGTGTTTCTGACCTTCGGGTTTATGGGCGCACTGCTTACGCCGTTGTTTGATCGTGATATCACGATTGTCTCGTTAAGTTTGGCGTTTGTGCTTTCGTATGCGGTCTATAGCTGCCTGGCACTGAGCTTAAAAATGTTGGGGCTTGGATTTGAGGTGTTCGAAACACTGTGGTTAGTCTTACTGGCTATTGCAGCATGGCACGCACGTGGGTATGGGCGCGGCAGCAAGCTACATTTGAGTTCGCTGTTTGTATGTGCCTTAGCCCTCGTGCTCACCGCTACCTATTTTGCCTATCCTTCTAATTTTGATCAGAGCTATTTCCAACCTTCTTATTACTACGGCGTGTTACATCGCGATTTTAGTTCTAGCAATTTAGATGTCGTGCCTTTTGGGATTACGGAGGCCCAGCCGCGCTTTCAGGCCAATGTGTATCACGCTCTTTTTGCCTTATTTTCTACCCTCACCGGCATTGATCCGTTCTTGCTTGCGCTGCATATCGCCTCGCCTTACATCGGCTTTTTTCTTCTGATTGCGATGCCGGCGTTGGTGTGGGAGCTTTTTAACCGGCGTATGAATGTGCTCATTCCTTTTTTGGCAACGCTTTCATGCGTTTTGTTTATTAGCGTTTGGGATGATCACTTTTTTGTCTATTGGCACCATTTCAACCTGTTAAATAGCCCCACATTAGACAAAAACTTTTGTCAGTTTTTGCTGCTGCCCGTTGTGAGCCTTGTTTTTTTCAATGCTGTGACGAGCACCCAAAAACGGTGGTGTATTTTGTTTTTGGGCCTGTTGCCCGCGGTTGCTGCTTCTCATCCTTTGGCACCGCTCTATCTATTACTAATGATAGGTCTTATTTTTGTAAGCCTACTAACCGATTTGCGCGCTCACAAAACGACGGGGCTTGTGGGCATTGCGCTTACGTTGATCCTAGTGGCAGGCGTGGCAGCTCCTTCTGAAATTCAAATCTATTTCAATCACATTTTGGCGTTTGATGCCGCCCATTATGCGGAGCGGCATTATTGGAGTGGTCAATATGCAGGACCGCAGAATTCGGTACAATATTTTCAAGGAACATTGTTTCCTTTCATCCGTAAGGAAATCTATTTTCAAGACGCCATTATTGTGTTTTCGGCGTTTTGTTTTGCGTTGTGGTCGCTACATTTACGGCAACGGAAAGAACTGCGTGGCTACGCAATGGCGGGGTTTTTATCGTCGCTATGTTTAATTCTGCTTGCCGTGGTCGGGCCTCAGAGCCTTTCGCTTCCGGGATATGTTGCGATGGTTGCTATCCTAGGAGTTGTTTCCTGGCGGATGCTTTTTATGGAAGCAACCATGCTCTATGCTTTTGCCTATCGGCTTCAGTTTTTCAATCAAGCCGGGCTGGTGTTGCTGCACGCGGCGGTTTCTGTAGCGCTTTATTTTAAACCTGAAATGTTCCGCGGGCTGGAACGATTGCATTGGTTTTACTTCGGCTATTTTTCAATCGTGTGGATAGGGTGTTATCTTTTATTTCTTATGCAAAGCGCTCTGCGCCTGTGTGTGGCATGGTCGAGGAAAACAACGTCGTATGTGGTGTTGTTAGGTGCCTCTGTCGCCAGTGCCGCAATGATCGTTTTTGGCTTTTTGGTTTCTGTAGAAGCCGTGCAAATCAAACCTCTCTACGCAAACGGGCCTATCTCATTTACCCCCTATGTGAACCGCGGTGAGTATTTTATGCGCATTACTGGAAGTAAAAACATCATCCACAAAGCGTACGAACGCCGTGATGTTCGTCCACGGTTGCAGATGCCTCCGTGGATGCTTGCGGATGATCGGTTTTTATACCTTGATTCAACCAAGGTGGATTATTTCGACTTTTATCTTTTGAAAACGTCAGCCTGGTATAGTGCGGCGTATACGGATGCTTACGCACTTCAAAAGCTGGGGCCAAGCTTTATGGAGCAATTGACTAGCTATTGGGATGTAAAAGATGGAAAAATCTCCTGCGCGACCATGCAGTTTTTGCTGAAGCAACGCGTCTCCATCCTGATTACGGATCAGCAGGAATATGTAGCGTCGTTAAAACGACAGGATCTGTTTAATATCGAGAGTATCGAACCTGACGTATACCGACTGGCGGCGCCTAATCATGCAAAAATCAAAACACTCTGCGCGCACTAAGTCTATTTCCCTTCATGAAGAAGGTAGCTAGCAATCATTTTATCTTTGATCATTCGTTCGCCGAAGACGGTTTCACCGTAGGTACTCCAGTGATCTTCGTTGGTGTAGGTGAACTGGCCTTGGTAGTATAAATCGCCGGGCTCAAAATGCGTGAGCGCGAGCTTGGAGCGGTAGGTAATGTTAGCGGCCGGGTGGTCGCGGTTAAGGGCTTCCAGATATGCATCTACATCGCCTATGTCTTGTTTAAAGTGAGGTATCAGCTTGGGGCGTAGGACGTTGACGGAGCGGAGATCTTCCAACAGCTCCGCTTGCGGGCCTAGCCAGAGCACGGGGACCGAAACGGCGATGCGTTTGAGATAATCATACGTCTGCCCTACGAAATCGGCGTTCACGGGAAGGCGAGAATTGCGGGTGAGGAAATAACCGCCACTTTGCGAATAGATCACCACACGAATGGTATCTTTGTGTTCGGCGATGAAGCGATCAAGCGCCGCATGTTCGCATTCCGGTACGGCGTCGAAGGGGTGGCAACCTTCTTGAGCGATGCTGACAACAAAGGGGGTAGAGGCAACACTTGCTAGGCTGTTATAGAGATCCATGCCGTGGCTATCGCCGATGATGAGTACGGATTTGCCATGCTTTTGGTGGCAGGCCTGATAGCGGGTGACGAAGGATGAGGTGACGGCACGTTCCCAGAATTTGCAGGCATGGTCGGTATACATGTGGGTGTAGTCGCCAGTGGCGGTCGCATCTTCCAGTTTTTGGTAGAGCTCGGCTTGCTCGGCGTTGAAACGGGCTTTGTAGGTCCGCTCAAATCCGCCGCTCAGATAGCCGGCAAGACCCAAAGCAATGAGTGCGAATGTGACGCTGCTGCAGGCGATCATCATCTGTTTGCGAGGGATGATTTCTTTATGGCGGAACGGCGTTTCAACAAAGCGCTGCGTGAGATAGGCAAGCACCAGGCTTGTGACAGCAAGAATGGCAAAAACAAGCGGTCGGGGCGTTTCAAAATAATAAATGCGTGCGAAGGCAAACAAAGGCTGGTGCCAAAGATAGGCACTGTAGGAAATAAGGCCGATGCTGGTCATCAGCCGTAGTGAGAGTAGCTTGGCAACGGGGGTGTTTTCAGTGGCAAATAAAATAATGAGCGCGGCACCGAGGGTGGGCAAAAGTGCGTAGACGCCTGGAAAGGGGATGGATTTATCGCATAGGAAAATAGCGGCTAAAATAAACGTGAGCCCGAGTGCGGATAGGGCGTTGTTCCAGCGGCTGGGTTTGCTACACCAGTAAACAGACAATAGCGCTGCTAGCGAGCCTACGAACAACTCCCACGCACGCGAGGGAAGCAGGAAGAAATTGGCTTCGGTTTTACCGCGGCTGATAATCAATTCGCTGATGCCAAACGATGCGAGGGCGCAAAATAAAATAAATATCCCCAACCGTTTGGGGCCGAGCCGCCAGCAGAACACCAGCAACAGTGGAAAGAAGAGATAGTATTGTTCTTCAACGCCGAGACTCCAGGTGTGCAGCAAGGGTTTTTCTTCGGCGGCGATATCGAAATAGCTGCTTCTGCGCCAGAAATAGATGTTTGAACCGAAGACTAAGACCGCGGCGATGCTTGCAAAAAAGTTTTTGAGTTGCGTAAGCGGCATCCACCACCAAGCAAAGGGTACGCAAACGATGGTGACGCAAAGCAGCGCGGGTAAAATGCGGCGGGCACGGCGTTCGTAAAATCTGGCGATGGAGAACGTGCCTGCCTGTTTTTCGCTGAGGATGATGGACGTAATGAGATAGCCGCTGATGACGAAGAAGACATCCACACCTACAAAACCGCCGCTAAAGAGCTCAAACCCCGCGTGAAATAAAATAACGGGTAAAACAGCAAGGGCGCGCAAGCCATCGATTTCCGGGCGGTAGGCCAGGTTTTTGTAGGTGTTGTGGGTGTTGCTCGGTAAAAAGCTCATCCAGCCGCCTCTCCTTCCCCTTCGGCCACGCGGGTGAGCGCGTAGTCGGAGGCGCGGAAGGCGTCAATGACGGAGGCAACTTCTTGGTCTTCGATGCCGATTTCGCGCAGGAGTGCACCGCCGAGTTGCAGGCTTGTTTCGAACATCTCGGCAATCGCGAGATTGGCGCCTAAGCGTTCGAGTTGTTGCACCTGTTCGATGTTGTGCGCGCGCGCGATAATCGGAATGTCGGTTTTGAGGCCGCGCGCAGCCATGATGGTGCGGGCGGAAATGGAGGTATCGGCGTGGGTGATGACAGCGGCCCGGGCACGGTCCATCCCGACTGCTTTGAGCACCAGTTTGCGGCTGGCATCGCCAAAGTGGATGGGCAGGCCTTTGGCGCGTTCTTCGCGCACGAGTAGTGGGTTGCTGTCTAGTGCGACATAAGGCACACCTTCCGCTTCAAGCAGGCGCGCAATGGTGTGACCGACGCGGCCGAAACCGGAGATGATGACGTGATCAGATAGATCAGTTGATTCTTCGAGCGATTGGCGAAGGGTGTGGCGTTCGCGGCCGGAGAGGCGGAGTTCCAATTGCCTGCCGAATTCGGCGAGCATGGGGGTGAGCGCCATGGTGGCGGTGATAACGACGAGTAATACCTCTGCCGCTTCACGCGAGAGCAAGCTGTTGCTGGTAGCGAGGCCAAACACTACGAAAGCAAATTCACCCGCTTGGGACATGAGGAATCCGGCGTTAATGGAGGTGCCGATAGGCATGGAGAATATGCGGGCGATGGTATAGATAACCGTGCCTTTAATGAGGAGTACACCGACAACGATCCCTACCATCAGACCCCAATTCTGGAGTACGAAACGCCAATCCAGCGACATACCGACCGTCATAAAGAAGAGGCCTAGGAAGAGGCCTTTGTAAGGCATGATGTCGGCTTCGACTTGTAATTTATATTCGGTTTCGGCAATGAGCAACCCGGCGAGGAATGCGCCCATGGCGGCGGATAAACCTGCGACGTAGCTGGCATACGCAGTTGCAATGACCAGAAGCAACGTGGTTGCGGTTGAAAGTTCTTGATCACGCAAATGCGTCACCATGCGAAACAATGGGCGGATGATGCGCCTGCCGATGATGATAATCAACGCAGCAGCGACGAAGGCTTTGATGGTAGCCGTTACCATGGCTTCAGCGAAGGCTTCACCTTCAGAGAACATTTGTACCAAGACAAGCAATGGAATGACTGCCAGGTCTTGGAGAATCAACATTGCAAGGGCGAGCCTGCCGGTTTGGGTATGACGCTGCCCGGTTTCGCCAGCCACTTGCAGCACGATGGCGGTAGAAGACATAGCGAGGCCACCACCGATTAAAACCGCGGCAGAAATAGGTTGGCCGAAGAGGGAAGCAACGGCGGTGAAGGCTGCAGCCGTGAGTAATACTTGCGCGGTGCCTAGACCAAAAACGTGACTACGCATGGCTTTGAGGCGGTTGAAGGACAGTTCGAGGCCAATGATGAAGAGGAGGAATACGACACCAAATTCAGCGATCATGCTTTTGCTTGCGGTGGCATCCACCAGCTGAAACCCATACGGACCTATGACCAAACCTGCCAACAAATAGCCCAGCACCGGGCTTAGCCGAAGCGCGCGAAACACCCCAACGCTAAGCACAGCGGCCAATAAAATAACAAAAGGAGTAAATAGCGGATTCTCGTGCATATCGATCCACTTATTCATGGAAATGATGGCTTGCCAACTGGAGAATTAGAAAAGAAATCAATTATTAATATTAATCTAGTATGTTTGATGTACCATGATGGCGAATTTGATCAGGGAACCTCATGCCAGAAGCAAAAAAGAAACCAAGTGCCCAACATTTGTTTTTTGTCCACAAGCGCATTGCGCAATGGGCCAAGGAAAATGAATTTTCTGAGCAAGGAAATAGTATTTCGCGTGCCATTGCTGATGCGGAAGCCACTCCCGATATCTCCTATGGTGGACCGCTGGCAGATGCGGTCAGACAAATCGCAGAGGCTCGGCTTCCCGTACTTGCGGCGCATTTACACGAAACATTGGACGCCTGCGCCGCCATTGCGGAGAAAAGCGAGGCATTGCCCGCAGAGATCGTTCAATACATGCGCACTGTTCATGTATGGGCGAAAGAACGAGCTCCATCACCACAAGATTCCATCAACAACCTTGGCAAATATCTTACATGGCATGAATCGCCGCCGGTGAAACCGGAAACATCGTATCCTGTAAAAAGCGTGTCTCGCCGCACGAAACCCGTCCGCTCCAAACCTACGAACTATTCTGATTACGTTATGCAAGCGATGGATGAACTGGAAGACCAAAGAGATGACCGCGGCCCCAGAGCAAAATAATACTTGTTTACACCTGCTGCCTCAGGCATAATTGCCCTCGATAACTAGGCAATATTTTCCTCTATAAGATTTTTATACTATTGCATTTTTCATAAATATCATTATGTTATTCAAATGCCCGTTTTTTAGGCAGAATCGACTAACCTACGGTATTATCGAATTTGAAACTATTTGGGCATGGCCTTATTCACAGATTTATCCACAGGTTTCGTGGATAGGTTTTGGTAAGTTACGGCCACCCACGTTTTGTCTATACTCCGCACCATGACTACTTCAATCGCAACAGGAATTGAAACACTCAAAAACGCTCTCGCGACGATGGCGGAAACGAGCGGCGTCTATCAAATGCGTGCTGAAGACGGAACGATTCTCTACATCGGTAAAGCGAAGAATCTCAAAAATCGCGTGAGTAATTATACGAATTTCGCGCAATTGCCACTGCGCCTGCAACGCATGGTAGCTCTCGTGCGCAGCGTGGAAGTTGTGCCGACAGAAAATGAAGCAGCAGCGCTCGTGATGGAAGCGAGCTTGATTAAAAAAGAACGTCCGCGCTATAATGTGCTGCTCAAAGACGACAAGTCGTTCCCGTATATTTTATTTTCGGATCATGCGTTCCCGCGCATCTCAAAATACCGCGGCAATCGGCAGGGCAAGGGGCAGTATTTCGGGCCGTTTGTCTCAGTGGGCGCCATGTATGAGACGATGGAGCTGTTGCAAAAAACCTTTTTACTGCGCCCCTGCTCCGATTCGATTTTCAGCAATCGCTCGCGCCCGTGTCTGCAATATCAGATCAAACGCTGCAGTGCGCCGTGCGTGAAATATATCAACGAAGAAGAGTATGGCGGGCTGATTAAACAGGCGTCGCGGTTTTTAAATGGCCAGGCGCAGGAGATACGCAGTGAGATATCCGATGCAATGCAAGCGGCAAGCGATGCGCAGGATTATGAACGCGCGGCACAATTGCGGGATCGGCTTAAAGCCACTACCGCCGTACAGAGGGAACATGCCGCGATTCCGGATTTGATTGATGCGGATGTATTCCTTTGTTACCGCGAAAACGAGCGCACGTGTGTATACGTTGGAAGTTACCGCAGCGGGAATTATTTGGGGCATGAATATCATTTCCCGGCCAATACGGAGGATACAGCAACGTTTGAGATTCTATCTCTGTGTATCTTGAATCACTATAGCTCGCACCCCTGCCCTAAGCTTGTGATCGTAAATACAGGTGAGGCGGAGGAGATGCAAGAGCTTGCAGGTGCGCTTAAATTGCAAAATGGCACTGCGGTGTCGGTGGAATTCCCCAAGCGCGGCAGCCGAGTGAAGGCGCTTGAGCGCGGGGAGCTGCTTGCACAAGACGCATTGAAACGCCGCAAAGCTAGCAATATGTTTGACGTTGGAACTTGGGGTGCGCTCACTGAATTATTGGGTTTACCGAAAGATCCAAAACGGATTGAGATTTATGATAACAGCCACATTATGGGCGCGCATGCGATTGGCGCGATGGTGGTGGCAACGCCGGAGGGATTCCAGAAAACGAACTATCGGACGTTTAATATCAAGAGTGAGCTCGTCGCGGGGGATGATTACGCGATGATGCGTGAGATGCTTTCTCGGCGGTTGAAATCTTTATGTCAAACTGAACCTCCCCCGCTTGCGGGGGAGGGCAACGGAGCTTACGCTCGTCAGAGCGTTAGCGCAGTGGGTGGGGTAAATTCCCCCCTGAATCCCCCCGCTTGCGGGGGGAACTTAGAAATAGAAGCTATTCAGCCGGATTTGATGATTATTGATGGTGGCGTGGGGCATTTGGGTGCGGCGCTTCAGGTGTTGGAAACGCTCGGGCTGCAACATTTGCAAGTGATAGGCGTTGCCAAAGGCGTGGACCGCAATGCGGGGCGGGAATGGATCCATGTGCCGGGTAAGGAACCGTTTCAATTGTCGGTAGGGGATGCGCGGTTGCATTTGCTGCAGAATTTGCGGGACGAGGCGCACCGGTTCGCCATCGGCACCCATCGCCGCAAGCGTTCGCGCGAGACGATGCGTTCGGAGTTGGATGATATTCCGAACATCGGCCCCAAACGCAAAAAAGCATTGCTGCAATATTTCGGCTCACGCAAGGATGTCGCGAGCGCGAGCGTGCAGGAATTGCAAAAAGTGGAGGGTATTAGCGCTGTTGTGGCGAAACAGATTTTTGAATATTTTCAGAAGTAGTTAGAGAGACACACCATCTTTGCCTTCCGCTAAATCTTTCCTGAATTGCATGAGTCTTTCTCTCCAATCATTCGGCTGGTTGGGAGCTGCTTTGATGGCATCTACCAAGGCTTGGAATTCCTCTGTAAGATAAACATTGGTCGGCTGAAGTGATTGGGAAGTGACTTCTATCTTGTTTCGCTCAGGCTTAGGAATTTCGCGTGAGGCTGGCGTAGTGGAGAAGTGAGATAACGATCGCAACAACGTATTCAATTCGTTAGTAGCCTCCGTGCACTCTAGTAAAACGGCTTCTGGATTTAGGACGATCGGGTGTTTAAGTGTAGTACGAAGAGCAGTTGCTACTTCCTTAAGTGCTGGATGGTTTAAGTCATCGCCCTCAACAAATTTGAGAAAGCTTTGTATTTCTTGAAGGGATTTTGCGGCGATTGTCTGCCGAGCGGCTATGGTATCGGTCGATTGGATGGCATTAGACGATGTTTCAATTATTAAACCAATAAGAAAACGAGTATCTTCGGTATAAGGAGGTTTGACCATCTTCATCATGGCCTTCACCCACTTTACAGATAGTTGTGGGAATGCAGCGGTGATGCTCCCCATCGTTAACCCACTGGCCACTCCCTCCGTTGATGCGGTGCTTGCAACACTTCCCATGCCAGATAAGCTCAGTACAAGTCCACTGGCTACTTTATTAAAATCGCGGCGAGATATGTTCGAATTTTGAGGTGCTGTTTCTTCACCACTATCCGGTTGAATAGCGTCATTCATAGTATTGACGATCCACTTCAAGCATGTGCTGCGGCGGCAAAAACCAATCGAATTCCTTGGTAAGAATGTTGAAGCTGGCGCAAGACGCGGTGGCGAAATGGCCGGGTTCGAAGCCTTTGGGGAGCTGTTCGGTCTGCCCTGCGAGGCGGGTGGCAAGGTCGGAGATGCCGGGGTTGTGGCCGATGATGACCACGTATTTTTCGCCACACAGTTCAGCAACTTCCAGAATTCTTTCGGCACTCGCATGGTAGAGCGTGTCTAAATATTGTACCGGCGCGATGGGTTTTTCATAGCCGCCCGTAATATGGGTTAGGGTTTCGCGGGTGCGCACCGCCGTGGAGCACAAAATAACGTCTGCCGTAAAATCGCGGCGGCGGAGCACAGTGCCTAAATTATAGGCGTCTTTGGTGCCCTGGGGGGTGAGCGCCCGGGCTTTGTCCGCCTCGGTGAGCGTGCCGGGGACGGCTTTGGCGTGGCGGATTAAGGTCAGGCGTTCGAGCATCGGTTGATATCCCATTCTATTCAGGTTAAAAGACTAGCCTTATGTCGAAGAAAAAACAATCCGCAAAACATGCTGCAGTGCACAGCAGCGAGCGCTATTTAAACCGGGAACTCTCCTGGCTGGCGTTTAATTCGCGGGTGTTGGCCGAGGCGGAGAATGTGCATAATCCTCTTTTGGAACGCCTTAATTATTTAGCCATCTCAGCATCCAATCTCGATGAGTTTTACATGGTACGCGTGGCGGGCTTGAAAGACATGATCCGCGAAGGCGTGCAGAATAAAAGTTTGGATGGGCTTACGCCCGCGCAAGAAATAGACATTATCAGCGAGGCAACGCGCAAGATTGTGCTGACGCAAAACGCTTGCTGGAAAACACTGCACGAGCAACTTAAGAAAGAAGATTTCACTGTGTGTACGGCCAAAGACCTGCACACCAAAGAGGAAAACTGGTTGGCACAGTATTTCTTGGAGAATATTTTTCCGGCGCTGACCCCGATTGCCATCGACCCTGCGCACCCCTTCCCTTTCCTTCCCAATTTAAGTCTGGCGCTCGTTTATTCCATTATGCCAGAGCATGGAAAACATGAGCGCATCGCCATTGTATCGCTACCTACCAGCCTGCCGCGGTTTGTGAAATTGCCTGGAGAAAAACATTTAAGGGTGATTCCACTGGAAGATGTGATTACGCTGTTTATTGACGCGCTGTTTCCTGGCTATAGCCTCAAAGATCAGGCGCTCTTCCGCGTGGTGCGCGATAGCGAATTGGACGTGGAAGATGAGGCAGAAGATTTTGTGCGGCATTTCGAAGCAGCCGTGAAAGAGCGCCGCAGAGGCCGGGTGATTCGCCTGCGGTTTGCGGGGCCGGCATCGCCTAAGCTTGTTCAGTTTGTAGCGGATCAGCTGCATGTAGCGCCTGAAGATGTATTGGAATTCGACGGCATGATTGGCATGCGTTCACTGACAGAGTTGGTAGCGCTGGGGCCTGCGCATCTCAAATACCCGCCATTTACGGTGCGGTTTCCGGAGCGGATTAATGATTACGGTGGGGATTGCTTCGCGGCGATTGCGGCAAAAGACATTATCGTTCACCATCCGTTTGAAACCTTCGATGTGGTGCTGAAGTTTATTCAGCAGGCAACCACCGACCCAAATGTGGTTTCGATCAAGCAGACGCTTTACCGCACGAGCAAGAATTCGCCGATTGTAAAGGCACTGATCGCTGCGGCGGATGCGGGCAAGGCGGTGACGGCGCTGATTGAGCTGAAGGCGCGGTTTGATGAGGAAGCCAATATTCACTTCGCGCGGGATTTGGAGCGGGCGGGTGTGCAGGTTTCGTTCGGGTTCGTCTCCCTTAAAACCCACGCAAAGGTAACACTGGTGACGCGCAGGGAAGAAGGATCACTCAAATCCTATGCGCATTTTGGTACTGGGAATTATCACCCCAACACCGCGCGGCTTTATACTGACCTTTCCTATTTCACCTGTGAGCCAACTCTTTGCAAAGATGCGGCCTATCTTTTCAATTACCTGACCGGCTACGCCGCACCGCGCAAGTTTAGCAAGCTGATTGTGGCACCGAAGCATATGCGGGATAGCTTAAAAGGTTTGATTGATGATGAAATCAAGCACGCCAAGGCGGGCAAACCTGCGGCCATTTGGGCGAAGATGAATGCGTTGGTGGACCCGCAGATTATTGATCAACTTTATGAAGCTTCGCAAGCGGGCGTGCAGATTGATTTGGTGGTACGTGGGATTTGTTGCCTGCGACCGGGAGTCAAGGGTATGTCCGACAACATCCGTGTAAAAAGCGTGGTGGGGCGGTTCTTGGAACACGCGCGGATTTATTGCTTTGCGAATGGTGAGTCGATGCCCTCCATCAATGCGAAAGTATTTATCGGCTCAGCGGATTGGATGCCGCGGAATTTAGATTGGCGCGTGGAGGTGATGGTACCGATTGAAAACCCGACGGTGCACGAACAAGTACTCGGCCAAATCGTGCTCGCCAATTTAAAAGATGAGCGCGGCAGCTGGGAAATGGACGGGAATGGGCATTACACCCATGTATACGCAGGCGAGAACGCGCTTTCTGCCCACGAATATTTCATCAAAAACCCGAGCCTTTCCGGCCGAGGGAAAGCGATGAAAAAGAAAATGAAAACCTCTAGCGAAAAAGAAAACGAGTAATGCCACACAGCCTCGCCACCCCCTCGTCTGCCCAAGGGCGGATTGCCATTGTTGATATTGGGTCAAACTCCATCCGCATGGTGGTCTACGATCAGATTCGGCGCGCGCCGGCGGCGCTTTATAATGAGAAGGTAATGTGCCAGCTTGGTAAGGGCTTGGCCTTAAGCGGCAAGCTGAATCCTGAAGGCGTGGTGATGGCACGGGAGGCGATTGCGCGCTATCTGGCGCTGATTAATGTAATGGAGGTAACCGAGCTGCACGTGTTCGCCACCGCCGCCGTGCGCGATGCGAGCGACGGCGAGGCATTTACCAAAAGCTTGGAGCGCAAGCACAACATCCATATCGAAACCATCTCCGGCAAGCGCGAGGCAAAGCTAGGAGCATATGGCGTGTTGTCTTCCATTTATAAACCCAGCGGCATCACCGGCGACTTAGGCGGCGGGAGCATGGAGCTCGTCTCACTGAGCGATCAGCACATTCATGAACAAGTAACGCTGCCGATTGGGCCGCTTAGGTTGATCGATGAAGCCAAAGGCGACATTGTGCGTACTGAGCAGCAGGTTAAGAAAGCATTTGGCGGCGTGAAATGGCTGAAGGGAACGAAATGCCCACATTTTTACGCCATCGGCGGTGGGTTCCGCGCACTCGCGCGGTTGCATATGGAAGTGTCGGACTATCCGGTGGATATCGTGCATGAATATGCAGTGAAATCGAAACCGATGTTGGAATTTCTCAAGGATTTTCTGACGTTGACGCCACAACAAATTTTGACATTGCCTACCGTGTCTGCCAAGCGTGCAGCTGCCCTACCCGCGACCGCTGTAGTGCTGAAACAGGTGATTGAGGCGCTGAAGCCGGGCGAAATTGTGTTTTCGGCCAGCGGCATTCGCGAAGGCTATCTCTATGAAAAACTTTCGCCCTATGTGCGCGATGAAGATGTGCTGATTGCAGGATGTACGGATTATGCGAACCGCATCGGCCGCTCGGCGGCATTCGCGCATGAAATGGCGACGTGGATGGCACCGGTTATTGGCAAAGAATCCGCAAGCTTTGCGCGGCTGCGCCTCGCGTTTTGTTTGCTGTATGATGTGGCGCGCTATATTCACCCGGAATACCGCGCCGTGTGGTCGTACCACCGCATATTACAATCGGGATTTAACGGCATGACGCATAAAGAGCGTGTGCAGCTGGCGCTCGCGCTATATCACCGCCATCAGACGAAATGCAAAAACGATTTGAAAGGGTTGGGGTTAATCGGCGCGAAGGAAAAAGCCTGGGCACTGCTGGTGGGTTCGCTTGCTAACCTCGCCTATCACCTAACCGGCGGCATCCCCGGCACGCTGCCGGATATCAAACTCGAAGTGACCAGGCAAAAGCTACAACTCAAGCTTCCCAAGTCACTCGAAGCTTTAAACGGTGAAGCAATCAAAAAGCGCCTACAGAGTGTAGAAGAGGCTTATGCGGAATGGGTAGAGGCGTAGCCGTCATTCCCGCGCAGGCGGGAATCTGCTCGCAAAAGATAAAATATATTTTTATAGCGAATGGATCCCCGCCTACGCGGGGATGACGGTTATAAATACGGATCCGGCTTCACCAAATAGTTCTGCACATAGTCCTTAATGCCGTCTTCAATCGAGGTGAAGGCTTTGGTGTAGCCAGCGGCGCGCAGGCGGTCCATTTTGGCTTCGGTGAAATATTGATATTTCTGTATCAGCGCATCCGGCATGTCGATGTAGTGGATGTTTGGTTTTTTACCGAGTGCAGCAAACAGCGCACTTGCCATGTCGTTATACGAACGCGCTTTACCGGAACCTAAGTTGAACATCCCCTGTACTTTCGGGTTGTCGAGCATCCAGAGCAGCACATCGACGCAGTCTTTGACGTAGATGACGTCGCGCATCTGCCCGCCGTCGGGGTATTTAGGGTTATAGGAGCGGAAGAGTTTAACCGCAGCGCCGAGTGCGGCTTGCGGCGCGATCTGGCTGATGACGCTCGCTTGCGATTCTTTGTGGTATTCGTTCGGGCCGTAGGCGTTAAACAGCTTGAGCGCTGCCCATTGAGGTACGCGCACATTGCCATTTTGAATTTCGGTGGCGACGTGCATGTCGAAGAGATGTTTGCTCCAACCGTAGCCGCTAAGCGGATGCAGCTTTTGCAGATAGCCCATCGAAATATCGTCATCAAACCCTTCCGCGCCGTCGCCATAGGTGGCAGAGGATGAGGTGTAGATGAACCTGGTTTCATGGCGGTTGCACCAGCGCCAGAGAGCGATGGAGAACGCGAGATTGTGTTCCAAGATGAGGTCGATATTGCGCTCGGTGGTGGAGGCCATGGCGCCAATGTGGAAGACGGCGTCGACACTATCGCGGTGCTCTTCGAGCCACGGGAATAAGATCGCAGGCGGGATGATCTCCCACACGCGGTGGCCTTTGAGGTTACGCCATTTGTCGTCCGTGCCGAATTTGTCGCACACGACGATGTTGTGTGTGCCGCGCTTGGCAAGTTCTGCTACTAAGTTGGAACCAATGAAACCACCGCCGCCGGTAACCACAATATGCTTCATGTATCTCCTCGCTTGATAAAGCTGATACGTCAGTTACTGACTATATATGGAAGTTATAAAAAAAGGCTTAAATTGACCGTCGTATCGAGTTATCCATTTGATTAGTATATAGATCTACCCTCGCCTTGCCTTTGTTCTTTATGTTGCGAAAACTTCTGTTGCTGGCTGTGGATGGAAGAGGAAAGAATTTCCGCTTTCACGAGAGGGGAAAACTCACCTTTCTGTTCCGCATCCTCCCAGAGCTTGATGCGGGCGCTTTGGCTGTTCACGCGATTGGAAAACTCCATCATATTAGAAGGAACAACCGATAAAACTGAGCGTGACAACAATGGCGTTGCCTCGGTTAACTCTATGGTGTCTTCCGGCACAATGGAATATTCATACGGCAACCTTGCCATGTCTATTTGCGCCCAAGTTGCATTAGGAGGTAGTTTTGATAACGCTTCTTTTGCTACAGGAATGAGGTTGAAATCATCGCGCATTTTTCCTGAGTAATCGTTAGGGTCAATAGTCTTTTCGATCGTATCCAATGTGAAGTGCAAGGCAGCCACTGGTTCGGATGATAATTGCTCTAAAAAGTTTTTTCCCTCTTCACTGTTGAAATACATTTTTTTTACTTTGCTTTTTAAGTTTGTTTCGCGGGCATGGGCTGCTTCCATTTTTTTAAACTCGCGCTCTTTTTCACTTAGCCCGGGATTATTGATTTCCATGATCTCTTCAATACGTGCTTGGTCGGTAATCCCACTTTCTCTAATGCTCCTCCAGGCCAAGTCATGCGCTTTTAAAACACTCTCCGCGATTCCGGTACGTGCAACATTGCCTGTTTTTCCTACATCATCCCGGTGGCTAGCAATTTTCAACAAACCGCCCAAGGCAGTGGCGCCCACTAAAAAAGCACCCGCCTTTTTATAACTAGTGTTTTTCTTATCCTCTACCATGATTGACCTCTTCCAGCATGTAGCTTAGATTATATGCGTAAATCATAAACGAGGTATGAATATGCTAAAAGGCAGTGCGATATTGGATGACATGGCGAAGCTGGCGAGTGGTGCTGCAGGGAGCGTGCTGGAGTTAAAGCGTGAGCTGGAGCAAGTGGTGCAGGATAAAATTGAGCAGACACTCGCGAAATACGGCGCGGTAACGCGCGACGAATTTGAAACCGTGCGTGCCATGGCTACAAAAGCGCGGGACGAAAACATCCGGCTCCAGGCCGAGATTGATGAGCTAAAAAGCAAGAAATAGGCCCGTTCTGGGGCGATTTTCTATCTCAGGTTGTGCGATGCTTTTTTGAGGCTCAAAAACCAAGCCCATGAATAGGCTTGAGAATTCTGAAGCACCTACCTGTGGATAACCACTATAACATACTATAAATAAACAATAACATTAATCTCAATCGTGCATCAGGCCCCGATTTTCCTTATTTCATCGATGCTTGCCCGATAACGCAAAAAATTTCCAAAAATAATTGCTGTAACCATTGGTATCTGCCATCTTCAGCGTATTGGCGACGCCGTTTTGGAGTCGCCATTCGCATCTCAAAAAACAATTTCACATTCTACAAAGTGAACGGGAGAAAAAAATGTCGGCTACACTTTGCAAGCAGGAACAATTTTATAATCCACTCGATGTCGCCGAGATGGTGATGCTTGATCGCGATCTGTCGTTCGATCGTTCGGGTGACGGCGATCTCTTCGCCGACATCAACGGTGCGTGGTGCAATTATAAAATCTGGTTCTCGTGGCAGGAAGAATACGGCGGCTTAAGCCTCACCTGCTCGCTCGACACTAAATTGCCGAAAGTCGCCTATCAACGCACGCATTCGCTGCTGGCGGTGGTGAATGAAAAACTGTGGGCCGGCCATTTCGGGATCGACTCTGAAAGTTCGCAAGTGGTGTTTCGCTATACGCTGATGGTGGTGGAAGGCAACAACGTGCCTGCTGAACAAATGGAAGCCTTGATCGACCACGCGGCGCAAGAATGCGAACGCTTCTACCCTGCCCTGCAAGCCGTCGTCTGGGGTGGGAAAGAACCCGCTGAGGCGCTTGCGGCAGCACTGTTTGAAACGGTGGCCGAAGCATAACTCTAACAAATACCACACCACGGTAGAGGGCCTGCGATTCTTCTGGAACCGCAGGCCTTTTTCTTTAGCTATACACCTATCGAATGAAGGGTTGAGAGTTTTTTAACGCAGATGGGCGTAAGTGTCCAGCATGTCTGGCGCATTTTTACGATGTGTTCAGGTGGAATTTGCGCGACTACGGCGTTGAATGTTGTGCGCTCCACTTCGTCGCGTTCTGAGTACAGCAGCGTTTTTTTACGCGTGATGCCGAGCCTTCGACATGCCTTCAACACCCCCAGGTCACTGACTTTAAACACCACCGCAATCTCTCTAAAATATGCATCCGGATGCGCATCTATATACGTCGCCAGCGCTCGTCCATCTACCTTGGCGGCCCTCCGCTTTTGCTGCGGGTGCCTGCGAAAATCTCCCGCTTTGCGAAGTCTTACCCACTGCGCAAAGCGGCGCACACCATACCACACGAATAATATGCTGTCACTTGGTTGGTTAGCTATAATTAGCAAAAGCAACGGAATCTTTTGCTGATGCGGTCGCAAAAAAAGGGGGCTTGGGTAGTAGAGTAAACTTAAGGTACTTCGGCAGGTGCAGCAGGAGCATTCGCTGGTGTTGCAGGGTCAAACGGCAGTTCTTTGCCGGAGGAATCGTAATATTTTACATCCGCGCCTTTGACTAGGCCGTCCACGTAGGTTTGCACGCCTTTTTGCTGTACTTCGGCTTGCAGTGCCTCTTTCATTTGTTCAAACGGCGGCACGTTGGCTTTCCGGCGGTCTTCCAGCTTGATAATGTGCCAGCCGAATTCACTTTTGACCGGCGGGGAGACTTCACCTTTTCTTAAGCGAAATGCCGCGTCGGCAAACTCTGGCACCATTTTGTCTTTGGTAAAAAAATCGAGGTCGCCGCCTTTGGCCGCCGAGCCCTTATCCACGGATTTTTCTTTGGCAAGCTTCGCAAAATCACCGCCTTTTTGGATTTGTTCGTAGATTTTTTTCGCCTCGTCTTCCTTGTCCACCAGAATGTGGCGCGCGCGCACCTCTTCCTGATCTTTCATAGACTCTACTTTTTCGGCGTAGGCTTTTTTGAGTGCCGCTTCGGAGGTCAAGGTTTTGGTTTGTTGCTCGATCAGGTTTTGGATGACGAGCTGTTTTTGCAGGCTTTGCAGGCGTTTTTGCACTTCGGGAGATTTATCGACGCCTTGTTTGACCGCTTCTTGGTACAGCAATTTCTCACTCACCATGCCGCGCAGGACATTTTGTTTTACCGAAGCATCAAAGGTGTTGAAGTCGGGCGGCGTATCGCCAGGGAAGAGGGTGGACCACACTTCCAGCACATCGCCGTAGCGGATTTCGTCCTTACCGACTTTTAAAATCACATAGTCTTTCACGGGTTTCGTCTGCGCGAATGCGGGGCCAACGAGGAAAGCAAACGCGGAAAAAGCGATGATGAAGCGACGTGGGTGCATGGATTTATCCTTCAAAACATGAATGAGGGGTGGTTTTATGCCATAGAATAGCCGCCATCGCAAGTTGACATTCACGGCCTCACGCACTACATGTTCCCGCCTTATGTTATCTAGCGTTGCAAAAAAGATTTTTGGCTCGGCGGGCGATCGATTCATCCGCTCCCTTCAACCTACGGTTTCACGCATTAACGCGCTTGAGCCTGAGATTTCGCGTCTGAGCGATGCGGAATTGGCGAATCAGACCGTCAAATTTCGTGAGCGTATTGCCGCAGGAGAATCGCTGGATAAGTTGTTGCCGGAAGCATTTGCGACGGTTCGTGAGGCCTCCAAACGCAGCCTAGGCATGCGCCATTTTGATGTGCAGTTGATGGGGGGCATCATCCTGCATCGCGGCATGATTTCTGAGATGAAAACCGGCGAGGGTAAAACGTTGGTGTGTACGCTAGCCGCCTATTTGAACGCCCTGCCAGGTAAAGGCACGCATGTGGTGACGGTGAACGACTACCTTGCCAAGCGCGATGCGGAGTGGATGGGGAAACTCTATACATTCCTTGGCCTAACCGTCGGCTGCATTATCAATGATTTGGAAGATGATGAACGCCGCACGCAATATGCGTGCGATATTACCTATGCGACCAATAACGAACTCGGGTTCGATTACTTGCGCGATAACATGAAATATACGCGCGATACCATGGTGCACCGACCATTTCACTACGCCATTGTCGATGAAGTGGATTCCATTTTAATCGACGAAGCGCGCACGCCGCTGATTATCTCCGGCCCGACGGAAGATAATTCTGAGCTGTATTACAAAGTCGATGCACTGATCCTGAAGCTTGCGCCGGAAGATTTTGAGAAAGATGAAAAACATAAAAACGTGACGCTGACGGAAGTCGGTGTGAGGCACATGGAAGCCTTGATGGTGGCTGCCGGGCACATGCAAGAAGGCACCTCGCTATACGACATCGGCAATGTTTCGCTTGTCCACCACGTGAACCAAGCACTGCGCGCGCATGTGACGTTTACGCGCGATGTGGATTACATTGTGAAAGATTCCAAAGTTATCATCATCGATGAATTTACCGGCCGGATGATGGAAGGCCGGCGTTATAGCGAAGGTTTGCATCAAGCGCTTGAAGCCAAAGAGGGCGTGCCGGTGCAAAATGAAAATCAGACGCTTGCCTCCATCACCTTCCAAAACTATTTCCGCATGTATCCGAAGCTTTCGGGCATGACGGGTACGGCGATGACCGAAGCGGGTGAATTCCGCGATATTTACAAGCTGGAAACGATGGAAGTGCCAACCAATGTGGATGTGGCGCGAATCGATTATGACGATGAAGTGTATCGCACGGCGGAAGAAAAATATGCGGCGGTGATCAAACTTATTCAAGAGTGCAACGCGCGCAAACAGCCGGTGCTCGTGGGCACCATCAGCATCGAAAAATCAGAGCATCTTTCCAAGCTGCTCAAAAAAGCAAAAATTCCGCACAACGTGTTGAATGCGCGCTATCACGAGCAGGAAGCATTTATTATTTCGCAAGCGGGCCAACCCGGTGCGGTGACGATTGCCACCAACATGGCCGGCCGCGGTACGGACATCATGCTCGGTGGTAACGCGGGGATGATGATTAAACAGCAATTCGGTGCGGAACCTGCTGCCGAAAACGCCGCAAAAATTGCAAAATTGCGCGCCGATGTGGCGCACGCGAAAGAAGAAGTCATTAATGCAGGTGGCTTGTTCGTGATTGCCACCGAACGCCATGAATCCCGCCGGATTGACAACCAATTGCGTGGCCGCTCGGGCCGCCAAGGTGACCCTGGGGCATCGAAATTTTTCATTTCGCTCGAAGACGATTTGATGCGCATTTTTGGCGCGACAGAAATGATTTCGAAGTTGATGGGCAAGAGTTTTGAGCCAGGCGAGGCCATCATCCATCCGCTGATGACACGCACGATGGAGCGCGCGCAGAAAAAAGTGGAAGCGCGCAACTACGAAATCCGCAAACACCTGCTGAAGTTTGATGACGTGATGAACGATCAGCGCAAAGTCATCTTCGAACAACGTATTGATTTGATGGAATCTACCGATGTTTCAGAAACCGTGAAAAACATGCGCGATCAAGTGGTGGAAGATTTGATCGCTACCCACATTCCCGCCAAAGCCTACGCAGAAGCCTGGGATGCAGACGGACTACAGAAAGAGGTATTCCGCATATTTGGGCTGCATGTATCGGCCGCGGAATGGGCAAAAGAAGAAGGCATCGCGGACGATGAAATGCGCGAGCGTCTGGCGAAAATTATCGACGAGCACATGATACAAAAAGAAGTGCAATTCGGGCACGAACTCATGCGCATGGCTGAAAAGCGCGTGCTCCTTACCACGCTTGACCATATCTGGAAAGACCATTTGCTCTCGCTCGACCACTTGCGTCATGGCATTAGTTTGCGTGCTTATGGTCAGCGTGATCCGCTAAATGAATACAAACAAGAGGCCTTTGGCCTGTTTGAACGCATGCTGAACTATTTGCGTGAATTGGTGACGGATCGCATGTCGCACATCGCCATTAGCGTCGAAACGCCTATGCCGGCGGCCCCTACCCGCCGCATGCAAGAAAGCCGTGTAGACCCGGCGATGGCAGGGAGTGAGAACGTTATCCCTTTGAATAGCCCCAATACTTACGAAGGCCAACGCGTTGGCCGCAACGACCCCTGCCCCTGCGGCTCCGGCAAGAAATTCAAGCATTGCCACGGGCAGCTTAGTTAATTACTGTTTACTTTTAGAATTGATGTGCTATATTCATCACTAATTTCATACAGGAGAGCTATATGTCCATAGAATCGAAGATTATCCAAGCTGTAAAGACTGGTGATGCTAAGTTTATTCTCGCGTTGCCGGATGATATAGATTTGAATTTGATTCGAGATAATCAAGGACATCCCTTACTCCATCTCGGAGTGCTACATCGCCAACCTGAAGCTCTCGATGCACTTTTAAGAAATGGTATGGGTCAAAACCCAGACCTATTAGATGATGACAACGCCTCGGCTCTAGGAATGGCTGCAGAACTGGCAACATGTTCATATTTAAGTTCAAGAAAAGATCCTAAAGTTTTAGGTGATTATAGTACCATGGTTCGCATTATTAGAATCTTAGGAAATGCAGGCGCAGACCCGTTCTTGTCCCCTGAGGGCCAATCCTCTCCATTAGAGTGGTCAAGAAGTGGTTTAGAAAAGGGAGAGGATAACCCGGTTGAAGCGCTCCTGCTTGAATACTCGGGAAACCAAGGAAAATGGCAAAAGGCTAGAGATACTCGCGTATCCGAACCAGCGCTTGCCACTCGCTAGTGTAGTGTCTCGTGCAGCACTTTACAGCCCCCTCCCCCACAGGGGGAGGGTTGGGGAGGGGGCATCCACGCGAGAATATTGGAATCAACCTATCTTCCTCCCAAGTCAGCCCCCCTCCTAACCTCCCCCCTGCGGGGGGAGGAACTGCGAGAGACGCTACACTAGTTTCCCTAAAAACTCCTTGCTAGCAATCGTATAGGCACTGTAGAATCCCGCGCCTATGACCGATCAGATCATTATTTTTGATACGACGTTGCGTGACGGGGAGCAATCACCAGGCATGTCTATGAACTTGGCGGAAAAGCTGCTCGTCGCCGATCAGCTGGATGCCATGGGTGTAGATGTGATTGAGGCCGGGTTTGCGATGGCGAGCAACGGTGATTTTGAAGCGGTGCATGCGATTGCCAAACAAATCAAAAACGCGGTAGTGTGTTCGCTTGCACGGGCGAAGACGGCGGATATCGAGCGAGCGGGCGAAGCGCTGAAACCAGCCAAGCGCTCGCGGATTCACACATTTATGTCGACCAGCGAGATCCATCTGCAATACCAATACCGCATCGATCAGGCGGAATGTTTGAAGATGATTGAAGCGAGCGTGAAGCTCGCACGGAAATTTACCGACAATGTGGAATGGAGCGCGATGGATGCAACGCGTACGGAAAAGGAATTTTTGGCGCGTGCGGTGGAACTCGCTATCAATTGCGGCGCTACTACGGTTAACATCCCGGACACCGTGGGATATGCGACCCCGGAAGACTATGGGAAGCTCATCCATTACTTGAAGAGTAACGTTAAAAACATTGATAAGGCGATTATCTCCACCCACTGTCAGAATGATTTGGGGTTGGCGACTGCGAACTCGCTTGCGGGCGTGCTCAATGGTGCGCGGCAGATCGAATGCACCATCAACGGCATCGGCGAACGTGCGGGCAATGCGTCGCTTGAGGAAGTGGTGATGGCGATTAAAACGCGCAAGGATCTCTTTCCTTTCACAGTAAATGTCGACTCGACACATCTGACGCGCGCATCGAAACTAGTGCAGAATATTACTGGCGCGGTGGTGCAAGTAAACAAGGCGATTGTGGGTGCCAATGCGTTTGCGCATGAATCTGGCATTCACCAGGATGGCGTGTTGAAACACGCGAGCACCTATGAAATCATGACGCCGGAATCGGTTGGTTTGACCGAATCCAATCTTGTGCTCGGAAAACATTCTGGTCGTGCAGCATTTCGCGACAAAGTCACCGCGCTTGGATTTAACGTGGGCGATAATGCATTTGAAGAAGCGTTTCACCGTTTCAAAGAATTGGCTGATCGCAAAAAAGAAATTTTCGACGAGGATATTGTTTCGCTCCTGGATTCCGGCACGGGTGCCACTGACAAAGTGCACTTCGTGCGCATGGGCGTACACTGCGGTTCCGAAGGCCCGCAGGAAGCTCTGGTAACGCTTTCGGTCGATGGCCAGGCGCGCACCGTAACCGCAACGGGCAATGGCCCGATCGATGCGACGTTTAATGCCGTCAAAGCGCTTGTGCCGCATGAGGCGACGTTGAAATTGTATCAAGTAAACGCACTAACGACCGGTACGGATGCACAAGGCGAAGTGACCGTGCGGCTTGCCTCGCCGGACGGCAAAATAGTCAGCGGCCACGGCACGCATATCGACACGGTAGTGGCCTCGGCTATGGCGTATGTGAATGCGCTTAATAAATTGTTGAAGCTTCAAAGTAGCACTAAACTCGATTTGCTTTCGAGCTAGCTATGCCCAATTTACTTACCGGCAAACCTATACCATCTAATGAACCTAAGCCGTTGCCGATGGATCGCGATTATCAACTACGTGGCTTGAGGGCGCTGGTGGGTGGCGGCTATGACATTGAGCTGACGACCTATAAAGATCGTCCTGTATTCGAAATTATTCCCATTTTTACAGATGACCGTATCGTTGACCGCACTGAAAGAAAATCGCTGAAACATTTGGCATGGGTGCTCAATGAAGCCTCAGGCAAGGATCTGTTTACACCTCACCAAGTTCGCCGATCTACTAGCATTTTAGTTCGGCCAGAAAACGTTGCGCAGCTTTTACTTAGCCAGAATTTGGATGGGGTGAAGGCTATTTTTGCAAATCCCTACCCTGTTTGCATGCAAGAGCGCGGAATAGTGGCTGCGCTTAAGCGTGGTGGAGCGACCCTTAGAAGCTGGTCTGGTAATAATGTTCCTGTCCTTCCTCAACTTCCAGCGCATGAACCAACCGTACTGGATATGTCCCACCCTGCGGATAGCACCCGCGTCGGGCGTTCTTTTGCAAATAGCCTTCGGGAGCAAGGAAAAATAGCGACCGATATTTCAGCAGCGCGTTGAATAATAATACTAAAATACCGCGCACATCAACGCTTGACGCGCTTTCGCAATCGTAGTGTAACTAGTTCCTCATTTCTACTCACAGCAGGATCTGCATGTTTCATAAACTCTTCGGTTTGATGTCTTCTGACATGGCGATTGACCTTGGCACCGCGAACACGCTGGTGTTTGTGAAGGGCAAGGGCGTGGTGCTGAATGAGCCGTCAGTCGTCGCCATGAAAATGGTCAACGGTCATCCCGTGCCGTTTGCGTATGGCAATGAAGCGAAATTGATGCTGGGCCGCACGCCCGCGAAAATCGAAGCCATCCGCCCACTCAAAGACGGTGTGATTGCGGATTTCCTCTCGGCGGAAGAAATGATCAAACATTTCATTCGCAAAGTGCATGAAGGCGGCGGTGGGTTGTTCCGTCCGCGGCCGCTGATTATTATTTGCGTGCCTTCGGGCTCAACGCCGGTAGAACGCCGCGCGATTCAGGAAGCAGCAGAAAACGCCGGCGCGCGCGAAGTCTATCTGATTGAAGAACCTGTGGCAGCCGCTATTGGTGCCGGACTGCCGATTACTGAACCGACGGGTTCGATGATTGTGGACATCGGCGGTGGCACCACGGAAGTGGCCGTGCTTTCACTCGGCGGCATTGTATATGCACGCTCGGTGCGTGTGGGTGGCGACAAAATGGACGAAGCGATTATTTCTTATATTCGCCGCAACCACAATTTGCTGATTGGCGAAACCACTGCGGAAAAAATTAAAAAGGAAATCGGCGCCGCCTGTGCACCGGCAGATGGCCAAGGCCGCCTGGTTGAAATTAAAGGCCGCGACCTGATCAACGGCGTACCGAAAGAAATCGTACTGTCGGAATATCAGATTGCCGAAGCGCTGGTTGAGCCGGTGGGGCAAATTATCGAAGCGGTGAAAGTGGCGTTGGAATGTACACCGCCGGAACTCTCTTCCGACATCGTCGATAAAGGTATTGCGCTCTCAGGCGGCGGTGCGCTGCTCCGCAATTTGAATTTGGTACTTTCGCAAGCCACGTCTCTGCCCGTCTTTGTGGCGGAGAATGCACTGCAATGCGTGGCTGTGGGTTCGGGCAAGATTCTTGACAACCCGAACGTGCTGAAGCACGTGCTGTTCCGGCAGGAGTAATACCAAAGTAACGAAGTTTCATGACATTGTCGTCCCGACGAAAGTCGGGATCCAGTGCGCGGAGTCTTCCGCGCAAGAAGATGTTTTTCGGCGCAGACGCGCCTTTGCTGGATTCCGGCGTTCGCCGGAATGACGGTATGCAACAGTTCATGTTTCAATTACGCCTTCACGACGCGGCTTATTTCCGGGAGCGATTCCACATCGATTTTGCGGTAGAGTGTTGACCGGCCGATGCCGAGCGCGCGGGATGCTTTCGATACATGCCCATCGAAATAGGCAATCGTCGCGCGGATAATTTCCTGCTCTAAATGGTAGAATCTTTTGATCTGCCCATTGCTGCTGAGCAGGCTGATCACCAGGTTACCCACAGGAATGCGAGAACTTATCGATGGCCGCTCACCCGTATTAAGCGCACTACGCAACCGCACCAGTTCGCTCAAATTGCGCAAGACTAATGACATACGCTTTGGCGTGAGCGGCTTGGTGAGCACATCATCCGCACCAGCATTAACGGCAGCTATTTCTCCTTCATCATCCCCAAATGGCAGCAGCACCACTACGGCCGATTCAGTGTACGCCATATGCAGCCGCGCGATGTATTGCGCAATCGAAGGACTAAACGAATCATTGATATCTAGCACGATGATCGAGGGCGTGGTAAGCGCGGGCAGCGGCATTATCGCTGAAGTTTCGGTGGAAAGTTCCAGCACCCTAAGCGGCGCAGGTGTTTGTGTGGAGAAGGATTGCTCCAAATGTTTCATTCTCGCCTGGTTGTCCCCAATAAGTACAATAGGTAGCATAGAAATTCCTCTGTTTACTGTTGCATTCCAGCCGATTGCCAAAATGCAATCTTCGGTTGCATGATCTATATTTATACAACTATTTGGTTTGGCGCAAGTATAAAATACAATTTTTTAGATGGGCATCACTTTTTTAATAAACTCGTGGTAGGATTGCCTCATGAAAACGCGTTGCTCGGCCTTAGTTGTTATCTTGCTGGTTGGATGTTCGGAGACGACCCGTACGCAACGCGATTACGCCACCTCACGCGACGATTGCCGCGAATATTCAGAAGCGCGTCGCGGATTGCCTCTAAATGGTGGGGAAAAAGATGAGAAAACCAAACTACTCGCATTGTTTGCCGATTGCATGAACAAACGCGGTTGGGCTGTAAGTGCACCGGGCAATGAAAAACCTGCTGCTGAAACACCGAAAGCAGAAAAGCCCGTTGCAGGAAAACCCGGTGTGATTAGCTATTACGTACCGCCCATGCCGATGGCGCAAGGTGCTAATTTTGGTACCGACCGCGCTTCTGCTTGCGCCTATGCACGCCATGCCAGAAATCATTCTACGCTTGCCCGCGAAGTTGCGCGTGATTGCGACAACGAGTGCAACAACGCATCGACCGTGGGTTGGTCTGATGCGTGCCCCAAAGCAGTCAAAAAATACTAAACCACCTCATCCTGCTGAACCAAAAGGGTTCGAGCATGATCTCATAAATAGAGAGATTCTGCTCCATTGCTAACGCAATGAGCAGAATGACATCACATACTGTCGTCCGGTTTGCGGCGTTTTAATGGCCAGCCGGTGGCGATCCATCCCATGCGGTTAAAGAGCACCAAAATACCAAACGCGATGATGAGCATAAACCCGATCGCAAAACCAAACCCATAGTGCCAGGAATAGGACGGCACGGGGTTTTCAAAGTTCATGCCGTAAATGCTTGCGATTAAGGTGAGCGGAATAAACATCGCCGATAGCATAGTGAGCACTTTCACCACTTCGTTGGTTTTATGGCCTTCATACGCCAGATAGGTATTGAGTAGGCCCGTTGCCGTATCGCGGTAGAACTGCGAAAGCTCGTTGGCTTGCACGCTGTGGTCGTAGCAATCTTTGAAGAAATTGCGGGTAGATTTAGTAATCAGCGGGCTATCTTCGCGCATCAGCATGCCGACGATATCGCTGATTGGCCACACGGTGCGGTGGAGTAACAACAGATCGTTTTTCGAATTGTGGATTTGTTGGATCACATCGGTGTCGCCGCCCATGGCGCGCTTGTCACTGCCCCGTGTAAAGATACGGTCTTCAATCGCAGTCAGGTGATGGTTGACCTGATCTAAGATCGGGAAATAGCGGTCGATCACTTCATCCAAAATGGCATAGTAAAGATAGTCTGGGCCGGAGAAACGGATTTTACCGGTGCCGCGGCGGATGCGATCGCGCACTTGTTCGAAATGGTGGTTAGGGTTTTCCTGAAATAAAATCACCACGTTTTTCTTGAGGAACATGGAGACTTGATCGCTCTCGAAATGATCGTTTAGGCGTGCGCCTTTGACGATGGTAAATACATAGGTATCGTAAAACTCGACTTTCGGGCGGTGGCCGATATCGAGCACGTCCTCCAGCGAGAGGCGATCCAGCGCGAACATATTGCCGAGACGCTCGATCAATTCAATATTGGCAAGGCCGGTGACATGCACCCACACGATAGGCCAATTCTGGGTTAGATATTCAATATCCTTCAAATCCTGCACGTCGCGTTGTTCGACAAACCCTTCAGGCCCGAAAGCAACGAGCGACAGCGTGGTCGGCAAGTGCATGGGGTTCGCGCGCAATTCGCCGGGAGCAGAGCCGGGGTTCGCACGCGAAAGTCCAGGCGAAATACGGCGCTTCTTTAGCAGGCGTTTGGCGGGGCGAATCATAGGAACCTAACCGCTGGACGGGAGTGAATAAATTATGGTAGACCGTCTACTCCTAAGATTTGATTAATCAAGATAAAAAAGACACCATGAAAATCACCTGCACCCGCTCCCTCGCTTTCGACGCCGGCCACCGCGTGATGCTGCATGAAAGCAAGTGCAAATATCTGCACGGCCACCGCTATACCGTGGAAGCTACATTTGGAGCTGAGCAAGGTCTAGACAACATCGGCCGCGTGGTTGATTTTGGGGCTGTGAAGCACAAACTCGGTACCTGGCTGGATGAAAACTGGGACCACACCGTGATTTTATGGGATAAGGACAAAACCCTGGGTGAACAAATCGCCGGGTCGACGGGGCAAAAAATCTATTATCTGCCTTTTAACCCCACGGCCGAAAATCTGGCGGCTTATTTGCTTTCAAATACCTGCCCCAAACTGTTTGGTGGCAGCGACCTTAAGTGCGTTCACATCCGCATCTACGAAACCCCGAATTGTTTTGCCGAAGCATCCATTTAACGTCATTCCCGCGAAGGCGGGGATCTATTCGCCAAAGAATCAATTATAGTTATTATTGCGAGTGGATCCCCGCCTTCGCGGGAATGACGATTACGGATTAAGCTGCCGCTTTACCCAGGCACTGCCTTCGCGCGCATATTCGTAGCGATTGTGCAGACGGTGGGGTTTTTCTTCCCAGAATTCGAAGCGTGTGGGCGTAAGCACATACCCACCCCAGTGTTCAGGCCGCGGCACGGGCTTGCCTGCAAATTGTGTGGAGATTTCTTCAAACCGCTGCACGAGGTGTTGATAGTCCGAAAGCGCTTCTGATTGCTGCGATGCATGCGCGCCCAACTGGCTTTCACGCGTGCGCGAGGCAAAATAGAGGTCCGAGGTTTTGGCATCCGTTTTTGTAACCGTCCCCTCGATGCGGATTTGTTTTTTAAGCGGTCCCCAATAAAAATTGAGGGCTGCATGTGGGTTTTTCTCAAGCGCCTTGCCTTTAGCGCTATCGTAATTGGTGAAAAAACTAATCCCGTGTTCACCGACTGATTTCATCAACACAATGCGAACGCTGGGATGCCCTGCCGCGTCTACTGTTGCCAAGCTCATCGCCGAGGGTTCAACGATGTGTGGATGCGACACTGCTTCTTCAAACCAGGCGTTGAATTCATCGACGATGAGGTCAATTGAGTGCGTCATACACCATCCGTGTTACGTGCACGCATTCTGCCATAAATTTGGGGTCGCGTAAATCCGCGAAGGTGAGGCGGTCGCGGTAATGGGTGTTGGCCAGGGTTTCCAGCGCATCCAGCCGAGCACTGTCAACCAGTGGTACTTGCGCTAGTTCTGCTTGAGTGAGAGGTACGCGTAAGCGCAGACACGCCGGGCCACCGCCGTTTCGCATGCTTTGTTTTAGATCGACAACATGGATTTTGGAAACAGGGAAACTTTGCAAAAGCGCACTCGCCTTCAAACTCTCTGCACATTCTACCGGTGCAATCCAGTGTATCGAACCATCGGCGGCTGTCACGATCTGGCTGTTAAATAAATAGCTGAGCCGCGCTTCTTCCAGTGAAAGTTCTGTATTCGCAATGCGCCGCACCTTAACCCAAGCGGGCAATTGCAGCGGCTCTGCATACGCCGCTTCATGATAGAAAAGATATTCCGCGTGGCTCGTGGCGATCACATCGTTATGAAACATTCCAGCATCAATTGCCGCAAGCGATTGCTCCAGCACCATGGCGGGCGTTTTGACTAAGGTCGCCATGCGCTCACACGCGCCCCTGCTCTGCCGCGCCGGATATTTACCGCCTTGCTTGCCGTAGATGAACATGTGCAGCGTGTTGGTGCCGTCCGAAAGCCGCATATGGTTGGCCGCACCCTCATCCGGAAATTCGCGTGCAAATGGCGTATGGTGAGCAGCAAAAGGCAGCAGCACCTTGAGGTTTACCGCCGAAATCGGCGCTTCCAGCGCGCGGTGAATATTGCTGATTAAATTCGCAGGCACGACATGCAACTTGCCGTCTTTGGTGTCTGCGCTTGGCATAATCGTTGCCGTATTGGCAGACCACATCGCCGAAGAAGAGTAAGCAATTGAAAGCATTTTATCCGGCACGTTAGCAATGAGTTCCGCATCGGTTCCCGTTACCTTGTTGGCACGCAGAAATGCAAGTGCCGGACGCGGGTGTGGCGGCAGCACCGCTTGCGGCACGCCGAGCGACAACATCAGCCGCATTTTGGCAATCCCTTGCAGCAGCGCGCCGCGCGGATTTGAAACCGCACCCGCATTTTCGGTAGATGCAATGTTCCCAAACGCCAGCCCCGCATAGTGGTGGCTGGGGCCGGGCAGGCCATCGATATTGAGTTCGATCACAGCGTGACCCCAATCGGGAGCGTGGCAGGAAATTCCGCTTTAGCTGCTGTCTGTGCGGCCATGGGGTAGGCGCAATAATCCGCCGCATAATAGGCGCTGGGGCGGTGGTTGCCACTTAGGCCAATGCCGCCAAACGGCATCGCGCCGGATGCGCCTGTGGTCGGCTTGTTCACACTCACCACACCCGCACGAATATCACGCAGGAATTGGTCTATCGAACTTTGCGAATCGCTGATGATGCCGGCAGAGAGACCAAATTTTGTATCATTGGCTTTGGCAATCGCCTCATCGAGATTTCTTACACGCCAAACGCGCAGCAGTGGCCCGAAGAATTCTCTATCCTCCACATTGGAAACGGTGGAGACATCCACAATCCCCGGCGAAAGCATCGCACCTGCTTGCGTCATCGCCAACAGAGGCTTACCGCCCTGCCCGACCAAGCCATCATACCCCGCTTTGACTTTGTTTGCTTCTCGTTCAGAAATCAGCGGGCCCATGAAAGGTTCGGGCGTGTCGGTGTAGACTCCGCGTTTGAGTCTGGATGCAGCGTCGCACAAGTTTTTAAGTAGCGTATCGCCCCATGCACCTTCCGGTACATACAGCCTGCGCGCGCAGGTGCAACGCTGGCCGGAGGTGATGAAAGCGGACTGGATCATCAGCAGTGTTGCCGCTTTCATATCTGCCATTTCTTCCACAATCAGCGGGTTGTTGCCACCCAGCTCCAGCGCGAGCATCACGTCCAAACGACCAGCAAATTGTTTGTGTAAGAGCGTGCCAACCTCCACACTACCAGTAAACAATATCGCATTGATCAGCGGGTGCGCCGCCAGTTCCTTTCCTACCTCAGGCCCGCCGTGTACAACGTTTAATACGCCTTCGGGCAAACCTGCCTGTTTCCACTTGAGAGCCATCCACTCGGCTGTTTTGGGTGTGTAATCACTCGGTTTGAACACAATCGTATTACCTGCGATGAGTGCAGGAACAATGTGGCCGTTGGGCAGATGCGCCGGGAAATTATATGGCCCAAACACGGCCGCAACCCCATGCGGCTTGTGGCGCAGCATGCTCGCACCATCGGTTTTATCCGGCGTGCGTTCGACGTGGGCTTTGAGTGATAAATCAATTTTCCCAACGACAGCTTGCGCCTCGGTTTTTGCATCCCATAAAGGTTTTCCGACTTCGGATGCGATGCTAAGCGCAAGCGCGTCAACATCGGCTGCAACCAGTTCTTTATATTTTTGGATAATCGCAACACGCTCAGGAAGTGTGGTTCTCCGCCAGTTGTCGAAGGCGGTATGAGCGGCTTTAACGGCACTGTCTACATTCATAGGGCTACCCTGATTTTGTCACCGCAGTGAAGGTTTAGATGCTCGGCTACTTCGGTCGTGATTTTTGCGTCTTCGCCATTTAACACGACAGGTGAACGCGTAATAGAAAAATTCGTAAGTTCACCTGCTGCAATCATCATCTCAGGGGCTTTGATGGTTTTTTCAATGTCCCCCACTTTCGCAATTATGCTATTTTTAACAGTAGCGATGTTGTTACGCTGAATCTGCATCGTCGGCCCGGCGTCGAATAAATCAATGTAACCCTGATAGAGAAAACCTTCTTTTTCTAACAAATGCATCGCTGGTTTGGACGCTTCCAACGGTTTTCCGATGGCATCTTGCGCTTCTTTCTTAAGCAGCTCTACGTAAATAGGATATTTTGGCATTAAGTCTGTAATGAACTGGCTGCCTTGGGTCGCTTTTATAAAATCCGCCTTTTGGAACGGCATTTGGAAAAAATGCTGTGCGAGATATTTGTAAAAAGGTGATTCTCCTTTTTCGTCTTGAGCACCACGAATTTCGGCGATAACGCGTTCAGCGAAGAGCTCCGAGAATTGCGCCATCATTAAGAAACGTGAGCGTGACAAAAAGCTACCAATACCATCACGGCGATATTCTGGCGCCAAGAAGAGCGAGCCGATTTCGGTAGCATCCGTATAGTCATTCACCATGTGAAGAACTCGTTGCAGCGAATAAATGCCAAGGTTAGCTGATGCCTGTACGATGGTGGAGAGTTTGTAGGAATAAAAGGGATGTCTCAATCCCACGTGTGCCACAATACCGGTAGAACCCACCAACTTCTTCTTTTCCGTATCTTCGAGTACGAATAAAAACACTTCTCCTTTGGGGTAAGGCGGTTTGCCTGCGAAGCTTGTCACAGCACGTTCAATTTTTGCTTGCAATACGCTTGCATCCGGCGGCAGCGACGTCATACCGATGCCCGCAAGCTTAGCAAGCGCGAGCAGCTCACCGTGGTCATTTAAGCAAACAGGGCGAACTAAGAGCATTAGATTCGCCCCTCATCCAACGCCTCGCGCAATACTTTTTCAACCCGTACGTTATAACCGCCGCCACTTGCGCGAATAGCGTCAATCAAATCCCCTGACAATTTAAACGTATGCAACCGCTTTGGGCTTGCTGATTTCGGACGTCCACGACGCCGTTTGGCAAACGCTGCCAATTCCGGAAAATCTTCCGCTAAGGGCCGCAAGCGTACAGTATCACCCGCCCGCAAAGGCCTTGCTTCTCCATTCTTGTCAATGAGTGGTGTGTGCTTCTTTGTTTTGCTCTTCTTCATATTTCTTCAACTCTCTCCGATTTGCCTTGCGTAAACTAATAATGCGAATGTGATGCTTGGTAACAGGCTTAAAGCAAAGCACGTGCAACCTTTCCGCAATATATCCATATGCCAACATCCGCGTTTCCTTATAATCCTTGCGCGCATCCTCTACCAACACGGCTGTATCAAATTCAAAGAACTCGACCATTTCAAAGGGTAATGCACGCTCTTGTGCGTTCTTCTTGCTTTTGCTTAGGTCAAACTCAAATGTCAGGGGCATCGTAGCATACCCCTCACATCATGGCAAGAATTATAGGTGTACCCATAATTATTTATGCTTCATCATGAAGCTTTGCAGCGCGTGTTCTAAGCGTTTCAGGCCTTCTTTGATGTCACGCTCGGTGATAATCAGCGGCGGCACGAAACGTAGCACGTCCGGCCCCGCTTGTAGCACGATGGCACCATGCAGCCGCGCAAGCTCGGAAATGTCCCCGGCTTTGCCTTTGTATTCGGGGATGAGTTCTGCGCCAATCATTAGCCCACGGCCACGTATATCCGCAAACAAGCCATAGGTTTTGTTCAAATTGCGCAAACCCTCTTTCAAGAATTCACCGCGCGCATTCACTTGCTTCATAAAACCTTTGCTCTGCAGCGTTTTCAGCACCTGAAACGCAACGCTGGTTGCAAGCGGGCTACCGCCGTAGGTAGAGCCATGGCTTCCGAATTGAAACACTTCGCTAGCTTTTTCGCCCACGAGCATCGCGCCAATTGGAGTGCCGCCGCCCAAGCCTTTGGCGAGGGTTACGACATCGGGCACTAGGCCTTTCTCAGCGAAATGCGAATAGACGTGGCCGGTACGTCCCATGCCGTCTTGCACTTGATCGAGCATGAGCAGCGCATCGTATTTTTCGCACAGTGCCTTGATCTTCGTTAAATAGCCGGGCGCGGCGGGAATAATGCCACCTTCACCCTGCACGATTTCGATCATCACGGCGCAAACACCATCATTCATCATTTTCTCGAGCGCGTCGATGTTGTTGTATTCGCAGTAAAGGAACCCACCGGGCAGCGGCTCAAAACCATGCTGATATTTGGGTTGAGCGGTTGCGGTGACGGTTGCAAGCGTGCGGCCGTGGAAAGAACCATGGAACGTAATGATATTGCGTTTTTCGGGTGGCTTGCCTTTATCGGCAGCGTATTTACGCGCGAGTTTAATCGCCGCTTCGTTGGCTTCGCCGCCAGAGTTGGAGAAGAACACGCGACGCGCGAATTTGGAGGATTTTACCAGCTCTTCAGCAAGCAACACTGCTGGTTCATTGAAGAAAATATTGCTGGTATGCCAGAGCTTGTCGCACTGATTTTTGAGTGTTTTAACCAGCAATGGATTCGCATGGCCGAGTGAGCACACGGCAATCCCCGCACCAAAATCAACATATTCTTTTCCCTCTAAATCAAACAGCCTTGCGCCTTTGCCGTGGCTCATGATCATGTCGCGTGGTTTGTAGTTCAGAGCGAAATATTTACGTCCCCTAGCGATCAGGTCCTTGCTGCGTTTAGATGCAGCTGCAGTCACCGGGTTTTTGACCGGGGTTTTCTTACCAATGGTTTTGACAGGTTTTTTGGGGGGGGTGCGTTTTTTGCTCATAGTCTCCCATTGTAGCCATAAATAATTAAAATTGTGATTACAAATCAACCATCTGAATTATCTATTTTAATTCAAATGTAGCGTCCACTTCAACCGCGACGCCAAACGGTAGTTGAGCCACGCCCACCGCGAAGCGCGCGTGCTTGCCGGCATCACCGAAAATTGCTACCATCATGTCTGATACGCCGTTAGCCACTTTGGGTTGATCCGTATAGCTATCGGTCGAATTCACAAAAATGCCCATGCGCACGAGCTTGGCAACTTTGTCTAAATCCCCACCGCAGGCGTTTTTTAGGTGCGCAAGGATGTTAAGACCGCAGAGTTTTGCGCATTCCTGGCCTTGTTCGAGCGTAATATCCTTGCCCACTTTACCGATGAATTGGGGTTTGCCATCGAGCATCGGCAACATGCCAGAGACAAAGACCAGCTTACCGCTTACCATATAGGGCACATAGGAGGCGGCAGGCGGAACGGCAGCGGGAAGGGTGAAGCCCATGGAGGTGATTTTGCTCTCAATATTGCTCATAAAGACTTTCTTTAGTAATTGGGGTTAAATAGAAAAATGCGCTGAATACCCCTACCTTTTTCATTTTTTTTAGGCGACTGTCAACAAACTGTCACAATTCTGTGATATAGTGGTAATAATTAAGGAGATCTCTATGCACCTATGCTCTCTTTCTACTCTTCGCAAAACCGCGCTTTTAAGCGCATTAGTTGCACTCGGTCTCTTTGCCACCTCTGACGCAGCACTTGCACAACAAAGCCCGATGGGGAATGTGATCTGTGCCATCATCGGTATCATTTACGGTAATCTGGGCCGCGGTATCGCTGTGCTTGCCGTTATTATTTTAGGCGTAGGTGCCACCATCGGTAAAGTATCGTGGGGTTTGGCAATGACGGTCGGCGTCGGTATTGGCGTCGTCTTCGGTGCCGTGCCGCTTACGGCCTATTTAATGTCCGCGGATTCTACAACGCCTATTTGCTTCGGCATCGCCGGGGTGCAGTGAGGAATATATGATCAAGCTATTCCACTTATCAACTATTATCGCTGTTGTATTGACAGTGCTTATTGTGTCTATCTCATCGGACAGTAAAGCGCAGACTGTTCAGCCTTCTGTTAACAATGGTCAGAATCAGAATACTACGGGAAACCAAAACGCAAACCAAAACAGTGGAACAACCACTTCTACCGGTGGGACCAGCACCTCGGTTAACGGCGGAAACAATTCGGCTATGCCCAATAATGCAGAGGCGGATTGGGGCACCATGGGCCAGAACATTTACAGTGCAACGAACACGTCTTACGGCGCTAATGTTCAATCGGTTGATACCGCCGGGAACACAAACTTGATCAATAAATACCGTAGTGGGTGGAGTCAGTAACTCCAGTAACGCAGCACTAGATTCATCAGTGCCTTTCGGAATTAATCGTCCGCATCAATACCACGTCAAAGTCCTGCTTTGGTGTAAGCACCATTCCGATTTGGAAAGAGAACATACCTTTGCTGATGCGTATAAGCAAACGGTTGAACGCAAGCAACAAGCCACCTAGTTTTTGATTGCCGAGCGCCAGCGGAAATGGCGCGGGAATGCCTTGCGTACGTTCGATGATAAACCCCGATTGTTCCACCAGGCGTCTCAGTGACGGGAAGGTAAACAAGCGCTTGTGGGTTTTGTCGAGAATGCCGCGTTTGCCGTATTCAAATCGGCCAATCAGCAGCATCAGCCGCATGATAACGAAAGCGATATTCGGCGTGGTTAAAATAATGCGCGTACGGGTGCCTTTGACGTGTTGGTAGATTTCTTCCAAGAAATGCTCCGGGTCACTTAAATGCTCGATAATGTCGAGCAGCAATACGGTATCAAACGGTTGCATTACATACGTCGATATGCCGGTTTCTAAATCCGCCTGTGTGTATTTCACAAACGGCGAGGTGTCCCGCGGGGTAATATAGTCTACCCCGTAGACCTGGCAGCCCTTCGCCGCCAGCACACGGGCGATGTGCCCCTGCCCACAGCCGATATCAAGCACGGTTTGCCCCGGTGGCACCTGATCAATCGCAAAGGTATGGCTGCTGTCGAAGACACTTTTGTCTTCGTAGTTAGGGTCCACTTCGTAATCAAATCGGCGGTGGTAAAAAATACCGAATTTCTGGAAACGCGATTGCAAGCAGGCTTTTAAAATGGTGGTGCCGTAGCGGAAATTCTGCACGCGGCAAATTTCATCACCGTAGTGCGTGGAAATCGGAATTTCGATGATGCGTGCTTTTTGATCCACCAGCTGAATGATAATGTCGGTGTCGAAATCAAACCAATCGGAATTATAGCGAAATGGAATGCGCCGTAGCGCGGCAGTACTATAGGCGCGATAGCCGGTATGAAATTCGCTCAAATGCGAACCGAGCATCGTATTTTGTAGGGCTGTAAGCGTAATATTCGCTATAAACTTATACAATGGCATGCCACCTTTTAACGCATCTTTCCGCTTCATCATCCGCGAGCCGAATACGACATCCGCGTGCCGCTCGGCCAGCGGGTGCAACATATCCGGGAGCAGTTCAGGCGCATATTGCCCGTCACCGTGGAGGAGCACTACCGCATCGTAACCCTTAGAAATCGCATAGGTGTAGCCCAGTTTTTGATTGCCGCCGTAGCCTTGATTGGTCGGCGTACGTAGCACGGTCACGTGCCGGCCTGTGCGTGCACAATAGGCGTTGCATACGTCCCACGTTGCATCGTTCGAAAAATCATCTATGACCAATATGTCGCATGCGTAAGGCTCGCCCTTCCAGATTGATTCTGGAATACGGTCGAGCACCGAGGTGATATGTCGCTCGGCATTATACGCCACAATAAAAATAAGAGCACGGAAGGTAGATGAAGTCATGCAGCAGTTAAACCAACCGAATCGGGATTCGTCCAGCGTTATTCTCATGAGCATTCTGCTTGCTGGGTTGATGGTGCGGCTATGGGGTTTCCGCGACTATGTCTACAGCGGCGACGAAATGCTCTTTCTGCTCATGGCCGCCAAAGGCCAAAGCCTGGCCGAAGTTTGGCGCCGAGGCTTGGCAGAATTGCACCCACCGCTCATGCATTTTATTCGCCATTATTTATTGATGCTATCTCCCGACATCTTTACCCAACGTCTATTTTCCATGGCGGCGGGTATGGCGACGATTGTGGGGTTTTACCGCTTCGGTTCACTGCTTCGCGGTTCCGCGCTTGGCTTGTTTTGTGCGGGCGTGGTAGCGCTGATGCCGGTGGCAGTTGTGACCTCTGTCACCATTCGCAACTATGCGTTTTTCATGGCCTTCACCATCTTTGCCCTTTGCGCGTTCGTGCGCTACCGGGATCTGGGAAAACAAAAGGATCTCACTTGGTATAGCGTACTCATCTTCCTCGCTTCGGCCATTCATTTTAGCGGGTTTTTTGTCGCCGCGGCCTGCGGTATTACACAGGGGATAGATGATATCAGGCGAAAGCGTTGGAAGCCATTTGCGTTGCTTACCGCATCTTATTTGCCTTTGCTTGCGCTCGGTCTTTTCTTGCATCAGCATTATTTAGCTCCCGGCACCGCCGGACCCATGTGGCACCAATTGGCGATGGACAGTGGGTTTTTAAGGCCATTTGATGGCAGCCTCATTCCTACCATCGATGTCATGTTCGCCCATTTCTTCTATCCGTTGATCGGGCTCATGCGATTTAAAGCCTTTCTCGGCGAAAACCTGCTGCAAACCATGCTTGCCGTTTTTGCCGGATGGCTGGCGACGCTGCAAATCGTTGGTCTGTGCATCATGTACAAGCAATCGCCGCGGACGTGCTATCTTGTGCTCTGGGCGTGGTTCATAACCATTTTTGTCACCTATACTGAGCTGTACCCCAACGCTATCGGTCGGCACGGCTATTACCTCTTTCCATTTTTCGTGCTTCCTTTTGGTTATGCACTCAATCCCGTTCTCGTCAAAATTCTAGCTTCCAGGCGTTTAAGCCTGCTGTGCGCCTGTGTGTTTCTGGCGTGGGGAACGACATTAGCCTATACAGGTGTTTATACTGATCACGATGCAGAATTCGGTTTAAAACAGGCGGATCTCAACGCCGCACAACAGCATCTCCACAGCAATCTCAAACCCGGCGATGTCATCGTGACCGGTCGCCTCTCGGCGTATTTTTATCTGCTCAATGCGATGGATGATGGCCGCACGGCTTATGATTCCTATGGGGATGTGCCTTATTTTAACCACACAATGATTCTTGCACCATTCGACCCGCCGTGGAAACCCCACAGCACAATCACCCCTTTCCGTGAGACGCTGCAGCAGCAAATTGGCAGTCTGTCGCCGCAAACCAATGTTTGGTTCGTGATGTATAATTACAAAAACATCGAACAGTGGATGTTGATGGAGTGCGACGCCGCGAAGCCGTATCTTGCACATTTTTTCAGCCGCGATGGGGCGATAATTTATAGCATCAATGCACGCGCGCTTATGAGCATTTTAAATAACGACGAGACGTTCAACCACTGCTACGCGGGCTATAAACCATTGATTGTGGCCATGAGTTTTAAGGCCGTTAGCGCGCCTTGAAAATCTATACGCTAATAATAAAAAAAGCCGCGCAAGGCGGCTATTTTTAATGGTGGAGGCTACATCCTATAAACCCATGTTTTTGGCTGTTTTTCTTTATTCGCTTTTGTTCAGCAAACCATTTGTTTTATAATAGATATATTGCTATGCCTATTCTTAGGTGTTCGCAACTATCCGTCCAAAGTCGGATTTAATTTGTAGGTCGTTTTGTAGGTTGATTATGGCAAGCATAACTGGAAAGCTCACAGTTTTAGAAATCAAAGCAAAAAAGAAAAAGGGCATGTATGCCGATGGAGGAAATCTCTATCTGCAAGTCACAGGCGATGGCGTTAAATCTTGGGTGTTTAGGTACATGATGAACGGCAAAGCCAAGACAATGGGGTTAGGTTCATTGAATGCCGTGCCACTGACCAGCAAGAGAGACGAAAGCGGAAAAGAATTAGTCAGGGGTGCGCGCGAGTGGGCTAATCACTACCGCAGCATACTTGCACAAGGCATTGACCCACTTGCTGCCCGTAAAGAAGATGATGCAAAGAAGGCACTGGCCAAGGCGCGTGGCATGACATTTGAACAATGCGCTGAAGCCTACATGGAGGCGCACAAGTCAAGCTGGCAGAATGAAAAACATGTATGGCAATGGCGCAATACCATGGAGCGTTTCGCTTATCCTGAGTTTGGCAAACTACCCGTGCAGGATATTGACGTTGCGTTGGTGATGAAGGTGCTGGAACCGCTTTGGAATGAAAAAACCGAAACCGCCAGCCGCGTGCGTGGCCGCATTGAAAGCGTATTGGATTGGGCGAGTGCGCGGGAACATCGCACGGGTGAAAACCCTGCACGCTGGCGCGGCAAGCTCGAAAACCTACTTCCTGCCCCTTCAAAAATTCAAAGAGTGGTGCATCACCCAGCCTTGCCCTATACGGACATGGCCGAGTTTATGGCGGCACTGCGGGCACAAAATGGAGTTGCTGCCCTTGCGCTTGAATTGGTGATTCTCACCGCAACGCGCACAAGCGAAACCATCCTTGCTAAGTGGAGTGAGTTTGACCTGAAAAACAAGGTGTGGGTGATTCCTGCCGAGAGAATGAAAATGCGCAAAGAACACCGCATTCCGCTTAGTGAACCCGCATTAAAAATCCTGAAGCGCATGGCGGATTTTAAGGTCAACGATTATGTGTTTACCAATAACCGCCACAAGCCCCTTTCTAATATGGCAATGCTGAAGCTGATGCACCGCATGGGGCGCGATGACTTAACCGTTCATGGTTTCCGCTCCAGCTTCCGTGATTGGTGTGCAGAGCAAACCAACTATGCGCGTGAAGTGGCCGAAGCTGCCCTTGCGCACGCTGTTGGCAGTGCGGTGGAAGCTGCCTATAGGCGCGGGGATTTATTCGACAAACGCCGCTTGCTGATGGACGAATGGGCACGCTATTGCAGCCGGCCTAAAGCCAGCAAAGACAAGGTGTTGAAAATCAGGGGGTGAATATATGGCTAACAAGAAGAAACTTATCACCAAACGCTCGAAGAAAAAACCAGTACACATGCTTGGCGCAGACAGCATGGGGGATGAAAGGATTGCCTATGAGCTAATCAATTTATTCGCTGGTGCTATGAGGGGTTTGAACGATGGCGCAATACCAATCCCTAAGCATTGGGAGAACTATCTTAGTAGTTTAATTTGTCCAGAGGGTTCTAGAAAGAAGCCCTCCGCCTTGGTGAGAAGAAAAAATGTAGAGCTTGCGAAATCAGTAATCACAAAAAAAATAGATGCTCGCAGCAGTAAGCACAGACCGCTGTTAAAAAACGCAGAAAATGCTCCTGATTCGAAGAATATACACAGAAAGATTTCACCAGTAATGGGTGACGCAAAACTTGAATTGCTCGCAGAAAATAAGCGAAAAAGAATTGATGAAGAGCACAGGATTTGTTGTGAAGAAATTGCTTCGATACAAGATCGTATAAACAGAGGCGAGAGTGGTTGGGATATATTCCGCGAGAAATTTAGCGATAAAACAACAACCGCAATGTACCGGCATCTAATAAAGAATGAGCCTTTGGTTGCACCTCACAAAGAAGTGGTGCTTAGTGAAAGAGACAAGGCCATTCGATGGATGTCAGATGGAATGAATTTGCATATTTATCCCGTACATAGGGATTTTGCGGTTAGCTTGGAACACCCAGAAGATATGGCGGTTGTTGCTACAAGCGCAGGGAAAAATAAACTGCCAAACCCTTGACTGAAGCCATTTCCTCATTAATTCTGGCAATAACTGAAGGCCAGCTTTGCTGGCTAGTTTGATGTTTTTCTGCATGCTTCGTGTGTCGCCAGTGTTTCGGTGAATCACAACAAACGGAGTATGTTTTATGGATTTAACTGCAAAGGACTACAATCTCGAAAAGCCAATATATCCCATTAGCGAAGTCATAGAAAAACGCATTACAGGCGGCAGGACGCAAACCTACGCTGAAATCAAACAAGGTCGATTGAAAGTTGTAAAACGCGGTCGCAGCACTGTGGTGCTGACACCAGACCTTGTTGCCTATCTCAACGCATTGCGTGGGGGTGCGCAATGACCATCACCCAAAAAGAAAAAGCCGCCCTTGCCGGGGCGGCGTATCGAAACAAATCGTACGCAACAACATACCAAAACCGGTCAAAAAGGCAAGCGCAATTTACTGTCGTAAAGCAGGATTATAAGCGTCTGAGCCGCGCGGCGATTGGCCGTTTGCCAAAGCTGCTGACTGTGCTTGGAATCACATTTCGTTTGGTGGCGGGTGAGGTTCAAATATTGAATCCGCACCGGGCGGATAGCCATTTCGGTAGCTTCTCGGTCAACACCAAATCCGGTCGCTGGGGTGATTTCGCCGTTGGTGATGCACGCGGTGGCGATGTTGTGAGTTTGGTTGCCTACTTAAGAAAGTGCCGCCAAAGCGAGGCCGCAGCATGGATCCGCCGTGCGTTGGGGGGTGATTATGCGTAATCCACAACCCAACCAAGACCTTGAGCTTGAGGCAGAACAACTCGCCACTGAAAAAGCCGAGCGCGAAGCAAAGCTGAGCTGGATAGGTGGACAAGTGAAGGCCAGCCTTCCTGTAGATGGTACACCTGCTGAGAAATATCTCACAGAACACCGAGGGCTGCAAAAACCCTTTCCGACATCACTGCGATGGGCACCAAAGTATAAGGCAAAACCGGAAGGCATAGAGCGGTCATGTATGTTGTCGGTGGTGACCAATAGCAATGGTAAAATTGTCGCTGTGCAGTCGCTCCAGCTTAATCCTCAAACAGGTACAAAAGCGGCCACAAAAAAGCCCCACCGATACACCAACGGCAGCGTTGGCGAGGGCGCAGTGTTTCTTGGTGAAAAGGAGCACCCATCCGCCACGCTTGTGATTGGAGAAGGCGTAGAAACCACGCTTACACGCAATTTAGTGAGCCATTGTGATGGCTATGCGTGCCTTGGTGGATTGCGGATTATTGCGCCACAAAAGCACCATAAGCGCGTTGAAATTCTCTCAGAAAATAACAATCGGGATGCGGCACGCAGATTGGCTAGGGAATATGCTGATGATGGGCTTGCGGCCTATGTGGTGACGCTCCCCGATAACTTGGGCGAAAGGGCCGATTTGAACGATGCTTTGCGAGAACTGGGCTTATCTGCTGTCCGGATGGCGGTTGAGGATGCGGAAGTGATTTCGAATCGTAGCCGCGAAGGTTTGGGCTATTTCGATTTAGAAATAGGTTCTGACGTTGAAATCGCCCAGCGTATTATCGAGTGCCTTGAGGATATTTATGGCACAATTATCATATCTGAGGGCAAAGTATGGCGGTTTGACCGTACACATTGGGTGGCGTTTGAGAATGACCATTTGGCTCGCTTTGTTCACCGCGCTGATGGTGCTGTGTATAGCGATAGTGAGGGCAAACAACACACCATTAAGCTGAATAAAACCCGCGTGAACTCGATTCTGGATGCGTTGTTTAAATACCGGCAGGATGCAGATTATTTCAAAAAACCACCGATTGGCATCAACTGCGAATCCGGATTCCTTAAAATTACGGATGATGGAGCCGTAGAACAACTACCCCATGCTCGCCAGTGGCGTGCGCGGCATTTAGTGCGTGGCAAGTGGCATGGCATGGACAAACCGGCGAATACTGAAGACTCAAGTTTAGCACGTTATTTACGTGATGCATTTAAGGACGATGTAGATGCCGCACAAAAGGTTAATCTCTTGGCAGAGTTAGCCGGATGCGCTGCCACGGGACGTGCAACAAAACTCAAGAACCCGAAGGCGGCGGTGTGTTATTCGGAAGAAGGCGGCACCGGTAAATCCACATTTCTGCGAATTCTTCGGGCGATGCCTAATCCTGAGGCGGTTGCCAGTGTTCCTGCGGGTAAGTTTGGAGATGAGAAATATGCCCACCGCCTCATTGGCAAGATCCTTAATGCAGCCGATGAACTGCCTGACAAAGCTATTCGCTCAGATGTGTTCAAGCGTATGGTCACGGGAGAACCTATTCCAGCGCGGGATGTTTATTGCTCAGCGGTAGATTTTGAACCAACGGCGTTGCATGTATTCTCAACAAACGTGCTGCCAGCGTTCTCCGGCGGCATTGATGGTGGTACGGCGCGGCGATTACTGCCACTCGAGTTTACGCACGTGGTGCCCGAAGGCGAGCGCGATTCCAGCTTGCCGGATAGAATCATTCACGATGAGGCTGACCTGTTGCTGCACTTTGCGGTTGAAGGCGCTTGCCGCTTGATTAAAAACGGAGACTTTACCGTCCCATCATCCAGCAAGATATTACTCAACAACTGGTTGGTGAATGCAGACCCTGTGCGCGGTTGGGCTGCAGAGCGCTTGGAAGTCACCGCATTCGATCATGAAATCGCAGTTAGCACCCTCTACCGCGATTTCGAGCAATGGGCAGATATGAAAGGGTTAAAGCGCGAATTTCTACCAAGTGCCATTGCATTCGGGAAGCGCCTTCCCAGTGCCGTTTCCGGTCTAATCAAACACCGCTCAGATGGCTCACACTATAAAAACGCAAGGTTGAAGAACGGGGGCGGGTTATGAGTGCATGGTCATGGTCAAACCTAGTCGCCGAGCAAGAGCCGCTTTCTATAAAGGCCGCACTCAAACCGTCCACTTGTCCGGAAATCACTGGCGGCGGACAGGTGGGCAAGTCACTTCCACCCTTTATAGAAAACACCCCCGATGATTACGACTTCCAAGAACGCGCCGCCATCATGGAGTTTGATGGGGGTCTAAGTCGATCCGAGGCGGAAGTGCAGGCGATAAGAGAATTAAGCAACCAACGTGAAAGTATATGGAGGTGAACCCAATGGCTAAAAAATCAGAGGTTAAACAGGTGGTAATGCCCGATCCTGTGAAAATGGAGGATAAAAAGAGATGCTTAGTAACTGGTTCTAAGAATGCAGATTTTTCCAATACGCTACTGAACCAAGCTGTCAACACCATGTGGATCAAGCATACCGATGAAGCAACAATAGATAAGCAAATGACCGCCGTGATGATAGGCATGATGGGTGCCAGCCCGCAGGACGAAGTTGAGGCCATGCTCGCCGCACAAATGGTGGCTGCTCATAATGCCTCTATGGAGTGTTTCCGGCGGGCGATGATTCCAGAACAAACGGTAGATGGCCGTGCAATGAACTTAAGCCATGCTGGTAAGCTAAGCCGCACCTATGCCACTATGCTTGAAGCCCTGCAAAAATACCGAGGCGGAACGCAACAAAAGATTCTTGTACAACATGTTAATGTGGAGAGCGGCGCTCAAGCCGTTATTGGCAACGTCAACCACCCGGGGGGTGGGGCACAACCAAAAACAGAGGAACAACCCCATGCGAAGCAAGCTGAAGATGCACCAATGCAAGAAATGCCAAGCCAAAACCCGCAAGGGGAGCTTGTGTCAGTCACCAGCAATGCCTAATGGCCGTTGCCGCATGCACGGCGGGTTATCCACCGGAGCACCCAAGGGCAATCGCAATGCTTATAAACATGGCACTTATACAGCGGAGGCTGTAGAGGATCGGCGGATAATGAGAGGGCTGATTAGGGAGTGTCAGAACTTGGTGGAAGAAATATAAGAATGTTTGTACTGCGACGTGCTCAGACCAGCGGTAATGATGGTGATGATTTTCATCTGCCCAAACTATCGAATCCTCTGTTGTTGTTAAAACTATCGTGCCCCACGCGGCCATTATTGTCGGGGCCATTGTAATATGGTGAGGTTCTATCGTGTGCATAATGATTTGTACCGGTTTGTCCAGTGTGGGGATTGACATTCCCCTGGTATGAGTAGTTGTTCGTTACGGTGTTGTCTGAACCGCTGCGATAATGGCCTGCAACGTATGTACCGTCTTTACGATGGTAACTTTGTACGTATGTGTCTTTGGCTAATGAGGTAAAGGGTATTAGAGTGACCGCCCCCAAAGCAATTAAGCGAAGTGTAGTCTTCATAAAAGCTCCTTAAGCTGCTTGTAGATTATGGGATGTTAGGCTCAGTTCTTGGTTGCGAAAATACTCTTTCATGAGTTCTGTTTGTTGTGGTGTAAGGAAGTCTTCCGCCCCCTTACCATTATGGTCTTCACCATTTAGTAGTGTGATGGGGTCATGCCCATTAACCCATCCGAGGTTAGGTCTGTGAACGTTGTATCCTATAAGGCGCTGCAGTGCTTCTGGGAAGTGTTTAGCAACTTCGGGTGGGTATGAAAGATACTGGTTCTCGGACTGACGTAACCAACCTAAACTGTAGCCGATTGCAATACCGGTTCTAGATACATGAGAAACGTTAGCCCCCCCACCATGGAGTAGTGATGCAGCATAAACCAACACCGAACCGGCAGGCATTTCTGCATAAATAACTTCTTCAGGGGCTGGTAAACGGTCCTCAGGCCACTTATGGCTGCCGGGAACTAGCTGTGTTGCACCGTTATCCTTAGTGAAGTCACTGTATGCCCAAAGAGCATTAACGATAAATTCAAATGGTTTGTTAGAAATTGGATATAATGCACTGTCAGGGTGAAGTATTTGCGCTCTTTCTCCAGGGTTAATACGGATGCCTTGTGTAAGGTTAATCTGGTAACCATCACAATTCTTTCCCAGCATATATGCAACCAGTTCGTTTATAAGGGTGTTAAGCGCCATGCGCTGTACCATGGTTGATTTTGAAAATAGGGCTTCGATCCTTTTTGTCTTATAACCGAAGAAAAGAGCCTCAGAGTTTGGGCGAGCATCAAAATAAGGTTCAAGCTCACTTTGAAGTTGCAGCACCTCTTTGTTGTTTATAGCGTTTTTAATTATGACATATCCCATACTATCAAACGATTGTAGGATTTCTTCCTTATTGCTGTGAGTAGCTTCAAAGTAAGTTTGCATTTTAGTCCCCCTAGTTTAGTGATGGATGCATTCAAACCGTTTGATAGACATCAAAGCAACTACCTACCTGGGTAGGTTACTGTGAACAAAATTCAGGGGTAGGGATGTATCATAATGTGACATGCTTCAAATTTAAGAGTCATCTAGTATTAAAATAAGACAGGGGATTAATATGCATAGTGCCATACCATACGTTCCAGCGGATGAGCTTGGATTTACAGGAAAACTTAAACTAAAAGTTGATGGGGTTTGTAACGCCGCAAGAGTGTTTAAGTTTTGGAATCGTCCTTATAAAAATGCTGCCACCTCATATGAAGAAATGTCGTTGTTAGACATTTGTTACTGGGTCTATAAAAATACGAGTCCCATTACCAAGACAGAGAGAGGACAGCGGCCTGAAGCCTTAATCGTAACAGATAAAAGTTTGATCAAGCTACCCTATGATTTCAGAAAGCACCATTCACTGACCGTCGGTGCTGCGGGAGATCTAATACAAGCAGAATCACTCAATTATTCAAAAGATATTTTGTATGAGGGGGTAGCAGACCTTTTATTTAATCAGGATATCTCTTATGCGAGCATGGAGTTCGCTATTAGTGAAGGAGAGCCGGAAAAAGCCCCACTTACAGGGAAGGCATGCCCCGTTGAATATACCACCCTGAAACAGTTTGATAACTTCAAAGGTCACAAGGGCAAGGTGTTTGATGTACTACATACCGCCACTAATCATATGTTTGATATTGGTGCTGAGGGAGTAAAAACCACTCGTAAGGTGCTTGCGCAAGAAGGGATTCTAGATGTGGGCACGAATGGGTCTCGTGAAGAATTAGGACAAGCCAAAATACTCACTAGGTGTGGCATCAAAGTTGGTTTTGCTTCAGCAGGTTTTGGTCTCAATGGTCATGCGATGCCAGCCGAAGAGAATTATCTTATCAACTACAGTAGATTACTACCCAAGACATCTGAGCCTGAACTAGACCTGCTAAAGCAGCAAATTGATGATTGTAAAAAACAGGGATGTGATTTTATTATCGCATCATTGCACTGGGGATATGAATTTGAACTATTCCCACGCAAGCGGCAAGTAGACATCGCACATACACTAGTTGAATGGGGAGCCGATGCCATTCTAGGTCATCACACACATGTAATTCAGCCAGTAGAATATTACCGCACCCACCGAGATCCTAATCGGGTAGCAGTTATAGCCTATTCTCTAGGAAGCCTAGCTTGGACCTTTTCTGCCCCGCATCTAATATTGAGCGCCATTTTGAACCTAAAACTTACTAAAGGTAGCTTTAAGGGTAAAGAAGTGACGTATATTGAAAGTGCTGAAGTTACTCCTGTTTTTCGTAGTTACGTCAAAGACGGCGATAAGATAGTCACGCGCATCGAAAAGCTTGCATCTTGCCTCGATAAACAAGACGCTACTATCGCTAAGGTTAAGAAGTTCGCCGATTTGGTGTTGGGAAACTATGGGGCTTCTAACGCTAGTAATACAGCAATCGCAAATTTATCAGAAGCAGCCTAACAGTTATGTATATACGCGTGGTTATCGGTTTGCTATTGGCGTGCTTTGTTTATGAAGCTAACGCTTCAACTACCTTTGGGGATTTTACTTTAATCAACAAGGCGGCATTCTTTTCGGAATACTACACACGTGGGCTCTCACAAACTCGTGAGCGTCCAGCCCCCCAGTTAACCTCTATCGTTTCCCATAAATCTGGAATTTATGGTGGGTTTTTTATTTCAAGAGTTGAGTTTGCTGACGGAGATCAGGCAGATCAAGAGTTGGATTACGTGCTTGCCTATAATGATACAGTTGATAAATTGAACTACAGAGTTGGCGCAATCTATTATACCTTTCCTAGTTCAGACCCATCTTTAAACTATGATTTCATAGAAGCTGATTTGGGGTTGGGCTATGATTTTGGGTGGATTTACTCAGAAGTATCTTTAAATGCCTCGCCAAATCACTTCTTATCAAGCGGCCCTAGCAGGTATGCAAAATTGCAGGCACGAATACCCTTGGATCGATGGACACTCAAAGGGTATATTGCACACAGACATATTCACAATAATGTGGCATTTTCTAACATTCCAGACGCGTTTGATTGGGAACTTGGGTTTGAATACAGGCTCATAGAAAATACGGATCTAATCGTGAGATATGTAGATTCATCTTTTACCAACCGGGAATGTTTTAACACTCATTATTGCAGTGAGAGGCTAATTGTGGGGGTAAGCTATACGTTTTGATATTTGTACTAGTTTATTAACCAGATAGCCCTTCATCAGAAGGTGTATATGATGTACAATAGGCAGGGTGTCTCACTGAAACCAGTAGTTATGATATGGACGTTATTGAGAAGTTTATAGTTCAGTCTAATGAGGCTAAATCTCAAGAAGAGGTTTTTACCCTTTTTTGTGAAGTTTTGGGACAGCTAGGATATGACAGTGTTGTTTATAGCCTTTTGACAGATCACGTTGAACTTAACAGAAAAGCTGGGCACGGGGTGATGTGTAACTATCCAACGGACTGGATGGATTACTACACCAAACAAAACTACCTCTCAATTGATCCTGTTATTGATAATGCTTTTAAAACATCATCTCCCTACACCTGGCAGCAGCTTATTGATCAGAAAGCGTGTTCTGATAAGCAACAACGAATTTTAGAAGAATCACGGGAGGCTAAATTGTTGGATGGTGCTGCTGTGGCCATTTATGGTCCAAAGTTCGAAATAGCTGGTGTCGGCTTAGCAAGTACAACAGGAGGAATTAATCCGGATAAAAATCTTCTTTCCGTTATTAAAGCACTAGCAACGCAATTTCACATGGCTTACTCTGAACTGGACAGCAATAGGTCTCCCAAAGCGGAGCCTTATTTGGTTAGGTTAACTCCCAAAGAGAAAGAAATTCTTTCGTGGAGTGCCGAGGGAAAAAGCATTCCCGTCATTGCGAGTATACTGAGCATTACTGATAACTCAGTTAAATTTCACCTAAAAAACATATACAGCAAGCTAAACGTTGTGGATAGGACACAGGCGGTTGTTAAAGCAATCTACATGGGACTGATTTGTCCATCACATCTTCGGTGTTTTAAACACCCTACCTAGGTAGGTAGCTAGCAAGCATTTTGATATTCGTGCATCTGATGTGTACCAAGCCAATACTATCAGGATTGCATATGATCGATTGCTTCAATATTAGAAACTGCCATTTGTTCCCCGGTAACGTTTTAGCATCACAGTTCCAGCTGAGATACCGCAGTAACATTGAGCGCCAAGCCTGGGACGTTCCATTCTGGGAAGAGCTCGAATACGATACGTATGACAATCCTGCTACCACATATTTTACCTGGCGAGATGAGAATGATGTGGTTCGTGGCTGTGCACGTTTATACCCAACAGATCGTCCGTACATGCTTCTTGAGGCATTTTCCCATTTAGTAACCCAATGGACACTTCCTACTAATGATATGACTGTCTGGGAAGGCAGCAGATTATGCGTTGATAAAGATCTGCCACCTGAAACGCGTAAGCGTATAATTCATGAACTTGCGCTCGGTTATTTGGAGTTCGCTTTAGAGAAGGGCATCAAAAAAATCATAGGAGTAATGCTGCCAGCCTATTGGCGCGGGGTATACATGAATGCAGGTTGGATGCCTGAATGGTATGGAGAGATAACCAAACTCCCCAATGGGGACAGAGTCAGAACTGGGGGGTTGCCGGTCTCTCAGCAAGTGCTTGAAAGCGTGCGTTACACAACCGGTATCTTTGAAAATGTACTCTACTTTGGCAACAATGACTCTAACAGCAGTAACACAAAAAGGAAAAATAAGCATGGCGAAGCAGCATAATAATAAGAAAAAATACTCAAATGATGATTACCCAGATGAAGACAAGATACACCGGTTTATTTTGTGCCTATACTATTTGAACCAAGAGGCTGAACGAGAGAATCTGTCAGGAATATCGAACGCCATTCGTCATACGATTCACACTATCGAAAACAATGAAATTCAAGACTTGGAGCAGTATACACTTCACAAAGTAGTACGCGAGACCTCCTATTATGCGCTGGAGTTCTTGAATAAGTTCTCGTCTTTATCAAAGGAACGGCAGAGAGCGCTCGCCTTTATTTTGGATGATGACATCCCTCTATAGGCTGAGTGTCACTAATACAGAGTTAGCAAGCCAGAAAAGATGTCATCAAGAAATGAGGTTGAGCATGAAAAAGAAGATTCACAAACGTTATCATTCTCTGGGAGCAAATCGACCCAGCGGTAGTAGCGTTCATTTTTAATCAGCCAATTATCGATGGATGTGAACATAACTAGTCCTTAATGGGTCCATTAGTAGTGCAAGTTAGTCAAATGAGCAATAAATCAGTTGTTATCGTAAATGCAGTTAGAACGCCAATAGGGGCTTTTAATGGAGCGCTTAAACAGATACCTGTACACAAGTTAGGCCAGTCTGTTATCTCTGAACTGTTGACCCGTACCAGAGTGAATGGCAGCGAGGTCTCTGAAGTAATTCTGGGCCAAATAATGACCGCTAATACTGGCCCTAATCCTGCTCGGCAGGCCGCTATCGCTGCTGGTTTACCTGAGGAAGTGCCTGCTTATGGAATCAATCAGCTATGTGGTTCAGGATTGCGTGCAATATGTCTTGGATATCAGGCCATTAAAAGCGGCGACTCAGAGATAGTGATTGCAGGTGGACAGGAGAACATGACAAGGTCTCCCCACGCGTTTCCAATGCGTGATCCTTCTCATAACGGAAGCGCTAAATTTATAGATACAATGCAACATGATGCACTTATTGATCCGTTTTATAACATCCACATGGTCCTTACAGCGGAGAATATAGCAAGAAAATTTAGTATCTCGAGAGAGGAGCAAGATGAGTTTGCAGCGGTTTCTCAAAATAAATGTGAGATGGCCAGAAAAAAGGGGAAGTTCGTCGATGAAATGGTATCTGTATCATACACGGACGGAAGGTTAACAAAGACCGTTGAGGAAGATGAGTTTCCAAGAGGAGGGGTTACAAAAGAAAAGCTCTCTTCTCTAAGACCAGCACTGCTTCGGGAAAGTACGATTACCGCTGGCAACTCGTCTGGGATAGGAGACGGAGCATCTGCAGTTATGCTTATGTCGCGTGAAGAAGCAGATAAGCGTGGATTGGAGCCTTTGGCGGAAATTAAATCTTGGGCAGAAATGGGAGTAAATCCCTCCTTAATGGGTACCGGTCCTGTACCGGCAAGTATTAAGGCTCTAGCGAAAGCTGGGTGGATTGTAGATGAATTAGATTTAATTGAAGCGAACGAGGCATTTGCTTCCCAAGCCATTTACGTTAACCGCATGATGAAGTGGAATTTGGACAAGGTGAACGTTAACGGCGGCGCTATAGCGCTAGGACACCCTTTTGGTGCCTCAGGCGCACGCATAATGACTAGCCTTTTATATGAAATGAAGCGTAGAGATTCAAAAAAAGCTTTGGCTACCCTGTGCATAGGCGGAGGTATGGGAATCGCTATGTGTGTTGAGAGAAGTGTATAAAAAACTTCCATTTTGCTCTTGTGTCAACTAAAGCAAGACGGATGTCAGACCCGTTGTATACACCCACCGATATCGATATTTGTATTGGTCAACGAATTAAGATCAGCCGTAAAATGTCTCGCCTGAAGCAGGGCGAATTAGCTGATCTACTTGGTGTTAGCTATCAGCAGTTACAAAAATATGAGAAGGGTACTAATAGGATTAGCGCATGGCGGCTGTATAAATGTTCAGAGGTGCTGAAGGTACCATTGTACTACTTCTTTGAAGGACTATCTGAAGTAAAAACGCAGTGCGACAATCGAACCGGTTTGTTGGATCTTTCATTGCAAGAAATGCAGCTGTTGAAAGACTTTTCTTCCATTTCTTCTCCTAAGGTTCGCTCTTCCATTAATGAGCTTGTTCGGGGAATAGCTGGGACATCAAATACAGTAATAGATATCGAGGGTTTCCAAAAAGCGCGTTCGAGCTAGTTTAGAAGCCTTTTTTTATATGCATGAATCATTTGTTCAGTAATGTCACTCTCGTAGCAAATGGGGGAATGTCCACCAGGTTTGCTATAAGCACTTCTAGCACCGCACTTGCTACCATTTCTTGCAATATTATAAGGGCATGGACACCTACCCGCGTAAGATGCTACCGAATCAGCAATTATCTGCCTCTTAATTTTTAAATCATTATTATCTGCGGCCCAAAGGGAGCTGCTAAAAGATATGGATAATACAGCAGCATAGGATAATATTTTTATCATCTCATTGTTTGACGAGATTTGATTCGTTCCATAATAAAAACCAAAATTTCATGTAAAATTACAGCCGCAACTAATCCCGCAAATAGGAGGATTGCAACAAAACCGAGGTGGGGCAATGCAACCCAACCGAACTGTAGGAAAAAGCCTACTACTACTAAACACGTTATACTAAGTGTATTTAAGAAGCGCTTCAATGTACGGTCCCCCCTGGGTCTGTATTTTGAATTTCTTTGATAGCGTAAGCAATCCTACGCCAGGTGTCTCCCCCTTCCTTATCGCCCTTTTTTAAGTGACTCTTCAAATTGAATAGTGCGTATTCAATAGGATCATGGGCTTTTCCGCACTTCTTAATCACCTGTTGCGCGGAACGATATATGTCCTTGTCTGAAACCATAGTTGCCGCCGTAATATGTTGATCAGCGTATTAGCCACTTAGTCCAACCTAGGTGGAGAACGCTAATATCGCTATTATTGACCAAGGCCAAACGAGTCATCTCTTTTAGAATGACCAATTCGGCCATCACTATCTGCCCCCTGATAGTAGGGCGAAGTAACGTCATGCTCATAGCGATTTGTTCCTGTTTGCCCAGTATGGGGATTTGTGTTGCCTTGATAAGAGTAATTATTGGTTACAGTATTATCAGGAGCACTGCGGTAGTGTCCTTCCACATAGGTACCATCCTTGCGATGATATCCCTGTACATAAGTGTCCCGAGCAGACACCGCAAATGGTGACAAGCTGACAAGCGCAAGCGCCATCAAAACTAGAATCTTTTTCACAAATCCCCCGTTGTTATAAATGTGAGTGTCAGCAGCAATCAGGTGCAGCTTACTTAGTGGCAATGGTATGGCTGGCTTCCAGCGTGACACCCATAACTATCAGTGCCTCCGCTATGTGATAGATTTTCAGCATGCGCAGGTAGTGTCAGGGTAAGCGTACAAAGTGTAATGAGTGAAAGTGCCAAGCTTTTCATATGAGCCTCTTTGCTTAGAATTGCCTTCAACGAACCCGCCGAATCGTAAACACGATAAAACTTCAGCGAACAAATAGCAAGCGAACGCGTTCAAGCGACACTTGTTTTGTAGGTCGTTTTGTAGGTTGGCTGCCTGATTATTTTTATAATATGCTGAAATATATACAACATTTCAAAGAAAATGGTGGAGGCTACAGGAATCGAACCTGCGACATTCTGCTTGCAAAGCAGATGCTCTACCAACTGAGCTAAGCCCCCACACCTAAGGTAGGCGGTGGAAAATAATCAAAAATGCGGACGAGTCAAGCGCTATAGCGGATTAGATCATTTTCGATCTAATCCGCTATGAAAATCGAGACCAAAAGCCCGATTTTTCGCCGCGAAGCGAGCGTCCTAATGCGCAAGCATTAGGTCAGCCAATAAAAAAGTTAGCGGAAGAAGGTGTCCGAGTCGGATTTCATGGCCGCGTAGGAGAAGCGGCAATAGGAAAAGCCTTCGTTCCAACCGCGCTTATATTGGTCGTTCTCGGCCATTTCGGCGCGGCGTTTAAAGCCTAAAGCGAGCTTATAGACGGGCCCGGCATCCTCTGCGGAAATACCGCTATCGCAGCCGTCTTCCCAGCCGAGCTTGTATTCCGGCGGGCCGGAGGGTGTTACGGCGGAAAGCCACATAGGGCGGCAGGAAGCGAGCGCCACACTCAGGGCCAGGCAGCACACTCCAAAAATCACTGAACGCATTGAAAATCCTTGGTTTGAATGGGTCTATCTATACCACAAAACCAAGGCGGAGTCAAAGCAGCTAGCTCATGTATTTAGGCAGCCATTCTTCGTTGGTGCGGCGCAAATCGGCCACGGAGACGCTAAATTGGCCTTTAATATCAAGGTTTTCACCGCCGGTGGTTCCTAGTATTATGCAAGGAATAGCTGCGATTTTGGCGGCGGATTCGATGGTTTTTGCATCATTCGTTGCCAGCACATAGCGCGCCTGGTCTTCGCCGAACCAAAAACTGACGTCGCCGGTTTGGGTGATGGTGGCGCCAATGTCGCAGGCCATGCACATTTCGGCGAGGGCGACGAGGAGGCCGCCGTCCGAGACGTCGTGGCAGGCAGAAATTTTTCCGCTCTCGATGAGCCCGCGGACGAAATCGCCGTTATGTTTTTCGGCGGCGAGATTAACCGGTGGCGGTGCGCCTTCTTCGCGTTTTAGAATTTCGCGTTGATAGAGCGATTGGCCGAGGTGACCCTTCGTTTCGCCGATGAGGAGGATGTCCAACCCTGCGTTAGTAAAACCAGCGCCGACGCGTTTTTCGACATCTTTTAAAATGCCGACGCCGCCGATGGCTGGCGTGGGTTGCACGCTTTTACCTTCGGTATCGTTGTAGAGCGAAACATTGCCGGAAACGACGGGGTAGTTGAGCACCAAGCACGCTTCACGCATGCCGGCGAGTGCGCCCACGATTTGACCCATGACTTCGGGTTTTTCGGGGTTGCCGAAGTTGAGGCAGTTGGTGATAGCAAGCGGCGTTGCACCAACAGCGGTCAGGTTCCGCCAACTTTCGGCGACGGCTTGTTTGCCGCCTTCGACGGGGTCTGCTGCGCAGTAGCGCGGGGTGCAATCGGTCGTAATCGCGAGTGCTTTTTTGGTTCCGTGTACACGCACGACAGCAGAGTCTCCACCGGGACGGGCGATGGTGTCGTTACCTACCATGTGGTCGTATTGCTCCCAGATCCAACGCTTGCTGGCGAGGTCTGGACTTGCTAACAACGTTAGCAAGTCTGGGATTGGGGATTGGGGATTGGGGATTGAAGCGCCCCCTAATCCCCAATCCCGAGTCCCTAATCCCTTTCTAATTTCGTATGGCCGGTCATAGATGGGCGCATCCACTGAAATTGGCGCAATGGGCATGTCAGCGGCTTTTTCGCCGTGCATGTAAAGTTCGATGCGGCCGGTATCGGTGAGTTCGCCGATCGTGGCACAGTCCAAATCCCACTTTTTGAAAATGGCTTCGGCGATGTGCGCTTTTTCAGGCGTGATGATTAGCAACATGCGCTCTTGGGATTCGGAGAGCATGATTTCATACGGCGTCATGCCACTCTCGCGCATCGGCACGTTGTCGAGATCGATGAGAATGCCGAGCCCGCCCTTCCCTGCCATTTCGAGTGAGCTGGAGGTGAGGCCAGCGGCGCCCATATCTTGAATCGCGACGATTGCATCTGTTGCCATCAACTCCATGCACGCTTCGATCAGGAGTTTTTCGGTAAACGGGTCGCCCACTTGCACGGTCGGGCGTTTTTCTTCGCTGCCGGCGCTGAATTCGGCGGATGCCATGGTCGCACCGTGAATGCCGTCCCGCCCGGTTTTGGAACCAAGATAGACGACTTTGTTGCCAATGCCTGCGGCTTTGGAATAGAAAATTTTATCGGTCGGAGCAATGCCGACTGTCATCGCGTTCACTAAAATATTGCCGTTGTAGCTGGGGTGGAACGTGCATTCACCGCCGACGGTGGGCACGCCCACGCAATTGCCATACGAGCCGATACCCGCGACAACGCCAGCAACGAGGTGTTTGGTTTTGGGATGATCAGGCGAGCCAAAACGCAGCGCGTTCATGTTGGCAATGGGGCGCGCGCCCATGGTGAAGACATCGCGTAAAATGCCGCCGACGCCGGTCGCCGCGCCCTGAAAAGGTTCAATGAAGGATGGATGGTTGTGCGATTCCATTTTGAAGATTGCCGCCTGGCCATCACCAATATCAATCACGCCCGCGTTTTCACCCGGGCCACAAATGACCCATGGGGCTTCCGTCGGCAAGTTACGCAAATGTTTGCGGGTGGTTTTGTAGGAGCAGTGCTCGCTCCACATCACCGAGAAAATGCCGAGTTCCACCATGTTCGGCTCGCGTCCCATGATGCCTAAGATGCGCTGATATTCGTCGGCAGTGAGGCCGTGTTCTTTGACGATTTGGGGGGTGATGGGCGTTTTAGCAGTGGCGGGCATGGGGCTCTCTTTGGTTGTCATCGCTGATGACATAGCCCAAGCTCGGCACCTCTTCAAGCAGGAACAATGTTTCTCCCTCTCCCCTTGAGGGAGAGGGGAAAGAAACGGCTAGTGTAGCGTCTCTCGCAGTTCCTCCCCCCGCAGGGGGGAGGTTAGGAGGGGGGCTGACTTGGGAGGAAGATAGGTTGATTCCAATATTCTCGCGTGGATGCCCCCTCCCCAACCCTCCCCCTATGGGGGAGGGGGCTGTAAAGTGCTGCACGAGACACTACACTAGCTAATATGTGATGGTGCCGGTACGCCAACCGCGAGGCTGGCCGTAGAGAATATAGGCACGGCCATCGTTAGCATTATAGGTAGGTCCGCCAAAGACCATATCCAACAAGCCGTCGGCGTTAAGGTCGCCAAGGACAGGCGACAGGCGGATGGTGCTGTCGGAAGAGGTATATTTCATTAGCGTCGTGCCATTGACGCTATCAAACGGTGTGGTGGTTTCGAGCGTATAGTTGGCCGCGGCATAGCTCGATTGACCGAAGATGATGTAAGCTTCATCGCTGCCGCCGGTGTAGGTGGGTGCGAAAATATCAGCAAAGCCATTGTTATCGATATCGCCAACAGCCAGGCTGGAGCCGAATTTAGTTGCCGCCACGCTAGGATCAAACCGCATACCCACGGCACCTGCGTTTAGGAACGTTGCATCCAACGTATTAGCAAAGGACAACCAAGCCGTTGTGCCAAACACCACAAATATAGCGCCCGCATTGCTGCTATACGTGGAAGCGCCCATGACTAGATCCGTATTGCCATCGCCATTGATGTCTCCCACCGCCACGCTACTTCCAAGACCCGTAGAGGCCGCAGGACCATCAAACCGCAAACCCATTATGGGTGCGGATGGCGCAACGGTGGTGTAATCCGTCAAATCTGCGGCGCTGCGTGTACCGTTTGATGCCGGCACTGTAGACGTTGCCAATGTGTATGCATTACACGCCGTGTCGTTAGTCTTGCATGTAATTTTAAGCGTCGTGTCGCTCACGCTATAGCTTGCGATCGACAAACTTGCATTCACCGATGCGTTAAGATCCGTATAAAGCTGCGCAAGCGTGGCTGATAACGAAGCGCCTTTGTTCGTTTGATTTCCGACCGCACCGCTGGCTTTAAAAGTCCAAGTTACGCCGTTGAGCGTAATGGTGCTGTCATCAGCCGGTTGGGCTGAGAATGTAATGGTGCCATACGCTTTTACGGGATTTGCTGTGTTATAGGTCGCAATGCTTGCTTCCGTGTAGCTTGCTTGCCATTGCTTTCGACCGAATAATACATAAACCGAACCCGTGTTAGACCCGCCATTGTCCGCTGTTGGCGCACCGATCAGCAAATCGCCCTTCCCGTCCGCGTTCGTATCTCCAATGGCAACCGAAGTACCAAGACCAATCGTGGTCGTGCTGGTAATGAGCATCCCCTTCTTACCATTGAGATAGGTAGCGTTGACGGTATTGCTAGAAGACCATCCGCTAGTGCGACCAAATATAACGACCACATCACCCGTACTTGAACTATAGGCTGAAGAACCAATCGCAATATCATTGACTGCATCTCCGTTGAGATCACCGATAGCAATAGCATCCGGCGCGCTAAAATACGTGCTGGTGAACAAATAGCCATGTGTGCCATCAATAAAGCTACCTCCGCCACCTTGCGTGATGGTGTTGGTGGTGGAACTAAAATTGGCTTTGCCATACACCACATAAATTTCGGAATTGCTGCCGTTAATCGCGCTGGTGATGATATCGGCATAGCCATCACTGTTCACATCTCCTGCTGCAACCTTGGTGCCAATTTTCATACCCGAAGCACTACCGTCAAAACGAATAATCGTTGCAGTGCCTAAGGACGACAAGCTCCAATCCTCAGGCACACCGCGCGGAGTGCCAAAGACAACATAGATCGAACCGGTATCGGTCGCACCGTTGTCGGCATCGGGCATGCCAAAAATCAAATCGCTATAACCGTCGCCGTTAATATCTCCCATGGCAATGCTGGTAGCAAAATTCCCGCCCGTATCGGGTGCGGCAATGGCTTGCGTCGTCTGGGTCGGTAGAGAACCCTTGCTGTTATTATCGCTAGGCGAGCGCAATTGTGAGAACGTTTGGTAGAGTAGAATATCATCCACGCTATCAGTCGCAGACGTACTGCTAATAGCCGCCTCACGGTCAATATACGTTGGGCTGTAGGCGGTTGCCACAGCCGAAGCATCGCAATGGCAATTGGTTTGTTCGCTGGTATTGGTGGAACCGCGATTGATACGCGTGCCTGCACGGTTATAAGCGCCGTGACCGTTTTTCCCATAGCTCATGAGCAAGTAGATGTATTTGTTATAGGTCGCATCACGCAAACTGCCTGAGGCATCTTGCACGCTAATCCCAACATCAGCACCGGTATAGGGACCGTAGTAGCGCAACGCATCCGTACGCGTGGCTTCGGCGTACACGGTATAAACAAAACGGCGTTTCCATCCATCGAATGTGTATTGTGCAGGCAACCCTAATGCTGCAAATGGAATACTGCCTTCCACCACACCCGAACCGCTCTTCACACCGCCACCGGTACAGGTGCCTGCGGTACCATTTTCATCACCGAAACCTGCGGCAGTAGCTCCAACGGTGGGGTCTGCGGGACATGGCAAACGTCCATTCAAATCTTTATACGCTTTGAGTGCATCGCGTATCATCTGCATGCGATTGTTGGTGGCAACAAGTGCTGCGGATTCGAGAGGTTGACGCAGCGACGACACACTTACACCAATCAGTATGCCGATAATAACCAGCACCAGCGACAGTTCCAACAGGGTGAAACCGGGCGCGCGCGACCCTCTGGTGCGAAGCGGGATTACCATAGCTTTCATGCTACAGGAGCAGTGGTTAATGGTTTGTTAACTGGGGGTTCTGATAATAGATGGATGAGATTTGTCTGCGCCAAAAATTTCAAACGAAATCAAGGATTCACGCTTGTACAAGTCGGCGTGCTCATCACTATTCTTGGGTTGGTAGCAGCATCCATCATCCCTGGTGGCCGCGAAAATAGTGCAGCGGCGCAATATCAAACCACGCAAGCACGCATCGGCGTGATTCAACAAGCCATGCGCAGTTACATCGCATCCCACGGCGCGCTTCCCTGTCCGGCCGTTGGATATACGGATATTGGCGTGGATACGTTTGGCACCGCCGCCACCTCCGGCACTTCGTGTGATTCCACTAATTTGCTGAATAACGGCAATACCTATATCGGTATCGTGCCGGTGAAGACGATCGGACTTCCCGATCAAATGGCTTTCGACGGATTTGGACGCAAGTTTAGTTATGCCGCCGATGGGAGAACTGTCACGAACGTAACCTGCAAAGCATTGCAAGATTCAGGAACGCGCGGAAGCCTCGATATCCGCTCCACCGCTGCCGGCTCAACCTACATGAATGCGATGTGGCTGCTACTCAGCCACGGGCAAGACGGACACGGTGCGTATCCGCAAAATGGTGTGACGGATTCTACCTACCGCATCAATAGCGGATCAACCGATACGGATACACTCACCAATGCAAACGCGGTTAGCAACTCCACCGTAGGTGCTGTAATCACCGCGTCCGTTGATGCAGTCTTCGTACGCAAAAATAAAACCACCGCCTTCGATGATTTGCTGTGGACCGATCCGCTGTATGCCAACAAATGCGCTCTTGGCACTGCGGCAGCGCGGGGGGTTCTGTTTACAGATGATGCCAGTGCCGTTGCCGGTTCGTGGGATGGATTTGCCGTTGGAGACATCAACGGCGATGGGTATGGGGACATTATCGAAGGCAGGTCCGGCTCCGATTTCAACTCACGGAATAACTCCGGCAGCGTATACATCATGTTTGGAAGCTCCGGTGCCGTTACCAGTGGCACCGCCATGTCCGACTCCGGCACAAGCCCCACACGCATCCGCATTGATGGCACTTCAGCCAGCAACGGCCTCGGGTTAGGGGCCACTAGCGGCGATGTCAACGGTGATGGCATCGATGATTTGGTTATCTCCAGCAGCGTTGGTTATATCTATCTTTTGCTAGGGCGCAGTAGTTGGAGTAGCGCTACGGACATTTCCACACTCGTCAACGGCAGCACTGGTTTCCGTTTTGATGGCGCTAATACCTACGTGGGCCGGAGAGTCGCAGTGGCTGACGTCAACGGCGACGGTCTGGGAGATATCATCATCAGTGACGACAATGCCACCGTCGGCGCAAACGCCCTGGCAGGAAGAATTTATGTGCTGTTTGGCCGGCGCACGGCATGGCCTTCTTCCACCCAAACTCTGGCCGGAGATCTAACCAGCCCGACAGACTATGTCATCTATAGCGACGCAACGGCGAACGATTATTACGGTTATTATATGACCACCGGCGACATCAACGGTGATGGCTATGCCGATGTAATTGCAGCAGCCCCAACCGCGTGCAGTGGCGATCCTTGCGCGACCTACGGCAGTGTTTATGTGGTGTATGGAAAGGCCTCACCGGTCGATGTTGCGGTGGGTTCGCTTTCCACCAGCACCGGCGTTACATTGACCAGCGACACCAACCTTACCTTCGGTATCAATGCGAACTCCAGCTCCGTGCAAGGCCCGACCGGACTGGCAGCCGGTGATTTCAACGGTGATGGGTATGACGATATTGCAATTGAAATTCCACAAGCCGACGACTCGGCAGATACGCGAATCGCCGCGAGCCAAATCGGCATTTTTTATATCGTGTACGGCGCGGCGAGCTACGCGGCAACAACCTATTCGTTGGATCCAAGTTCCGGCAGCACCATTATAAATGGTACCGCCGGGTTTTATGTGGGGGGGCTTTATGCTTCAGGCACAACTGGATTACAAAACACCACCACTGCATTTGCGGATTTAAACGGTGATGGGTTCAAAGACGCACTGCTCACACAAACCTCCGGCATGTGGGTGTTGTGGGGCCGCAATACCACCGCTTCCGCATTTGCCAACACCACCTCCAGCGCCAGCTTCTTCAACCCTTCCAACGCCAGCTACATTGCACGCTCCAGCAACTCTATAAGTGCCATTGTTCCCGGCAGACTCAACCGCGACGCTTATCAGGATTTATACATCTATGCCGGTGCCAGCTATCAATACGCATTCTACGGCCGCAAAAGAAATTACTTCCCGGGCACCAGCTTCTCTTCAGGCACCACAGCAACGGGTATTCTTTACTTGGATAATTATTAAGCCTCTTCGCGCTTTTCGAGTCTTTCTTCTGCACCACCTAAACCCAGCATTTTGAGTTTACGGTGCAGCGCTGAACGCTCCATGCCTACAAAGGCAGAGGTTTTAGAGATATTGCCGCCGAAGCGGTCAATTTGTGCCGCAAGATATTGCTTTTCAAACAGCTCACGCGCATCGCGAAGCGGCAACGACATGATGTCCGCGTTCACTTCCGGACGGATCATCGCCGGGTTGGCGTGCAGCACGTCGTGCGGCAATTGCGCGGAGTTGATGGGGTTCATTTCCGCTGGCGTCATAATCGTGAGCCATTCCATTAAATTCTTCAATTGGCGCACATTGCCCGGCCAGCTGTAGGCTTGTAGCGTTGCCAGTGCATCACCGTTTAAAACACGCGCAAATGTCGCATGCGCCTCGGCAGCGCGTTCTAAGAAATAGCGGCAGAGTTCGGGGATATCCTCCGAGCGTTCACGGAGCGTTGGCATGCGAATTGGCACTACATTTAAACGGTAGAACAAATCTTCGCGGAAATTACCGGTGGCAATTTCATGGGTTAGATCGCGGTTGGTAGCAGCAATCACCCGCACATCAATCGTTACTGCTTTATTGCCGCCGACGCGGGTAAAGGCACCTTCTTGCAGTGTGCGCACTACCTTACCTTGCACATCCATCGGCATGTCGCCGATTTCATCGATAAACAGCGTGCCGCCATGGGCGCGTTCAAACATACCGACTTTCTCAACACCGCCGATTAAATTGGGATCTTCACGACCAAACAATTCCTGCTCAATGCGGTCCGCCGAAATACCGGATGCATTCAAAATTACGAAGTTACCGCGCGCGCGGGGCGAGCGGGTATGAATGAGTCGCGCAATGGTTTCTTTGCCAGTGCCCGGCGCGCCCGTAATCAGCACGCGGCTAGCGCTGGAACCCAGCTTTTCAATGGTGTTACGGATTTGTTGAACGGCACCTGAAGCGCCGTTTAATTGCGTTTCAAATTTACCACGCTGTTTCAATTCTTCATTCTCACCACGCAAGCGCGCATATTCCAGCGCTTTGCCGACCATGAGAATCAAGCGATCTTCTTTGAATGGTTTCTCAATAAAATCATACGCGCCGATTTTAATCGATGACACGGCGGTCTCGATATTGCCGTGGCCAGAGATCATAATCACCGGCACATGCGGATATTTTTTCTGAATGATTTCTAAAATCCCAAGCCCGTCCAGCTCGCTGCCTTGCAGCCAGATGTCAAGAATGATGGCGGATGGCACGCGCTCGCTGATGGCTTTCAATGCCGTATCTGAATTGCTCGCCGTGCGCGTGAAGTAACCATTATCTTCCAATACATCCGCCACCAGCGTGCGAATATCCGCCTCGTCGTCAATAATCAGAATTTCGGTGCTCATTATTTTACCCTGTATTCAAATGAAAGTGCTAGGCCGACAGACTGGTGGCCAACCCCTTACCAGCAGCGACTTCAATTACGCTCATTAGTTCATCTGGAATCGCAGATTTA
>CAYOOP010000009.1:0-53845 GCA_964405685.1 uncultured Rickettsiales bacterium
GATTTTGAGTCTAGCGCGTCTACCAATTCCACCACCGGGGCATAGCTATTTAACTGCTTCATGTGAAATTCTGCTGAATTTCACATGAAGCGTGCTCAGGGCTGACTCGCGCTACTGCACTCGAATCACTGAGCGGGTGTGGGGTCGGGATATGTAGTCGATTCTGGCACTTACTGCAAGTGCTTGAATAAGTAGCTGAATGGCCTACACTATATGCCATGTCTCTTATTCTCCCCTCGCGCGCGGTCATGGCGGTTTCTGGTGCAGAAGCGGCGGAGTTTCTGCAAGATTTGCTGTCGAATGATGTGCTGAAGCTCGCACCCGGTGAGGTGCGCTATGCGGCGCTTTTAACACCGCAGGGCAAGTATACGTTTGACGTATTTGTGTGGAAAATAGACGATGGGTTTTTGCTGGATGTTGCATCTGCCCGCGCGGAAGCTTTCGTGAAAACGCTCGCCATGTATAAGCTGCGCCGCAAGGTAGAAATAGCGCGGCGCAATGATTTAAGTGTGATGGTGGATTTGGCAAGTCATGGCGATCCGCGGCTTGCAGCGCTTGGAAAACGCAGCATCGTGGCCGCTGCACCTGCGAGCGATGAAACAGCATATATCGTAAAACGACTAGAACACGGCGTGCTGGAGGGTGAGGAGATTCCGCTCGAACGTGCGTTTATTCTCGATTATGGATTTGAGGAATTGCACGGGGTAGATTTCAACAAGGGCTGCTACGTCGGCCAGGAAATCACCGCGCGGATGCATTTTAAAGCCATCGCCAAAAAAGGGCTTTATATTATCACTTCTCCCTCTCCCTTCCAGGGAGAGGGTCGGGGTGAGGGTTGCCCGGTCATCAACGCCGTTGGCGAAACCATCGGCGAAATACGTGCCGCTTTAGGCCATACCGGCGTTGCGATTTTAAAACATGAAGGTGTGAAAGCGCCACTCACGGCAGGTGGTATTGCGATCACTGCAGAACGCCCAGTGTGGGCAAAAACCCTCACCCCACCCTCTCCCTAAAAGGGAGAGGGATTTAACGTTGCACCAAATCCGCTAATTGTTCGGTAGCACGGAGTTTTGCAGATTTGCGGGAGGCTTCTGCAGCATTAATGAGAGCGATGGGAGCGCTTAGGAAGGCTTCCAAACGTGCGGCCAAGGCCTGCGCGGTAAACCCTTCTTGCAGCATCACCCAACCGGCGCCGGCATCCTCAAACGCGTCGGCGTTGATCGCCTGATGGTTATCCATGGCGGTCGGCAACGGCACTAAAATCGCCGGGCGGCCGGCCACTTGCAGCTCGGCAACCGTGGAGGCCCCTGCCCGCGCAATCACCAGATGCGCGGACGCAAGCTTGGTTGGCATGTCATTAAAAAACTCTGCAAGGTTGTGGTTGATGTGAAGCGTATCATAGCGCGTGCGCACCTCGGCAATATCTGCTTCACGGCATTGTTGATCCACCCGCAAGCGTTTTTGATACGCTGCAGGAAGCAACGCAAGCGCCTCAGGCACAACGGTGCCGAAAATGCTGGCACCTTGGCTGCCGCCGGTAATCAGCAGTTGCAGTGGTGTATCCGCCGTAAGGTCGGGGTATGGAATATGGTGCAATGCACGAATGCTGGCGCGCACGGGGTTGCCGGTGTGGATGATTTTGGATGTGTTTTCGTCGCCGACCATGCGCGTATCCGCGAACGAACAGGCAACGATATCGACCTTCGGCGCAAGCAGGCGATTGGCGCGGCCAAGCACCGCATTTTGTTCGTGGATGATGGTTTTGATGCCGCGCGCAAGACCGGCGCGCATGGTAGGGAATGAGGGATAGCCGCCGAAGCCGACCACGGCTTTGGGTTTGAGTTGTGCGAGTAGATTGCGCGCTTCCACCATGCCACGCAGCATGTTGATGGCGCCGATGGCTTTACCTTTGGCACCTTTGCCCAGGGTGCCAGCGTGGATGGCGTAGTGCTCTATGTGTTCGAGCACGCCGCTCATATAAGCGCCTGAGCGCTTATCGGTGATGAAGACGACGCGCTCGCCGCGGGCGATTAATTCCTCCGCAAGGGCTTGCGCAGGAAAGACGTGGCCGCCGGTGCCGCCGGCGGTGAGGATGATAGGTGCGCGGGCGGGCATTCTTACACCCCCTTGCGTGCGAAAAGTAATTTTACCGCACTGATTACAACGACGCAAACACCAATGGTAAGCAGCAGCGATTTGGAGAGGAACCAACGCGAAAATAGCGGTAATGTAATCAGTACAAACCCAACGTTACGGCCAAAGCGGATGGCGGGATTCATAGGCGACATCCACCCGTGCGTGGTGATGTAAAACGATGCAAAAAGAATCATCATACCAACACCTGCGGATGCGTTCATCCACTGGTCATAGGTAAACCCCATGAATTGTTCGAATGGCGCAGTGCTGGCGTGCTCAATCATCGCTTGACACCAAAACGTTTACGGGTGAAGGCGAGCATCATGCCCATACCGAGTGCGATGGCGATGACGGAGGAACCACCGTAGCTGACGAACGGCAGCGTCATTCCCTTGGCGGGGAGCAGCGAGACAGCAACGCCCATATTGATGATCGATTGCACGCCAAATTGCGCGACCAAGCCCACCACAGCAAGCATGGTGAATACGTCCGTTTCTTTCCACACACGCGAGAACCCGCGCAGCACTACGAAGGCGAATAAACTTACAATGAGGATACACGCTAGAATGCCGAGTTCTTCACCGGCGACGGCGAACACATAATCCGTGTGCGAATCCGGCAGGACGAGTTTGACTTCGCCTTCGCCGGGGCCGCGGCCGAAAATGCCGCCGCTGTGGAATGCATCGAGGGATTTTTCGACCTGGTAGTTATCGCCCGCAGTGGGGTCTAAGAACATATCGATCCGTTTTTTGACGTGGCCGAAGGTGTGATACGCGCCGAAGACGCCGGCTAACCCCATGATACCGATACCAATCACCCAAATGAAAGGCAGGCCGGCCATGAAAAATTGAATCGCCCACATGGCGGTCACCGTAATCATCATCCCGAAATCTGGCTGCATAGCGAGCAGTGCGACAACGATGAGGTACAAGCCGATCGCCACTTTATAGCTTGGGTAATAGGCGCGTTTGTATTTTTGCGCGCACACCCACGCCATCACCACTGCGAAACATGGTTTCATAAATTCGGAGGGTTGGATGGAGAGCGGGCCGAAATTGATCCATCGGTGTGCGCCTTTGATTTCGCTACCCATGAAAGGTACAACGATCATGAGTAAAATGCTGCTGGCAAAACCGAGTGCGGCGAGGCGTTTGACCCAGACGACGGGGAGGAACGACACCACCAGCATCACGCCGGTTGCAAGGCCGAGGAAGACTTGGTGGCGGTGCACGAAGTAAAACGGATCGAGGCCGATGCGTTTGGCAACCGGCGGGCTTGCGGCGGCCACCATGACGAAACCGAGGCAGATGAGGAGAAAGAGTGCAAACACCATGGGCCGGTCCACCGTCCACCACCAACGGCCAAGCATGGTATTATTCGTCCGGTCAAGCCGCATAATAAAATCTCCCGTCATTGCGAGCGTAGCGAAGCAATCCAGCATCTCTCCTAGCTACAAGGCTGGATTGCTTCGTCGGCGCTGCCTCCTCGCAACGACGATATTGTTTACGCCGCATGGGAGGCCTTCCAATTGGCAACGAGGGTGCGGAACGTATCGCCGCGTTCTTCGAAGTTTTTGAATTGATCGAAGGATGCACACGCTGGTGAGAGCAGGACGACACCGCCTTGTGCATGTACGCTGGCATCGCGCGCGGCGAGTGCGACTGCAACATCCAGCGTTTCGCATTTGTTGTAGCCAACTTTGCCTTCTAACGTTTTCGCAAAGGCGTCGCTCGCGGCACCGATTAAATAGGCGTGGCGGATGTACGGGAAATAGGCGCTTAAGCTTTCGATACCGCCGTCTTTGGCCTTGCCGCCGACAATCCAATAGATGTTTTGGAAGGCGCGTAGCGCATGCACGGTAGCTTCGGTATTCGTGGCTTTGCTATCGTTGATAAAGCGCACATTGCCGATATCGGCGATCCATTCCATGCGATGGGCAAGACCAGGGAAGGTTTGCATCGCTCCCGCAATCGTAGCATGCGCAACGCCAAGTGCCTGTGCAACCGCATAGCTTGCCACGGCGTTTTGCCAATTGTGCTGGCCTTGCAGCGAGCGGATGGGTTTTAAATCAATCGTCCCGCCGGGTGCGTGCAATAGGCCATCGCGTGCGTAAATTTCTGCTTCTTTGGCCGCGGAAACCGTGAGCACTTGGCACGGATTACCCACGAGCGCAGTTTTGACACGTTGCGTATAGCCGTCATCCACCGCAACGATCGCGACATCCCCCTGTTGTTGGCGGTCAAAGATGCGCATTTTTGCGGCGAGGTAGCCTTCCATGTCGCCGTGGCGATCCAGATGGTCGGGCGTGAGGTTAAGCAGCACGGCAACGTCCATGCGCGTCGTATGCACCAAATCGAGCTGATAGGAGGAAAGTTCGAGGACGTAGACATCGCTTTCTTTAAGCGGTGCAAGTGCGAGTGCGGGCGTGCCGAGGTTGCCGCCCACTTCCACGGTGAGGCCCGCATGTTTTAAAATATGCGCAATAAGCGTGGTCGTTGTCGACTTGCCATTGGTGCCGGTAATGCCGACGTAGCATGCATCCGGGCACACTTGGTAGAGCAATTCAATATCGCCCAGCACTTGGCAACCCGCCTTGTTAGCAAGGTTCACCGCCGCATGCGGCTTCGGGTGGGTAAATGGAATACCGGGGCTTAAGACCATACATGTAAGCGTTTGCCAGGACCACAGCTCGGGGGGTTGCAGATGAACTTGCGTACCGAATTTCTGTTGCGCGCTGCTTACGCCGATCGCGTTATCATCATAGGCAAATACCTCAGCGCCACCGGCAAGCAGGCTTGCAATCGTCGCCATGCCGGCTTTACCGAGGCCTAAAACGCCAACTTTTTTTCCGGAGAATTGTGTAAGTGCAATCATGATTACCTTTGCCGCTCGTTCAATAATCGCAAAAGTTGTTCAATGTAACCCTTCAACTCAAAGTGATCGGATTTGATAAGGTACGCATAGGTGATAAGATCCTGTTTCACTTCAGGCGCGGCGCTTTGCTTAAAATCTTTGATAAGCTCGTTGTTGTATTTAAAACCGTCCACAACCTTTTTGCATTTATTATAGGTCACCACGATCGATTCACGAATGGGTGCTTCCTTAATGCGGCCAATGGCTGCCGCATTGGTGTTATAGATCGTGAAATAATCCTGCGAGAGTGGGTAGTAGATCATGAGCGGCGTATTCTCAGCCAATTGCTCAACCACTTCACCAATACGGCGCATATGGAAGCTCCAGAGAGCGTTAATCTCAACACCCAGCGCATCCAATAGATTCTGCACTTCTTTTTCTTCCTGCCGATCCTCTTTGGCGTTTTCTTCGCGAATTGCCTTGTCGGTTGCTTTGAGCGTGAAATAACCGCCCACCACAGCACCAATGAGCGCGGAAATAAATCCAAATGAATTCTGCAATAGTGTTTCGGAAAACATAGCTTACCGTAGTTTCAATGTCGAAAGCCCGGCAAGCGCGAAGATGACGGCGATGATCCAGAAACGGATCACGATCGTCGCCTCCGCCCAGCCTAGTTTTTCGAAGTGGTGGTGAATCGGTGCCATGCGGAAGACGCGCTTGCCGGTGAGTTTGAAACTGGCGACTTGCACGATGACGGAGAGTGCTTCGATCACGAAGAGACCGCCGATGATGGCGAGGACAAATTCATGCTTGGTAATCACCGCAACGGTGCCAAGCGCGCCGCCCAAGGCAAGGCTTCCGGTATCTCCCATGAACACTTTCGCAGGCGGGGCATTGAACCATAGGAAGCCAAGGCTGCCGCCGATCAGCGCGGAGCAAAACACCGCAAGTTCGCCAGCGCCGGGGATGGTGTGAATCTGCAAATAATCCGCGAATTTGACGTTGCCGGTCAAATACGCAATCAGCGCGAAGCATCCGGCAGCGATCATCACCGGGACGATGGCAAGGCCGTCCAGCCCATCAGTCAAGTTTACCGCATTGGAAGCACCGACGATCACGATCATCGCGAAGCCGAAATAGGCGATACCGGCATCGATCAAAATGTCTTTGAAAAATGGCAGGGCGATTTTGGTGTTAAGCGCCTGCGGCGCAACACTGTGAATCGCGAACCCCGCCGCTAATGCCATCGCCATCAGCGTCCAGAACTTGATGCGCGAGCTCATGCCTTTGGGATTCTTCTTGGTCAACTTCAAATAATCATCCACAAAACCGACGCCGCCGAAACCGAGAGTGACAAAGAGCACAATCCATACATACGCATTTCCCAGATTAGCCCACAGCAGCGTGGAGATGCCCACCGAAAGTAAAATCATCACCCCGCCCATGGTCGGCGTGCCTTTTTTGGTGATGAGATGGGACTCGGGTCCGTCACTGCGGATCGGCTGGCCCTCGGCCTGTTTGGATTTCAGCCAGCGGATAATTTTGGGCCCAAGCCAAAAACAAATCAACATCGCCGTAAACCACGCACCACCACTTCGAAACGTCAGATAGCGGAAGACATTGAAAAAAAGCGATTCATCGGCCAGTGGAACGAAGAGTTGATAGAGCATAGCTAGCCTTGCGTGAGGTATTCGACGAGCTTATACATGTAGCTTCCGTGCGAGCCTTTTACCAGTACTAAATCGTTCGGTTTTAGGTGATTGAGCAGCTCCACTTTTAAAGCATCGACGGAAGCGAGATGGCCGCCCTGAAGCGGTTTGGGAAGCGCGTGATGCAAATGCTCCATGCGGGAGCCTGCGGTAATGACAAGGTCAATCCCCGCCTCCTGGATAGGCTGTACAAGGCCCGCATGCAATGCGTTTTCACGTTCGCCAAGCTCCAGCATATCACCGAGTACGGCAACCAGGCGTCCTATGTTGGGTTTCACTTTGCGCAGCGTCGCCATTTTTTGGAATGCGGCGATCATCGAGGCTGGCGAAGCGTTGTAGGCATCATCGAGTAGCCAGAAATTGAGGCCATTTTTGGTGATCTGTCTTACATTGCCGCGGCCAGCACCCTCGGTGAAATTGGCGAGCGCGGCAGCGGCGGGTGCGAGTGGGAGTTTCAACGCATGCACGGTTGCAAGAGCGGCGAGTGAAGCCATAGTGGGGGCTTGGCCAATGGCATTTAACGTGTGGGAGATGGCTTCTCCTACAGCATTGACAGTCAGGCACATGCCGGTTTCAATATAAGATATATCTGATAATTGGATGTCCGCCTTGTGAGTGCCAAAAGTCATCACGCGCTCCTGCGTGCGTTTCACAAGCCGCTCAAACTGAGCATTATCAGCGTTTAAAATAGCGGTGCCACCGGGTGTGAGTCCTTCAAAGATTTCAGCTTTCGCATCAGCAATGTCTTCAATCGATTTGAAAAATTCCAAATGCACCGCCTCAACATTGGTGATGATGGCGATCTCTGGTTTCACCTGTTTGGTGAGTTTGGTAATTTCACCCGCATGGTTCATGCCCATTTCAAACACGCCGAAAGCGGCATCCTCCGGAAGGTTGGCGAGGTTTAAGGGCGTGCCGATGTGGTTGTTGAAATTGCCGAAACTTGCGAAGGTTTCGCCGTAGGCGCTAAGGGCAATACGCAGCATTTCTTTGGTGGTGGTTTTACCGACGGAGCCGGTTAAGCCTACCACCCGGCCTTTGAAACGCGCACGGGCAAACGCGCCGAGTTGTTCGAGCGCACGATAGGTGTTGGGCACGATGATAATATTCCCCTCACCCTGCGCGCCAAGCGGCGCGCTTCCCTCTCCCGCGCGCGGGAGAGGGGTAGGGAGAGGGCGCTGCGCAATCGCCGCCACGGCACCTTTGCTAAGCGCCTCGGCGATAAAATCATGACCATCCAACCGTTCGCCTTTCAACGCAACATAGATATCGCCCGGTTGAACGATACGCGAATCAATACTGACACGGCATGCTTGCCAGCTACCGGAAACAGTAGCGGCAAGCGCCTTTGCAACATCGGTGCTTAACCACTGCGTCATCGCTTTACCAGCTCTTCTTGCACAACTTCTACATCAGAAAAATGGTGCTTGGTGGTGCCGATGATTTGCTCGGTTTCGTGGCCTTTGCCAGCGATCAGCAACACATCACCAGGGCGTAATTGTTTGATGGCATACGCAATCGCCTCGCGCCGGTCGCCAATTTCTTTTGCGCCGGGGCATGCTTCTATCACCGCTTTACGGATCGCCGCCGGGTTTTCGCTGCGAGGGTTATCGTCAGTGACAATCACGCTATCGGCGAGTTCAGCAGCTACCGCACCCATCTGCGGACGTTTACCAACATCGCGATCTCCACCACATCCAAACACGACGTGGAGGTTTTTCTCGGTGTGCGAACGCAGGGTTTCAAGTGCTTTACTCAAAGCGCCCGGAGTGTGCGCATAGTCGACATAGACTTGTGTGCCCACGCGCTGCAAGCGGCCGGGAACACCCGAGAGCTTGGGCAGTAGCGTCGCCAAGTCAGCGATAGCAACACCCGCTTCGCTCACCAGCCCCATAGCCGCGAGCATGTTGTAGATTTGGAAGCTGCCGACTAAAGGCACGTGCAATTCATATTCATGCCCTTGCAAGGTCAGGTGAATATGTTGGCCGTTTGGCTCGGGGTGAATAGCGTCAATCCGCAGTTCTGCTTCTCCATGCGCGCCGTATTGCAGCGTGCGGCAGCCACGTTTGGTGAGAATATTGATGAGGATGTCTTTGCGTTCATCCTCGGCGTTGACAACTCCAAGCCCCCCGGATTTTAGCACGCTCAAAAACAGACGCGCTTTGGCACCAAAATAGCTATCCAGGTCCTTATGGTAATCCAGATGATCGCGGCTTAAGTTGGTGAACGCAGCCGCGCTGACGTTGACACCATCCAACCGCCGCTGGTCGAGGCCGTGACTGGAAGCTTCCATCACCACATGTTCGAAGCCTTGGGATTTTAAATTGGAAAGTGTTTGGTGCAAGGTGATGGGATCGGGCGTGGTATGCGTACCGGCTTCCAGAAGCGCGCCTTTCTCGTCGATCATCCCGAGTGTGCCGATGGAGGCGCTTTTGAGACCGCTTAAAGTGAGCAACTCGCGCGCGAAATGGGCGGTGGAAGTTTTGCCGTCCGTGCCGGTAACTGCAGCGATGAAATTGGGTTGCGCGGGATTGAAAAACGCTGCCAGTTTCGCAAGCGCGAGGCGGACGTCATCCGTGCGCAGTACCGCAACATGTGCAGGCAACTCCGGCAACGCTGCATCGCGATCCACAACGATGGCGTTCGCACCGCGCAGCGCGGCATCCTCAATATATTGCCTACCGTCCACATGCGTGCCGACAACGGCAACAAACAACGCGCCTTGCGATACCTGGCGTGAATCCGCGACCAGACGCGTCACGGTGATTTGCCCATTGCCGCGCTCAAGCGTCAAAAAATCCAGTACATCAACGAGGGTGGAAAGAGGCAGACTGGGCATAGTTCTCCACGGGGGCTTTCTTGGCCACTTGCACCGGTTTCTTTTCTGTACTTACCCAGAAACCATCGGCCGGATCAAGCGGAGATTCGAGAGCCGGCTGCATGCCTAAGAGCGGGCCCATGCGGCTGACGATGTTGCCGACTGCCGGTGCGGCTACCCAGCCGCCGGTTGCGAAACCATAGCTAGCAGCGTTGCCCTTGGGTGCATCCACCATTACGAGCACGGCATATTTTGGGTTGTCTACCGGAAACACCCCGATGAAGGAGGACATTTTATCGTCCTTATTGTACCCACCCACGCCGACTTTTTCGGCGGTGCCAGTTTTGCCGCCGACGTCATAGCCTGCGACTTCCGCTTTGCCGCCGGTGCCATGGGTGACCACCAAGCGGAACATATTGCGCATTTTTTCGGAGGTGTCTTCGCTTACGACGCGTTCTTGCATTTTCTTAGCATCGGCACCTTCTGCCAAATGTAGATTCGGCAAGGTGCCGCCATTGACGAGCGCGGCAACACCGCGGATCAAGTGCAGCGGTGTCACGGCAATGCCGTGGCCATAGGCGATCGTAATGCCGTTGAGTTCTTGCCAATCTTTCGGATATTGCGGGCGGGCGGTTTCAGGATAGTCGATAGAAACAGCATCAAGCATGCCCAGTTTTTTCATGAATTCGCGTTGTTTGGTTGTGCCAATTTGCATCAACATGCGCGCGGTGCCAACGTTGGAGGAATGCGCAAAAATTTCGGTGACGGAAAGCGGGTGCTTGCTCGGGTGCGTGTCGGTGATGGTGAAATTCGCGTATTTAAGGGGCGAGGCATCGTAGATGCTTTTGTTGGTCGCGGATTTGGTTTCGAAGGCGAGCGCCATGGTGAAGCTTTTGAAGGTGGAGCCCATTTCATAGGTGCCAAGCGTTGCACGATTAAAACGCGCCTGGTCACCCATTTGCGCAGGCCTGTGGGGGTTGAAATCTGGGAGAGAAGACATGGCAAGGATTTCGCCGGTTTTGACATCCATGACGAGGCCGACGCCGCCGATGGCGTTGAAATTGGTGATCGCGATTTGCATTTCATCGTGCAGGATTTGTTGTACGCGTGTGTCGATGGTGAGTTTAAGCGGTTCGGTATGAGCGCCGTTATTTAATTTTCCATCGTAGCTTTTTTCGATTCCGGCCAAGCCTTTGTTATCAACGCCGACATAGCCGACGACGTGGGAAAGCACGTTGCCGTAAGGGTAGACGCGGCGCTCTTCGGGGAGGAAATAGACGCCGGGGATGCCGAGGTTGTTGACCTCTTTTTGCTCTTTTGGGGTGAGGTTGCGCTTCACCCACACGAAGCTTTTGCCGGCAGACATGCGTTTTAAGAGCGCGTCTTTATCAATGCCGAGCGCTTTGGCAAGCGCGGTGGTGGCCTCAGGCACGTTGGAGATTTCTTGGGGGTTGGCAAATGCGGAAGCCGTCATGAGCGAGGTAGCGACGACCACACCGTTGCGATCGACAATGTCCGCGCGCGAAAGTCGGCTTTCGGTACCGGTGACTTCTTCTTCTTCACTTCCGGCATCCCCCTGCGCAAGGCTGGTGAGCGAAAGCGATGGACGGGCGGATTTCCCGTCGCAGATCAGCTCTACTAAGCGCACGGTAATGGTGCCAAAACACAGGATAAAAAACAGCGCAACGCATAGCAAGCGCACGCGCGATTGCTCGAACATTTTGCTGTGCGTAGTTTCGCGGAGGTAGACTTTGCCCTTTGCCATACTACTCCGCATCCGGCACGGTGTGTGCCGCCGGAGTGATGGTATCGGCCGAGACGGCAGGCACTTGCGCCATGGATGGTTCACCTGGCGTTTCGGCAAATGGAATGGCTTCGATGCTCGCAACCACTTGCTTGCTCGAGAGCGGCTGAAGATTGGTGTAGTTGGAAGAAAGGCGTTTCAAACGATCGGGGCGTGTTAAATACGTCCATTCGGCGGCGACTACATGGAGGTTTTCGCGTTCGTTTTCGATTTGCTGCTGCACATCGGCGATCTGAGTGCGAATGGTGTGCACGCGGTATTTCACTTGGTAGAGGCCGAATGCCGCTGCGACGATCATCATCACGGTTGCGATCAATCGGATCATACGGCAGCCCTCCACTCAGGGGCATCAGTGCGGGTTGCGATGCGGAGGGTGGCGGAACGGCTGCGAGGGTTGCGGGTAGTTTCTTCTTCGGAGGCAACGCATTTGCCTTGGATGGTGAAGCTGGGTGCGCGGACATTGACCATCGGCAAATGCCGGGAGAAGGGTTGGTTTTTTCCGGCGCGTTCGTGCATGAATTGTTTGACCATGCGGTCTTCGAGGGAGTGGAAACTCACCACCAATAATTTGCCAGATGGTTTCAGGATTTTTTCTGCTGCAACAAGACCTTGTTCGACGAACTTCAACTCTTGGTTTACCTCAATGCGTAGGGCTTGAAAGGTGCGAGTGGCGGGGTCTTTTTTGCCGTCGGCGTAGACGACTTTGGCGACGATGTTGCGGAGTTCTGACGTACGGGTGATGGGGGTGGTTTTGCGTGCTTCGACAATCGCCTTGGCGATGCGGCGGGAGGCTTTTTCTTCGCCGTAGTGGTAGAGAATATGCGCGAGTTCTTTTTCATCGGCGCGGTTCACAATATCAGCGGCGCTGACGCCGGCGCCACTCATACGCATATCGAGCGGACCATCATGCTTGAATGAAAACCCGCGCTCGGCGTTGTCGACTTGCATGGAGGAGATGCCCAGATCCAGCACGACGCCATCCACTTGGTGAATACCCTGCGCCTCAAGCAGCGCGCACATGTCGGAAAAATTGCCGACGATGTAGGTGAAGCGCGCACCGAATTCTTTGAGCAGAGGTTCGGCGAATTTACGGGTGGTTTCGTCGCGGTCGATCGCAATCACATGGCACGTGGCAGCGGAGAGAATCGCGCGCGTGTAGCCGCCAGCGCCGAAGGTGCCGTCTACATAAACCGCGCCGTCTTTGGGTTCTAGCCCGGCTAATACTTCAGTCAATAATACGGGGATATGGGCAACCATGCGGCTACCCTTTCGGTTTCGTCAGTTGATGAAACTGGCTTTTGACGAGTTTTTTGGCGTCTTCCGCATAGCGTGCATAGGCTTTCGGATCCCAAATTTCGAAGACTTCGCCTTTGCCGACGAAGAGCGCATCTTCCTTAATGCCCGCGGCTTCCAGCAAAGTGTCTGGCAGGCCGACGCGGCCTTCGGAGTCATACGCGAGTTGCACGCTTTGACCGAAGAGCTGGTTGGCAAGCGCGTCGCGCTCGTTGGAGAACGGGTCCATCTGCTCGATGCGTTCGTTCATTTTGTTGAAGCGGGCGAGGCCGCACGCCTCGATGCACGGGTGTTTCAAGGATGCATACGCAATCAAACCGCCGAATTCCTGTTTCGCCAAAACCCCACGAAAAGAAGCAGGGACCGAGATTCGGCCCTTCTTGTCTATCCGATTATGATAGCTCGAGAAGAACAACATTTCGGTCCCTGTAAGTGAATGTTATGGGATAACATGGGTAACAATGGGAATCTACTGGGACAGCATGGGATAGTCAAGGGGGTTTTTGGGATTTTTTGTGGAAATAATAGATCCCTGTTTAAAAACTAGTCTTAACAATGACTTGTTTGATTGCATCTCACCAAAAACCCTCTATAGTGAGCCTGCCAGACAGCTGGATGATCGCGGGGCGCAAGCCTCGAGGAAAGTCCGGGCTCCACGAAGCAAGGTGGCGGATAATGTCCGCCGAGGGCGACCTCAGGGAAAGTGCAACAGAAAGCAAACCGCCCGTCATATTCTCGCGAGTGTGGTAGGTAAGGGTGAAAGGGTGCGGTAAGAGCGCACCGCGTTGGTGGTAACATCAATGGCACGGCAAACCCCACCTGGAGCAAGACCAAATAGGGAGAGGAGTGCGCTTCGCACGTTTGACTTTCCGGGTTGGTTGCTAGAGGTGCATGGCAACATGCATCCCAGATGAATGATTGTCCTCGACAGAACCCGGCTTACAGGCTGTCTGGTATTTTTATGCTGTAGCAGTAACGGCCCTCACGCGGGCTTGCCACTTGGTGAATGCTACAATCCCGGCAACACCCACATACACCAGCACCTGCATCAGTGAAGGCTCTGCGGTGTAGCCAATCATGGCGTGGAGAATTTGGCCAACCACACTTGACTCCGAAAGCAGGGCAGAGGTGTCCCACACGCTGGGAATCAAAGGAGAGACAACATCGGCCGCAATCAAATAGCCGGTTGCCTGCATGGCAAGCCCAGCAGCCAGCAAAATCAAAATGCACTCGGTAACTTTGAAAAAGTATTTCACGGGGATTTTGACGAGGCCGATGTAAATGCCATAGCCGAGCACCGCAGCGGCAACCGTGCCGGCCATGCCACCACTGATGATGCGCATGAGCGATTCATCCGTTGCCGTCACAATGCCATACATAAACAGCACAATCTCCGAACCTTCGCGCCACATGCAGACACTCACCACCGTTGCGAGCGCCATCATCGGCAATTCGCCTTCTTGCACTTTCGCGCCCACTTGCTTGATTTTCGTCACCACGTGGCGCACATGGGTTTTCATCCACACGACCGTCCACCCAATCATAAACGCGGCCACCAGAAGAATGGTGGCATTAAAAATCTCCTGCCCCATGCCGTGCATCCACTCGGCGATTTTATCCGCGAAATAGGCGACCACCGCCGCACCGACAAGGCCGCCACCGATACCGCCAAGAATCCATTTCGCGCGGCTCACCACACCGCGCGTCGCCGCAGCGATGATGCCGAGGATGATCGCGATTTCTAGAATTTCGCGGAAGAAGATGACGAAGGTGGGGAGCATGGTTTTTCCTTTTTGACTTACCGTCATTCCGACGAAAGTCGGAATCCAGTCCTTAATGCGCTGCAGACGCAGCGCGCTAGATCCCGTTTTTCAACGGGATGACGTTCTTTTACTTCACTATCAATTTTCCTTGCGCAGTGGCCTCATTGAACTCGCCGAAGAACTTATATTCGCCGGGCTTCAGCGGGCCTACTTTAATGGTAGCTTTGGTGTTGCCTTTGATGATTTTTTCGCGATGGAAATCATGGCTTTCGAATTCTTCCGGCGTTGGGTCCTGATTGTCGACAATGAGATGCACTTTCGTATCCGCCGGAATTTCAACGGTGGCAGGCTCAAACTTATGGTTCTTAATCACGATCGTGTATTCGGTCACTTCTGCAGCCTGGACGAGCGCAGGAATAGAAAGAACAAGTACGGCAGCAAGAACCAGTATATAGCGCATATTAAACCCATATTTTGATTATTGTTGCGAATGATTCTCAATCTGAATACAGCACCACTATCTCTATGTCAATTGCCAGTTAGCGGCAGAAATGTCATCAAAATGTAACACAAATTAATCATGCGCGCGCTATGCTGTGACGGATTTCAAAACACTTAATCCAAGAGGATATATGATAGGCGAAAAAATAATTTTCCATAAAAATGCGGGCAATGGTGAAAGTTTACGAGTAAACTGTTGGCTTAGAGATGGTGGTGTACGGATAGAGTATGGCTTGCTGCAGGACGGGCAATACCAAGCTATACCTAAGACACGCAATTATGAGGCACTTCGAGAGGCGCAAGGTGTGGTTTTCGAATGTCTCGATCAGAAAGGGTTCCGAATCCCGGACGAACCCAGTCGTGTCCATGCTTGGCGTGAGATTCCATATGATGATTTTTTTGAGCTTAAAGACACTACCAACGACCAATTACGGAATGTATTAAACGAGGTCAAAGAGGCTGTTGAGCGACATGATGCGGTCGTGTTCCGTAAGCACCTAGAAAACGGTGAAACTCTGGAGATTTTCTGCAAACTGCAAAACGATCAGACGCAGGTCTCTCTCAGGCTATTTCAACGCGGAGCACGCATTGATCACGCAGATAGTGGGGATCCTGAGGCTCTTCGAGCCGCCTGCGCGGATGTTTATAAAACACTTGCAGGTAAAGGGTTTAAGCTCGTACCTGGCAAGGAAGTTTCGGAAACAGAATTTATGCTCTATCGACCAGAAGCTAAAGCCGATAACGTGCTTCGCGAGCTACTACGCAGTGCTCTAGCCCTCGGTGGTTACGAAGCTGTGCCTACGCCAGTTGCAGATACTAACATAGTGAGTCGCGCTGAAGCAACTGGTATGAGCTTAGGGTTTGGGATAAAGCCTCAACAAAACAAGTGAACGCCTATAGACTGCGAGCACCAAAATATTGCTTGAAAAATCTACAGATTACTTCATTCTGTGGTCCATGCCCGCACTCACCAATCCGCAAGATGCCTTATTAAACAACGTTTTGACCGAGTTTAACGACAAGGGCTTTGTCGTCGCTTCCCTCGACAAGCTCGCCACCTGGGCGCGTTCCGGTTCGCTTTGGCCGATGACGTTTGGCCTGGCCTGCTGCGCGGTAGAGATGATGCAAGCGGCAGCGGCGCGCTACGATATGGACCGGTTTGGCGTGGTGTTTCGCCCCAGCCCCAGGCAGGCGGATGTGATGATTGTCGCCGGTACGCTGTGCAACAAAATGGCACCGGCGCTGCGTAAAGTATATGACCAAATGGCCGAACCAAAATATGTAATTTCCATGGGCTCTTGCGCCAATGGCGGCGGATATTACCACTATTCCTACTCGGTTGTGCGCGGGTGCGACCGCATTGTACCGGTGGATGTGTATGTTCCCGGTTGCCCACCGACTGCGGAGGCTTTGATCTACGGCATTTTACAACTCCAGAAAAAAATCCGCACGACGGGTACGATTAAGCGATGAGTTTACCGCGCAGAGAATTTTATATGGCACGCCACGGCCAGACTGAACACAATGTTGCAGGTCTGCTGAGCAGTGACGATACACCACTCACGATCTTAGGTGGCGAGCAAGCGAAGGCAGCGGAAGCCATAGTTAGCAAAATTCTTGATGAAAAAGACTGTGAGATTTTCACGTCAGATCTGCCACGCGCTAAGCATACCGCGATGCTGATGGTTGATCGCTTGCCTCACCATTTAACCCCCGTGGCCGGTATTAACGAAAGACATATGGGGGAAGAAGCGGGACAAACCCATTATGACGATTATTGGCTGCGCTTTGGCGATGCGGTAAGAAATCATCGTGATCCTATTGCCGAGTTTAAGGGCATGGAGAGCATTGGCGACCATCGCAACCGAGCATTAGCGGCTATCTCAAAACGACTTAGTGCATCGCCTGAAAATCGCGTGCCTGCCTTTATTTGTCACGAAGGCGTGATTCGGCGAGTTGTGGAATCCATGGGTATTGAAGGTTCAAAGTTCCAAAATGCTGGGGTCTACCATTTCGAACCAGAGGGTGAAACCGGATGGAGAATTTCACAAGTGGAGCTGAAGCAAGATCAATTGCACGAACGAGTGCTGTGGAACGTGGACAGTATTGCTGCACAACCGAAGCGAATGGTAGGGTAATATGAGCGAAGACTATTTGAAGGATGCGGAAGTGGTGCTTGGCGAAACGGTCGTGCACACCACGCGCGACAAATTGATTCCACTGCTGATGTTTTTACGGGATGATGTGGCGTGCCAGTTTACACAATTGGCGGATCTCACGGCGGTGGATTATCCGACGCGCCCGGAACGTTTTGAAGTGGTGTATAATTTGCTCAGCGTACCGCTGAATAAACGCATTCGCGTGAAAGTGTCGACGTCAGAAAATCAACCCGTGCCTTCCGCCGTTTCAGTGTTTGCAGCCGCCGGATGGTATGAGCGCGAGGCGTGGGATATGTATGGCGTGCGGTTTGATGGGAACCCGGATTTGCGCCGGATTCTTACCGATTATGGGTTTGATGGCCACCCGCAGCGGAAGGATTTCCCGCTTACGGGCTATGTGGAAGTGCGGTATGACGAAGAGCAAAAACGCGTGGTGTATGAGCCGGTGAAATTGCAACAGGCGTATCGCAGTTTTGATTTCTTGAGCCCGTGGGAAGGCGCGCCTGATTATGTGCTTCCGGGTGATGAAAAAGCCGCTAGCCCGAAACCATGAGCCCGATTATTCTCCCCTATCAAGGCGAGTTTTCCAAAGATGTGGTGTGGCCGAGAATTGAATCGAGCGCGTATGTCGCGCCCGGTGCTGCCGTCATCGGCAATGTGGAAATCGGCAAGGATGCGAGCGTGTGGTTTGGCTGCACGGTGCGCGGGGATGTAAACATCATCCGCATCGGCGAGCGCACCAATATTCAAGACGGCACAACAATTCACGTGACGCGCCACACCGGTCCGACGTTGATTGGTGCAAACATCACCATTGGCCATGCGGTGCTGCTCCATGCGTGCAAGTTAGAGGACTATTGTTTCATTGGCATGCGCGCAACGGTGATGGATGATGTGATTGTGGAATCGGGCGCGATGGTGGCGGCGGGTGCACTCGTAACCCCTGGCAAATGCGTGCCCAAAGGGCAGCTGTGGGCGGGCAGCCCGGCCAAATATTTCAGGGATTTAACCGAGGCGGAGGTTGCGTTTTTTGAGACGTCAGCACAGAATTATGTCGATTTATCTAGGGAATACATGAAGTTAAAGAATCATCCGCAGACGGAATTCTAAGCGCTCAAATTGCGCAATGTCATTGAATCTTCACACAAAAACCCCGCCAATTCGCTAAAATATTAGCATAGGAAAGCTATGCGCAAAACCATTGGCACTGCCGTAGAAGAAACATTGGAAGACCTGGGGTATTTCACCCGCCGGGCGCTGACGTTTATGACCGGTAAAGCCAGTACACAAATTGGGGTCACCTCCCTGCTTGGTTTTGTGATGGGCGTTGCAGACCCTACGGAACATTTGCTGACTACGGCGATTGCCGTCTCAGGCGTCATGGGTGTTTCTGCCGGTTTAGTGCAGATGGACCACACCCACCGCAAAGCGCAATTGCTGGATCGCTACCGCGAAGAGATTAGCAAGGTCACGGGCAAATCCCCCGCAAAAGTGCAGGAACAAGATTTGCTGGATGTGGCCAACGGCAGCTTCACGAAGAATATTCCGCGCAACCCCACGCTCAGACAAGCGCTTAAACAAAGCACCACGGCGCGCAATATTGGCGTATTGGTTTCGGCTGCCGCAGCGGCGGCTACGTTTTTTATTATCAGCAGCACACTGGGCCATGTTGACTTCGGACATTTTACCAGCGTGGGCCAAGCAGCGGGCGAATTACTCTCGCATGGTCTCGCCGGATTTTTAACCTATAACGTCATCAAACAACCGCTGCACTTTATCGCCGCGAAAGTCATGGGCCTGCGTGAGGAAACGGTGGACGATTGCATTGCCACCATCAAACGCGCGCGTGCACATGGCAAGTTGATTGCGCAGGAACAAGTGCTCGATGTCTATATCGAAGCGCATCCGCAACTGGGTGAGAATATCAAAACCGGATTTGGCAAAGACTTTGCTGATATGAACGTGGCGGAAAAAATCCGCGTGATGGAATCGATTCCTAAAGACCAGTTCGATTTGCGGAAAGTAACGGAGGACATCAATCTTGGCCATATCAAACCGGAAGAGCTTGCGTTTATGGCCTTCGGCCAACGCTCCGGCGTGGAACGTAAAGCACGCAATATTCTCCCCGCACGCCCGGCAATTGTAGATGGCTTATGGAATTTCCTAAACGGCCTGACCGCCGGGTGGACGGCACCAGCGCGTGAAACCACAGATGCGGAAGTGGCCGCCGCCCTGCCCGCACTTCCGGGCAAGACCGATTACATCATCCACTCGCCCGATGAAAACACCGCCGCCATGGGCATTCGTAACACGGAAGAAAAAGACGGCGCCAAACGCAGCTTCGCCGCCATGGTCGGCCGCAAGCACACGCCCGAAGGCATCAGCCACGTGGAGCGTTATGAGCAAAGCGTGCAGCAACCGGATGTGGTGTTGAATAGGTAATTATGTTAAAGAAAAGCACCATAGATGATATCCCGAACCGCTGGGATACTATCACTCCGGCAGAACTGCGGAGTGCGCTTATGGATACTGAGATGCCGCCTCTTGTAGAATTAGATGCGCGCAAACCTGAAGAGCGCGGCTATGCAGGGCCTAGAGAGCGGCTTGGCAGTGGTAAAGTTCCCCAGATTTTTGATAACAGAACTCAGTCGCTTTCAGACTGCCTATCCAGCATCTACCAAAAACTCGATCATCATGACACTATTGTCTTAGCCTATCCAACATCAAAATATCATCTTGGTGATGTACAAAATACACGAACCGTCCACACACACGAGATGAAACGACTACACTCACAATCATTTGTTTTAGAGTTAGAAGAAGTAGAAAAATACTTATCTGATATGGGTTTGCACGTAATGTTTCTACCTTTGGTAAAACTAACAACACTCGGTATCATAGACAATAATAATCACATCAGCCCTATCCGCTTCTGGACACCGTCAACCCCTCCAGCGGATGCGGCCTATCTATTAATTGACGATGTCGTTGAGCATGGCAGAACCACTCAGGGCATGCTATCATACTTGCATACTCATGGGATTGCAGACCAAAACATCGTAGGAATTTATGCTACCCTTGATCGAGGGTACAGAGGAGTTTTACAAGATCAGTCCCAGAGGGAGTTTATAAATTCATTGCGCGCGAATCACCCCAACATTGCTGAACGCGCAGATGTCATTTTGCATTTAATTGGTGTTGAGAACCTAGAAGCATTGACTCGCGCAGAAGCTATAAGGATAGGTATTACAAAAGATGCAACTCCTGAAAGTTTCGATCAATCCATTAAATCTCTTCTGGAGAATATCAAAAACTACCCTGCTATTCCCGAACCCACGATAGAGTACGTGAGAGACTGCAAAAACTTATTGGAAGAACCCTGCGCGTCGGTAAGCTTATAAATTCGCAGCGCGGAGGGAGGTGTCCACAAGGGTGGTGGTGCGAGCAGCAGTGGAGACGATGCGGTAGTTAGACGCATCGGCAAATAAAGCGCGGAGCAGTTTATTGTTAATGCTGTGGCCGGGGCGATAGGTGACGACTTGGCCTTCAATGCGGTGGCCTGCGAGTGCAAAATCCCCCAAGCAATCGAGCGCTTTGTGGCGGATGAATTCATCGGCAAAGCGCAGACCCTCGGGGTTCAAAATTTCTTCCTTGCCAACGACCACTGCGTTTTCAAGCGAGCCGCCGCGAGCGAGGCCTTGCGAACGCAGATATTCCACTTCATGCTCAAACCCAAAGGTGCGGGCGGCACCAAGTTCACGCCCGAAATCCATCCGGCTGAAATCGTAGTTGCGCTGGTGTTTGGCGACGAGCTTGTGGTTAAAATCAATCGTGATGTCGAGGCCAAAGCCACGTTCACCTTCTATATTCGGCATGAGCGCGGCGATGCTTGAACCCTCGCGCACTTCCACGGGTTTTAAAATTTTGAGCACGCGGCGGTGTTCATCAAGTGCTTTCAAACCGGTTTTTTCAATCGCCCGCACGAAAGGCGCGGAGCTGCCATCCATAATCGGCACTTCGGGGCCATTTATTTCAATAACGGCGTTATCCACGCCGCAACCGGCGAGCGCCGCCATCAAATGTTCAACGGTTGATATGCTAATGCTGTGCGCGTTGGTGAGCGTGGTGCCCAGGCGTGTTTCCGTGACCAGATCATACCGCGCGGGGATGAGCGCTGTTTTCGCCTCTACGTCCACGCGTTTAAACACGATGCCATGGTCGGCCTTGGCAGGTTTGAGTGTGAGTGTTACAGTCGCGCCCGAATGCAGACCGACGCCTTGGAAGATGACATCTTCTTTCACAGTCGCAGATTTCAGGGTGGTTTGATAGGCCATGTATTATCTGTAGGGGGAAACCCGCCCACCATCAAATCACGCTTTGTTACGAATTGTTACAAAGCGCTTGCCTCCCCCGCCACAATTAAGGCACATTAATGGTATGGGAGAATTGCGCAATGACGCAGCAAGAAAAAACAAAGCCGAAAAATTATTGGCGAGATTGGGTACTCAAGGCAGGGCTTGGCGCAGGACTACTGCTGGGTAGCAGCGCGCCCTACCGCGCACAAGACCAAAACGGTTCTCCACCACATGTTCATGCACAAGAAGAGATACACACGCCCAAAGCCAAGCTGGTGCTGATTGGTGGGGCTATTTCGCCAAGGAAACATCACGAGCCACTACCTGAAAACGCAGAAGAGTGCCGACAGAAAATTGATCCTCATGGCATTTTACAAAAGCTGATAGCACTTGCGAGCAAGCCGGGGGATAAAACGCACAAACCCTCCGTCGTCGTAATCACATGTGCGGGAGGTAAGCGTATTGAAGATGAAAAAGAGGTAGACTACGCGCAACTAAACGCCGCAGATTATGCTGAAGAATTGCCACTGCTTGGTGCCGGTGACATTACTACCATCAGGGATCGAACCGAAGCAAATGATGCAACGCTTGCAGAGAAACTCAAACACGCCGATCTTATCTTTTTCAGTGGCGGCGATCAGAAAGAACTGGTTCGGAAATTCAAGAACACAGCAGCGTTTAAGATCGTCAAAGAGCGCTATGAGAACGATGCTAACCTTGTGATTGCCGGCACTTCGGCAGGTGCCATGGCCATGTCTGACAAAATGCTTTACGAGGACGAACATGGGCTGGAGGGGTTTGGATTCACTTCATTCATCATCGACACCCACGCCGATCGGCAACGCTTCGATGGAGACGTTGCTATTCCCCTGCGCGGCGCGCGGCGTGGCATTAACGCATGGAAAAGCCCCCACGAGGGTGTGATTTCACTCGAAGAAAACATGGGTATTATTATTGACGCAACGCACCACGCGATTGAACTCTTCGGAAATCCACGCAAAGGCGCGCATTTCTTATGGAGCGGCATTGGTGACGGAGACGTGTATCAATCTGTTGGTAAAGCTGAAGTCCTCCTTATGGATTCTTCTCCACCAGCCGTGCGAAGCACGCCAGTAACAACACCCGCAAGTCGCTAATACAATTAAAACCAAAAGGAAAAAATATGGAAAACAAAACACGCAAAATTCTGGTGGTCGATGATAACGGAGACTTTCTTGACAGGCTCAAGCAGGAGTTCGGCTACCTTAAAGAGGATGATTTCCCCAAACTTTCGATAAGTGATGATGTGCGTAAAATGCTGCACTCCATGGAGCTTGAGACTATTCATAACATGGCCGATTTAGGCGAAGCTTTGGAGAAATTGCACCTCGCACATAAAACGGAAGCTTACAGCGGCATTATCAGTGATTTTGATATGCCAACAAGCTTTGCTCACAAACGCAGCCTTCGAACACCTGAAACGCCACATCCAAATTCCCTACCCTTTAGCCAAAACGAAAATGCTGTACCTCAATGCGGAGATGGTGGTCTTCAATTGGCTAAAGTTGCAAAAATAGTAGGCATACCGTTGGTGATGCTTACCGGAGCTCCAGCAGCAGCTGAATATGATCTTGGAACAAAACATTTAAAAGGCATGAAACCGGTGGGGAAAGACGGCCTGGTAGGAGTGTATGGAAAAGGAGATTTTGAGAAAGCTCTTGTTGGCCTTGCTGAGGCCATCCTCGAAAATGAGAAAAAACAAGCCGTCAGCCGCTAGGCCACTTGTCGTAAATTCAAACGCTCGAACACCCAGCTGAGCGCGCGGGTCAGTTCCACCATCATCTCGCGCGTGTGTTGCGGTGTGGGGGTGATGCGCAGACGCTCCGTACCTTTGGCAACGGTGGGATAGTTGATGGGTTGCACGTAGATGTTGAAGTTTTCTAGCAACATGTCAGACGCCTGTTTGCAGCGTACCGCGTCACCGACAAATACGGGGATGATGTGGCTTGCCGTTTTCATCACCGGAATATTGGTGCGGTAGAGCATGTCTTTCAACATCGCGACGTTATTTTGTTGTTTCTCGCGCTCGTCGCTTGAGTCCATCAAATGACGCACAGCGGCGAGTGCGCCGGCGGCAACGGCGGGTGGCAGTGCGGTTGTGAAAATAAACCCGGGAGCGTGCGAGCGAATGGCATCAATCAGTGTTGCACTTGATGCAACGTAACCACCAATCACCGCATAGGCTTTTGCGAGTGTGGCCTGAATAATATCAATCTCTCCCATGATGCCGAGTTGCTCCGCAACCCCTGCCCCGCGCGGACCATACATGCCGACTGCGTGTACCTCGTCGAGATACGTCAGCGCGCCGTATTCTTTGGCGAGACGGACGTATTCCGCAATCGGTGCGATGTCACCTTCCATGGAATAGACGGATTCAAACGCAATCAGTTTCGGGCGGTTCGGATCAATAGTCTTCAGCAAAAATTCTAAATGCTCGGGGTCGCTATGGCGGAAGATGTGTTTTTCAGCGCGGCTGTTTCTGATGCCGTGAATCATCGATGCGTGGTTCAGCTCATCCGAAAAAATTACGCAATTGGGAAGAAGTGATGCCAGCGTGCAGAGCGCGGCTTCGTTGGCCACATAGCCGGAGGTAAACGTAAGCGCGGCTTCCTTGCCGTGGAGTTCGGCGAGGGTTTCCTCCAGCAGCACCATCAAATGATGCGTGCCGGAAATATTGCGCGTGCCGCCGGCGCCCGCGCCATAGCGGTTCATGGCCTCTTGCATGGCCAGCAACACGGAAGGGTGCTGACCCATCCCCAGATAGTCATTGCTGCACCACACGGTGATGTCTTTGCGCGAGGCATGGTTCTTCGCGTGAGGAAAAGTTCCGGCGCGTCGTTCTAAATCCACAAAGGTACGATAGCGCCCTTCTTTTTTGAGCTGCTTTAGCGAATCTTCAAAATATTGTTCGTACGGAAACGTCATTTTCTTTCTCTGTTCAAGAATAGGTTATGCAGGCGGCAGGAGAAAACAGAAATAAAAAGCTGTAAAGATGGCCGAAGCCCGAAGCCCACTCAATGCTGATTTCTGACGTTCCCCGCGCCACAAAGAATAAGCCCCCCAACACGTCAATAATAGCGACAAAATAAAAGCCCAAAAAGCGCGAAGCCTCACTGTGTCGCCAACCGCACCATCGAGCCCCACAAGCACAAACCCTGCCAAGATTGCAAGCTGTCCACTCCAGAGTATTTTAGAAATACGGTTCATTTACTTCAACTATCTCCGCTTTAAAACATGCAGCCATGCTACACACAACCCAAACAGCACCAGACCCACCATCTGATGTTTTAACGCAAGTGCCAGCGGGACGGCCTTGATCAAGGTCAATACCCCAAGCACAAACTGCGCACACAGCACAAAAACCAGCACGCGCCACCAGTCTCTACTCGGGCTAGACTTAACCGATTTTCGATTAAGAAACCACCAAAAACCAAAACCCAACACGAGAATTTTCGCGGTGTAGCGGTGGAGGAATTGGATAAGGGGGAGGTTGTCGATCGCGGCTCCCTGAAATGTAAACGTCTCGGGCGGGAGGATGTGCCCGTCCATCAGCGGAAAGGTCGGATAGAGCAAGCCCGCATGCGTCCCGGCCATCAACGCACCGAGGAGGATTTGAACAAAGAGGAGCAGGAGAATACAGGAAAAACCGATAATGCTACTACGACCAAAGCCGTCATCCTGCTGCTGAAGGCGAGCAGGATCTAGATTCTGCTCTTTCGCTACGCGAAAAGCAGAATGACTGTAATACACACTCATTGCCGCATATATCAGCAGGCCGAATAAAATAAAGGCGGTGCCGAGATGGAGCGCAAGTTTGATGTGGCTGACGTAGATGCGATCCTGCAACCCGCTTGCGACCATGATCCAGCCGATTGCCCCTTGAAATCCGCCAAGGGCAAAAATGCCTAGTAGCTTCAGCGCAAAGGAGCGTGAAAACGCACGTTTGGCAGCAAAAAGAGCGAAAGGAATGAAGAATACCAAACCAATGAGGCGGCCGAGATTCCTGTGCCAGAATTCCGGCCAGTAGATGGCTTTGAACTCCTCGAGGCACATGCCCCTATTAATAGCCTGATATTGCGGTATCTTTTTGTAGGATTCAAACTCTTCAATCCACGCGGCTTGGTTCATGGGCGGCAAGGCACCGTGGATAGGCTTCCACTCGGTGATTGAGAGGCCGGAGCCGGAAAGCCTTGTATATCCACCGATTAGCACCATCAATGCCACCAGAGCGATGCAGACGGCCAACCACACCGTGATGGGGATTCTATAACGTGCGTTAATAATGCTGGACATAAAATAGGTGCCTATGATAGGCTCTCTCATACTTTAAAGCCATCCAAAGGCAAGAAAATGTTCGGTTTTTCTCTTCTGTGTTGCTGTCGCTGCTGCCGCTAATTGCGGGCACCTAATCATTTGTTATTCATTACACAGTAGACTTTAAAAACACAGCAACGAGAGCATCAATATGTCTGATATAACAACACAAATTTGGGATAGCATCTCCAATATCCTAACGACGTTTTTCAAAACGAACGATGAACAGGCGCGTAAAGCTGGCGAGAACACGGATTTTCTGACCTGGACACCCAGCGAAGATGAAACCCGCAAGGTGGTTATTGATTTTCTGAAAAGTGAACCAGGGTGGATAGAAAATGCTATTAAAAGAGACCCGGCGCTTCTTAGTAAGGTTAGAGAAACAATTGTTGAGAATGATTTTGCAGGGATGGAGGAAATCAAAAAATTACTGCAGAGTGAAGCTGATGGCAATTATAGGATGAAGACAAAAGTTTTTGAAATTGAGGGCGAAGAAAAAAAGGAAGAAGTACCATCACCGGTTACCTACGATGAAATAAAAAGAGCCGCAGAAAAACACCAAGAAACTTTCTACAAGGTATTTGATGAAGCGATCAAAGAAGTGCTGACCTATCAAGGATTGCATGCCATCGCCTGGCACAAGATGAGAGCGCATCGTCTTTACGAGAAAAAAGAGTATGCAGAAGCACGCAAGATTTCGCAAGGTGTACGTCGGCTCACTGCGGGCATTGAGATTCATCCCGGTGCAGAAATCGGAGAAAATTTCTTTATTGATCACGGCTCAGGGGTAGTGATCGGCGAAACAACCGAGATTGGCAATAATGTCATGCTTTACCACCGCGTAACACTCGGCAACGACGGCAGCAAAGTACCACCCGGAAAACGCCGACATCCCAAGATTGGCGATAATGTTACCATCTCTACCGGCGCAGATGTACTTGGCGCACTCACTATCGGCAACAATGTAAACGTCGGTGCAGGCACAAAAATTAGTGGGCCCATTGCTATCGATGATTGGATTTCGATTAATCCGCACCTCTATATCAACGATGATATCGTCAATGAAAGATGGCGGAGCTCCGAAAACAAAGACTCGCCAGAAAACCGAAAATTTATTATTGATTCCATGAAATTTGGCGTACCGATTCCTGATAAAGGCGACTATTTTGCCGACCAGTATTACAAAGAGAAAAGATGGCAAAAACGCGTTGCTGCAACACCAGTGCCACCTACACAAGCCATTTAAGCACCGCCTTGCCTATTTACAGTGATAGCGCTATCACTGCTGCATGGAAAATTCCCTCCCCCCTTCCTCACGCCGCTGGCTGATTGCTGGCGTTGTTGCACTCGCGCTGGCGGGGATATTTTCGATTGTGCTGGTCGTGGCGCGCACGCCGCAGTTAAAGGCTGATCCGTTTTTTGCGGCGGTTTTTCATAAGGCGCTGGTGGTGCACGTCGACCTATCGGTGCTGGTGTGGTTTTTTGCAGCGGCGGTGCTTATCATGACCCGTCATTCCGCTCATGGCAGCGCCATGGAGCAGAATCTCCCAGACGCTCGGGATCCTGCTCGAACCCTCCCGGTTCAGCAGGATGACATATGGAAAAAGACAGCGCTGGCAGCGATTTATGCGAGCATGGCGTTGATTGCTGCTTCCGCATTTGATCCGCGCGGGTTGCCGTACATGAGCAACTACATTCCGGTGATTACTAGCCCGCTGTTTTTTGCCGGCTTGGCGCTCTTTTTTATAGCGATGTTTTTGGTTTCGGTGCGCACGTTGTGCATGAAGCGGCCTTCGATTAGCGATGCTTACGGCTGGGCAGTACGCGGATTGGCGCTGATATTTTTGATGTCGCTTGCTGGGTTTTTGATTGCCTATCGCACGATGCCTGCGCTCATTATTGAAGAGCAATACTACGAATATCTCTTCTGGTCGGGCGGGCATATGTTGCAGTTTGCGTTCACGACGCTTTTGATGTGCGGATGGCTTGCGTTGTTTCAGGCGGTCTACCCCAACACACAAATTAATACGCGCACATGCGGTTGGTTGTTTTTGCTCAACACCGCACTTGCAGCCATCGGCATGATCGGGTTTTTCCATGAACCTTCGAGCATGGAATACCGGCAGTTTTATACCCACCATATGATTAGCGCCGGTGGCATAGCCCCGATTGCCATAGGAGTGTTTTTGCTATGCGCGTCATTGCGAGCGAAGCGAAGCAATCCATCTCTCCCAGCCTCAGATTGGATTGCCGCGTCGGCTACGCCTCCTCGCAATGACGTTCTAAAACCATCCCTTACCATGTCGTTGGTGTTATTCATCTATGGCGGCGTTCTTGCCATGCTCATTTCCGGACAGGATGCGCGCATTCCCGCGCATTACCATGGGGCGATTGTGGCAGTCACCATTGCGCTCATGGGCATGGCCTATGCGTGGCTTCCGATTCGTAAAGGCTTGCGGATGGCCAAGTGGCAGCCGATGGTCTATGGCGTCGGCCAGATTATGCATATTTCGGGGCTGGCCTATAGCGGCGGGTACGGTGCGTTGCGGAAAACTCCGGGTGCGGCAGGCTTGCCAACTGATGCTATTATTGCACTCGGATTCATGGGTTTAGGCGGCTTGCTCGCCATTATCGGCGGGTTGTTATTTGTGGTGGTGATGGGCTGCAATCTTAAACAACCTAAACGGAATGTAACCTAGGCTTAATCTCCACTTCACACCCACTTCTGTATAGGTTGCTTATTGCATGAGACGTATATTTATGCCACAACACCAGCAATTAACGTTGCTGTTTCATCACCAACCTTATGAGGAACACTATGAACACCGCTTCTAAACTTCTTGCTACCCTCGCTGCAGCCAGCATGCTGACCGCCTGCACCCAGCCAGGTGGCCAACCCAACGCCGGCGTAATGCAAGGCGGCGGCCTCAACAAACAGGATTTCGGCACAGTAATCGGCGGCGTTGCCGGCGGCGTACTCGGCCATCAGGTTGGTGGGGGCAGCGGTAAAACCGCAGCGACGATTGCAGGCACCTTGCTAGGCGCAGCACTCGGCAGTTCTGTGGGGCAATCGCTCGACCGCGCGGACATGCAGTATTACAATCAAACCTCACAGCAAGCACTTGAAGGTGGCACCACCGGTCAGGCGTTGCCGTGGAGCAACCCGCAATCTGGTAACTCCGGAACGGTGACCCCTGGCAATTACTACAAAACCGCGGATAACAGCTATTGCCGCGAGTATTCGCAAACCATCACCGTCGGTGGCAAAACGCAGCGTGCTTACGGCACCGCCTGCCGCCAACCTGATGGCGCTTGGCAAGTCGTTCAGTAAGAGTTAGAAGAGCCCCATGACACAACCGGTTGAAGTTTCGGAAGACGCGCCCATTCCACAAGGCACTCTTCTCAAAGGAAAACGCGGGCTCATCATGGGGCTTGCTAACGATAAATCCCTCGCATGGGGGATTACGCAATACGCTGCTGCGCAAGGCGCGGAATTGGCATTTAGTTTCCAAGGCGAAGCGCTAGAAAAACGTGTGCGGCCATTGGCGCAAAGCATTGGCTCTGCGTTTGTAGAACCGTGCGATGTGAATGATGGTGCAAGCATTGACGCGCTGGTGGCACAAATTCAAAAACGCTGGGGCCAATTGGATTTCTTTGTCCACGCCATTGCGTATTCGGACAAAAACGAACTCAAAGGCAAGTATCTCGATACGACGTTGCCGAACTTTCTCAATACCATGCAGGTTTCGGTTTATAGCTTTACGCAAATTGCGCAGAAGCTCCATCCGCTCATGAAAAACGGCGGGTCGATGGTGACGTTGACCTATGCTGGCTCCGAGCGCGTCATGCCGCATTACAATGTGATGGGTGTGGCGAAGGCTGCGCTTGAAGCAAGCGTGCGTTATCTTGCGATGGATCTGGGTGAATTCAATGTGCGGGTGAATGCGATTTCTGCGGGCCCGATTAAAACGCTTGCAGCGAGCGGCATTGGTGATTTCCGCTATATTTTAAAGTGGAACGAATACAATTCACCCTTAAAACGCAACACCACGATCGAAGACGTCGGTGGTGCAGCAGTATTCTTACTGTCGGAACTCGGCAGCGGCACTACCGGCGAAGTGTTGCATGTGGACTCGGGCTACCATGTCGTCGGCATGAAACGCGCTGACGCGCCGGATATTACGACCGTTTAGCTATTCCAAATTCTTAAAGAACACTTGCGCCACGAAACTCGTGGTATCGCGCAGATCGCGGTCGCTTGCGAGGTCGCGGTTGGCCTGGAGGATGAAGGTGAAGCATTCGTCTTGATAGGTGAGGCCATAACCACCGGTGGTGAGTTGATCGCGTTGCAAGTCTTTGCGGATCGAGGTGCTCATCGTCCATTCGGGGGTGAGCAACAAGCCGATGCCGCCGCTGATCTCTTCGTCGCTGCCGATGATCGGGTCTTTATCAAACTGCAAGTAATCAGCCGACAAGGTGAAGTAGCGGCCGCTGTAGCTGGCGGAGATTTCATCGCGCCGGTCTTTCAACGTGTCACGGTCTAAGCGGAAGCGGTAGTTGATACTAAAGGGGTTGATGTTGTAGGCCACGCGGCCGACATAGTCGGAGATGTGCGAGGTCAGATCGTTGCTTAAAGGAAATTGCCGCGCATCACTTAGGCGTAGTGTTTGACCGAGCGCAAAGGTGACAGAGCCACGCCTGAATGAATCCCATAAACCGCGCACGCCATAGAACACACGTGGGCCGCCTTCGACACGGTCCAAGCCGGAATAGCGGTTGTCGGAAAACATGTTGAGGTCGGTGAATTCAGGCACGGAGGAATCTTCGTTCGGAATAGGTTCCGCATTGCTGCTGTTGGGCGAGGCGATGATGCTAGCTAGCGGCTCAATCGTAAAATTGCTGTTGTAGCCGCGGCGAATCAGCGGGTAGCGCCAAAGCAGAGACGCTTCGGGAATAAAACGGTGTTCTACACCATCGCGGATTTTGCCGTTTCCAAGCAGAAAGTTCTGCACGTAATAAGCATCGCCCCGCAAGCTGGTTTTGGCTTCGAACATATGCCCGCTGGCGGTGGTGTAGGGCACGATCCATGCACTGGTGACACTCAAGCGGCGCGTGTCTGCGCCTTCATCGCGGGTCAAGCTCATGAGGTTAGTGGAAAACTTGATGCGGCTGTTATACGCTAAGGGATTGGTGGTATAATTAAACTCCGCAAGTGGGAGCACGAAGGGGCTTTTTCGGCTGTCATCGGCAGCGGTCAACCCTTGGAAAGCGAGGGTTTGAATAGTGGCGTTGTTGCGCGTGTTGCCGCGCATAAAATTGATGCCTTGGGCGTAGACACGGCTAATCAGCAGCGGCTCGGTGTTAAATCCATAGCGGGCGAGATAGGTATCGTCCGTGGTGCGGCGGAGTTGCCCGCCCAAATCCCACTCATCACTCAAATTATAAAGGCCGCGCGCATCGATGTGGCCGCGATAGTTTTGATCGCCGGAAAGGCTGCCATCGCGATGCTGCGGAACGGTGACGCTGCCGATGCCTGATAATTCACCGTGATCGTATTTCGAACGGTATTCACCTTTGAACACGGGGCCTTCCAAGGTGGTGTAGATCGGGGTGAGCGTCATGTCCTGGGTGGCATCGATCGTATAATAATAAGGAATTTCGAGGACAGAACCTAGGTTGTTGGAAAAACGATAGGTCGGCGTCATGAAGCCGCTTTTGTTATCAGCCCCGGGCGTGGGGTGCGCAAAATACGGTGTGTAGATGACGGGAACGTCCAAAAATTCCATTGTCGCATCGTGATACGTCACTTGTTGCGCGGCTTGGTCGATGCGCACATCATGCGCGCGTAAGTGCCAGGTGGGAGTGGTTTGGCTGCCATCATCGCAGATGACTTTGCACGGTGTGTAGACGGCCGAAAATAAATCTGTCACGTCGTCACTGACGCGGTTGGCATTTTTGGCGGCGAAGATGGAACCATCCGGCAGACGCGCGGCAAATTGCGCGATGGTGCCGGTTTTCATTTCCTGTTTGAGCTCTACCTTATCGGCGAAATAGACATTGCCGTCGGGCTCCAACATGCTGACATTGCCCTCGGCAATCACCAAATCCGATGTTTCATAATAGGTCACTTTCTGCGCAAGCAGTACGCGCGGGCCTTGGGTGATTTCAACATCACCGCTCGCCACCGCAATTTTGGCTTCGCTATCGTAATCCATCTTCTGAGCCACCATCACAACAGGCGTATTGCTATCGACTTTTTCAACTGGTGCAGCAGGGTTAGCGGCCGGTTGAGGCAACACTTCTGGCGCAATCGGAATGCCGTTTAAAGTGGGGCGCTCCCGGGGCATGGACGCGGGGTTTGCCGTGGGATTAAAGATTTGCGCATGCACGCCGAATGGTACTGCAGCCGCTATCAAGCAAGTGGTTGCCCGCCACATCCATTCCAGCCTGGGTTTACTGAATCGCCGCATGGGTTAGCTATGCTACAATCTCCCCGCGCGATCAAGATCTTATACCATTTCAGGCTCAATTGAGTCTGAAATGGTATCAAACCCATCGCCGAAAGCGGCGATTTTGCGCGGCGTAGCCAGCGTAACTCAATATCACAAGGCTTTAGGACGGATTTAATGTCGCCGCTACTTCTGCCACCGGCTGGGGACGCAGGCGAGCCAAGTTGACTACCGGCTGGGTGATGCCCGCATAGACTTGTTTTCCTGCTTCCACCACCAGCACGCCACCCAAGCCTGGGAGAAAGAAATTACCCAGCCATTCAAACACCTTAAATGCTTTCAGCATAAACCGCGCATGGCTGGGCGGTAGAAACAAGCAACTGCGCCCGCTCATAAACGTCAGGTCATGGTGATTGAGCAGGCCTTTGACCTGATGCATGGTAAACGGGCGGCCGTAACCAAAGGGAGTGGCCGAGGAACGCGACCATAAGCTTAGACGATTGGGTACGACCACCAACACGCGACCGCTGGGGGTGAGCACCCGATTAAGCTCACGCATTAAATGCGGCAATTCTTCGGAATGTTCGAGTGCGTGCAAAAGCACTACTCGGTTTACGCTATTTTCGCGCAAAGGCAGTTCACCTTCATGGGTCAGGCAAACAAGGTTGCCGCTTTCGGTGGGCCAATAAAGCGCCCCAAGTGTTGCGGGCATCGCAACCACCAACTCGTTTTCTTGGGTGGTACTAGGAGAAAGCACCGGCAAGGGATAGCCCAATGCCAAGATCATCTCCCCTTTGGCTTGGGTTAAAAAACCACGCGTTGCGCGGGTGAGCGTGGCGCTGGCGAGCGCGCCCAGTTCGGTTGCATAGAATTGACGGAGGTGAACGACCGAGAGCGAATACATGGTTGTAGTTATAGTCTATTAGTGCTTTGGTGTCAGCTATGCAGTTGCGTTTTTTTGCCTTTGCCCTCACCTGCTTTGCCCTGCTGTGTAGCAATACCAGCCATGCTGGAACTGCGGCCGATGCCTTCGCGCTTGCCAAGCAAAAAGACTGGCCGGCAGCACGCAGCGCCGCTGCCGACAATGCTGCACTGACTGAGGTAATCGATTGGCTTTATGTAAGTGACAAAGATAGCGGCGCGAGCTTTGCCGACATCAGCGGCTTTTTGCAATCGCACCCCACTTGGCCAGAGGCCGATACGATAGAACTACGCGCCGAGCAGGCCTTGGCCAAAAGCAGCGCAACCCCGGCAACCGCATTGCAATGGTTTGGGTCGCATCCGCCGCATTCGGGAATGGGGAAAATCCTGCTCGCCGAAGCGCACATCGCTAAAGGTGATCCGGTGGATGCAGTGACGCTGCTGATTAAAGACGGTTGGGAACAAGGCGATTTCAGTGATGCCGATGAGGCGCAAATTTTAACGCGCTACGGCCGTGTGCTGCAAACGGCCGATCATACACGGCGCATTAACCGCTTGTTGTGGGAAGAACGCATAAGTGCGGCAGAACATATGCTGCGGCTGGTTCCTCAAACAGATGTACCACTCTACCGCGCGTGGATGGCGATGATTAAGGGAGAGAAAAATGCTCCCACCTTGGTTTTGCATTTAAGCCCGGCGCAACAACGCCATCCGGGTTTATTATTCGTACGGCTTGCGTGGCGCGATAAGCATGACGATGAACACGGGGTAACGGAGTTGCTGTTGCAAGCCCCCAAAGAGGTGCCTTATCCGAAGCGTTGGTGGAAATACCGCCAACGCGCGGTACGCGAAGCGGTGGATGAGAAACATTTTGATCTTGCTCATCGCCTGCTTAAAAACCACGGCCAAACCGACGGTGCGGAAGAAGCGGAAGCGCGGTGGTTGAAAGGTTGGGTGCTGCTCGAATCCAAGGCCGACCCGCAAAATGCCTATCTCGAGTTTTACCACATGTTTGAAGGCGTGCAATATGCGGTGAGCAAATCCCGTGCGGCCTATTGGGCGGCGCGCGCTGCGGAAAAAATGGGCGATGCGGAATCCGCACGCAGTTGGTACACCACCGCCACCAATTTCCCAACGACGTTTTACGGCCAGCGCGCCGCCGATAAATTACACATCGACATGCCACTGTCGCGTGCCAACGAACCGCAGATTGGCAACAAGGAAATCGCGCAATTCTTAAACAGCGAACTTGGCATGGCTATTCGCGCGTGCATTGAAGGCGGACGTGAGGATTTGGCAAACACGTTCGTGCGCCATATCATCGACACCAGCCGCGAATCGCAAACGGCTGCAACCGTTGCTCATGCGATGAAATATTTAAATGATCGTTCGCTCAGCGTAAAAGCAGCCAAGCGCGCGGTGCAGCATAATTTGCTACTCACCAATATCGGCTATCCGCTCATTGATTTACCTGCGGACCTTGCGATTGAACCCGCACTTGCGCTCGCCTTTACCCGCCAGGAAAGCGAGTTCGATGTCTATGCAAGAAGCCGCGCGAACGCGATGGGGTTGATGCAGTTGCTGCCTTCAACGGGCAAAGAAGTCGCCACCAAATTGGGGAGGAATTTTTCGGAGAGTGATTTGTATGATCCTGAGATTAATGTAACGCTTGGCAGCGCCTATGTTGCACGGTTGATGCGCGCGTTTGACAATTCATTGCCGATGACGATTGCAGCGTATAATGCAGGCCCCGGTCGCGTGCGGCAATGGGAGGATGAATTCGGCAGGCCCGGCAATACCACCGACAGCATGATCAACTGGATGGAAAAAATCCCCTTCGAAGAAACGCGTAACTATGTGCACCGGGTGATGGAAAATTATTTTGTGTATCAGCGCGTCATGGCGCATTAAGCCTCATCCTTAGGCGCGCCTAGCGCGACTGGGGATCTTTCGCCCTTTACGAGATCCCCGTTTCGGCTTCGCCTCACGAGGATGACGTAGCTAGGTAACCGTCCATCTCTGCTTGTAATCGTGCAAGCCCCGTCTCTGTGCTTGCTTCCGCGCGGGCGACGAGGATGGCTTGTGTGTTGGAAGCGCGCAAGAGCCACCAACCGTCGTCGGTGTCTACACGCACGCCATCAATCGCCAAATGCGCCCTGCCCTCTTGGGTCAGACGCTGCGCGATGCTGCCAATAGCAGTGAATTTTTTTTCTTCGGTGCTGGGAATGCGCATTTCGGGGGTTGCGACATAGCGCGGCAGTGCCGACAAATGCGAGGATAATGGATGTTGCGATGCGCCCAGGATTTTAAGCAGGCGGATGCTTGCCATCAGCGCATCATCAAACCCGAAATAGTTTTCGGCGAAGAACATGTGGCCACTCATTTCGCCGCCTAAGAGTGCGCCAGTCTCTTTCATTTTCATTTTAATGTTGGAGTGCCCGGTTTTCCAAAACAGCGGCGTGCCTCCGCAGCCTGCCACGACGTGTTTGAACCCTGCGCTTGATTTGACATCGGCGATAATCGTGGCACCGGGGTTGCGAGAAAGTACGTCTTTGGCAAAGAGCATGAGCAGTTGATCGCCCGCTAAGATTGCACCGTGTTCATCCACTGCGCCGATGCGGTCGCCGTCGCCGTCAAACGCAATGCCGATATTCGCACCGCGCGCTTTGACTTCGGCAATCAGCTGCTCGAGATTGTGCGGCTCCGCGGGGTCTGGGTGATGCACGGGAAATGTGCCGTCGATTTTGCTGTTGAGTAAAATATGCTCGCCAGGCAGTGTTTTGGTGATCGACTCTACCACCTCACCCGTTGCGCCATTACCCGGATCCCACACGACTTTCAAAGGAGAGATCCGGCTACCTTCTTGTAGCAAACGTTCTATATAGCGATCAAAATAGCTGCGGTCGATGCGCCCCCTCTCCCTGGAAGGGAGAGGGTTAGGGTGAGGGTCTCCTTGCATCGCTTGATAGAGCGCTTGGATTTGCGCACCGTAAAATGGTTTGTCACCGAGCATGAGTTTGAACCCATTGTGATCGGGCGGGTTGTGCGAGCCGGTGATCATGACGCCACCGCCGGAGTTTTCGCTGCATACAGCGTAGTAAAGCATGGGCGTGGGACCAACACCGATGTTGGTGACGCGAATGCCTGCTGCAATCAAGCCTGCTTCAAGCGCGCTGCTAAGCGAAGGCGAACTAAGCCGCCCATCAAACCCCACATGCGCAGTAGTATTGCCGGTAGCGGCAATCACTTTGCCGTAGGCAGCGCCGAGTGCAAAGGCGAAGGCCTCGGTGAGGTCCGTGCCGGTGATGCCGCGAATATCGTATTCACGAAAGATGTGAGAAGGATAGTGCACTAGTGTTCAGCAGCCTTCGCAGGTTCGGCCGGTTTCTCGGCGGGCTTTTCCGCTGCTGCAGGTGCCGCAGATGTCTCGGTTGTTTTTTCAGCCGGTGGAGTCACCGCCGCAGCTGGTGTGGGCGCAGCCGGCGCGGAAGGAACTGCTGGCGGCGTTGTTGCAGCAGGTACAGGGCTTGGGCTGGTGGGTGCAGCAGCGGGAGTTGTTGCTGCTGGTGGTGTGGCAGCGGCGGGTGCGGCTGGAGTAAGTGGGGTAACCGGCGTTGCCGCGGGTGCGGGGGGTGCGATCGGAGCACCGGGTGCGTTCGACGCAGCACTTGGCTTCGGCATCAACGCTTGTTTTTCTTTCAGCTTCTCGCTTTGAATGCGGCGCAGTTCGGCGAGTTCCACCGTTAGCTGTTTCGCCTTTTTCGAATCCATCGCCGCGATGACGGGGGCGGCGTTTTTCTCTTTCATCTTATCAACGACCATAAGCAGAATCGGCATTTCGAGTTCATCGAAAATGCGCGCGGCGTCTTTGGCTTTCATGGTTTCATAGATTTTGACGAGCCCGCGCACCTTCGCATCTTCCTGTTCATTATAGGTGGCGAGCATTTTGGTGAGTTCTTCTTTCAACGTCTGCATTTGCGCAAATTTCTGATCCATGCGCGTTTCGGTTTGCGTGAGCAAATTCTCGTGCACCAAAATGTCAGCTTCGCGCTTGTCCAATTCATCGCGGCGCTTGGTAAGTTGCTGCAGCAAGTCTAATTCAATGGGAGAAAAACGCCGATCGTCTGGCCGGAGCCCCCCTAGCTGGTTATTGGGACGGTCAGAGGTTTTGGAAAGATCCGGTTTGCTGGGATCTTCTTTTTTATCGTCCTTTGCTTCTTTATCACTTCCATGGCCGCCGCCATGATCATCTTCCTTTTTTGCATTGTCTTTTTTATCGTCCTTCTTTTCCTCTTCTTTTTTGGGTTCGTCCTTCTTCTTTTCTTTCTTGTCTTGTTTTTTCTCTGACGCGCTAGCAGGTGAGTAAAATAAAGCAGATAGGCGCATGGTATCGTCCACCACATGTACTGCTTTAGAGATGAGGAGGCAGACGGCGAACAGCATGGTAAGTGGAAGGAGGCGGAACAACGACATGCGCGTCTACACCTTCACACTCATACGTAGTGCCTGCAGCAATTCATGCTCAGCATCACTTTGCGGGCGCGCACTCGCCATACCGGGGGTGATTTTTTGGTTGCCGCGCAACGCAGGATCGCTGCTGGTGCGGGTCGCCACTTTGCTGATTAAGGTTTGCAATGAGGCAATGTTACCGGCTTCTTCTTCCTCATCTGTAGGTTCTTTTTCTACAACTTTAGCCTGCACCGCTTCGCGCACCTGTTGAATGTGTGGCGACGGTGCCGTGCCGAGTTTCTCTTTTTGTTTGGCGATGGCAAAACTTGCTTCCACCTTGTCCGTCACGTGTTCGGCTTTGACCACCATAGCGTTTAAATCGTCAATGGCGAAATTGGCTTTGTCGATGCGGTTTTGAATGGTGTCGCCAATTTTCTTGCTCGCCGCTTGCAGGGCCAGAATGCTTTCCGAAGCGCGGCGGGTCGACTCATCGAAATGGCCGAGCAGTTCCGCCAGTTCGCCTTTGGAGTTTTGCAGCACCTGGATGCGCTTGTTCAAAACATAGCAGTAGGTGATGGTGACCGCGAGCAAGCCAGCCACCAGCACGTTCAAGACAAGTTCAACCGCCAGGCTCATAATGAGACATCCGATTGTTTGCGCTTGATTGGATCGTTCAATGAAACGGCCATTTTATCCCCAATTCTTCCCAGTCTTCCGGTGGTTAGTTCTACCCCACCTGATTTGAGCACAATATCATCATCCGGCTTACAATCAAGCATGAGTGTGGAGCCGACTTTAAACTTCACCACATCCCCGAGCATAATCTCTTTCTCGTTCAAAACGGCGTCCACCGGCAGGTCCGTCTGGCGGAGCTCCTTGCCGAGGTGTTTTTCCCACACCGTGTCCTGACCGAATTTTTCACCCATGAACATCTGTAGCAGAATATCGCGGATGGGCTCGAGCGTGGTGTGCGGCAATAGCAACTCAATCAATCCGCCGCGTTCTTCGATATCCACCCGCAGTTTGACAAGCAGCGCGGTGTTGGACGGGCGGGTGATGGTGGCAAACCGGGGATTGGTTTCCAAACGCTCGAATTGGAAGGTGGCAGGCGAGAGGGGTTCAAACGCCGTGCTCATATCAATCAGCACCACATCGACCATGCGTTTGATGAGATCTTGTTCGATGGTGGTATAGGGCCGACCTTCCACACGCATCGTCTTCGGGGTTTTGCGGCCGCCGAGGAGAATATCGACCATGGAGTAAATAAGAGAGCTATCAACCATCACCATGCCGAAATTTTCCCATTCCACGGCGCGGAAAACGACGAGTAGTGCCGGGAGAGGGATGGAATTTAGGTAATCGTCAAACCGCAGCGACGTCATCGAATCGATGCTGACGTCAACGCTATCGGAAGTGAACACACGCAAGCTCGTCGAAAGCTGGCGGACCAGGCGGTCGAAGACCACCTCCATCATCGGCAATTTTTCGTACGCCATGCGCGATTTGTCGAGAATCGCGTGAATGCCATCGGCCGAGCCGGTGTTTGTTTGCACGGATTCAAACCCGAGTAGCGAATCAATCTCGTTTTGGTTTAGAACGCGGCCATCACTACCAACCGGGGCTTCGCCGCCTTCGGTGGGCGCCTGTTCCAACATCGCCGCCCATTCGGCGGCGGCGGCGTCGTTATCGTCAGCAGGGGGCGTTTCGTTCTCAGCCATGTCACAAACTCACGTAAATTAGTCCTCCGGCAATACTCAGCAAGCAGCGTGCCAGATTATTGAATCAGTACCTGCTTAAACAAAATGTCCTTCACCTGCACGGGGGCGATGGTTTTGTTAATCCGCACCAGCAGTTCTTCCCGCAGGCGATAAATGCCCGCCGAACCGTAGAGATCCGAGGTGCGCAATTCCCGCAGATAGGTGTTAAACACGTCCAACACCCGAGGGAGGCTGGCTTCCACCACTTTTTGGTCTTCCGGCGAGTTCAACTCCAGCACCACGGTCATCTTCAAAAAACTACTCTGACGCGAATTGGTGTTCAAGTTTACCAGGAATTCCGGCAGGTCGTAATAGACCGTTTGGGCGGGTTCGCCGCTTTCATGCTTTTTCTCACCGCCGCCCTCTTCTGTCGCATGGCCTTCCTCGGCTGCTGCTGGTGGTTTTTTCCCACCAATGAGGCCGCCAAAATAAGCGCCTGCGCCACCGCCGACTAATAGCACAACCACCCCAATGATAATGAACAGCTTTTTCTTGCTCTTTTTGGGCGCGGCTTCACCTTCAGCGCCCTCGGCACCTTCTTTACCTTCCGCATCGGCAGCAGGAGGAGTGCCTTTTTCCTCTTCTTTTTCTTTACCTTCTGCGCCTTCAGCGGCTTCTTTTTTCTTTTTCTTGAACCCAATCATGGGACCTCCTTGTATGGTGAATCGGCCCACTCTAACCTTACTTCAGGCAAACCGCAAGCGAGTGAAAAAGGTGAGTGAAGATTAGGGTTTTATTAATGGATTAATCCTAAGGTGAAATGATAGACACATCACCATCCTCTTTATTCACCTCGGAGCCGATTATGAAACAGTTAAACGTACCTAGCCGTTTGTGCGTCAGTATTGCCTTTTTTGTGATTCCACTGACGTTGTTGCTCTACGTCTACACCGGTGAAATCACCAAACAGATCGATTTTGCCAGCCAAGAAAAGCGCGGCAATGCCTATCTTCGTCCACTGGTCGGCTTGTTGTCCGATGTCAACCTGCACCAAGTTGGTGCATGGAAATTGCACACGGGGGATGCAACCGCCACAGATGCAATGAAAGACGCAACCAACCGCATCGCGACCCATATGAAAGCGTTGGAAGCCGCGCAGCAGCAATATGGTGACGTATTGCAATTCACACCTGAAGGTTTGAAAAGCCGCAAACGCGAATCGATGACAATTGCCAATCTGAAAGCCCAGTGGTCTGCTGTAGAAGCGGTTGCTATGGACCCTGCGAAAACAGCAGAATTGCCGCCGTTGTATCAAACCGTTTCTGACACGCTGCGCGGGATGATTGCCCATGCGGGGGATATGTCGAACCTGATTTTGGATCCGGATCTCGACAGCTATTATACCATGGATGCCACCCTGCTCGCTCTGCCCCAAGCGATGGGCCGTTTCGGGCAGATGACCGGCACCATTATGCCGATGCTCGCACAACCGGACTTAAGCGCCAAACAAAAAGTGCAGCTCGCCAATTTCGCCGCCATGATGAACGAAGCCGATGTGGTGCGCACCACCGGCGATATGGACACTGCATTTAATGAAGATGCTAATTTCTACGGTGTAAGCCCAACGCTTAAAACAAACGTCACCCCTAAGATCGCCGATTTCAGCCAGATGACGACGGGGCTACGCACCTCACTTGAAACCATGTCGGAAAATCCATCCGCCGTTCCTTCGCGCACATTGCTCGATCAACTCGCCGCGGCACAAACTACGAGCCTAGCACTGTGGGAAAGTGCGACCGATGAACTGGATGTGTTGCTCGACAAGCGCATCGCCAGCTTCACGGCCGATCGCTTAAAAACCTTGATCGCCGCATGCGGCGCGATTGTGTTGGCGTTTGTGGCGTTCTGGTATGTGGTACGCACCATCACCCGCCCGTTGAAACAACTGCGCGAGTCCATGGTCAAAATTTCGGATGGCCAGTTGGAAACAGACGTGCCGTGCCTCACCTTGCGCGATGAAATCGGCAGTATGGCGAAGACGGTCGAGATCTTTAAAGAAAACAGCATTGAAGCTCGCACCCTCGAGGTAGAAAAACGCAAAGAGCAGGAAATTAAACTGGAACGTCAGAAGAATGTCGATGGTATGATCGAGAAATTCCGCGGCACCGTCGGCGCACTAATTGACGAGGTCGAACGTTCTTCCAACGCCATGCAGACCATGGGCCAGCAAGTGCTGGATGCCGCTGGGGAAACCAAAAACCTAACCATGAGCGTCGCTTCAAGCACCAATGAAGTTTCAAACAACGTCTCCATGGTGGCTTCCGCCGCCGAAGAATTAACGGCCGCTATCAACGAAATCTCCAGCCAGATTTCGCGCTCTACCAGCGCCACCAGCGAAGCCGTAGCACAAACGAGCAGCGCCGATACCACCGTGCAATTGCTTGCGAACTCCGCCGCCAAAATCGGCGAAGTGAGCGATATGATCGGTGCAATCGCCGAACAAATCAACCTGCTCGCCTTAAACGCCACCATTGAGTCCGCACGTGCGGGTGAAGCAGGCAAAGGGTTTGCCGTGGTTGCGGGCGAAGTGAAAAACCTCGCCGGCCAAACGAGCAAAGCCACCGAAAACATCACCACCCAAATCACCGAAGTGCAGGGTTCCACCCGCCATGTGGTAGAAGCACTGAAACAGATTCAGGGCACCATCGAAGGCATCAACCATATTGCTTCGACGATCGCTGCGGCGGTAGAAGAGCAAGGTGCCGCCACCCGCGACATCGCCCGCAACATCCAAATCACCTCTGACCGCGTGTCCGAAGTCTCCGGCAACGTGCAGCAGGTTAATAGCGTGGCGGTGACCACCAACGACAACGCGCAGTCGATGCTTCACAACCTCGAGAGCTTCACCTCGCAAACCCGTAAATTACAAAGTGAAGTGCGCAATTTCTTGCAAGGTATCGCCGCAGCCTAAGAAATCCGGCCTTCAATAACCTTGGCATGGTTCATGCATTAATAGTGGCATGGACAATACTATTTACATCGCTCTTTCGCGCCAAGTGGGTCTGCTTCGGGACATGGACACCACGGCCAACAACCTCGCCAACCAAAATACGGTGGGGTATAAAACCTCGCATTTGATGTTCGAGCAATTCCTGGTCGACAAAGGCCACCAAAAAGACATGGCCTTCACCCAGGACGTCGCCACGTTTGACGATCATCTGAAGGGTACCATATCTCTCACCGGCAATCCGCTGGACGTCGCCGTTGGCGGCCGTGGGTATTTCACGGTGGAAACGCCCTCCGGCGAGCGCTACACCCGCGCTGGCAGCTTTCAATTGGCAAGTGACGGTACGCTGATTACCCCCGCTGGCTACCCCGTGCTCGATCAAGCTGGACAACATATTCAGTTTGGCGAAGAAGATCAGAAAATTGAAATCAATAGCGCCGGGGCGATCTCCGTCAACGGCGAAGAACGCACGACGCTTGGTGTCGTCGAATTTGATAATGAATACATGCTCAAACGCGTCGGCGTACAGCTGTTTAGCACCGAGGAAAGCCCCATCGTCGCCCTTGACCCACGCGTGGCGCAGGGCGCGCTTGAAGAATCCAACGTTCAAAGCGTGCAAGAGCTGACGCACATGATCGATGTCACCCGCAGCGCTGGCTCCACCGCCAAAATGATTGATGCGATGTACGATTTGCATCGCCGTGTGAACCAAATTTATACGCAACAAAGTTAGAGGATCTAAGCCATGACTCGTTCACTTGATATCGCTGCAACTGGGATGATGGCTCAACAGACGTATGTGGACGTCACCTCGCAAAACTTGGCGAACATTAACACCACCGGTTTCAAGCGGGAACGCGCGCAATTCGAAACGCTGCTGTATCAAGACCAACAACGCATGGGCGTCAATTCATCCGACACGGGCACCATTATCCCGACCGGCATTCAAATCGGGCTCGGTGTGCGCACGGCGGCTATTTATCGCAACAGCATCCAAGGGGCGATGCAGCAAACGGAAAACACCTTCGACCTTGGCGTACAAGGCAAAGGCTATTTCCAAGTGCAACTACCCAGCGGCGAAATTGGCTACACGCGCGACGGTGCGTTTCAGCTTTCGGATACCGGCGAAATCGTTACCAACGAGGGCTTTCCTGTCCTACCGTCCATCACCATTCCGCAGGGCGCTACGAGCGTAACCGTTAACAGTTCTGGCGAAGTGTTTGCAAAACTCTCCGGCCAGGTGGACCCGCAAAATCTGGGTCAACTTCAGCTCTCAACCTTCTTGAACGAAGCAGGCTTGGACCCGACCGGTAACAACATGTACTTGGAATCGACCGCCTCCGGCTCGCCGACGGTGGGCAACCCCAACATTGACGGTGTGGGCAGCATTCTGCAAGGGTTTTTGGAAAACTCCAACATCAACCCGATCACCGAACTTACCAACTTAATCCGCGCGCAACGGGCGTATGAACAATGCTCGCGCGTGATTTCAAAAACCGACCAAATGCTGCAAGCCTTGACGCAAGTGACTTCGTAAGGAATTGACGTATGAAACAGATTTCTAGTCTTATCATCGCTGTTTTTTTGCTGACCTCCTCTGCTCTCGCGTTCGAGCAAGGTACGGGTAGCGTTTACACTGTCACGCTGGCGGATGTCGAACAAGCGATCGCTCAAGCCATACAAGAAGGCGGCACCGCCACACTCGCCACCGCACGCATCGACGGCGTGACGCGCGATACGGCCTATGGCCACAACGCGCCGATTACCGCAACCATCAAGGCGCTAAAAGCCGACCCCATCTCCAAACGTTGGACGGCGAATGTCAATTTTGTTTCGGGTGCGGAGATCGTATCCGTAATTCCAATGCAAGGCCGCTACACCGAAATGGTGATGTTGCCAACCGCTAAACGCCAACTTTCTGCCGGTCAACCCATTGCGGAAACCGACATTGAAATGCGCCCCTATCCGTTTAATTTCGCACGCACCAGCGTGATGAAAGACACCGCATCCATCATCGGCAAAGTGCCGCATCATGCCATCTCCGCTAATCGCCCGTTGCGCGAAGAAGAGTTCACGACACCTAATGTTGTGCGTAAAAATGCAAGCGTCACGCTGCAATACCAAACCGCCTCCATCAACATCACCACCGCAGGCCAAGCCATGGAAGCCGGTTCGGTGGGGGATGTGATTCAGGTTTTAAACGTCAACAGCAAAAAAATCGTCCGCGCAACGATTCTCGATAAGGACACGGTGAGTGTTTCCGGTTCCACCATTAGCACTGCAGCTGCAGCGCCCGCGCCAGTGGTAGCGCCTACAGCCGCTCCGATTGCCGCGCAACAAACCAGCCGTTTGGAGGATGTCTATGCGAATTAGTCTCCTCGCCTTGGCACTGTGCACAAGCTTGACGGCCTGCACCGATACGCTGAACAAGTTGGAACGTGCCGGCAAACCGCCGCCACTCTCCGAAGTGAAGGACCCAACGCGCGACCCCGAATACGCGCCGCTTTCCTGGCCAATGCCGGAAGGCAAAGCGCCGCCAACGCAGCAATATGCCAACTCGCTGTGGCAGCCCGGCTCCCGCGCCTTCTTCCGTGATCAGCGCGCCTCCCGCGTGGGTGACATCTTACGCATTAAAATCAAAATCAACGATAAGGCCGAAGTCGGCAACGAAACCGAACGCAAGCGCGACAACACCGAAAACTTGCAGACACCAAGCGTGTTTGGCGTAGAGGATTTGTTGGTGCGGCCATTGCCTAAGGTAGCAAACCCCGCGCAATTGCTCGACACCGTCTCGAACACCAACACCAAAGGCAAGGGCACCATCAAACGGCAAGATACGATTGATACCATGGTCGCCGCCCTCATTATCCAAGTGCTACCCAACGGCAACTACGTCATCGAAGGCAAGCAGGAAATTCTTGTGAACTACGATGTGCGCGAAGTCTCAATCAAAGGCGTCGTCCGCCCGCAGGATATCACGACCGATAACACGGTGGATTCCACCCAAGTCGCCGAAGCCCGCATCGTCTACGGCGGCCGCGGCCAGCTGATGGACGTGCAGCAACCACGCTGGGGCTCGCAAGTGGTGGAAACACTGTCGCCGTTCTAAGTGTCTTATGTCATTCCCGCGTAGGCTGGGATGACAATTAGCTCGCTTTTTTCGCAGCCATGTTGCCGCATGCATCAGCGATTTTACTGCCGACGTAGGCGATAAACGCCTCGGTCGTAAGCCCCTGCGGGCCGCAGAAATCGCGCGTGCCTTTGCCTTCGCGGAAAGCTTCGTACATGCTGTCCATCATCGCGGAAGTGAATTTTTTCATCTCGACATCATTGCCCGCAAGCTTCGCGCTGTGGTCCATCGCACCCGCCAGTGCATACACCATGCCGACCGGATTGACCGAGGTTTCCTTACCCGCAAGCCGCGCTTTATTTTGATCAGCAATCGTGCCGTGGCTTGCTTCGAATTCGCGAATCGGTGAACCGTCCGCCGCAACGCCACAGAGTACAGAGCTGATAAGGCCCGGTGAGCCGTGCACTTGCGCGAGTTCGTCCGTCAACCAGTCGCCATCGTAGTTATGCGCGACCACACCGAATTTGCCTTCTTTCCAGCGGATCAATTTCATCGCCATGTCATCAGTCAATTGATGCAGCAATTTCTCGCCGTCTTTCAAAATGCCGGCTTTGACAAACTTAGCTTTGTATTCCGCATTGAACACATCTTCCAACATCTGCCAGAATTTTTCATGCCATTTGAATACGGTTTTCTTGGTGGTAACAACCGGTTTACAACCTGCTTCCAAACAACGTGAGAAGAAATGGTGTGCAAGTGCCGTAACGTTATCAAGCGGGTTGTGGTACACTACCGCTTCGTTGATTGTGTCTTCGAGTTGACGTTCGTTGATCACAGTTTCCTTACCATCGGCACCGGTATGCACGAGTTTCAATGACCCCGGCCCCACTTCTGCATAGCCCGCGCCATATTCGCCGCCAACGGCGTGGCGATCAAAAAACACCACGTCTTTGTAACCAAATTTGTCTTCAAGACCTTTGATGATGATGGTGTCGCGCGAAATGGTATAACCGTTCCAACCGGCGCGCATCTTACCATTGGGCGAACCAAGCGTGTTTTTCAACCCCATTTCTTTTTTCTGCTCGGCCGTCGGCGTAATCGTCGGCTCTTTGAAAATCGCTTTCGCTTCTGCGCCAGCTTTAATCGTGTCTTTCAATACCTGATCGTTCGTGTCGTCGCGGTGTTTGACACTTAAATCAAAATGTTTCCATGCTCCAGTGTCCACATACGGTGCGACCCAGTTTTTCAAAATTTCTTCCATGACATAGGCAGTCATTTCCTCGCCTTTGATGTAGACCATGGGTGGTGCAATAATTTTGGACATAGGATTCCTTCAACTTGTGAAGCACTTAGCCTATCACAGCACCCCTAACAGACAATTAATTACACTTGCTGCAAAGCCGCGGGCAATTCAGCACTATAAATAGGCCTAAATTGTTCATGAAAAACAATGTGTTCTAATTTTGGCGTTTCATAGGCCTCACCGAACACCTGCTCTATTGTATGTGGGTCAAACGCCTCGAATTGGGCTTTGAAAATCACATAATCTTTCGCTTTTTCGGCAGGTGCCGGCACATCCAAACACCGCGCAATGCTCTCTATCGCCCGCCAGAAATCAGCCTCGCTTCCAAGCATCCGATCATCCCAGAATTCTTCACGAAGCGGCGCGATGATGGTGCCGAGTGAAAGCGCGGCGCGCTGAATCGCAATCTCTCGCAGACGACGGTTTTTAATCCAGATGGGTGAGATCTCCGTATTCGTGCGGTGCACCAGCTTCATATCCGGGCAATCAAAATGCCCGCCCATCGGAATTTCTTCGCCCGATGCCGCATCAAACGCCATCCAGTCAATCGCCATCGCGCGGTTATGCGCGCTGCGGCCGGGCTTGGAAAGCATGCCCGAATCAATAATGTGTTGCGGTGTCAATTCATACAATTTGTGATGACCTTCCATCGTGCGAAGCGCATCAAACGCTATCATTTTCCAACCGTGTTCATGGTACATGTCAATTGCTGCAGCAACACAGATATTCGCAAGCACCGAATGCACATAAAGCTCGGCATCCGGCTTATACGCCTTGCCTAGTACATTAACGGGGTGCGCGTTATCCATCACCAAACGATTGAACTCGTCATAGCCCCACGCCTCTTGCGTATACGCAACTAATATGTGCAATGGGTCCACACCGCCGCAGGCTTCCACACGCTCTTCTTTTTTATATTCCGCAAGCAACACCAACTCTGCCACAGGCACGCGCGGCGCGTCCGGCATCAGGTTTGCAACATCGTTCCAATCTATCCGCATAAGAGTTTCTTAGTCGCCGCTTCCACGTCCTCCTCACGCATCAGCGACTCGCCGACGAGGAACGCTTTAAATTCGCTTGCCGCAAGCATTTGCAATTCGGCATTCGTATAAATACCGCTCTCCGCCACTTTCAACACGTTAGCAGGCATGCGCGGGGCAAGGCGCTTGCTAACCTCCAGCGAAATTTCGAGTGTTTTCAAATCACGATTATTGACGCCGATCATCGCCGGATTCAAGCGCTCAAGTGCGCGGTCTAATTCCGCTTCGTCGTGCACTTCTACTAGCACATCGAGCTGCATCGTTTGTGCTGTGGCGTAAAGCTCTTCGGCTTGCGCATTCGAAAGCGCAGCCATAATCAGCAATATGCAATCCGCACCGAGGGCGCGGGATTCGATGATTTGATACGGCTCGAGCATAAAATCTTTGCGCAGTACCGGCAACACACAGACGTTTCTAACTTGGCTGATATACGCATCATCCCCTTGAAAATACGGCGCATCGGTCAACACGGAAAGGCACGCTGCACCGCCGTTTGTGTAAGCCTCAGCGAGGCGCTCCGGGGAAAAATCTTCACGAATCACGCCGCGCGAGGGCGAGGCTTTTTTGATTTCGGCAATCAGCGCAAAACCGTCTTTGCTTTTAAGTGTTTTGATAAATCCGCGGGGTAGCGGTGTGCCTTCCGCTTCGCGGAGCAACGCCGCCTCGCTCCGTTTGTTTTTCTGGGTGATAATATGCTTGCGTTTGGCGGCGCAAATCTCAGCAAGAATGTCAGCCATAGCTCGCGTCCACCAATTGCTGCAGGCATTTGTAGGCCTTGCCAGAATCAATTGCATTGGCCGCCATTGCCGCTGCGGACTTCAAATCCGCCGCTTTGCCGGCAATCACGAGTGCCGCCGCCGCGTTTAGCACCACTGCACTGTGATACGGCCCCTTACTGCCAAGCAACACTCCACGCAAACTTTGCGCATTGTGTTCGGGGTCACCACCTTTCAGTGCAATCAACGCTTCGCGCTCCAGGCCTGCATCCTCCGGCGTCACGTCAAATTCAGTGACCGCGCCGTCTCTCAGTTGTGCAACGCGCGTGGCGGATGCGATCGAAATTTCATCCAGCCCATCCGCACCGCAGACGACCCATGCGGCTTTGGTGCCCAACTTTTGCAGCACTTCGGCGAGTGTGCGCGTGAGTTTGCGATCATAGACGCCGAGCAATTGGAAATCGGGTTGTGCGGGGTTGGTGAGCGGCCCCAAAATATTAAAGACGGTGCGGGTTCTCAGCTCCTGCCGCACGGGCGCGACGTGACGCATGGCGGTGTGATACAGCGGCGCGTATAAAAAGGTGATGCCAACGTCGCGCAAGCAACTAGCTGCCCGCTCCGGCTTCATTTCAATATTCACACCGAGCATTTTCAGCACATCCGCCGAGCCGCTGGCGGAGGAGACAGCCTTGCCCCCATGTTTGGCAACCGGCACGCCACATGCGGCAACCACAAACGCAACGGCGCTGGAGATATTGAGTGTGCCGTGCATATCGCCGCCGGTGCCGCACACATCGATAGTGCCTTCGGGCGCAGCGATTTTAGTGGCTTTAGCGCGCATCACCTCCGCGCCGGCAGCAATTTCATCCGCCGTTTCACCGTGGAGTTTGAGTGCCATGAGGAACGCCCCCATCTGCGCAGGCGTCGCGCCGCCGTTCATGATGATTTGAAAGGCGCGCGCGGCCTGGTCGAAGCTGAGGCGAGCTCCGCTGGCAAGCTGGTCAATAAGCGGCTGAATGGCATTTTCGGACATGGAACCTACCTACACCATGAGGAAGGCATTCGTAAAGCACCCCGTCATTGCGAGGCCTTTAGGCCGAAGCAATCCATATCTTCTCCTAACCGCAGCTTCTAGATTGCTTCGTCGTTACACTCCTCGCAATGACGCCAGTATCAACGCCTCGGCGTTACCCCGCCCGTCATTGCGAGGCCTTTAGGCCGAAGCAATCCAGCCTTTTTTAAATCAAGAGTGGATTGCTTCGGGGTCAAGGCCCCTCGCAATGACGCTAGCCGATAATGTCTTCGTATAAATCACGCCAAGTGGGGTTCATGGACTCTATCAAATCGATTTTGTCCTGTCTGGAACTACCCTTGATTTGTTTTTCGCGGGCAATTGCTGAAACCATTTCGTCGCAGAGTTCATAATACACCAGCAGCTTGCACCCATACCGGCTGGTAAAGCTTTTGGGAGGCACGCCTTCCTTATGTTGCCATGTGCGTTTTATAAGGTCAGAGGTCACACCGGTATAAATCGTGCCATTGCGACGGTTTGCCATCATGTAAATTGCGGGCTGCTTGGCCATTAGGCAACGTTAGCGTTTCGGGTAATCTATTGCAACCGGCGTCATTGCGAGGAGGCTCTGCCTCCGAAGCAATCCACATTTCTCCAATCGCCAGTTCTGGATTGCCGCGCCGCTTTGAAAAGCGGCTCGCAATGACGTCTGTAGTAGCGCCTTGCCGTTGAATCTGGCGTCATTGCGAGGCCTTTGAGGGCCGAAGCAATCCATCTCTCCCGTTCGCGGGTGGTGGATTGCCGGGGCCAGGGCCCCTCGTGAGTGACGAAAAAGGGGTGGATTTAGCACCTCCTACACCCAACATGACTTAAGACAATTAAAATAATCTCAAATATTCCAATAGGTTAATAAAAATCTACCCCACCGCCTTACAATTTCACACAACTGTAACACACAATTAGGGGGCCCTATGGTATAACTAATCCATAACGACAAAAAAGGAGTAATGTTATGGCTGTAGACTTATTTGATTTGGCGGACGGCAAAAACGTCGGCGCGATGTTTAAACGCTTTGCCGAAAGGGACAAGCGTAGCTCAGCTCTCGAAGTGCAAGAGAGCGTCGCCAAAAAAGTTGAAGGCATGGCTGATAACATCCTTCGCAATGAAGAACAAATTTCTTCTTACCAAGACAAGGGTCTTGAGGGCATTAAGAAGTTTTACGAGAAACAAGTGAAAAAAGGCACCCGTGACGCTGAGCGTGCCGGTGTCAAGATTCTCCGTGAGACGAAGAAGTGGGAGTCCGCAATGGAGGCTGCCGAAAAAGCCATCGAGCGTGACCAAAAAGCCATCATGACTGAAATTACTCGTTACCATGAAAGTCAAATGCGTACGGCAGTAAAAGAAGTTGAGAAAATTCTGAAAACCAATCAAAAGCAAAAAATTTCAACTGTCATTCATATTAACGGTGTTCCGTGCGATGTGAATAAGGTGGACCGAGATGACCTTCTGAGTCACGTTAGAGAAAGAATGGAAAAACGTTTTGAAGATGCTTCTGAGAACGTAACCCGTCATGTTGAAGAGTCTTTGGAAAAATATTCTGATGCCAAAGCCCGCATTGTAGACATCACCAAAGATATTGAGACAGCAACCAAGAAAACCGCTGAAGAACTTCTTGGCAAAGCTGGCCTCACCAAAGCTACCGAAGAAGCCTTCTCGAAATTTGAGGACGTTGCTGCCAAAGCTGAAAGCAAACCCAAATTTGTGATGGGTGCGGTCGGCGGTGGTGTGGCCGGTGCGGTTGTCGGTAACATGATGTCGAGCGAAGAGACCAAAGGCCAAAATACCGTTATCGGCGGTATCGTCGGTGCGGTACTCGGCGGCGTAGCGCAATACTGGTCAAGCGCCAAATCGGCGCTTGGTGCAACATTGCATGGCCGTGATGCTATGAAAATTGCTGAGCAAGCAATTAGCCACAGCCGCTTCTAATCTAAAAACTCCTGGTTGCAAACGCCCCCGCCCTCAACAGCGGGGGTTTTTGTTTGTGGCGTCATTGCGAGGGGCCTTGGCCCCGAAGCAATCCACTGCCACAACCAGGAGGAATAGATTGCTTCGTCGTTACACTCCTCGCAATGACGGCAACCGAAACACCGCTTTAATCATCCCCCGCCAATGGTCATCGAGCGGATGTTCAATCACCGCCCCGGCCTGGGCATAGGCGTGGATTAACGTCATCCCGTCGCAAGACGGGATCCAGTAAGCCGCGTCTGCGGCGCAATCGGTTCCTTCTGTCCACCGGACGGCGGACGCTGGGTTCCGGCTTTCGTCGGAATGACGGGACGCAACAATCCCCAAATGCTGCGGGGAACTCATCACGTGCATCAGCACCACATCGCCCTCTTGCATCTCTTGCAACGGCACACGCGTCAGCGCTCCGCACAGTTTTTTATAAAGCCGCCCAACATCGGGCGTATGGGAATAATCCGTTTCGTCGAGCAGATGGAGCAGCTCCCCGCTCCGACCCTTTAATTCACATTCTTTCGCAACGCCAATGAGCAGGCCTAAACAATCCACTCCGCCGCGATGCGCATCCGTTTTTTTCAACCGTCCTTGATGATGGAACTTCGTCCCCACCCAGCTCCGAGCGGAGATGGTAGTGGGGTGTGGATGGGTCATAGAAGTCGTTAGTTGTTAGTCCTTAGTCGATAGTGAAGAGGTCTACTAACGACTATCGACTAAAGACTAAGGACTATTCCTGTTTATCCTTAACGGGGCGGAAATGCGAGCGCATGGAAGGCCGCGCAAACAGCGGGCGTTGCCCCATGCTTTTCGCATAGGCCCAGACGAGGCCGGCCATCACGACGATTGCCATGCCAAACACCCAGATGAGCGCAGCGATGGTGGTGTCCCCATACACGCCAATAAACGTCGCGGAGACGAACACCGACACGGCAATAAAAAACCCGAGCACCTGGCCGATGATGCTGGAGACGCTGTAAATTTTGAGCGAGGCTTTTTCCCATTCGTGGCGGTGGCGCTGTTCCATTTCGAACATGGAAAGAATCATCTTCGCGGAACCGTCGACGATGTAGTTATAGCTCTCTAAAATCTCCGGGTGCGGCAGAAAATCCACCGTGCGCGGTGCCGGGCGTTCTTTGCTCTCGCCTTGCTTGTTGATATAGCCGCCTGTGCGGTAGGGACGCTCCTGCTTATCATTCATCGAGCGATTCCTTTTTCGGAGGCAAACGGTTTAAAGCAACGGCCATATCCTCACCTACACGCAGCATATCGCCACGCAAACCTTCCGCCGAATTGCGGTATGGGTAGCGGTAGAGCTGGGGCGACGCCGTGACCGTGAGGACCGTCAGGAAGCCTTTGACAAAATTATTGATAATGCTCATAGCGGATGTTTTAGCCGGTTGCAGGAAAAGACGCAACTGCTTTACCAAACACTCCGCGTTCCGGCCGTCTCCAATGATCTGTCCAGTCCTGGCACAAACGGTTCGCCGCGGAAATTGAGCACGTTGTTAAACCGCGCGAAGCACGTCTCCAGCGTCTTATCGCAGCCTTTCACCAGGCTGTAGCTATCGCCCACCTCAATCGCATAGGGCATCGGCATCGCCAGCGTAAACCGCCCGCCAACACCGGTCGTATAATAATGCTCCTTCACTTCCATGCTTAAGTCCTCATTCGCGCCGCTAGTAAATGTAATCACCCCGAAGGTAAACATGCCGCTGTCGTCCGTCCGTGCACTGTCGATAAATTCGGAGGTGCTGCCGACCACGCTCGTAATCGTCCCCGTCACCGTGTGCGACGCCAAATTCACCGTGCAGCGGCTATCCCCCAATTGCGCACGACAAGAAGCAGAAAAAAGTTCCCCCATCGTCTGCGAAAGCTTTTGTGAAAGTCCGCGCACTTCGGCCGTAAATTGCCCGCCGCGCAACGTCACTTCGCCAAGCCAACCCGTTTTTAAATTCAGTACGCCCTGGCTTAAATCCGCGTAGTTGACGAGAAACATGTCAATTTCCGCGAAGTCATAGAGCCCCGCGCGCAAATCCTGCTCGCGAATGAGGTCGGAGGTGAGTATTCCCTCTACCTCCACGTTATCGACCGCGAGCGATGCGGAACTCGCAACCGCGCTCGGCGTAAACCCTGAGGTCGGTTGATAGGTGATGCTGTCAAATACAATGGCCGCATCGTGATCGGTAAATCCAAAAATCGTGCCGTCGCGGCGTTTCAATTTCAAACACGTCGCAAGCGTCATCACCTCACCGGCAATATGCGCGGCAAGGCCTGCAGAAATCGTTTTCATACGCGTACCTCTACGAGTGGAATATCAAGCCAGCTGGTGACGCCATATTCTTCGATGGAGGCGCTCAAGCGGTCCGTATCAAACCTGACCGGCACATCAAATTCAAAATCAGCCGTGATGCTAACAC
>CAYOOP010000010.1:0-41531 GCA_964405685.1 uncultured Rickettsiales bacterium
CGATCCGCGAAGGCGGCAAAACCATCGGCGCCGGTGTCGTCGCGAAGATTTTGAAATAGGGGACATCATGCAAAATCAGAAAATTCGTATTTGGCTTAAAGCGTTTGACCACCGGATTCTTGACCAGTCGGTTGGGGAAATCGTGTCGACCGCGAAGCGTACCGGCGCGCAAGTGCGCGGGCCGATTCCGCTGCCACGCCGCATTGCTCGCTTTACGGTTAACCGCAGCCCGCACGTCGATAAAAAATCGCGCGAGCAGTTTGAGATTCGTACGCACAAGCGGATGATTGATATTCTGGACCCAACCCCGCAGACGGTGGACGCGCTTTCCAAGCTCGACCTTTCCGCCGGTGTTGACATCAAAATCAAAGCGGAGGCGCTGTCATGAGAACCGGTATCATCGCCCGTAAAGTTGGTGTGACGTCCGTCTACTCCGAATTTGGAGAAGAAATGGCCGTGACGCTCTTGCACGTGGACCATTGCGAAGTGATCGCCAAAAAAACCAAAGAGAAAGACGGTTACACCGCGATTCAAATTGGTGTTGGCAAAGCGAAAGTGAAAAACGTGTCCAAAGCCATGCGCGGCCATTTTGCAAAAGCAAAAGTAGAGCCGAAAAAGAAAGTCGTTGAATTCCGCGTGGATGAAAGCGCGATGGTCGAGCCAGGTTCTGAGCTCACCGCTGCGCACTACGTTCCTGGCCAATTCGTGGATGTCGAAGGCACGACCAAGGGTAAGGGTTTCGCCGGTGGTATGAAACGCTGGAACTTCCAAGGGTTGGAAGCGTCGCACGGGGTATCAGTCGCGCACCGTCACCTCGGTTCGACCGGCCAACGCCAAGACCCAGGCCGTACGTTTAAAAACAAGAAAATGGCAGGCCATTTGGGCGTTGAAAAAGTCACCACTCAAAACCTCGAAATTGTTGCTGTGGATGAAGCCCAAGGCATCATCACCGTGCGAGGCGCGGTGCCGGGTGCGAAAAATGGCTATGTAAAAATCACCGATGCGGTCAAGCGTGGCCGTCATCCGAATGCACCGTTTCCTGCGGGCGTGCGCAAAGCTGCGAATCAAAACGCAGAAGAAGCCGCACCTGCGGAGGAGGGGAAATAGAATCATGGCAAAGAAACCGGAAAAGAAACCACGTCCAGAAAAATCTCGTCTCTCAGACGCCACAGATCTATTGGCAAACAAAATCCTCGGTGGCTTGGAGGTCGGGTACGGTGACGATACAGATCAGAGAAAATCTGATTTTGAGAACGCGGGTGAATTTATTCTCATGGCGAAAGAAGAGGTTACTGGAGATCGGCTAGATCGACTTGGTGAATTCATTCAGCAAATATTTATAAGTAAAGGTATTCAGGCACAGTATTATCCTGATCATGATGATTTATTTGAAGGTGGGTTGCTGTTTAAAGTTGATGATTCTCAAGTGCAATTTTCAGGAGTTCAAGAAATTATAGATCAAATTCATAATGCTGCATTAAAGCAATATCAAGATCAGCCAGGACTGTCTCAGGGGTAATTTTATGAAAACAAAAGTAATCACACTCGATAACAAAGCGGCTGGAGACATTGAATTGTCGGATGCGATTTTCGGTCTGCCGAAACGCGTCGACATTCTCCAACGCTGCGTGGAATGGCAGCGCGCGCGCAAGCAAGCGGGTACGCATAAAACCAAAACCGTGAGCGAAATCTCCGGCACCACCAAAAAACCGCATGCGCAAAAAGGCTCTGGCCGCGCGCGTTCGGGTAGCATTCGCTCTCCGCAAAACCGCGGCGGCGCGAAGATTTTTGGCCCCGTCGTGCGTGATCACGGCTATAGCTTGCCGAAAAAAGTACGCGCGCTGGCGCTGAAAACCGCTTTGTCTGTGAAGCAGGCGGAAGGCAATTTGATCATTTTGGATAGCGCAAGCGTGAAAGATGCGAAAACCAAAGTGCTCGTTGCACAATTTAAAACCATTGGCCTCGGCTCTGCGCTCATCATCGATGGTACGGTGGATGCAGGTTTCGCTAAAGCCGCGCGCAACATTAAACACATTGATGTGCTGCCGACGGCGGGTGCGAATGTTTACGACATCCTGCGTCATAAACATTTGGTGCTGACCAAGGCGGCGATCAAACAGTTAGAGGAGCGTCTAGCATGATTTTGAAACGTAAAAAATCCGAAGCGAAAGACGCTGGCGTTGTTGATTCGCGCCTCTATAGCGTCGTGCGCCGCCCGGTCGTTACCGAGAAGTCAACGCGCTTGTCGGAACAAAACAAGGTCGTATTCGAAGTGGCGCGTAGCGCGTCGAAGGACGATGTGAAAGCCGCTGTTGAAGCGCTGTTTAAAGTGGAAGTGACGAAAGTCAATACGCTGAACCGTCAAGGTAAAGTGCGTAGCTTCCGCGGCAAACCCGGCCAGCAGCAAGATTCCAAACGTGCGATGGTGACCTTAAAAGAAGGCCAATCCATCGACTTCGCATCGGGAGTGAAATAACATGGCTTTGAAAACATTCAGACCCGTTACCCCTTCGCAACGTCAGCTGGTCATTGTTGACCGCAGCGAGCTCTACAAAGGTAAGCCTGTAAAGGCGCTCACCGAAGGTAACCGCAAAACCGGTGGCCGCAACAACCTCGGCCGCATCACCGCGCGCCGTATGGGTGGTGGCCACAAGCAAGCGTATCGTATCATTGATTTCAAGCGTAAAAAACGCGATGTGTCTGCGACTGTGGAGCGTATTGAGTACGATCCAAACCGTTCGGCGTTTATTGCTTTGATCAAATATCAAGACGGTGAACTCTCTTACATCATCGCGCCGCAACGCTTAAGCGTGGGTGATACGGTGGTGTGCTCTGAGCGCGCGGACATTAAACCGGGCAATGCGTTGCCGCTGAAAAACATTCCGGTCGGAACCATTGTTCACAACGTGGAACTAAAGCTCGGTAAAGGCGGCCAATTTGCTCGCTCGGCTGGCAGTTACGCTCAGCTCGTCGGTAAAGACGGCGGCTATGCTCAGCTTCGTCTGCGTTCGGGTGAAGTGCGTTTAGTCTTAGCTGATTGCTTGGCGACGATTGGCGCAGTGTCGAACCCTGACCACCAAAATCGTGTGATTGCAAAAGCTGGCCGTTCGCGCTGGCTTGGCATTCAGCCGGTGGTGCGCGGTGTGGCGATGAACCCGATTGACCACCCGCACGGCGGTGGCGAAGGTCGCACCTCGGGCGGTCGCCATCCGGTGACCCCGTGGGGCAAGAATACCAAGGGTAAAAAGACCCGTTCGCGTAAAAAATCGAACAAACACATCATGAAATCTCGGCATAAGAGGTAGAGGGTAGCATGGTTAAAACATCACACACTGCTGACGCCTTGAGACTTCTGCAAAGAGCAGATGGTCAGGTTGATGGCGATAAATTGCAATTTCAAGTTCGCACAAGAGGCGGCGATGAAAGCGTGATCGCTCCTGCTTTGGGAATATCGCAAGATATTCTTACTGAGGCGACAATTGCTTCAAGAAGCGGTGATGGGATGATAAGTGCGGGTGTATCTTTCCGCTTATCTGAATTGGAAAATTTGGCGGGTATGACGCGCACAGAAGCTCAAAGAAACCGCGCTGGTGGCTTATTAGCCATGGGCGCAACAGAAGTAGCAAAGGAAGCATAGTTATGGCACGTAGCGTTTGGAAAGGTCCGTTTGTGGACGGTTATTTGCTGAAGAAGGCGGAAGACGCCAAATCTTCTGGCAAGCACGCGATCATCAAAATTTGGTCGCGCCGCTCGACGATCATCCCGCAGTTTGTGGGCTTGACTTTCGGGGTCTATAACGGCAAGAAGTTCGTCCCCGTCGCGGTGAATGAGGACATGATTGGCCACAAATTTGGCGAATTTGCGCCCACCCGTACGTTCATTGCGCACGGCGGCGAGAAGAAAACGGAAGATAAGAAATAGGCATCATCATGAGCAACACAGCAAACCAACTCTCTGAGAATGAGACCTCCGCGACGGTGAAACGTCTGCGCATCAGCCCGCGCAAACTGAATCTGGTTGCGGGGATGATTCGCGGGATGAATGTTTCAAACGCGCTGACGCAGCTGACGTTTTCCAATAAGCGTGTCGCCGACGAAGTGAAAAAAGCCCTGCAATCGGCCATTGCCAACGCGGAAAACAACCACAATTTGAACGTGGACCAGCTGGTGGTGAAGGAAGCCTATGTGGGTAAGAACATCATCATGCGCCGCTTCCACACGCGTGGCCGTGGTAAATCTGCCGGCATCAAAAAGCCATTTTCGAATCTAACTATTATCTTGAAGCAGAAAGGCGAGGCCTAGAATGGGTCAGAAAGTCAACGCAACGGGCTTACGCCTTGGCATCAACAAAACGTGGGATTCCCGCTGGTTTGCCGAAGACGGCTATGGCGATAAACTGCACGAGGATTTGAAAATTCAGGACTACCTGAAGAAAACCTTGAATGCCGCTGGCATCAGCAAAATCACCATTGAGCGCCCCAGCAAAAAAGTGCATGTGTCGATCCACACGGCGCGCCCGGGTGTGGTGATTGGTAAAAAAGGTGCGGACATCGACAAAATCCGTAAAGACCTCGCGAAATACACGAAAGACGAAGTGAGCATCAACATTGTTCCGATTCAAAAACCGGAGCTGGATGCGACGCTGATTGCAGAAGCGATGGCGGTGCAGCTTGAAAAACGCGCGTCGTTCCGCCGGACCATGAAACGTGCGGTGCAATCGGCGCTCCGCCTCGGTGCTGGCGGTATTCGTATCAATTGCTCAGGCCGCTTAGGCGGCGCGGAGATTGCGCGTATGGAATGGTACCGCGAAGGTCGCGTGCCGCTCCACACATTGCGTGCAGATGTTGATTTCGGCACGGCGCGTGCGGAAACAGCCTATGGCACGATCGGTATTAAGGTGTGGGTGTTTAAGGGCGAATTGCTCGGCAAACAAAACCCGCATGCCAAAACCGCGAATGATAACACTGGAGAGGCGTTGGTAGGTTAATATGTTAGTCCCTAAGAAAACAAAATACAGAAAAGCCCACAAAGGCCGCATCAAGGGCGCTGCCAAGGGTGGTTTTGAGCTCAACTTCGGTGAATATGGCCTGAAAGCTATGGAACCTGAGCGCATCACCGCGCGCCAGATCGAAGCCTCGCGCCGCGCCATTTCGCGCTATGTGAAACGCGTGGGTCGTATGTGGATTCGTATTTTCCCGGATGTGCCGGTGACTCGCAAACCCGCCGAAGTACGGATGGGTTCGGGTAAAGGTGGTGTGGAATTTTGGGTGGCGCGTGTGAAACCCGGCCGCATTTTGTTTGAAATCGACGGTGTAGATGAAAAAACCGCCCGCGAAGCTTTTGATCGCGCGTCTGCTAAATTGCCGATTAAAACCAAATTCGTCGCGCGCTTGAAAGAAACGGAGTAGGTCATGAAATTCGCAGAACTGAAAGACAAAACCGAAGACCAGCTTAAGGAAACGATTGTGACCAGCCGCAAAGAGCTGTTTAACTTACGTTTCCAAGCGGCAACCGGCGAAGCTGGCAGCGCACAACGTCCGCGCCAGGTGCGGCGTACCATTGCGCGCGCGATGACGCTGCTTAATCAGAAAAAGAAAGCGAAGTAGGAGAGTTATGCCAAAACGTATTTTACAAGGTGTTGTAGTGAGCGACAAAGCGGATAAAACCGTGACCGTAAAGGTAGAACGCCGCGTGATGCACCCGATGTACAAAAAGACCATCAAACGCTCGAAAAAATTCGCCGCGCATGATGAAAATAATGCCTGCAAAGTTGGCGATACGGTTCGGATTGAAGAATCCCGCCCGATGTCCAAAACCAAGCGCTGGAAAGTAATAGCTGAGTAACTAAAAAGAAACGAGTAATGTTATGATACAAATGCAATCGAACCTTGATGTGGCTGATAACACCGGCGCCCGCCGCGTGCAGTGCATCAAAGTGCTTGGTGGTTCCAAGCGTAAAGTAGCCTCGGTCGGCGATGTGATCGTGGTGTCGGTCAAAGACGCCATTCCACGCGGCAAGGTGAAAAAGGGTGAAGTTCACCGCGCGGTGATCGTGCGTACCAAGCGCGATATCCGCCGCCCTGACGGTTCGACCATCCGCTTCGACAAAAACGCAGCTGTATTGCTGAACAAACAAAACGAGCCCATCGGCACCCGCATTTTCGGACCCGTGACCCGCGAACTCCGCGCGAAACAGTTCATGAAAATCGTGTCGCTGGCACCGGAGGTGTTATGAGTTCCGCTAAATTGAAAATCAAAAAAGGCGATGAAGTGATTGTGATCACCGGCAAAGACAAAGGCAAAAAGGGCAAAATTGTTAAAGCCCTGCCGAAAGAATCGCGCGTGGTGGTGGGCGGCATCAATATGGTGTCCCGCCACACGAAACCATCGCAAAGCAACCCCGAAGGCGGCATGGTGCGCAAAGAAGCGTCGATCCATGTGTCGAACGTAGCGCTGCTCGATGCGAAATCTGGCAAAGGTACCCGCGTGGGGTATAAAATTTCTAAGGATGGAGCAAAGCAACGCATTGCAAAACGCTCCGGTGAGGTGATCAATGGCTAAAGCTGCAAAGAAAACTGGCGATTATACGCCGCGTCTGCAAGAAATGTACGAGCGCGAAGTGCGCGCGAGCTTGCAGAAGCAATTCGGCTACAAAAACACCATGCAGGTGCCGAAGCTCGAAAAAATTGTCATCAACATGGGCGTGGGCGAAACGGTGAACGACAGCAAAATCATTCAGAACGCCGTTGCGGATATGACGGCGATTGCAGGTCAAAAGCCTGTGACCACCAAATCCAAAAAAGCGATCGCCGGTTTCAAACTGCGCGAAAACTTGGCAATCGGCTGCAAAGTGACCTTACGCAACCAACGCATGTACGAATTCCTGGACCGCCTGATTAACACCGCGCTGCCCCGCGTGCGTGACTTCCGCGGCGTGCCTAACAGAAGCTTCGACGGCCGCGGCAACTACGCGCTGGGCCTGAAAGAGCAGCTGGTATTCCCGGAAATCAACTACGACAAGGTGGACGCGGTTCGCGGTATGGATATCGTGATCTGCACCTCCGCCAAAAACGACGCAGAAGCAAAAGCGCTCCTCGCCGGTTTCAACATGCCGTTTATTAAATAGAGGACATCATGGCAAAATTGAGTTCGATCAACAAAAACAACCGCCGCCGCAAGATGAGCGACTCGCACGCGAAAAAACGCGCGGCGCTGAAGGCGACCATTATGGACAAAGAAACCACGATGGAAGACCGTTTTGCTGCGCAGATGAAACTTTCATCCATGCCGCGCAATGGTGCCAAAACCCGTATCAAAAACCGCTGCGAGCTGACCGGTCGCGCGCGTTCGTATTATCGTAAATTTAAACTATCGCGTATTAAGTTGCGCGAGCTGGGCAGTGTGGGTAAGATCCCCGGCCTTGTGAAATCAAGCTGGTAGGAGTTTTTATGTCGATGAATGACCCCATTTCTGATCTGCTCGCCCGTCTGCGTAACGGCCAGCAAGCCAATTTAAGCGTGGTGACGGTGCCGGCTTCCAAAATGTTGGAATCGGTGCTGGCTGTACTGGTCGAAGAGGGCTATGTTGAAAGCGTGTCGCGCGAAACGATCAGCAAAGGCCGCGATCAATTGTCTGTGGTGTTGAAATACCACGAAGGCCGGCCGGTGATTCAGCGCCTGCGCCGTGTGTCTACTCCGGGTCGCCGCGTCTATCGCCAAATGGATAAAATGCCGCGCGTGCAAAACGGCCTTGGGATTTCGATTCTGTCGACCTCGAAAGGGGTGATGTCTGATTTTGCTGCTCGTCAAGCCAATGTCGGCGGCGAAGTATTGTGTAACGTGTTCTAGGAAAAAAACCATGTCTAGAGTCGGAAAATTACCGGTTGCGATCCCCAGCGGTGTGAATGTGAACCTCACGCCTGAGCAGATCGTTGTCAAAGGCAGCAAGGGTGAACTGAAGCAAAAGCTCGTGCCGGATGTCAAAATCGAAGTGAAGGACGGCAAAGTCCTCGTCACGCCAATTGACAAAAACAACAAGCGTTCTCGTGCCATGTGGGGCACGTATCGCAACGTGATTTCCAGCATGGTGGAAGGCGTTTCCAAAGGCTTCACCAAGCGCCTTGAAATCAACGGCGTTGGTTACCGCGCGGCTGCGGATAAAAGCACGCTCTCCATTTCGCTCGGCTTCAGCCATGAAATCAAATACTCGATTCCCCAAGGCATCGAAATCAAGTGCGAAAAACCAACCTCTATCGCGATCACCGGGTTTGATAAAACGCTGGTGGGGCAGGTGGCTGCAGAAATCCGCGCGCTTCGCAAACCTGAGCCGTACAAAGGCAAAGGCGTGCGTTACGAAGGCGAATACGTGCGTAAAAAAGAAGGAAAGAAGAAATAGGTAAACTATGGCACAGGCAACGAAACACCAGGTTCTTTTCGATCGTCGCGCGGAGCGCAACCGTCGGCAGATCCGCAAAAAATCCAATGGCCGCGTTCGCTTGAACGTGTTCCGTTCCGGCATGCACATGTATGCGCAAGTGATTGACGACACCAAGGGCGTGACCCTGGCTGCGGCGTCTACGCTGGACAAGGAAATCAAGGGCAAAGGCAAAACCTCGACCATTGAAGCGGCTAAAAGCGTCGGCACGTTGATCGCTAAGCGTGCGAAAGAAGCCAAAGTGGAAACCGTTGTATTCGATCGTGGTGGGTATTTATTCCATGGACGTGTCAAAGCATTAGCAGAAGCCGCGCGTGAAGCCGGCCTTAAATTTTAGGAGAGACCATGTCAGAATCACACGCTAGAGAGCCTCGCAAAGACCGCGATCGCGATAACCGCGAAGAAGGTAGCGAAATCATTGAAAAACCCGTTGCGCTGAAACGCGTTTCCAAAACCGTCAAAGGCGGCCGCCGTTTCGGCATTGCTGCACTGGTTGTGGTGGGTGATGGCAAAGGCAAAGTGGGCTATGGCACCGGCAAAGCGAAAGAAGCGCCGGATGCGATGAAAAAAGCAACACAAGCGGCACGCAAAGCGATGATTCGTATTCCGCTTCGCGAAGGCCGCACGCTGCACCACGATCTCTACGGTCGTTTCGGCGCTGGCAAAGTGATTATTCGTTCGGCACCTGCCGGTACGGGTATCATCGCCGGTGGTCCGATGCGCGCGATTTTTGAAGCACTCGGCGTGCAAGACGTCGTTGCAAAATCCGTTGGCACTTCCAATGCACATAACATGTTAAAAGCGACATTTGATGCGCTGACTTCTATGCACTCGCCGCGTTCGATCGCTGGTAAGCGTGGCAAAAAAGTAGGCGAAATCATCGCCCGTCGTGAAGGTGAAAAAGCTGAGAAAGAGGCGAAGGAGTAGGCCATGACTGAAGAAAAGAAACCTGCAAAACCAAAGGCTGCTCCTAAAGCGAAAGCGGCTGCGCCTAAGGCTGAAGCACCGAAAAAAGCTGCGGCTTCCGGCAAAACTGTGCGCTTGGTGCAAATCGGCAGCCCGATTGGCCGCCATGCCTCCCAGCGCCAGACGCTGGTTGGCTTGAAGCTCAACAAAATGCGCCGCGAAAGCGAACTGATCGATACGCCAGAAGTTCGCGGGATGATTAGTAAAGTGAAACATTTAGTGAAAGTAGTGGGGTGACTAGTGACTCGTGACTAGTGGCTAGGAAGAAAAATCTAGTTACTAACCACTAACCACTAACCACTTCCGCGCAAAGCGAGGAAATATGCAACTGAACGAACTCAAAAACAACCCGGGCGCACACAAGCGCCGCATGCGCATTGGTCGCGGTATTGGCTCGGGCAAGGGTAAAACCGGCGGTCGTGGTGGCAAAGGCCAAACGGCGCGTACGGGTGTGCGTATCAACGGCTTTGAAGGTGGTCAAACGCCGATTCATCGCCGTCTGCCGAAGCGTGGCTTTAACAATATTCACCGTGTGGAAGTGCCGGTCATCAACGTCGGTTCGATTCAAAAAGCGATCGATGCAAAAACGCTCGATGCGGGCAAGGTAATTAATCTTGAAAGCTTAAAAGCTGCTGGTTTGCTCCGCACCAATGCAAAAGCAGTGAAACTGCTCGGCAAAGGCGTGATTAAATCGAAAGTGAATTTGGAAGTGACAGTTGCGTCTGCTTCGGCGAGATCTGCGGTTGAGAAGGCCGGAGGGTCCTTAGTCGTTAGTCCTTAGTCATTAGCTTCTTCTTTCTTGACTAACGACTAACCACTAATAACTAATGGCTAAACTATGACCTCCGCCGCTGAACGCCTTGCTTCCAACATGAACTTTGGTGTATTTGCGCGTGCGAAGGAGCTGAAGGCCCGCCTGTGGTTCGTGCTCGGCGCGCTCATCGTGTATCGCATTGGTACCTATATACCCGTGCCCGGTATCGACCCACACATTCTGGAAGAAATATTCAAGCAGCACCAAGGCGGCGTTATCGGCATGTTCAACATGTTAGCCGGTGGCGCACTTTCGCGGATGACGATTTTTGCACTGGCGGTGATGCCTTATATCTCCGCCTCCATCATCGTTCAAATTTTCACAGTGGCGATTCCATCCTTCGCTGCTCTCAAAAAAGAAGGCGATGCTGGGCGTCGCAAAATCAATCAATATACTCGCTATGGCACGGTGATTTTGGCTACCCTCCAAGGGTATGGCATTGCTGTTGGTTTAGAGGGCATGACGGGGGCTAACGGTTCGGCCGTGCTGGATCCTGGCATGTATTTTCGCTTTACAACCACTGTTACCCTGGTAGGCGGTGCCATGTTCCTGATGTGGCTGGGCGAACAAATCACCCAGCGCGGCATCGGTAATGGGATTTCGCTGATCATCTTCACGGGTATCGTTGCTACTTTGCCAAGCGCAATTGGTAAAACCTTTGAACTTGGCCGCACCGGAGCACTTTCAACCGGTCTGATTTTGGTTATTATCGCTATTGCTCTGGGTCTCATCGCCTTTATCGTCTTTATGGAACGTGCGCAGCGCCGTATTCTGGTGCAATACCCCAAACGCCAAATGGGCAATAAAATGTTCGGCGGCGAAAATACGCATATGCCGCTGAAACTCAACACCGCCGGGGTGATTCCACCGATTTTTGCGAGCTCGCTGTTGCTTTTTCCACTCACCATTGCTGGATTTAATGCAGGTGGCGATGCACCGGGGTGGATTCAGAGTGTCACCCGCTACCTCTCGCACGGCCAGCCGATGTATATTGTGCTCTATGTGAGCCTCATTATTTTCTTCAGTTTCTTTTATACCTCGGTGGTGTTTAATCCGACGGAGACGGCGGATAATTTGAAGAAAAATGGTGGTTTTATTGCCGGTATCCGTCCGGGTGCGCAAACCGCGGAATACCTCGATTTCGTGCTCACGCGCATCACCTTAATTGGGGCCCTTTATCTGGCATTTGTGTGTGTGATGCCCGAACTCTTTATCGCTAAATATTCGGTGCCGTTCCAGCTCGGCGGTACGGGGCTTCTCATTGTCGTCACTGTGGTGATTGATTTTGTGGGGCAGGTGCAATCGCATTTATTTGCGCATCAATATGAATCGCTCATTAAAAAAGCGAAGCTGAAAGGCACGCTGAAATGAATATTATCCTTTTTGGCCCGCCGGGCGCAGGGAAGGGTACGCAGGCTGACATGCTTGCAGAGAAATTCGCACTCGCCAAGCTTTCAACCGGTGATATGCTCCGCGCCGCCGTTGCCAGCGGTAGCCCGATTGGCAAGGAATTAAAAACTGTGATGGACGCCGGAAAACTGGTGTCTGACGATTTGATTATCTCCATTATCCGCGAACGCATTAAGCAAGAAGACTGCGCGAAGGGTTTTATCCTCGATGGGTTCCCGCGCACGATTCCTCAGGCCGAAGCGTTGGATGCGATGCTGGAGAAAGAAAAACTGAAACTTGACCATGTGATTGAGCTGAAAGTGGACGATGCGGCATTGGTTGAACGCATCTCCGGCCGCTATTCCTGCGCCAAATGCGGGGCAGGGTATCACGATAGTTTCAAACAGCCGAAAACCTCCGGCATGTGTGATGCATGCGGTTCAGAAAAATTCAAACGCCGCGATGACGATAAGCCCGAAACCGTGGCCAAACGCCTCGAAGCCTATTATGCGCAAACGGCGCCAGTGCTGCCGTATTATGCATCTAAGGGGATGCTGAAAACCCTGGATGGCATGGCGGAGATTGATGCCGTGAGTGCTCAGATTTTGAAACTAGTAATATAACGTCATCCTCGAGTGCGCTCCTGTGCGCGCTCGGGGATCTCTCATGCTATTTACGAGATCCTCAGCTCGGTATGGTCTCGCTGAGGATGACGATTAGAGTTTCCGAGCTTCTTCTTGCAGCATAATCGGAATGCCATCGCGGATAGGATAGGCCAATCCTGCCTTTTCGCTCACCAATTCCTGTTTCTGCTCGTCGTATTTCAAGGGTTCTTTGGTGACGGGGCAGACGAGGAGGTCCAAGAGCTTTTTATCGACGGTGTGCATGGTGCCCTTACAATTTGGAATGTTTGGATAGCGTTTCTATCACACTCTGCACGATTGCGAAATGGTCTTCGCGCATATGTTTTGCGGCCTCGTCCGGCGTTAGCCAGCGGGCGTTTGGCGTATCGGCTAGGGGTGTATTCAAAAATGCAGCGTAAAGCTGCATGGCTTTGCGTTTTTGTTTGGTCGCGGAGCGGAATTCGACCTCGCCTATATTAAACCATTTTTCGATATACGTATAAGGTAGGCCGATTTCTTCCTCGGCTTCGCGCAGTGCGGTGATGGGGAGAGGTTCGAGCTCATCGTAATGCTCGGGGATGTCAGATTTGCAATCGTGCCAATGATTGCCGCGGCGAAACATGCGCGTGCCTTTGGCGATTTGAAATTCAGGCAGCCCAAGCTCCGGTTTTTCGGCGGGCGGCTTCATGGCGTAGACGCGCCATGCGTTATCGGTGTTTCGAACAGGAAGTAGGCCAGCTTTAGTGAGCGATGGATTTTCTACGCCGATCGGAATGGGGAGATGGGCGTTAAGCCAGGAATGCATAGCCAAGATTACATGTCGCTGGATTTGCTGGCCACTTTGCCGATGCTGTAATTGGTATCATCCCAGTTAAAAGCAGTGCGGTTTGTCGAGGAACATGCACACAGACACATGATTAGACCTACTATTACAAGTCGTTTCATCTCATCTCTCCCTATATGCAGTTTACGTGCTGCATTTTATTTTAGTTGCACGATGGCGCATCATCCATACAGCTTTTAACACCAGCCGGCAGGCGATACCCAGTGTCGTAGTCCCCGCTCTGGATATCTTCCCAATTGGTGGTGGAGATAGCAGATTTAGGTTTGCAACCGGAAACCGATAGCAACGTTACGCATAGCAGAAATGGGAGAAAAATTCTAGACATTATTAACGATGATTATTGTGCGGTGCAGCGTATACTCCTTTTGGTGGAGCATGGCAACTGCCTTACTGATAAAACTCTTATGATGAAATGGTGGTGAAAGTGCCTTTGCCGCGCACGACATCCGAGATAGCCCCCGGATTTTTAAGCGAAAATACGAGGATGGGGATGTTGTTCTCTCTTGCAAGAGACACAGAGGAGGCATCCATTACTTTCAAGTCTTTGACGAGCACATCGTGATACGTCAATTTTTCAAACCGTTTTGCGTTTTTGACTTTGCGCGGGTCCGCATCGTACACGCCGTCCACTTGGGTGGCTTTTAAAATGGAATCACAACCCATTTCAATGGCGCGAAGCGTTCCCGCCGTGTCTGTGGTGAAGAAGGGGTTGCCGGTGCCGGCAGCGAAGATGACGACGCGGCCGCGTTCCAAATGACGCAATGCTCGGCGGCGGATGTAGGGTTCGCAGATCTGCGTCATCGTGATGGCGGAGAGTACGCGTGTATCCACGCCAGTTTTTTCAAGTTCGTGTTGGAGGGCGAGTGCGTTTAGTACGGTGGCAAGCATGCCCATGTAATCGGCGCTCGCGCGTTCGACGCCTTTGGCGGCACCGGACATGCCGCGGTAGATGTTGCCGCCGCCTACGACGACGCAGACTTCTACGCCCGACTTAACGACGTTTTTAATGTCTTTGCAGATGCGTTCGATGGTGGCGTGGTCCTGGCCGTAGGGCTCATTCCCCATCAGCGCTTCGCCGGAGATTTTTAGAAGCACGCGCTGATACGAAGGTTTCGAGGAAGATTTTTTAGAGGCGTGGCGTTTTTTCATCATGGCTGTAGTCACTAACGTAAAAAATTCATGCTCGCAAGTGTGTTTGTCATCCTGCTTGACCCGAAGGGTTAGAGCAGGATCTCTAAGCGTTTTAGGAGATTCTGCTCCATGGCTCTGCCATGAGCAGAATGACGGTGAGATATTTTCATTGACGATTTCCAATTTCCCCCTAGGGTTTCGCCATGCGTCAGCTTTACCATACTCCTCTTTCTCCTTTTTGCCGCAAGGTGCGGATGATGCTGCGCGAAAAAGAATTGGAATTCGAGTTGATCGAAGAAAACCCGTGGGAGCGCAACCTTGATTTATTTGCGATGAACCCGGCCGGGGAAGTGCCGGTGCTGGTGGAGGAAGACGGCCTGGTGATTTCTGGTGCCTATGCGATTTCTGAATTCGTCGAAGACCTCTACATGGAGCCGATTTTAATCGGTCGTTCGCCTACGGAACGCGCTGAAGTTAGGCGACTGACTGACTGGTTTGACCACAAGTTTGATTACGAGGTGACACAAAACGTGTTGTTTGAAAAAGTGTTCAAACGGCTGATGAATTATGGCTCGCCCAATACGGATGCACTCAGGGCCGGCAAAGAAAATATTCTCTATCATCTGGATTACATCGGCTATCTGGCCGCCCAGCGCAATTGGCTAGCGGGGGATTATATGACGCTGGCAGACATTGCCGCCGCCGCGCATCTTTCGGCGCTCGACTATTTGGGGGATGTGCCGTGGGAGAGGAATGGCGCGGCGGCCAATTGGTACCGCCTCATGAAATCCCGCGCATCACTCCGCTCTGTGCTTGCCGACCGTATCCACGGTATTAAACCCCCGGACCATTACGAAAATCCAGATTTTTAAGCGCCGAGAGAAAATGAGCGTTGAGCTTGATTGTGCACTATGGAAGAGAGTGCTATTTCGGCGCTGGGCGCTGCAACTGCGGATTTTGATGTGATAGCGGGAGAATTAAGTTCCAGTTCAATTGCGTGGTTTAATTGGCGTGTAATAGGGGTAGTGGCTTTCTCCGTTTCAAAAATCTGACCACTTAGAACAGAGTGCGCGAAGTTCATCATACGGTTGGAAATGTAGGACATGCGCAGGCCGAACAAGGCGCCGACCATGCCGAATGTTGCCGTGGAGGCTGTAGCAAGTGCCGCTTCGCTTGCAATGGCTTTGGGCAATAAGCCAGTAAATGCGGTGCTGAGATTAGTGCTAAACACGGCGCCTGTAATGGCACCAAGTGCAACGCCAACCGCCATGGTTTTGAGGTTTGCGTAGCGATTAAACGTTTCTACCAACGATAGTGGCTTATCTAATTCTTGTTTGGTTGGGTTTGTGTTGGCTTCAATGGTTGCTGCCAATTGCGGGTTCTTCTCACGGATTTTTTCGAGCTTCTCGCGGCGTTCTTTTTCTTCAAACCCGGCGGCAACGGCAGCGGCGGTGACGCCTACGTCAGCAAAAATGGCAATGCCGAGCATCAGCCCTGCACCGGCTACCATCGCCGCCGTTGTTGCCGCAACCGTAAGGGTTGGCGCTGCGCCGAGGCCGAGCAATGCGGGAAGGAAAGACAGGGTAGCGCCGACCACGGCGCCATATGTGCCACCCACTGCCGCGCCCGCCCATAAACCAGAGGTCCGGCCGATCCATGAAGCTTGGTGCACTCGATCGTAATAGGAATCCACCTGCGGCAGTTTTTTCTGTAGCAGTGCGTATTCTGCAGAATCCTGGGTGCGTGGGGCGGGTGTTTTCATCACTGCCTCATCGCTGTGGTGTGGTCCATGCCAAGCAATGCCTGCTTCGCAGCACTTGCGAGTTTGTCGCGGTGTTGGGTGGCTGATAAGATGGGGGATTCGGTGAGGGTGACGTCGGGTGATGGGCTCATGAGCACGCGCTGCGTGGGGGCGGCCCATTCGTTGGAATGTTGTTCGGGCAGGGCGGCGCGCTCGTGATGGCTTGCGGGCACAATGGGGTTGTAGGTGCGCGTGTGTGCTTTGCTGGGTGCGCGTTCAGGTTCGGATTTGGAAACCACGCCCATGAACCAGCAATCCGTGACGTCGAACACCGCGCGGAACCAATCGCGGCTGATGCCGAAGCTGGCACCGATCGCGGCACCTGTGACTGTTAGAGCGAGCGGAACACTGGCTTCGGCAATGCCAACATGCCCAAGCACTTCACCGAGCACTTCTGCGCCCATGCCTGAAACCCCAAATACTGCGCCTGCCACCGCACCTACGACTGCGCCGATTGCCATGACGGTGGGGTAGATATAGCTGCGGGTTTTGGTGTTGCAGTGTTCGTCGCAATGGTTGGTGCGGAAATCTTCGGGTTTTAATACGGGGGAATTATCAACAGGCAGCAGTTCCGCATTGGTATTTGTGAGTCTGCCCTTCAGCGCGCGGATTTCATTTTTCACCTGGCGGAATTGCTCGCGCACATATTCTTTCATCCGCACTTCAGAAATTTCCTGCGTGGCGGCAACGGCGCCCGCGGCAACGCCAACATTTTCAAATTTTGTTGCACCTTTATACATGCCGAATGCGGCAGATGCAGCGAGTGTCAGCGCAATGGCACCGCCAATTTCAAACCCGCCGATGGCAAGAAGCGTAAGCGTTGCGCCGCCGATCATCGCGCCGACGGTGCCGCCAATAATAATGCCACCCAGCGTGCCTTTGACCCCGCCTTTATAGGCTTCCCACCACGCTTTGTGGTAATATGGGCCCTCGGTGGTTTCGGGTTTCCCCTGACTCCGCAATTCCCTGATTTCACTGGCTTCTTCAGAATCCATAACCCTGGCGCATTTGGTGGTTTTCTACACCCTTTATTGTATGCTTTTTCGCGCCAGTTGAAAGTTAAGCTTTTGTGACAGCGGGGTTAAAGTCAGGGCTTTACAGCTGATGTAGAATCGTCTATAATGACTAGTCAGACTAGTTAGGAGTGACGTATGCAAACATGGCAATTACAGGAAGCCAAAGCCAAATTGAGCGAGCTAGTGCGCGCTGCAGCCAAGGAACCGCAGGTGATTACGGTGCGCGGCAAGGAAGAGGTGGTGGTCATGTCGCGACAGGAATATGAGGAGATGAGCGGAGATGAGGAGTCTTTACTTGATTTCTTACGTCGTTCGCCGCTTTGCGGGGTAGATTTAGATCTCCGCCGTAATCCTTCCAAAGGGAGGCCACCCATCGATTTCAATTCGTTTGTAGGCGAGGAATAGCGTGTATCTGCTTGACACCAATGTGCTGAGCGAACCCACCAAGCGGGAAGCGGACCCGAAAGTGATAGGGTGGTACGAGCGTGTGGCACATGAAGCGCTTTATATCAGCGTGCTAACACTCGGAGAAATTCGTAAAGGTGTTGAAACTTTGCCCGAAGGAAAGCGTCGCAGTCTGCTTGAGCAATGGTTGGTGATAGATGTGCCGCACCGCATGCGTGGGCGTATCTTACCGGTAGATGAGCGCGTGGTGGACGTGTGGGGCAAGATTGAAGCAAGGACGGAACGGCACATGCTGGTGGTCGATGGGTTAATTGCAGCCACCGCCATTGTCCACCATCTTCCACTAGTGACACGCAATATACGAGATTTCAAACGCATCCCTAATTTGGTGCTCATTAACCCCTGGGAGGAAGTATGATCGGGAAACTAAACCACGTAGCCATTGCCGTGCCGGATTTAGAAGCTGCTTCTAATCTCTACCGCACTGTGCTTGGGGCCAATGTTTCTGCACCTCAAGCCGTGCCGGAGCATGGCGTGACGGTCGTGTTTATTACCCTGCCAAACACCAAAATTGAGCTGCTCCACCCTCTGGGTGAAAACTCACCCATCGCTCCGTTTCTAGCGAAAAACCCCTCCGGCGGTATGCACCATATCTGCTTTGAAGTTGAAGATATTATCGCCGCTCGGGACAAGCTCAAAGCCGAAGGGGCACGGGTCTTAGGCGACGGTGAGCCCAAAATCGGCGCGCATGGCAAGCCCGTTTTATTCCTCCACCCCAAGGATTTCTGCGGTACGCTGGTGGAGATTGAGCAAATATAAACGTCATTGCGAGCGTAAGCGAAGCAATCCAGAGTCTCTCCCATCCGATCCGAACAAATCGTTGACCGACGTCCAGTCTTCTGCCAGTGATCAAGCAAAGATCGCAGGGAGGCGGTCCGAGATGTCGGAAGCAGAGGGAAAAGAATGGAGTAAACGGTACAGTTGGGCGGCGTGTCGCGAACCGTATAAAACCGAGCTCGACACGATCGGCAGCCACTGGATCGAGGGGAGTCTGTCCAACGAGGAGCTGGCCTTCGAAGCCGTCCAAATGCTATCCGAACTGGAATGGGTCAGTCAGCCCGATGCGGCCAGCCGGCAAATCCGACTGGATGACGTGATTTCCCAAGTAAAAATGTTGACGAAGGCGATGCTCGCCGTCAGCGAACGACCCGCGGCACTCCAGACGCCCACCTTGCGGCGCCAGGCACTGGATTACCTGAGTCCGAAACAGGGGCTCGAACCCGGTCAGTAACGCCAAGCTCGGCGCCCCGACTGCTTCCTCACTCAATACGGCAGCAGATGCAACAGCTGCTGCCGTGCCCGGTGCAGATGAACGCGGAACGTCCCTACCTCGATCTCCAGCTGAGCGGCGATGTCGCGATAGCTCCAGCCGCGATACTGGATGCTTCGTTGGCGTTGCCTCCTCGCAATGACGAGTTTCATCAAACCTTCACATTTCTACCCTCTGTTTTTAGGTAGAATGGTTGAATGGAAGAGAACCAAACATCCGAGACCGAAGAGTTCGGCAGTTTTGCTGATTATGTAGCCAATCGCCTCACGCCGCTCTTCAAACGTGCGGAGATAAAAGAACCTTCCAAGGGGTTTATGGAAGGCATTGTGGAGATGTTCACGGGCAGATCAGAGCCCAACATCTGGTCCGAACAGAATGAAGCGCTGAAAGAGACCATCGACCAACTCAAGCAGTTGAATGAAAAAGTGGCGAGTGGCTATGCGCTCGATGCGGAAGAAAAGAAAACGCTGAATGCATTGCAAGAACGCCTACAGTTGATGAAACGCGCGGTAGAACTGTATGATAAGCAAAGCGGCCCGTTGACCGATGCAGAACTTCGCAAAGACCTCACCAAGTCCATTGCACTCATCGATGATGCTTTGGCGCAAGTTGTTACGATTCAAGAGGTGTTGAGAAAACAGGAAGAGCCAGCTGAGAATACTGGCCAGGCGAACGCTAATCAAAGCAACACCAATCAGGCCAATGCCGATCAAGGCAAGGGCAGGGAATTGAGTGCGGAAACAAGCGAAGAAAAGAAAGTGGAGCCAGACCCGTTGGCGAAACAAAAACAAGAATTGAAACGTATGTTTATAGAATCGCAGATACAGCAAGGTATCGTTGACAGCCAAGCGGAGCAGAATTGGCAACTTGTGCAGGACACGCTCAAGAATCCGCTGGCAATTGCGAACGCAACCCGCGCGGTGATTTCTCAGATGAATATGTTTACAGCGCAGGAAAATAGCAAAATGCATGCGGCCACGGTGGGAGTTGCCGCTGCGGGCCTCGGCAATTTTGCGCCGCTGCTTAAAATTGCCATCACTGAAGCAGGGAAAAGCTTGCTCGGCACAACGCCCGTTGCTGGAACAGAACGAGGTGAGGCGGTGATTCAACATGTTCCTAATGATCTTCCATCCGTTGCACCGAACTCGGGCATGGGAATGGGAGGGAAATATAAAAGAGATAACGGTTTGCTAGATGCCGCGCCGGGTGGTTTTGATTTACCGGCAGATGCACTGCGTCCAACGAATATTCCTTTTCCTGGCAATTCGCCTGGCGGGCTTAACCGGCGCTAATTAAACGCCCAATCCAATATAATTCACGCCCGCGCTGCGCATGACATTCGCATCGTATACATTGCGCAGGTCGACCACCGTTTTGCCTTTGAAGGTGGCAGGGGTGAGGGATTTAAATTCGTCCCATTCAGTGAGTATCACCACGGCGTCAGCATTCTTCAGCGCGTCTTCCGTGCTGGCGGCATAGGTGAGTTGCGGCATGAGTTTCTGGGCTTCGTGCATGCCTTCGGGGTCATACGCCACTACGTTTGCGCCGGCGGCAACCAGTGGCGGGAGAATGGCGAGGCTGGCGGCTTCGCGCATGTCATCGGTTGCGGGTTTGAAGGTGAGGCCTAAGGCAGCGATGGTTTTGCCGCTGACGTGGCCACCCAGTGCGCGGGTGATTTTGGCGACCATGCGTTTCATATGCGAATCGTTGCTGCTGATGACGGCATCGACGATGTGCGAATTAAGGCCGAGGGAGTGGCCGATGGAGCTGAGCGCCAGCGTGTCTTTCGGGAAGCACGAACCGCCAATGCCGGGGCCGGGGCGCAGGAATTCTGGGCCGATGCGCGGGTCGAGACCCATGCCCTTCGCCACATCCAGCACGTTGGCGCCGAAGCGATCGCACAAATCTGCCATCTCGTTGATGAAGGCGACTTTGACGGCGAGCAGGCTGTTGGCGGCGTATTTCGTCATCTCTGCGCTTTCGGGCGAGGTGAAGAGGAGGGGAAATTTTTTGTCGATAAAGGGTTTGTAGAGTTTTTCCATCACGGGTTTTGCTTTGTCGCTGCTCAGGCCAATCACGATGCGGTCCGGCTGCATGAAATCGCGAATCGCGCGGCCTTCACGCAAAAATTCGGGGTTGGAGACGATGGCATTATTGGGAAGCATCGCTTGCGTTTTAGCGTTTGTGCCCATCGGTACGGTGGATTTAATTAGCACTACTTGGCCCGGCGCGATGATGGGTTTTAGCGTCTCCACGACCCCAAATAACGCCTTCATATCCGGCATGCCTGACGATGGATCCGGCGGTGTTCCTACTGCAATCATAATCACATCTGCATCTTTGATACCGGTTGCGATATCTTCAGCGAAAGTGAGGCGACCGGCTCCCGTTTGCTCGTGCATCAATTCGTCGAGGCCGGGTTCATAGATGGGGGATTTGCCTTGTTTGAGATCCGCGATTTTTGCTGTGTCGCGATCAATACAGCAGACGTCCACGCCAACGGCGGAAAGCCCCACGCCGCTGACCAGGCCCACATATCCCGTGCCGATGACTGCAAGTTTCATATGCTTGTCATCCCGGCGCAGGCCGGGATCCAGGCCTTTGCGTTTGAGATTTTTATCTGTTTGCGGCGAGGACTCGCCGCGCTGGATCCCGGCCTGCGCCGGGATGACACGTAAGGTTTGCTCATTTCAACAACTCTCTCAACCCAGGCAGCAATTGTGGTTTTACTTCCGGGCGGGCGAGTGCATAGGCGACATTCGCTTCCACAAACCCGCTCAAATGGCCGCAGTCGAAGCGTTTGCCGTCGAAGCGGAAGCCGTGCACGTTTTGGCCTTTGCTTAAGCTGTTGATTGCATCGGTGAGTTGAATCTCCCCACCTGCGCCGGCTTTGGTGCTTTCCAAGACTTTGAAAATTTCCGGCTGCAAAATATAGCGGCCGATGACGGAGAGGGTAGAGGGCGCTACTTCAGGCTTGGGTTTTTCGACCAGGCCTTTGGCTTTGGTGAGGCGTGGGTCGGCATTTTTTGCATCCTTATCAATATCGATAATGCCGTAAGAAGCGGTTTGTTCGCGCGGCACATCCATGACGCCGAGCATATTCCCGCCGGTATAGGCGTCGACCATTTGTTTAAGGCAGGGGGTATCGGCAAGCACCATGTCATCCGCCAGAATCACGGCGAAGGGCTCGTCCTGAATCCAGTTGCGGGCGCACCATACGGCGTGGCCGAGGCCGAGGGGCTCTTGCTGGCGGGTGAAAATAATACTTCCGGCCTCCGGCAGCCAATCCTTCGTGCGTTCCAGCTCCAGAGCCTTATTTTTCTCAGAAAGCACGCTTTGGAGCTCGTAGCTGTGGTCAAAATGGTTCATAATGGCGTTTTTGTTGCGCCCGGTGACGAAGATAAACCGCTCAATGCCCGCTGCCCGCGCTTCTTCAAAGGCATAGTGGATGATGGGGGTATCAACCACCGGGAGCATTTCCTTGGGCATGGACTTGGTGGCAGGCAAAAACCGTGTGCCAAGGCCCCCAACGGGGAAAACACAGGTGCGGATGGGCGTTTTATTTGACATAGGCGGGCAACTTAAGCGTCAAACCGCCTGAAAGTCAAAAGATTCTTAGCCTACACAAACGGATTGATAATCGTCAGCCCTTCGATGCGTTGTTTGTGCTGGAAATCTTCGCTGTAGAGCGTGTCGCATTCAAGCGCGAGCGCCGCGGCGACAATCAGCGCATCGTAAAAACTGAATTTCCAGCGTTCCTGGATGGAAAGCGCATCGCGGTAAAGTGGCGGCATGGACAATGGACGCGCCAATGGTTCCAGCGTAGTCTCCAGATAATCATGTATACTGCCAATGGACATCGCATGCTGTATTTTAGGAGAGGTCATGACCGCCAAGCATTCCTGCACCACCTGCATACTGATGCAACCTTCCCGGTCTACTTTAGCTTTTCTGACCAACTCTAATGCGATGGCCTGTTTTTTTGGGTAAACAGTATCAATGCTATAGATGATAACATTGGTATCTAGAAAAAAGTTAGCGGCGTGCATTCATCTCTTCCCGAGTAAATTTGCGCCCTATTTTGACGTATTTTAGGCGTTCCATTAGCGCATCAAACTCTCGTGCCCGCCTTTTGCGCTCTTTGTCTTCATGCCATGTTGCATAGTGCTCCAGCCATTCGCGGAACAGGGCATTGAGCGTGGTATGCTCTTCACGGGCACGTTCACGGGCGGCGGCAATCTGGCTTTCTTCAGCGCTTAAGGTAATATTGCGTAGCATAAGCTTCTCCATTTACACTACTCCAGTGTACACTATGATAGTGTGGTTGTCAAACCTCTTGACAACCTATTGCCTGCTACTATGTTCTCCGCCTCAAAATAAAGGATATTTTATGGCTAAGAAGAACATATTGCTGGTAAAAATGGTGAGTTCGGCGGACACCGGCTTTTTCTATGTAACGAAAAAGAACCCAAAAACCAAAACCGAGAAGATGAAAATGCGGAAGTATGACCCCAAAGTCCGCAAGCACGTTGAATTCACCGAATCGAAAATTAAATAGTTATGGCAGACACCACCGCAACTACAGCAGGATCGGAAGCGTTACCGCCCGTTTCGCAAGGTAAAATGCTGGCAGACACCGGCCTGTTCCTGGTGCTCATGTTCGCGATTTTTTATTTCGTGCTCATTCGCCCGCAGCAGAGAAAATTCAAGGATCATCAGGCGATGGTGAAAGCGCTCGATAAAGGCGATAAAGTGATCGTCGCTGGTGGCATCATCGGCACGGTGTTTAAGTTTGAGGGCGACGATATCGTCGTTGTCGAAATCGCCGAAAACACCCGCATTAAAGTGGCGCGCTCAGCCGTCAATGAAACGCTGAAAGACAAGCCCATTGTAGCGGCTGTCAAACCCGCCAAAGCGGCGAATGACAAATAATGCTACTGCATTTCTCCCGTCTTAAAATCATCAGCATCCTTACGGTTTGTGTCGTTTCGCTGATTCTTTCGCTACCTACTCTATTGCCTGAGAAAGCGCGCGGCGTGCTTCCCGGTTTTATGCACGATGTACGGGTGAATCTGGGGCTTGATTTGCAGGGCGGTTCGCATTTGCTGCTCAAGGTGGATTTCGATACCTTCCAAAAAGAATACATGAATAATCTGGTCGACGATATTCGCACCAAGCTCCGCGCGGAGCGCGTGGGCTACAAAGGCTTGGCGGCACGCGATGGCAAGGTGGTGTTCTCGCTGCGTGACCCGCAGGGGTTGGATATTCAGAAAATTATCCGTACTGTAGATCGCGAACTTGATGTGACGGAGCAGGGTGGGGAATACACGATCGGTCTTAGCGAAACTGCACAGAAGCTGCGTAAGCAGCAGATCTTGGAGCAATCGATCCAGATTGTTGACCGCCGTGTGAATGAAACGGGCACGCGCGAGCCGATTATTCAGCGTCAAGGTGAAGATCGTATTTTGCTGCAAGTACCGGGCCTGCAAGATCCTGAACATTTAAAAAACCTTCTTGGCCGCACCGCCAAGCTTACGTTCCATTTGATGGATGAAAGCGTATCTCAGACGGATATTGACGCCGGTGTGGTTCCGCCGAGTGCAAGGCTTGTGTCCGGCGATACTGCTGATGTGGGGCCAGACGGCAAACCTCGGATGTACGCTGTGCAGGCGCATGTGATGCTTGCCGGGGATTCGCTGGTGGATGCACATGCGACGTTTGACCAGATGAACAACCAGCCTGTCGTTGCCTTCCGTTTCAACCAAGCAGGTGCGGCGAAATTTGGGACTATTACCTCTGAAAATGTCGGCAAACCGTTTGCGGTGGTGCTGGATAATAAGGTGATTACTGCGCCAGTGATCCGCAGCCCTATTTTGGGCGGCAGCGGCATTATCTCTGGCAGTTTCACCACTCAGGGTGCCAATGATTTAGCGTTGCTGCTACGCGCTGGTGCGCTACCCGCGCCGCTGCAAGTGATTGAGGAACGCACCGTTGGTCCAAGCCTTGGGAGTGATTCCATTGCGGCGGGTACCAAAGCGTGCCTCGTGGGTATTGCATTCGTGATGATATTTATGATCATCAACTATGGCTTGTTTGGCGTGTTTGCGAATCTGGCGTTGATTGTGAATGGCTTGTTGATTTTCGCGGCCATGGCGCTGTTTAAAGCCACGCTTACCATGCCTGGTATTGCCGGGATTGTGCTGACACTCGGTATGGCGGTCGACACCAACGTACTCATTTACGAACGTATCCGTGAGGAAATACGCGCTGGCAAATCGCCCTTTGCCGCTATCGAAACCGGCTTTAAAATGGCCTTCGGCACCATTATTGACTCTCACATCACTACCTTCAGCGCTGCGCTTTTGCTGTTTATCTTCGGCACCGGCACGGTCAAAGGGTTTGCAGTTACCCTCTCTATCGGCATTGCTGCATCGCTGTTTACTGCGGTTCTTGTGACCCGTTTGATGATCGTCACCTGGCTGAAACGCGTACGTCCTAAGGCTATTCCTATTTAATTGTCTCCGGTATTTTCTACTGAAAATACCATGAGACGCGCTCAGGGCTGACGAATCCTGCTGGATTCGAATAACAGGTCTATAATAAAACACTTGCTTAAGACTTCACAATTCTCTATATACCACCCTCACGGAAGGTGGGCGAGTCGCCCGCCTTTTTTGTTGGAATTTTTTATGACGCAAAGCTTAGAGGCCACATTGCAGGAACTCCTAGAACCGTCGCTGGGTGCGATGGGGTATGAGATTGTGCAGCTTAAGATGACCTCTGGGGGTGCTACCTTGCAGCTTACGGCAGAACGCAAGGACGGCAAGCGCATGGATATTTCCGACTGTGAGGCGATCACCCACCGCGCATCCGCGATTTTGGACGTGGAGGATGTGATAGCACAGGCTTATCACCTGGAGGTGCAATCTCCGGGGATTGACCGGCCGCTCGTTCGCCTGAAGGACTATGTGGCCTATATCGGCCATGAAGCCAAGGCAGAAACCCTGCTTCCGATTGATGGACGCAAGCGGTTTCGTGGGCTGCTGAAAGCGGCGAACGACGATGAGATTACGCTCACCTGCGACGGGGTGGATGTTGCCCTGCCGCTCAACCAAATTCGTGCGTGTAAGCTCGTGCTTACCGACGCGCTGATAAAAGAAACCATGAAAGGATAACACTATGGCACAGGCACAACCAATCTACGGCAGTATGGAAATCTTGCAAATTGCAGATGCGGTGTCGCGCGAACGCGGCGTTGGCAAAGACGCAGTGATTGAGGCGATGGAACAAGCCATCCAAGTCGCTGGCCGCCGCAAATATGGCCACGAGCAGAATATTCGCGCGGAGATTGATCGTCGTACTGGCGAAATCAAGCTTTACCGTGTGCGTACGGTGGTTGAAACCATTGAAAACGACCACGTAGAAATCACTCTGAAAGCCGCTAAAAAACTAGCACCTGCCGCTGAAATTGGCGATGAGATTAAAGACATTCTGCCGCCGATTGATTTCGGCCGTGTCGCGGCGCAAACCGCCAAACAAGTCATCATGCAAAAAGTGCGTGATGCCGAGCGCGACAAGCAATTCGACGAATTCAAAGATAAAGTTGGAACGATTGTGAACGGTACCGTGAAGCGTGTGGAATACGGCAATGTGGTGGTGGATTTCGGCCGCTCCGAAGCGGTGATCCGTCGTGATGAAATGATCCCGCGGGAAACGGCGCGTGTGAATGACCGCATTCGTGCGTACATCTTCGACGTACGCCGTGAGAAAACCGGTCCGCAAATTTTCCTTTCGCGCGTGCGCCCCGAATTCATGGCGAAATTGTTCGAGCAAGAAGTGCCAGAAATTTATAACGGCATTGTGGAAATTAAATCCGTCGCTCGTGATCCGGGGTCGCGTGCGAAAATCGCAGTGATTTCGCATGATATGAGTGTCAATCCTGTGCTGTCGTGCATCGGCGTGCGTGGTTCGCGTGTGCAAGCGGTCGTCAACGAATGCCAAGGCGAGCGCGTGGATATTACCGAATGGTCAGCAGATCCTGCTACTTTTGTGGTGAACGCAATTTCTTCGGCGGAAGTTTCCAAAGTGGTGATCGACGAAGACAAACACAAAGTCGAAGTCGTCGTGCCGGATGAGCAACTCTCGATGGCCATTGGCCGCCGTGGTCAGAACGTGCGCTTGGCTGCGCAACTGACCGGCTGGGGGATTGATATTCTGACTGAAGCGACTGAGTCTGAACGTCGCGGCGAAGAATTCAAAAACCTTTCGGGTCTCTTCATTGAAGCGCTTGATGTGGAAGATGTAATTGCTCACCTCCTTGTTACCGAAGGTTTCACAAGCATCGACGAAGTGGCCTATATTCCAGTATCCGATCTCGCTTCCATCGAAGGTTTTGATGAGAACGTGGCGGAAGAGCTGCAAAACCGTGCGAAGGCTTATATTGATAAAAAGACTGCTGAGCTTGCCAATCGCCAAAAAGAACTGGGTATTTCGCCGGAGCTAATGGAGATGAAAGAACTTTCGCCGGAACACATTGTAGCGCTTGGCGAACAGGGCATCAAAACCGGCGATGATTTTGCGGGTCTTGCAACCGATGAGCTCTTGGAAATGCTGCCTCAAGGTGCGATTGCGCCGGAAGCGGCGGCTGATCTCATTATGCAAGCGCGGGAGAAATGGCTTAAGGCGTGATTAGTGGCGAGTGATTAGTGGTTAGTTTGATGCTAGCCACTAGTCACTAACCACTAGCCACCCAACATAAAAAGGTATAAATACAACGCCCATGACCGATTCGAACGACACACCGAAGAAAGAAACGCTGAAAATTTCCAGCCCCTCCCGGCTTTCACTGACCAAAACGGTGGAAGGCGGCAAGGTGCAGCAGAAATTCACGCATGGCCGTTCGAAAAATGTCATGGTCGAGGTGCGGAAAACCCGCACCTATACCGCTGGCACCGCCGGCATGGTGGAAGTGAAGCAGTCGCAAATTGAAGTAGAGCAAGAGCAGGAGGACAATGTTCATCTGACTGCAGATGAGCGTCAGGCTCGTCTGCGTGCCTTGAAATCCGCGACAGATACGCCGCGTGCGCCTTCCTTGCCTTCCCGCGCACAGGAAGACGAAGCAATCGAAGAAGTCGAGGAAGAAATCGTAGTTGAAGATGAAAGCCCGAGCCGCCTTGTTTCCGGTCCGCGCAAGCGCGACGGCGTGGTGCTTTCGCCGCTGCTAGCCAAAAAGAAAGTAGCCGCAGCGCCCGCTCCTACTGCACCTAAGAAACTCGAACCGGTGGTTCCGACGGCCAACAAACCATTGCCAAAGCGGCTCGATCATGGGGATGATGCGCCTGCGAAAGAAAAAGCGGCGGATCTCAAATCCGGCAAGTTGAAGCTCAAAGACCACGACGAAAAACGCAGCGGCAAGCTTTCGATTAGCGCGGTACTCAGCGGGGATGAAGGCGGACGCACGCGCTCCATGGCCTCCATCAAGCGCGCTCGCGAAAAAGCCATCAAAAAAGCGATGGGCATTACCGATAAAAAAGAAGAGAAAATTGTTCGCGAGGTAGTGATTCCTGAAGCGATCACCGTGCAAGAGCTTGCTAACCGTATGGCTGTGCGCGCGGTGGACGTGATCAAGGTGCTGATGAAACTCGGTATGATGGTGACGGTTACGCAAACGATTGATGCGGATTCTGCAGAACTCGTCGTCACCGAATTTGGTCACAACTTTAAGCGCGTGGCTGAAAGCGATATTGAAAACGTATTGAATAACGCCATTGACGATGCGCCGGAAAACCTTCTCCCGCGCGCGCCTGTTGTGACGATCATGGGCCACGTAGATCATGGAAAAACCTCGTTGCTTGATGCATTGCGTTCGACGGATGTGGTGGCCAAAGAAGCCGGCGGCATTACGCAGCATATTGGCGCGTATCAGGTGAATCTCGGCTCCGGTGATGTGACGTTCCTCGACACGCCAGGCCATGAAGCCTTCACCGCCATGCGCGCACGCGGCGCGAAAGTGACCGACATCGTTGTACTCGTTGTTGCAGCGGACGATGGCATTATGAACCAGACGAAAGAAGCCATTTCCCATGCGAAAGCGGCGGGCGTACCGATCATTGTTGCGATCAACAAAATTGATAAACCGGAAGCGGACCCGGACCGCGTGAAAAACGAATTGATGCAATACGAACTCGTGCCGGAGGATTTCGGTGGTGATGTGATCACCATTCCCGTCTCCGCGAAACAGCGCACGAATTTAGATAAACTCGTGGAAGCCATTCTCCTGCAAGCCGAAGTGCTGGAACTCAAAGCCAACCCGAACCGCCCAGCGCGTGGCGCAGTGGTGGAATCCCGCCTCGATCAAGGCCGCGGTGTGATTGCGACATTGCTTGTGCAAAACGGTACGCTGAGAGTCGGCGATGTCGTGGTGGCAGGCGCGGCATATGGTAAAGTCCGCACCATCTTAAACGACAAAGGCCAGCCGATTAAAGACGCAACGCCTGGCATGCCGGTTGAAATCCAGGGGCTTCACCTGGCGCCGGAAGCGGGGGATGTATTCTCCGTCGTCGAAAACGAAAAAACCGCGCGCGACATTGCTGAATACCGCGAAAAAGTACTGCGTGAACAGCAAACCAAAGCGTTGGCCACTAAATCTATTGAGCAAATGTTCGCCGGCAGCGCTAGCGGCACCAAAGAAAAAGAATTGGCCGTGGTGATTAAAGGTGACGTGCAAGGTTCCGTGGAAGCGATTGCCTCCAGCATCACCAAATTCGCAAGCGACGAAGTCAGCGTGCGCGTACTGCACAGTGGCGTCGGCGCGATTTCGGAATCCGACGTGATTCTCGCGAAATCGACCGGCGCACACATCATCGCCTTCAACGTCCGCGCGAACCAAAAAGCTAAAGAAATGATTCAGCGTGACAAGCTGGACGTGCGTTATTACTCGGTGATTTATAACGTGGTGGATGACATTAAAGCGGCGCTTTCGGGCATGCTCTCGCCAACCCTCAAGGAAAACTTCCTCGGCTATGCGGAAATCCGCCAGGTGTTCAACGTCAGCAAAGCCGGCAAGGTCGCCGGGTGCTATGTCACCGAAGGGCTCATCAAACGCGGTGCGAAAGTGCGGCTACTGCGCGACAACGTGGTGATTCACGAAGGCACGCTCAAAACCCTGAAGCGCTTCAAAGACGAAGTCAAAGAAGTCAAATCCGGCTTCGAGTGCGGCATGGCGTTTGAAAACTATGAGGACATCCGCGAAGCCGACATGATCGAGGCGTTTGAGATTGAAGAACAAGCACGGACGATTGAGTAGGTAGTCCTCTATGGCTAACGCACTCCCAGACGCCGTAAGAGTTCTGCAAGCGCTGATTGACAGTGGCGAGATATCGCATAGCGCGAAAGAATACATTCGATTGTATATGGATATACAGCAAACCCATGCAGCCTTTAGAAAGTCTAAGGATGGACAAATTTATGGAAAAGGAAGTGCTGCCCAAGCACTCGACCGAACGCCCAATGCTGTGTATGAGAATTTAAACAAATGGGGTTTAGAGCACGGGGATATGCTGAGTTCCTTAGATGAAGTGCTGGGGAAGAGTACAAAATTCCAAGAAGTCGCTGAGAAATTCCGTAAAGAATCGCCGGGTCTGTACGTACAATCCCTTGCACAAATATCCCCCAGTTTTTTCGTACAGCGCGAGCAAGTGAGGGCCATGCACGACGGGAGCGACCCTGAGTTCTTCGAGCGCAGGTAGAACAGCCTATTGACCCCTCATATCAAACCCCATAAAATCAACGTTTAACGGAAAACTAAAATGTCCCCCAGAACTTTGAAGGTTGGTGAAGAATTACGCCGTGCACTCGCTGATATCTTTATGCGCGGGGAAACGCATGCACCGGAGTTGGAGGGATATTCTATCACCGTTTCTGAAGTGCGCGTCAGCCCGGACCTCAAAAATGCGACGGTGTTTGTGATGCCGCTGGCGGGGAAGGGTAGGGAAACCCTGATTCCGATTTTAAAACCGATGGCGCCGCTGGTACGCGCACTCGTCAGCAAAAAAGTGGATTTGCGTTACACCCCAAAACTCCGCTTCGAACTCGACAACAGCTTCGACGAAGCCGGCCGCATTCATCAATTACTGAATGATCCGCGTGTGAAACGGGATATTGAAAACGAATGACAGCCAAAATATCAACCCGCGAAGAAGGTAAGGCACTTTACGACAAAGCAAATGCTGCCGTTGCGATTGTAGAAAAAGGGCGAAAAACCAATAGCCATTTTGCTTCGGGCTATCAACCGATTATCGACCCGCCGGATTTATATCCTTCGTTGCGTATTGATGAATCCGCAGATGCGTTGCTGACTGATCGCGAAGCAGTTACCGAAGCAATGCGAGGGGACACTGATTTTTTAAATGATACCGTTGCAAGTTATAACAACCGTTCGGCTTACGGCATGGAAGAATTGCGCGCGAAAGTAGACGAGTGGCTCGCCAAGCAAGGTATTCATTACGAGGGCGATGCACCGCATTTTGTCTGTACCAGTTCCGTGAATAACGATCTCTACTCCAAAATATTTACTGAACTTAGAGATGAGTCTTGCTTGTTTAGTAAACAAGGCAATACGAACGCTCTTTTATTGGTTTGCACGCCCACATATGGTCTCGCACCTTCGCGAGCATATAAGCACCATATCGATATTGCGACGATTCAAACCGATAAGAGCACCGGGTATAAGCTCGATGCTGCTACGCTTAAAGCCGCGCTCATTAAGCACCCCGATGCTCGTGGGCTTTCGATTACTAATCCGTGCAACCCTACAAGTGCATGCATGACTGAGCCGGAAATTGAGGCGATTGCCAATGTGGTGCATGAACATAATACCGCTAGGGTTGCTGCAGGGAAGCGACCGCTGATTGTATTGGTGGATGAAACATTCAGAAATCTAATGTGGGAACACACCTATGATCACCGTAGCGGTGAAGTGAAAGAAGGCCAAACATTCATCTCGCTGGCGGCCAATGAAAAGCTCAAGCCTTGGACGTTATCGGTTAATAGTTTTTCCAAAGATTTCGCGCCTGGCATTGGGTTTGCCTATGCCTATGGCCCACCAGAGCTTATCAAAGATCTTTCGTTTATCGACGGTGCAAGCGTGCCCGCTCAGCAATATGCCACCCATGTGTTTGATCCCGGAAAGCCTGAGGCGCAGGAGCATTTTGATAACATAAAACATATCGTCGAGGGGTTTTATAAGGTGCTGGGCCGAAAGCTTGGTGAACTCAATACTTCTCTCAAGCAGCAGTTCAAATGCGACGAAGATTTGATTACCATTCCCGTGGAGCCTGTAGCTGGGTTTAATGTAGCGCTGGATTTTAGTAAGCTCGCTGGCTTTAAAACAAAAGAAGGTCATGCGCTGCATACCGGCAAAGATGTAGCCGAGCATATGATGAAACAATGCATTACCTATCCGGGTGAGATGTTTTATATTCCGGAAGAGGATATGATGCTACGGGTGTCGCTGCACCAAGATAAAATCCATAGAACGATGGAATGCATCAGCGAATTCTGTCATTCACTCACGCCACCGGAAAGAGGTGTGGTGAAAGACATGCAGGTGGTATCTGCGGCTGAAACAGTGGCAGTAACTCAGTTTAGATAATGGTTATTCTTTAATCCAGCCGCGTTCGATGGGGCTTGCGGTGAAGTAAGGCGGAGCATTCTGCGTTGGTATGGAGGGAGTGCTACCATCCTGAAACTGCTGTAATGCTTTAGCGAACTTCGGTTCGTTCTTGATATCTTGCGGGGTGCGTGGACGCATACGTGGACGCGGAGGCAACTCTACCGGTGGCAGAGGCGCCGGCGGAATCAGTGGCATGGCAGGGGCCTGGTTTTTCTTCTGGTCGTCGCCTATACGCTCAAGAAGTGAGTTGGTAAATCCAGTCATGATTTCTGATTTGGACATTCCTTCGGTCTGTTTTTTCATATCATCTGGCAAGATATCGCTTTTCAGATAGGTATTGAGCATAAACGCAGTGTAGGCGATATGCTGATGGTTCTTTTCTTCTTTTTTAGCCATACGTATGAGATGTTTATCCTTGTATACCAAAGCGTCATCGGCGGCTTCTTTCGCTTTTTTATCGTGATGTTTAGCGATGACAAGGAATTGATCAGTCAGGGCGTTTATCTCTTCACCATCCAATTTTGGCTGCTCAAATTGCGATTCTTTTTTCATGAGCTCCCTTACGGCAGACAGCGCTATACGATATTCTGCGGGGAACAGCACTCCTGTAGGGAACAGCCGTTCTGATTCACTTTTTGAGGGGTGCCTCTCTCCATCTTCAAACGTCTTCTTTGGGTTTGGGGGTGGTGTATGACCACCCTCTGGTGTCTTATTGCGTGGTTGCCACTTTGGTTTATCTGCCATAAATTTTTCTCCTTGTCCTTCAGGATACCATTTTACAGGTATTCCCGGCCAATGAAGCTTTTGTGACATTGCGTATGCGGGGATTTATCATTATAGCTCAAACCCATGCAAAACCCTCCCCACGGCTGGCTGATCATCGATAAACCTGTAGGCATCACCTCGGCGCGGGTGGTGGAACGTGTCAAAAAATTGCTGGAGTTGCCTAGGGGCCATAAAATCGGCCATGCGGGGACGCTCGACCCGATGGCGACGGGGCTGCTGGCGCTCGCGCTGGGTGAGGCCACCAAGCTGATTGAATATGCGCAGGCGGGTCGCAAAACCTATGCGTTTACTATCACTTTCGGGGAGACTCGGGATACGGACGATGCGGAAGGGCAGGTGGTGGAAACCAGCGATAAGCGGCCTACAATCGCTGAAATTGAGGCCGCTATTCCCAGATTTCTGGGTAAGATTCAGCAAGTGCCGCCGATTTACTCGGCCCTTAAAATTGGTGGCCAGCGGGCCTATGCGCTGGCACGGGCGGGAGAGGCGGTGGAGTTGAAGGCGCGAGAGGTGGAGGTTTTTGAGTGGCTAGTGACTAGTGGCCAGTGGCTGGACAATTTCCTAGTCACTAGTCACGAGTCACTAGCCACCGCTTCTTTCCTCGTCACCTGCTCCAAAGGCACCTATATCCGCTCGCTGGCCAGGGATTTAGCGGCTTCTGTGGGGTGTTTGGGCTATGTTTCTTCCCTAAGACGGCTCAATTCTGGCTGTTTTACCGAAACCATGATGATTTCGCTGGAGTCTTTAGAGCAAATGGTCTATAAGGCCGAACCTTTTGGTGTGCATGCGGTGGATATGGTGCTGGACGACATCCCAGCTCTCGAGCTTCCGCCCGATGCCCTGAAAAGCGTTTCGCATGGTAACCCTGTGCTTGTACCTCAGCTTCCCAATGGAAAGATTCGAGTGAAACAGGCGGATCGGTTGATTGCATTGTGCGACGTTTCTCAGGGGCTATTAAAACCCATGCGCGTATTTAACCTTTAAGGTCGCTAGTGGCTTGTGGCCAGTAGAAAAGAGGCGTCATCGCGAGGAGCGTTAGCGACGCGGCGATCCAGACTGGATTGCTTCGCTACGCTCGCAATGACGGGGCCTGTTTTCTACTGCTCGCCGGCTCTGGCTTCCTTACAAACTTATGGAGAAGCAACGATGTCGAGCAATGCTACCAAGCAAAAACTCATCAAACAATATGCAACCAGCAAAGAAGATACCGGCTCACCGGAAGTGCAATGCGCGCTTTTGACCGACCGTATCAATCACCTGACGGGGCATTTTGAAACGCACAAAAAAGACCATCACTCCCGTCGTGGATTGCTGATTATGGTCGGCCGCCGCCGCCGCCTGTTGGATTATTTGAAATCCAAAGACGTTGGCCGATACGATGCGTTGGTGAAGAAGCTTGGGATCCGTAAATAAGAACGTGAATCGTGATTCGTGTTCGTGAGTCGTGAAGAGTTTTACTTCACGAATCCCGAATCCCGAATCCCGAATCCCGAAATCAACATTCTCAAAGAAAGAATTCTCATGTTCACCATTACTCGTAAATCTATCGAATGGGGCGATCGTACACTGACCCTAGAATCTGGCCGTATTGCCCGTCAAGCTGACGGCGCGGTGCTCGTTACCTACGGCGATACTGCTGTGCTCTGCGCAGTCGTCGGCGCTAAAAAAGCAAAACCGGATGTGGACTTCTTCCCACTCACGGTACACTACCAGGAAAAATCCTACGCGGCCGGTAAAATTCCCGGTGGCTTCTTCAAACGCGAAGGCCGCCCGACGGAAAAAGATATTCTGACCTCGCGCCTGATCGACCGTCCGATCCGCCCGCTCTTCCCGGAAGGCTTCCGCAATGAAGTGCAAGTCGTTTGCACGCTGCTGTCGCATGACACGGAAAACGACGCGGATGTACTTTCGATGATCGGCGCATCGGCTGCGCTCACCATCTCCGGTATTCCATTCACCGGCCCGATTGCTGCGGCACGTGTTGGGTATACGGATGGCAAATATACACTCAACCCAACGATCAGCGAATTGCCTGATTCTAAACTCGACCTCGTCGTTGCGGGCACCCGCAGCTCCGTGCTGATGGTGGAATCTGAAGCGCAAGAGCTTTCAGAAGAAATCATGCTCGGTGCGGTTTCGTTCGGCCACAAATCCATGCAAGCGGTGATCGATTTGATCATTTCGGTTGCCGAAGATTGTGCAAAAGAACCTTGGGCGCTGAACGACAACACGGCAGACCCTGCGCTTGTTGCTGACCTCAAAAAACTGGCGGAAACCAAACTCCGCGCTGCTTATGCGATCACCAAAAAGCAAGCGCGCGTTGCGGCAATTGACGAAGTCTACGACGAAGCAGAAAAAGCGCTTGTTGAAAAAGGCTTCAGCGAAAAAGCCATTGGCAGCGAATTCAAGAAACTGGAACAGGAGATTGTCCGCCTTGAAATCCTGAACAACAAGAAACGTATTGATGGCCGCGCGGTGGATAACGTGCGTCCGATTGCGGTGGAAGTTGGCATTTTGCCAAAAACCCACGGCTCGGCGCTGTTTACCCGTGGTGAAACGCAAGCTGTGGTCGTGGCAACGCTCGGCACCGGCCTCGACGAACAAATCATTGATGCGATTGAGGGCGAATACAAATCCGCCTTCATGTTGCACTACAACTTCCCTCCATATTCCGTGGGTGAAACCGGCCGTATGGCGGGCCCGGGACGGCGCGAAATCGGCCACGGCAAGCTCGCCTGGCGTGCGGTGCGTCCGATGCTTCCGAGCAAAGAAGAGTTCCCATATACCCTCCGGGTGGTATCGGAAATCACCGAATCAAACGGTTCGTCGTCGATGGCTTCTGTGTGCGGCGCGTCGCTGTCACTGATGGATGCGGGTGTGCCGCTGAAACGTCCGATCGCCGGTATCGCGATGGGTCTCATCAAAGAAAAATCGGGCTTTGTGGTTCTCTCTGACATCATGGGTGATGAAGATCACTTAGGTGACATGGACTTTAAAGTAGCGGGCACCTCCGAAGGGATTACCGCGCTGCAGATGGACATTAAGATCAACGGCATTACCGAAGAGATCATGCAGATTGCGCTCAAGCAAGCACACGCTGGCCGCGCGCACATTCTAGGTGAGATGAATAAAGTCATCAACACCGCGCGTGGTGAGGTCTCCGGCAATGCGCCGCGCATTACCACCATCCAGATTCCGAAAGATAAAATCCGCGAAGTCATCGGCTCCGGTGGTAAAGTCATTCGCGAAATCTGCGAAGTGTCGGGTGCGAAGATCGACATTCAAGACGATGGTACGATCAAAATTGCCGCCGTTAGCGAAGAAGAAACCAAAAAAGCATTGGAGATGATCAATGGGATCGTCGCCGAAGCGGAAATTGGCAAAATCTACACCGGCAAAGTCGTGAAGATCATGGAGTTCGGCGCATTCGTCAACTTCATCGGCGCGAAAGACGGCTTAGTCCACATCAGCGAATTGGCCGACCACCGCGTGGGTAAAGTTGAAGACGTGGTGAAAGAAGGCGACGCTGTGAAAGTCAAAGTACTCGAAATCGACAATCGCGGCAAAATCCGCCTGTCGATGAAAGTCGTCGATCAACAAACGGGCGCGGATCTTTCCGAGACCAAAAAAGCGAGTTAGGTATCTCGTCATTGCGAGCGCAGCGAAGCAATCCAGTCTAACGTGTTACTGGATTGCTTCGTCGCTTCGCTTCTCGCAATGACGGCTTTACGCCTTGCGTCCGCCCCAGGGGTGGCTGTGCAAGAACAGCTGGGTTTCATCGATTTGATGCATGGCTTTTTCGAACGTGTCCGGCGTGACCGGAATATTCGGGCGGGTGAGGAATTCAAACAGGCTGGCGCGTGAATTACCTTCTATCAAGGGCATGAAGTAATCGCGCAAATATTGCAGCTGGGTGGGTTCATTGGTGGCTAAATAGCCAAGTGCCAGCTTCACCAAATAGGTGGCTTCTTGCTCATCCACCGGTTTGCTGACATCGGTGCGTTCCTTGATGACATTTTCTAGCGTTGCGATCATGTCCGTCCAGTTTTTCTTTTGCCAGTAGACTTCGCTGCGCAGGATTTCCGAATCCGCGCTTTTATCACTGCCGATCAGCTCAAGGGCATCGTCATAACGTTTCATGCCAATCATCGCTTGCACGGCGAGCTTATTGCGTTCGCGGTTGAGTTCCGGGGCGTTTTGGCCGTACACGGAATCCTGCAAGGCGTAGAGGGCTTTGAGCGGCTGTTTGTTCATTAAAAACAATTTCGCCAATTGTGCACCGGCTTTGCTGCGCACGTCGCGTTCGAAACGGTTGCGCATACGTTTGTCTAGCAAATCGGTGGCTTCATCCAGTAGATCGAGCGTCAGCATTTTTTGCACCAGTTTTTCAGAAATGCGATCGCCAATGTCATCATCGGTTAGTAATTCACGGTATTCATGAAACAGGAACAATTGATCAAGTGTGTTCATCGAACCCACTTCATCGCGGTCGAACATCGCGCGGAACGCATCGTCCATATTGCGGCTGGCGGCGACGGCTTCAACGGTGTTGGGGAAACCATCGTTCATGGCTTTCCATACGCGCAGCGCATTCGGCCAATCTTTTTTCTTGTCGTAAATGGAGCTGAGAAGTTTTAGCGCGTTGAGTTCCAGCACATCGCCGCGCCAGCGGAGGTTCAGGCGTTCGAGCTTATCAATCGTTTCATCGTCGCTTAATTCCTGACGTGCGTAACGTTCAGCAATCAATGCATATTCTGCGCGGGTTTTGACGAATTCCCGGCCCGGTTGATCCAACAGCTTTTCCCAAATGGCAAACCCGTCTTTCACTTGGCCGTTGGCAACCGAAATGGTGCCCATTAGGTAATTCACGTAGTCGGCAACCTCGTTGATCACTTTTTCTTTATTCAATTGATCGAAAATTTTGAGTGCAGTGTTGTAATCCTTCGTACCGATGGCACGGTCAGCGGCGAGGATGGCCAGGCGTTGGCGCATGAGCGGCGGGTATTTGACGATGTAATTGGTGTAATGCTCTTCGAAATTGAACGCTTGGTTCGGCGTGCCTAGCACTTCGCCCAACATGGACCGCCAGAAAATGGCTTCTTTGCTTTGCTCTAGTTCTTGCGTATTAAAAAGTTGATAGGCTTCCTGATAGCGCTGTAAAAGGAAATTGGCAGCGCCTTCCATTGCGCTCATGCGGTTGTCGACGTAGTAGTCCGGATCCAAGCGCTTGGCCATTTGGATCATGCCGATGGTTTCGACGGCGCGGCCTTCACTTAGATAAAGCTGGGCGGCGCGGTGGTATTTACTGACGGCACCAACGGCAGCGCGATCACGGGCGACGGAGCGTATCAGTGCGTCGATCTCTGCTTGATAGTCTTTACCTGCGGGTGCTTTCCACTCGTCGTAAGGGAACAACACGGCGTTGGCATCCATTTTGGCTTGCACATTTTCACCGGCTTCCACGGGCGGCAAATCCTTGGAAATATGCGCGCCGCTTTCGGTGGCGATCCGCACGCCATTGCGTACTGGCAGCATCACGGTATCATCGGCAATCGCTTGCACTACTATACCTTGCCAGGCCTCCAACAGTTTGAAATCCACAAAGCTGCGTTCGGGCAATATGCCTTTGCCGGCGGAATACATGGGCATCACGAGTAGTTCATCACCCACCATAGGGTCTTTAATGCGTAGGCTATGTTCCGGCGTTTCCAATGCGCTTACCAAAACATGCGCGGGCAAGCCTTCTTCGGTGATGGTAGAAACATTCATCGCTGTTTCTGGTTTGTTCATGGCGGGGTAGAGGCTGACTTGCCAGGCGGGGCTGCCTTCTACCACTTGAAACACCATGCCGACATCTGGCCGTGTGTGAATAAGCAGCACGGTTGCGCCTTCGGCGGGGATTTGTTCGATTTTAGCGCCCGGTTGCATTACGATATTCGCTTCATCGACCTCTGTTGTAGCGGCGCGATTGAATACTAGCCACAGAGCACCATCACGCGTGAACCCTGCAGCGGCGACGCGTTCTTTCCAGGGGAAGGTGATATTCGTGACCTCACCGCTAATGTCGGCTTCTATTTTTAAAGGCTCATTGTTAGCTGCTTGGGGAGCAGCAGTTTCACTGGCAGGAGCTTGAGCGGCTGGCGCTGCTGCGACCTCCGTTTTTGCAGGAGCAGCGGGGGCTGCAGCCACTTCTTTAGTCGGCTCTTTGGCGGGAGTTTTTGTTTTTTCTGGGGGCACGGCAGCGGCTGCTTTTTCAGCAGCGATTTTTGCTATAGCTTCCGCATCCGTCATTTCTTTGGCGGGTGCTGGTTTGGGTTGTTCTTTTTGTGTTGCTGCCGTTTCTGCTTTCTTGGCTTCTATGGCTGCGGCATCTGTCATTTCGGCTGGTGCTGCGGCTTTTTCTTCTCCTGCTGCTGGGCGAATGGCTGCGAGTGTTCCGGCATTGATTGGTTTGACAGGTACCGCCATTACCATTTTCAGGGGTTTCGTGATGGGTTTATTTTGTGCGGCGGGGGCTAGCGGAGTAGGGGGCGAAGCTTCTTTTTTTGCGATCGCTTTTTTGACATCCAAAATATCAACACCGGAAATCTGCTCGCTTACGAAGCTACGTACTTTATACGGCCCCGCCATTTCAATGCGCAGGCGTTTACCACCTGCTTCGGAGGTGGCACTTTTGATATAGGGCGACAGCGACTGCACGACTTTTTCGGCATTGGTGGTCACCGGGCGCTCGAATTCGATAAGGAGCGTGGAGCCTTGGGTGGTGGCGGTTAAATAGACCGGGCGGGGCCATTCGAAGGTAATGCGCGCATAATCGCGGATTACCCGGGCGTTGGAGCTGGATTCCAAACGTGCCGGCTCCCCGCTGGCTGTGGCCAGGGGCAGGGAAAACGCCAAAATATACCAAACGTAGCGATTCATCCCCCCTAGAAACCACAAGATAGTGTTTTTTTCCAGAACATAATTGTGTTATGGAGAACGTAAATGTCACACAATCTTAATCCAAAACTTACGAATAACCGTTATAGTCCAGTATTATGACAGCCACCACTCTCCCTCCCAGCGCCGATTCTCTTGCCCGTGTCATCATGCTTGTTTATGGACGCATGAAGGATAATAAAGGTTCGTATTGGTGTTATGTTGCTGTAAAGCCAAGTGAATATGATAAATTCCGTGCACTTCATAAGGAAGGCAAGGTGAATTTATATGAATTTGAGCAAAATGGCTTCGGTGAAGTAATCGTTTCTGGCACCGGCGTGACCCCGCCGCAAGAAGTAACGCGCCAGGTCGCTAAAGTCTATGGCATCCAGATTCGTGATTTATTCGGGGATGTGGACCCTCACGCCGTCATCTCCGCCAAAATCGCGCAAATGAAAGCCGCAGCAGGCAACAACAACGAATAGTTTGTAGTTGTCACATACGCTTTCACAGAATTGTCACATGATTTTACCTCGAAATTAAGTACAATAGGTTCATATCGAGGTTCAACCATGACGACGAAAGATTACGCACCCATGACCACCGAACAACAAGCACCGAGTTTCAGCTTCTTGGGCAGTTTTGCAGGTTTTGCCGCTATCGGCGGTGCCGTGGTTGCAGCTGTTGCTTTCGGTGGGCAGCCTTTAGCGGATTACTTAAAAACTACCGTTACTGATAATAGTTCTGAGTTCTGGAAGAGCACTGCTGAAACGGCTGGTAAGCTAGCTTCCGGTGCCTCTGACAAATTACTTGCAGCAGGTGAGTACCTCGGCTTCAAAGATGAAATGGCTAAGAAAACAGCCGCTGCTGTTGCTGGTGCGATTGGTTTGGGGCTGGGTGGTAGCCTTATTTCTGGCGCAGCACATTCTGGCAACAACTCTGCATTACCGTTAGCAACGCATCTAGCCACAGATACCCTTGGCCACCCGACGCCGTAACTCGTCATCCCGGCGAAGGCCGGGATCCATGCCTATCATCCACAAAATATTTGAATAGTGCGCACATGCGCCAACTTGGATCCCGGCCTTCGCCGGGATGACAGGAGCCTAAGGCAGTAAGCTGCCAAGGCTGCTGTCACTTCTTCTCTTTAAAATACGTCCCAAACGGATTGAATGCCGACATGGTTTTTTCAAACAGCGCCATGTTTTGACGTGAGAGATCACCAAACTGGCCGAGCGGCGAGAAGTCTTTCAGCGCGCCGCCGACATATTTTTTCATCTTTTCCTGGTTGTTCATAAACGTCGACATGCTGGCCGTTAAATAGTGCTGCAGCACCTCGGCCATCGAGTCATCGTAAAAGCGGATGATGTTGCGCAAAAAATCCGTCGGCAGCATGGCGATGCC
>CAYOOP010000011.1:0-28385 GCA_964405685.1 uncultured Rickettsiales bacterium
GACGAGGCAGGCAACACCGTCGTCACCGAAAGGCCGAAACTCGGCATCACGCCGCTGCTTGAAACCACCGACGATATCAAGCGCGGCATGGACATCGTAAACGCCGTGCTCGCAACGCCGCTTGGCCTTAGTTACTACAAGCAACGCGGCTGCGCCGAATTTTTCGTCGGCTACAGCGACGGCTGCAAGAGCGGCGGCAATTTCGCAGCGCATTTTCTCATCCGCAAATTCAAGCAGGCGCTTGTTAACCGATTCGAGGAATTAAAGAAGGAAGGCGTGCTGCCTGCCGATTTCGAAGTGATTGTAAAACACGGCACCGGCCGCGGGGAAAACCGTGGCGGGACCCGGCGTTACGACCGCCAATACCGCATGCACCACGACGAATCCAACGCCTCGGCACATAACTACCAAACCGTGCAAGGCGACCATATGGTCCGGATGCAAATGGACCCGCGCTACGCCGAGCGCACCATGGCGGAGATGTATGTCAGCACCGTGGCCGGCGCCATTGAAGCAAAGCGCGAAAAAAGCGATCTGGAAATCAAACGCAACGCAAGTTTTGAACGCGTGATGGAATATCTAGCCGAACGCTCGGAAGCGCAATACCAACAAAATATTTTCAGCAAAAAGTTGGAAGGCGAAGCTTTCATGAACTCCGTGTATAAAGTCAAAGAAGCATCCTCACGCAGTCCCGTACGCCCAGCCACCTCACAAAAAGGCATCGGCCCACAACGCGCAATTCCAGTAGAGATGGCAGCATTTATCAGTAACCTGCCGTTCCACGACTACGGGCTTAAACATGCGATTGAAACTTACGCCGGCGATGATATAGCACCGCCAGTGTTAGATGAAAACGGCAGAGAAATACGTGGCATGAAAGCGCTAGAAATTCTGGCGCGAGATTGTGATTTCTTCCGTGAAGAAATGAAGCTTGGGGCCCTGCGTCAGCAAAGCTACAATCCTACTATCGCCGATGTTTGGGAAGATAAAACGGTGGAGACCGCCAAAAAAATGCAAGCCAAGGGTGCCGATATTAACGAAGACAAGCAAAGAGCGTTCTTCAGCCACATCAGAGATGGGCTGAAAGACCTTGGAAATTATTGCCAGTCCTTGCTCGCCGGTCGTGAGTTTTCTCGCGCACCCACCCGTGAAGACGCGTCGGGCGAACCATACACCAACGCACTGTCCGACATCGCGCAAGCGATCTTCGCTACACGAGAAACCATGCCGACAGAGCTTGCAAACAAGGTGTATTTCACCGCCATGGGCCCAGGAACGGAAAAACCTTCTTCGCATATGGAAGCCCAATTCGTGCCAGGCCTAAGCGATAGCCATGCTCGCCAATACGGTAATTTTGTTTCGGGCGCTACGCGCGCCTAACGCGGCGCTTGTGTTGCGGGCGGCCTCGCAGCTATACTTGCACCATGCTCCCCTTCAAAGACATTCTTCTCGCACTCTTCGTCGTTTTCGTATGGGCGGCGAATTACGCGGTGTCGGCCATTGGGTTGGCGCATGTGACGCCGCTGCTGTATACCGCCGTGCGTTTTGCCATCAGCGCTGTGGTGTTGCTGCCGTTTTTGCCTAAGCTTTCGCACGCGCAGTTCTTACGCATTGCCGCACTCGCGCTGGTGCTGGTCGTCATCCACATGTCAGGGCTGTTGATCGCCATTCACATGGGCCTGGATATCACTACCACCGCGCTCGTTGCCCAACTGGGCGTGCCGTTTTCGTGCATGCTCGGTGTGTTTGTACTGGGCGAGCGCATTGGCCGCTGGCGGCTGCTTGGCCTCACGCTTGCCTTTGCCGGCATGGTGATCGTGATAGATTCACCGCACATGCATGAACTACAAACGCCGTTTTTCATCGCACTCGTCGCGGCCTTTGCCTGGGCAGTGTCTAACCTGCAACTGAAAGGTTTAAGCGAACTGCCGATGATCCACACGGTCGGCTGGCTCTCGGTGATTGCCTCGCCGTTGCTTTTTGTGTTGTCACATTTGTTTGAAGGTACGGCAATGCCCATTCTTCTGCAAGCACCGCAAAGCGCGTGGATGGCGCTTCTTTATTCCGCGCTCAGCTCCACCATCGTCGGCTACGGCTGCTGGACGAAACTTATCAAGCACCACGCCATCAACCATGTGGCACCCTTTGTGCTGCTCATCCCCATTTTTAGCGGCATATTAGGCGTGATATTTATGGGAGATCAGGTAACTCACGAACTGATCACCGGCGGCACGCTCACGCTGGCAGGGATTGCGCTTATTGTGGTTCGTAGGCCAGCGACTGTGGTGTAGAGCTTTGTTATTCGAATCCAGTAGGATTCGTCAGCCCTGAGCTCGTCTCATGCGAAAGTCAGGGGACTTTCGCGGAGACATCCTAATGGAGCCTTGACCAGATTTTCTTCTTCGCCACGTACATAAACCCGGTGAATACAAGCAGGAACAAGAGCACTTTGAGGCCCATGCCCTTGCGTTCTTCCATCTCCGGCTCCGCAGCCCATTGCAAAAAGTTCACCACATCCTTGGCCATTTGGTCACGTGTGGCCTCCGTACCATCTTCATAGGAAACTTGTCCGTCGGAAAGCGGCGCGGCCATCGCAATGGCGTGGGTTGGGAAATAAGGGTTATAGTGCAAGCCTTCGGCTACATGCGCATCCGCCGGCGGGGTTTCATAGCCGGTCAGCAGCGAATAGACATAATTCGCGCCGTTCGGACGCGCTTTGATGATCAGGCTTAAATCCGGCGGATAGGCACCGTTTTGCGCGGCGCGCGCGGCTTGTTCGTTCGCGTAAGGCGGCACGAATTTATCCGACGGCAGACCCGGACGATCAAACATTTCGCCGGAATCATTCGGGCCGTCTTTCACGGTATAGCCTGCCGCGAGCGCCTTCACTTCCGCTTCCGAAAAACCAAGGTCTTGCAGATTGCGGAAGGCCACGCGGTTTAAGCCATGGCACGCCGAGCAGACTTCTTTATAGACCTGGAAACCACGCTGAGCAGATTGCTTGTCGACTTTACCCATCATGCCGTCAAACGACCAGTGCATTTCCTTCGGCGGTTTCACATCCCCACCGGCAAATGCGGCGGAAGCAACGAGCACAAAAGCGGAAGAAAGAAGAAGCTTTTTCATATCAATGCCCTCCCTTCGCGAGCACGCTTTTAGCGATGCTCTCCGGCAGCGGCAGGGTTTTTTCTTTCGGGCTTAACCACCACAACAGTGCAAAGTGGAAGAAATAATAGAAGGTCGCAATACGGCCAATGATGAGATAGGCCCCTTCCGGCGGTTTCGCGCCGATATAACCCAAAATCACCGCGTTTAGCAAAAACAACCAGAACATGATTTTATACGCCGGGCGGAACGCCGCCGAACGCACTTTCGAGCGGTCAATCCAGGGAAGCGCGAACATAATCAAGATCGAGCCAAACATCGCGCACACGCCGCCGAGCTTGTCGGGAATCGCGCGCAAAATCGCATAAAATGGCAGGAAATACCACTCCGGCACAATGTGCGGAGGCGTCACCATTGGGTTCGCCGGTGTGTAGTTATCCGGGTGCCCAAGCGAGTTGGGCGAGAAGAATACAAACCACGCAAACACCATGAAGAAAATGCCGAAACCAAACGCATCTTTCACCGTGTAATAGGGGTGAAACGGAATCGTATCCTGCGAAGATTTTACTTCAATGCCGCTGGGATTGTTCGAACCAAAACGGTTCAATGCCCAGATGTGCAAGATCACCACGCCGACAATCACAAACGGCAACAGGAAATGCAGCGCGTAGAAACGGTTTAAGGTCGGGTTATCGACCGAAAAACCACCCCAGAGCCAGGTGACGATGCTTTTGCCCACCACTGGAAACGCCGAGAACAGATTGGTAATAACCGTCGCGCCCCAGAAACTCATCTGCCCCCAGGGGAGCACATAGCCCATGAATGCGGTTGCCATCATCAACAAGAAAATCACGAGCCCAAGCCACCACAGCACTTCGCGCGGTGCCTTATACGAACCATAGTAAAGCCCGCGGCAAATATGGATGTAGACCACCACAAAAAACATCGACGCGCCCACCGCGTGCATATAGCGCAAAAGCCACCCATAGTTCACATCGCGCATGATGCGCTCGACGGAATCAAACGCAATGCCGGTTGACGCGGCATAATTCATCGCCAAAAACAGACCGGTCATAATCTGCAGCATCAAACAAATGCCGGCGATCGACCCGAAATTCCACCAATAATTTAAATTGCGCGGCGTCGGGTGTTCGGTGCCCACCACCTTGTTAACCAGCGAGCCAATCGGCAGGCGATGTTCAATCCACGCCAGCGCGCCCTTAGGTTTAAAATTAGGATCGTAGGAATGCATGGCCATAGGGATCAACCAATCTTGATTTTAGTGTCGGAAAGAAATGCGTACTCAGGCACGGTAAGGTTTTTGGGTGCCGGTCCTTTCCGGATGCGCCCCGAACCATCATAGTGCGAGCCGTGGCAAGGGCAGAAGAGGCCCTGATATTCGCCCTGACCGGGAATCGGAATGCAGCCCAGATGCGTGCAAACTCCTACCATCACCAGCCATTGGTCATGCCCTTTTTTCACCCGGTCTTCGTCTTTTTCTGGATCTTTCAACTCGTCCAACGGAACACCACGCACGGCGGCTACTTCTTCCAGCGTGCGATTGCGGATAAACACCGGCACGCCGCGCCATTTCACCTTAATGGTTTCGCCCGGTTTCACCGCCGACAGGTCCACCTCAATCGACGAAAGCGCGAGCGTATCCGCCGCCGGATTCATGGAATCCACCAACGGCCACAGCACCGCCGCCGCGCCTACGGCCCCGAGTGCCGTTCCAGTAAGTACAATAAAATCGCGCCGCGTGCGGCCTTCGCCGTGGTCACCGTGGCAGCAGTCGTGAGAATGTTCATGATGCATGATGGATGAAATACAAGAAGTGGGTTAACGAAAGATGAAGCTCATCTAACAATAAGCGCCCAAGTTTGCAACGAAATTTACATTCGTCATTGCGAGGAGCTAAAAGCGACGAAGCAATCCAGTGCTATGGCTAGATAAAGAGCTGGATTGCTTCGCTATGCTCGCAATGACGGTAGCTAATGCACTTCACCCCAATGCTTACCAGACTTGATATCTACCACTAACGGTACTGAAAGCGAAGCGGCGTTTTCCATCAACGGGCGAATCCGCGCCGCCGCAGCGTCCACCTCTGAAGTGGGACACTCAAATACCAGTTCATCATGGACTTGGAGGAGCATGGTTACAGAGGATAGATGTTGGATGTTAGATGTTAAGGAACCTTCCTTTCTAACATCTAACATCTGTCCTCTATCATCTGCCATCGCCCTCGCGATGGCCACCATCGCCCGTTTAATAATATCCGCAGCGCTTCCTTGCAGCGGTGCATTAATCGCCGCGCGTTCAAAAAACTGCCGCCGCGCGCCGTTTTTATCATTAATCCCCGGCACATGGCAGCGCCGCCCGAACAGCGTCTCCACATAGCCCTTTTCCCGCGCCACTTCTTTCGTCACTTCCATATAATCGCGAATGCCGGGGTATTGCTTAAAGTAGCAATCAATATACTCCGCCGCCTCTCCGCGCGAAATGCCGAGGCTCACGCTCAAGCCATGCGCCGAAATGCCGTAAATAATCCCGAAATTAATCGTCTTCGCGCGCCGCCGCAGATCGGATGACACCTCCGCCACCGGCACGCCAAACATTTCGGATGCCGTAATCGCGTGAATGTCGCGACCCTCTTTAAATGCAGCCTTAAGCGGTGCAATATCCGCAACATGCGCAAGCAAGCGCAGCTCAATCTGCGAATAATCCGCACCAATCAGCGATTTACCCTCCGGCGCAATAAACGCACTCCTGATTTTCTTTCCCATTTCGGAACGAATTGGAATATTTTGCAAATTGGGATCGGAAGAACTGAGGCGACCTGTTGATGCAATCGTCAGCCCAAAATTTGTATGCACGCGGCCTGTGCGGGCATTTATTTGCTTGGGCAACGCATCCGTATAGGTGGACTTTAATTTCTGCATTTGCCGCCACTCCAGCACCTTGGCAGCAATCGCATGGCCTTCTTCCGCAAGCTCTTCCAAAACACCCGCATCCGTCCCGTAAGCTCCAATTTTGCTTTTCTTCCCACCCGGCAATTTCAAATGTTCAAAGAGCACATCCCCGAGCTGCTTCGGCGAACCGACATTAAATTCAACCCCTGCAATCTCGGTAATTTCTTTTTCCAACCGCGCCATGTCGATCGCGAATTGATTCGATAGCAACAGCAACATCTGCGCATCCACCAACACACCCGCCATCTCCATATCCGCAATCACCGTTATGCACGGTCGCTCAATCGTTTGATAGAGTGTCTGTAATTTCTGCTCCGCCACCTCGCGCTTAAACAATTCCCACAGTTTCAGCGTCACATCCGCATCTTCCGCGGCATAGTTGCACGCCGCCTGCAAATCAACTTCGGCAAAGGTTTTCCGCGTGCGCCCCGTGCCCGTCACTTCATCATAGGTGATCGTCTTATATCCAAGATACCGCTCCGCCAACTCATCCATCCCCTGCCCGTGTTCACCCGCGTGCAACACGTAGGACATCACCATCGTATCCTCAATCGGCGCTATCCGAATTCCAAGACACGCGAGCACCTCCATATCGAATTTAATATTATGCCCGATTTTTAAAATCGTCTCATCTTCGAGCAGTGGCTTAATCAGCGACAATACCAACTTATCATTCAACTGCCCCGGGGCGGGCTTCAGCCCACTCGAAAATAAATCCCCATCCCCCGACCCCGTCACGTGTTTCAGTGGCAAGTAAAATGCTTCACCCTCTTTGGTCGCAAACGAGAGCCCGACCAATCCGCAACTCATGGTATTCAGCCCCGTCGTCTCCGTATCAATCACCACAAACCCAGCCTCCTGCGCCTGTTTAATCACCGCGAGCAGCGCCGCTTCGGTTTGAATCAACCTATATCCCTCCCCCCGCCCCCCCTTCATCCCCCCCGCGAGCGGGGGGGACGTAAGGGGGGGAAGCAAGGGGGAGGTTAGAAGGGGGGCATTCTTGCCCCGATCGTTTGATTCATCCGTGGATGCCCCCTCCCCAACCCTCCCCCTGTGGGGGAGGGAGTCTTTCGCACCAATGCGCGACAGGGCTGACTTAAACCCATGCATTGTCAAAAACGGCACGAGCGTTGCCGAATCAATCGGCTTGGTCGCCAGTTCTTCGAGTGCATACGGCAACGCCACATCCTCTTTCAACCGAATCAAATCCCGCGAAAGCCGCGCTTTATCCGCATTCTCCATAATCGTCGCACGGCGCTTGTCTTGTTTAATTTCCGATGCGCGCGCGAGCAGCGAATCCAAATCGCCATAGGTATTAATGAGTTCCGCCGCCGTCTTCGGGCCAATGCCTGGCACGCCGGGCACGTTGTCCGAACTGTCGCCAATGAGTGAAAGCACATCAAGCACGCGATCAGGCGCCACGCCAAATTTTTCCATCACTTCCGGTTCCGCAATCACCTTCTGCTTCATCGCATCAAACATGCGAATCTGCGGGCCTATCAGCTGCATCAAATCCTTATCCGACGAAATAATCGTAACCTGATATCCCTGCCCCGCCGCATGTTTCGCGTAGGATGCAATCACATCATCCGCCTCGACATCTGGCACGTCAATCACCGCAAGATTCAGCGCCCGCGCCGCATCCCGCGTGAGCGGAAATTGCGGCACCAAATCCTCCGGCGCCGGTGGGCGATTGGCTTTATATTGGTCATACATCTGATGCCGGAAATTGATGCGCCCATGGTCAAACACCACTGCAATTGCATCCGATGTGGAGTCATTAATCAGCTTAATCAACATATTCACAAACCCCACCACTGCGCCAATCGGCACGCCTTGCGGGTTCGTCAGCGGCGGCAATGCATGGTAGGCCCGGAAGATATAACCAGAGCCGTCAACGAGTGTGAGGGTTTTCATGTTGAGATGGATAGGTTTGAATGATAGCTTCCGCAATCTAATTCACCCATATAGAACGCACAACCCCTATGATCACCGGCCCCGAACTCCCCGCCCCATCCGGCAATACCAAACAAATCGTCCTCATCCTCCACGGCTGGGGCGCCGACGGCGCAAATTTAATTGATCTAGGAGATGCTTGGTCCGAAACCCTGCCCGATGCGTACTTCATCGCCCCCAACGCCCCGCATGTCTGCGAAGTAAACCCCTATGGTTACCAATGGTTTTCGCTTATGGACCGCACCCTAAACCTTATGCAAGCCGGCGTGCAGGATGCCGCCAAATACGTGAATGAATTAATCGACGCGCTAAAAATAAAATTCCCCGGCGCAAAAGTCGCCCTCGTCGGTTTCTCGCAAGGCACGATGACCGCGCTGCACGTCGCCCTCCACCGCACCGACATCGCCTGCGTCCTCGGCTATTCCGGCGCATTGCTCGACGTCCCCACCTCATCGCGCACCCCCATCTGCCTCATTCACGGCGAAGGCGACGAAGTCGTTCCCTTCCTCGCGATGATGGATGCAGAAGCCAAACTAAAAGCCGCCAGTATTAACGTCACCACCCATGCACGCCCCAACCTCGGGCATGGCATCGATATGCAGGGAATTGAAATTGGTCGGAGATTTTTAACCGCAAATTTGGGCTAAACTAAAGACGCAAAATTCTGCTGCGTTTTATTCGGTACGATCGGAGTTTCTTCGCCCTTAAACTTTCCGGTGTTAAAATCTTCAAGTGATTTGTTCATCGCCGGAATCGCAGCAGTCGTTACACCACCGGTCGCAAAAACAGCTTCGAGTTGCTTAATATCCTGATTTTTACTTAAGGACTCACCCGTGTCTTTGACGATGGTTTTGATAGTCGTATCGTCCAAATGTGCAATGCCTAGTTTTTTAAGTTCACCGCCCAATTGGTTTTGAATAAGCAAAATCTTTTGGTCTGTTGATTTATTATCATTCGCCGCATCCGTCATGACCTCACCCACAACACGTGCAACCGTATCCGCTACTTTCGTGCGCGCTGCTTTTGTTTCACCGGTCGCCCAGCCCCAGCCGCGTTTTAAGATATTCATATCGCCGACTTTTTTATCAAACTTCTCAAGCGTAACTTCGCGGGTTTGCTGCTCGATTTTTTTACGGATCGCTTCGCGCGCGGCGCTACCTATTGCGCCTTGTTGCACTTCGTCGAGTGAGGTTTCTGTTGCTGCTTTGCGCAAGCCCACTTTCTCTTCGCCTTTATGTTTAACGCCTTCAGCAATCATTTCAGCATTGGCGCCTCCACGACCGCTTAGAAATTTACTGTCCTGAACTGCCTGCACATCGGCACGCACATTTTCAGCCATACCACTTACAAACTGCGCGCTAATTTGCTTTTGCAACCCTTCAAACCCACCCTCAAATCCACTCGCCACCCAACTAAAAAATCCAACAAGATATTTTCCGATATTGCTAAGAAAGGATAGCACTCCCTCCCAAAAATCTTTCGGTTTTTGATTTTCAGGGTTGTGCTTATCGACACTGGTTGCAATCAATTCCAAATCACGTGCTGTAGGCACCAGTTCTTCCAAGGACTGAACGCCAAAACTCTGCTTCAATTGTTTTTTGGGGTCTTTCTTATCGAGCTGATGATCAAGCTCCTGAATTGAAAATCCCTGGATGTTGCCCTTATCTACCAATTCTGTGGCCATCGCCTTAAAGTCAGGCTGTGCGGGCGCGGTATAGGCTTTGCTTGTATCTTCAGCGGTAGCAACAATCAACGTGTTGATATCGCCCCAATTCTGTTTCAGAAAAAGAGATGCTTTGTGAACCGCTTCATTGTGTAGTTGATCGTAAGTACTTGTAGCCATAACATTTCCTCTACCCCTCCATTACACCACAAAAACCCCAAAATTTGTGTGAAAGATTGATGACAATAGGGCTAAAAAGGGCTAAGGATCGAGAATGTCAGTCGTTACCATTTACATCTGCAACAAGCCCTACCAACTCGCCTGCGATGAAGGTCAGGAGCAGCATGTCACTGAATTAGCTCAAGAATTTGACATATCAGTGCGTAAAATTGTCGCCCAAACGGGACAAATCCCGGAACCGCTCGCCTTTTTAATGGGCTCGCTGACGCTAGCCGATGAAGTCGGTGAACTACGCCGCGAAGTCGAACTCCTGCGCCGCCAAGTCGGCCAATACGAAAAAGAAACCAAGCTGCGCAAGGTCAGCAAAAAAGCCGCAAGCGCCGGCACGCATGATCTGCTCGAGCACGTGACCAACAAAGTTGAGTCACTTACCGCCAAACTCGCCCACCACTAATTATTTATACGCCCACCACTGCTCAGTATTCAGTGCGTAAATGGGACGATAGTGAAACACATTCGCTTCATCCGCCACGCGCGAGGCTTGGTTATCGAGCAAATACCGATTACCTCCGCTGCGCACTTCCAACACCGCGTGCATGATGCGTCCTAAGTTGCGGTCTTCCACAATCATCACCCGCATATCGGATTCCGGCACACCGAGTTCTTTCAGCGCGATATATTTTGCAATCGCATAATCTTCGCAATCGCCCGCTTTGCGCTCAAGCATTTCAAACGGCGTCGCCCAGTAATCGCTCTTGCCCCAATTGTCTTTGTCTTCCACATAGCGAATGCGATTGAAGAAACTATTCACGCCATCAAGCTGCGCTTTGACCGATTTGCCTTTCATGTCACTCAGCATCGCATTCCATTTCGCTGCCGGGCAATCGCTGCAACTTGCGTCTTCACCCTGTTTCTCTTGATTGGTGCGCGCAATCACGCTCGTCCATTTGTTAAACGGCGAAAGGTCATGCGAGGGCACCTCTTTGCTTGCCGCAAAGAAATTATACGACGCATGCGCCTCCGGCAGCCATAGCAACTGCATGGCAAAAACAACCGTCAATCGCAGCAGTGAGGAGGCTAAAAACCTGCGCACACAGTTCCCCTAAGTGTTGAATTATTAAGATAAGTTTAGATTAAATGGCTTACGAAGCCGTTAATGGCGGAAAAGCCACGTAAAAAAAATTCGTTAAATCTCTATTAAATCCCTAAAAATCTGCTATAGTACCGAACCTTAGAACAAGGAGATATTGTATGAACTCTGCTTTTTCCGCCACACGCACCTGGATTGTAGTCGCCATTGCGAGCGCCGCCCTCACCGTCGGCACCGCCCAATTCATCGCCGGTAAAGAGGTTCAAACCGCCTCCAACCGCTGGCAGGACATACTGAACCACACCTCGGCAACGCAAGCCGCCAAAGTCGAAGATTGGCTCGCCACCCAGCGCGAAGCCTTGGTCACAGCCGCCACCAACCCCTCGCTGCAGCTTTATTTCATGCAAGCCAAGGATGCAGGCAACGAAGCCCCTGCGGAAGATTACTTGGGCAATTATTTGACGGCCACCTCCGCCAATCTCGGCCTGCAAGCCCCCACCAACCCGATGATTAAAAATGATGCGCTAGTCACCGACGGCGGCGTCGCTCTGCTCGATAACGAAGGCACCATCATTGCCGCTTCGCAAGGCCTACCCGCTCTCAACACCGCGTGGACCGACCACGCAAAGAGTGCTCCGCGCGGCGAAACCACGTTGATTGACATCACCCAAAGCCACGAGGGCGTGCTGCAAATGGGCTATTTGGTGCCGGTTTACGGCATGCAAATGGACCCTTCGCCCGAAGCGCAAGTCGGCTACTTGCTCTCTATTATCCCTGTAAATCAAACTCTTGCCCCCATGCTGGTGCCCACCGCTTCTACCTCTGGGGTCGATGTGCTCCTCACCCGCGCGGGTAATGAAGTGATCAACGTCGGCGCTACCCACCCGATACACACCGATGCACTCACGGCCAGCCACACGATCGAAGGCACGCCATGGACCCTCGTTGCTGCAACCGATAAGTCTATCGCCATGGGCGATGTCATACGCTGGCATACCACCCTGCTCTTCGCCGCTGTATTTGCCGCTTTAGCTACTACCGCCATCGCTCACGCCATTTGGCACAAGCGCAATCAAGAAGGCGGCGTATCGCTGCAAAGCATGAACCGTGTGGCCACACTGTTAAGCTCGCTCGCTGACCAGCAAGATCCGCACGCCAACCAGCATTCGGAAACCGTCGCCACCATCTCCCGGGCGATTGCCGAACAAATGGAGTTAAGCATCCGCGCGTGCGAAACCACCGAAATGGCCGCCAAGCTCATGAACATCGGCAAAGCCAACGTGCCCAAAGAATTGCTGACGCGCACCACGGAACTCAAACCCGAAGAGCTGTTCACCATCCGTAGCTCCCTGGTTGAAAGTGCCGATATTTTAGAAGGCATTGACCTGGACGGCCCCGTCGTCGACACGCTGCGTCAAACCCAGGAATACATGAACGGCACCGGCCCGAAAAAACTCCGCGGCAAACGCATTTTGATCTCCGCACGCATCATCTCCGTCGTCAACGCCTTCGTCGCGATGACGTCTCCACGCGCCTATCGCGGCCCCATGTCCGTCGAACGCGCCCTCGAAGTGCTCGCCGAAGACAACGGCACCCGCTTCGACCCCGCCGTCATCGGCGCACTCAACGAATACATCAAACAAGGCGGCGCCTCGGTCCTCACCAACCGCACCCAATCCGGCCCGTCGATGTCGATTGCGAGCTGATCGTTCGGGTCTCATCGAAATGGTGCACCAGGGCTGAGAGAGGCTTCGGACCGGATTTAGGGGGTTGTTGAGGCAATACAAGGTTGGATCGCCCAAGTCTATTCCTGTTCAAGTTTCTTTTTAGCCCGCTCCAATTCCCAACGTTCGTCTTCTATTTTATCACCTTGTTCGTTTTGGAGTTCGAGCAGCTTATTATCAATGTAATCCAACATCTGTTTCTTTATTTGATAATGATAAGAACTAAGTTTCCAAGCATCTTCGCTATACCACATGACAACTTTCTCAAATATATTCTCTCGTGACATTTTATGCGGCTCAACGATACATATGAATTTATTATACTTCCATGTAGCGCTGATAACTTTGCCAGTATAAAAATCTCCAGAATCCGCATATGAATCATCAGGTATTTCGTTGGTTTCTGAGGGCATTGCATCTCCCATAACCTCTAAGCCTATAAATGGGGCAAAGGGTAATTTATAGGATACCGTGAAGCGGGCTAACTCATCATCGCTATCCGCTGCAATGATTTGTTTCTCAAAAGTGCAGAGATAGAATTTGTCTTTAGCAAGCTGGTCAATACGCTGATTTGCAAAATAGGCTAAGTATACGATTAGAGCATAAATACCCAAGAGCATCCGAGTCTCAAAATTCTGACCATCTAAATATATGATGCCCGCAATAGTTGCGGTTGCAATCATTACGAATTTCAGAATGGCTGTGGGTTTAGTCATAATTTAGAACCACGCATTCTTTTTATTGATATTAAATATGGTCATAATGCCATAAATCTAGTGCCAATCAATCTCAGAATTTTAGAACCGGAGCCAGCTCAGGCTCCCACGCGGACTTGAACCACCCAAACAAAAAACCCGCCCTCTTCATAAGAAATGGGCGGGTTTTATTTATAGATAAACGCTAACCCCTAAATCGCCGAGGCGTTGCCTGGAGCTTGGCAAGGCTTATCCGCCAGGAAGTCGTTACCGCATTGGATGTCAGCGTTTGCAGCGCCCGAACCGCTGCCCTGGCCTGGGGTGTTGCCACCTGCTGCAGGTTCAATCTTCGCAAGGTCCTGAGGGCTAGAGCCACCACCCGCAGCCGGAGCAATCGCGTTTAGCGCTGCCGGGTTGGTGCCGCCAGGCAGGTTGCCTTGGATGCTGACGTTGGTGTTAATGCCGTTCACATCAAATTGCTCGAACGAGAGGTTTTGAATGATCGCCTGATCCGCCACCGAGATGATCGGACGTTCGATCGAATCGAGCACGATGCCTGGCAGCGTGGTGGTCGTAATCGGCGCCGCGCCGATCGTCAGCACATTGCCGGTGTAGGAAATGGTGTAGTTGGAACCCGCCGAAAGCGTGCCCTGGCCGATCGCGTAAGGGCTACCCGCGACGGTTTCACCCGGAACGCGTTCTAGCGCACCCGTAAAGACCGCATCAGTATCGCCGTTTTGGAGCGCGCCGTGCGTGTAGGTCAGGGCCGGATCAGGGTTACCCGCTACCTTGGTTTGCGCGTCAGCCGCAACCGTCAAGGAATACGGATTAATCGTCAGGTTTGCGCCTGTATAAGCGATCGTGTAGTTACTACCCGCCGCAAGCGTGTTTTTATTGATCCCATACGCGCCCACATTTTCCCCCGCATCACGGTTTAAGCCGCCGGTGATGATCGCTGCCGTATCGCCGTTTTTGAAACCGCTAGCGGCATAGGTCAAGCTCGGATCGCCTGAGCCGTAGGTTTTGCTTTTCGCATCAGCGATGATGGAAAGCGTCGCTGGTGAAATAGCAAAGGTGCTGCCGGTGTAGGTGATCGTGTAGTTCGATGCATCAAGCGAGCCTTGCGTAATCGCATAGGCACCGACGTTTTGGCCCGGGTTGCGAGCGAGCGCGCCCGTTAGCGCGCTGCCTGCCGTGTCGCCGTTTTTCAGACCGATTGTGGTGAAGGTGAGCGTCGGATCAGCGTCGCCATAGGTCTTACCTTGGCCGGAGTTGGCGTTCACATTCAGCAATGCTTTGTTGATCGTGAGATTCGCGCTCGTGTAGTTGACGTCGTAGTTGCCACCTGCGGCGAGCGTGTTTTTATTGATGGTGTAAGAACCAACATTTTCACCGGCGTTGCGGTTTAGGGCACCTGTGATGATCGCAGCGGTATCACCATTCTTGAAGCCGCTTGCGGTATAGGTCAGCGCCGGATCAGCGTCGCCATACGTTTTGGATTTGGCTTGTGCTGCGATGTTCAGCAACGCCTTGTTGATCGTTAAATTCGCACCCGTGTAAGCAATTGTGTAGTTGCTACCGGCGGACAACGTGTTCTTGTTGATCGCGTACACACCGACGTTTTCGCCGACGTTGCGGTTTAGACTACCAGTGATGATTGCGGACGTTTCACCGTTTTTGAAGCCAGAAGCGGTGTAGGTGAGCGCTGGGTCCGCGTCACCATAGGTTTTAGACTTGGCCGCCGCGATGATCGACAGCGTCGCCGGAGTGATCGTTAAATTCGCACCCGTGTAGTTAATCGCATAGTTGCTAGCCACGAGCGACCCTTGCGTAATCGCGTAAGAGCCGACGTTTTGACCCGCAGCGCGGCTTAAGCTACCGCTTAACACGGTGGCTGCCGTATCGCCATTCTTGAAACCGGTTGCTGTATACGTCAGTGCCGGGTCCGCGTCGCCATAAATTTTCGATTTAGCTTGCGCGATAATGTTAAGCACCGCCTGGCTGATGGTCAGGTTAGCGCCCGTGTAAGTGATCGTGTAGTTGCTACCCGCCGCGAGAGTGTTTTTATTGATCGCGTAAGACCCCACGCTTTCGCCTGGGTTACGATTCAGCGCACCGGTAATCACCGCCGCGGTATCGCCGTTTTTAAGGCCGCTTACCGTGTAGGTCAGCGCCGGATCAACATCACCAAACGCCTTGGATTTTGCATCCGCGATAATCGAGAGCGTTGCCGGGCTGATGACGAACGTGCTGCCGGTGTAGGTAATATTGTAGTTCGAGGCCGCGAGCGAACCTTGGTTGATTGCGTAATTACCAACATTTTGACCCGCAGCACGAGCTTGCGCACCGGTTAACACAGCGGCAGTATCGCCATTTTTAAATCCGGAAGCGGTGTAAGTCAGTGCCGGGTCTGCGTTACCATAGGTTTTACCTTGGCCCGCATTTGCATTCACGACCAGGTTTGCCTTGTTGATCGTTAAGTTAGCGCCCGTGTAGCTGATCGTGTAATTAGAACCGGCTGCAAGCGTGTTTTTATTAATGGCATAAGAGCCCACATTTTCACCGGCATTGCGATTGAGTGCGCCCGTGATGATCGCAGCGGTGTCACCATTTTTGAAACCGCTTGCGGCATAGGTGAGCGCTGGATCCGCATCACCATAGGTTTTAGACTTGGCCGCAGCAATGATCGAGAGCGTTGCTGGCGATATAGTGAAGTTGGCAGGAGTATAATTAATCGTATAGTTTGCCGCCGCAAGTGTTCCTTTGTTGATGGTATAAACACCCACATTCTCACCCGCTGTGCGCACCAAAGCACCTGTGATTATAGATGCAGTGTCACCGTTCTTGAAACCAGTTGCGGTATAGGTCAGCGCTGGATCCGCATCACCATAAATCTTGCTCTTCGCATCAGCGATGACTGAGAGCCCAAGCGTTGCCGGGTTAATGGTCAGATTCGCACTGGTGTAGCTGATTGTATAGTTGCTGCCTGCGGCGAGCGTATTCTTATTGATCGCGTAGGAGCCAACGTTCTCACCTGGGTTACGGTTCAGTGCACCCGTGATGATCGCAGACGTGTCACCGTTTTTAAGACCCGAAACCGTGTAGGTGAGCGCTGGATCAAGATCACCATACGTTTTAGACTTGGCTTGTGCAATGATCGAGAGCGTCGCCGGGCTGATGACGAACGTGCTACCGGTGTAGGTAATATTGTAGTTCGAGGCCGCGAGCGAACCTTGGTTGATTCCGTAATTGCCGACGTTTTCACCGGCAGCGCGAGCTTGCGCGCCGGTTAATACAGCGGCAGTGTCGCCATTTTTAAATCCGGAGGCGGTGTAGGTCAGTGTCGGGTCCGCGTTACCATAGATCTTGCTTTGACCTGCGTTTGCGTTCACGACCAGGTTTGCCTTGTTGATCGTTAAGTTAGCGCCCGTGTAGCTGATCGTGTAATTAGAACCGGCTGCAAGCGTGTTTTTATTAATGGCATAAGAGCCCACATTTTCACCGGCATTGCGATTGAGTGCGCCCGTGATGATCGCAGCGGTGTCACCATTTTTGAAACCGCTTGCGGCATAGGTGAGCGCTGGATCCGCATCACCATAGGTTTTAGACTTGGCCGCAGCAATGATCGAGAGCGTTGCCGGGCTGATCGTTAAGTTAGCGCCCGTGTAGCTGATCGTATAATTAGAACCGGCTGAAAGCGTATTTTTATTGATCGCATAGGCTCCGACGTTCTCGCCTGCGTTGCGGTTTAGGGCACCCGTGATGATAGCAGACGTGTCACCATTTTTGAAACCGCTTGCGGTGTAGGTGAGTGCTGGATCAGCATCACCATAGGTTTTAGACTTGGCCGCTGCGACGATGGAGAGCGTCGCTGGGCTGATCGTTAAGTTAGCACCGGTATAGCTGATCGTATAATTAGAACCGGCTGAAAGTGTGTTTTTGTTGATGGCATACGCACCGACGTTTTCACCTGGGTTACGGTTTAGGGCACCTGTGATGATTGCAGCAGTGTCACCATTTTTGAACCCACTTGCGGTGTAGGTGAGTGCTGGGTCCGCGTTACCGTAGGTTTTGGATTTGGCCGCTGCGATGATCGAGAGCGTCGCCGGTGATATAGTGAAGTTGGCAGGAACATAGTTGATGCGATAGTTTGAGTAGCCGTTACTCACTGCGGTCAATGTGCCCTTGCTGATTAAATAAGTGCCAACATTCTCGCCAGGAGCACGTGTCAAACTTCCGCTGAATACGGACGCTGCCGTATCACCCGCCTTGAGTGCGCTATAGGTATAGGTGAGCGCCGGATCCGCGTCCCCGTAGATCTTGCCCTTAGCGTCCGCGGTTACTGTAAGATTTGTTACACCAGAAACAATGAGGCGCGCGGTGTCCAGCGTCGCTCCGCTTTCAGTTGTTTGCTGCGAGTCAATTACATTGCCAATATAATGCTGCTGTACAAGCGATGCATCGGCTACAGATTTGGGATCATTCCCACCAAGGGTAACATCACCATCGGTAGAGATAATGGATACGTAGGTGGTGGAACGGTCTTGCTGATCTGCGACCGCATTAGCCTGCCCAAGCACCGAATTACCAATCGACAGGTTGTTTTTTGACTTCACCTCGACGCGGGTGTTGGCGTGGGTGGTTTTGTTAAGATCCTCCAGGCTTGCACCGCCTGGAGGTGCATAGGACGCGTACGAAGTCGCATTAATACCACCACCCAGCGTAACACTACCATTTGTAGCAAAGATTTTTGCGATGGTATCAGCGCTAATGTTAGCGCCCCCAAGAGTCGTCTTCTGTGCATCAGAGCTTAGGGCAACGTTACCACCAACAGCAATATTGCCGGCAGTAGACGTCATATACAGCTCTGCCTTCGCATTATTATAGGGCTGATCGTAGTCTTGCCCCTGCACCGTCACCCCACCAGTCACACTAATATTATTTACCGCTGTTAAGTCAGCTCTGGCGTTTCCTGGAATGGTTGCACTTAGAATGTCCAGATCAACCACCGATACATCGCCATTGATGGTCAGTGCATTATTGGAGTTTACGTTAAGCCGTAAATCGCCCCCCTGGTTTCTAAACGCTGTAAGATTGCGGGTGCTGATCGAACCACCATTGGTCGTTGTCAGAGTGATGTTACCGCTAGTGCCACCGCCAGCACCCGTTTCAAGACTACCAATGTCAATACCGCCACTTTTAGCGGTCACCACAATATTGCCGGTAGATGTTGAGATTTTGTCGTTCTTATCCAGAAATTCAACGCGTCCAGTCGTCCCCGTTGCGGTCAGCGAAATGCTTCCGCTTCCGCCTTGAAGGTTGTTATCCGCCAAATCTTCAAGCGTAACCAAATCCGTTGCCGTTAGCACGTAGCTGGTGCCACCCACGGAACCGGCTTGAATAGTGTTTTCAAAAATCGTATTGGCGGTGGTTGCGCCCGCGCCATTTTTGATATTCAGTGTTACCGGATCAATCAGGAACGTACCAGCAGAGCCCTTCGGTGCCGAGGCGTCCGCCGAACCACCGAGATAAATGTCTTTCGCTGCGGAGAGCTCAATGAACCCGCCGTCGCCGCCGTTGGCGCCACCGCGCGCTTTGAAATCACCATTGAAGCGGTTCTCGCGGTTCGCCCAGGTAATGATGGTACCACCATTGCCCGTACCTTCGGCGGTGTTGCCACCGTCTGCAGTGACCAAGGCACCTGCATCTACAGTAACATTAGCAGCTTTTGCTAATGTGCCCTTACCACCTTGATCGCCACCGATTTTAATTGTGCCACCGTTGACGCCGGAGGCATCTACCGTGCCGGCAACGTGCACATCGGCATCTGTGCCTGTCAGAGTGATTTCGCCGTTACGGTTTACAAGCCCTTGCGCGCGAATTTGACCGGTGGTGTTAATTGACGAGCTAATCACGTCGCTTGCAGCTGCTGCGGTCATCAGCACGCTGCCGCCATCGGCAATCAGCGAACCAGTATTTTCAGCAGAGATGGTGCGGTTTCCAGAAGCAGGTGCGTCGACTGCAAAGCTGATCAATCCGTCACCGTAGAAATCAACACCAAATTTGTCGGCAGCTGCGAGCTGTACTTTCGAGAGATTGCCTTGAATCACACCGCTGTTGCGCACGGTTGGCGCCACGAGTGCGGCCAAACCTTCTTGTCCAACGGTAATGTGACCTCTGTTTTCAACCGCAGCGTTGGCTTTGCCCGCTTTGTCGAAATTGAGCACTCTTTCGTTCATCGCCGCCTGGTCGCCCAGATCAGCGGAGGTCGCAATAAACCCAGCGGTATTGACGTTACCGCCCGCACCGATCAACACACCGTTCGGGTTGATGATGACCACGCGTCCATTGGCAATCAGATTGCCATTGATCTGGCTGATTTGGTTGCTGGTCGTCACGCGGTTAACCGCCAAAGAGCCAGCGCCGGGTTGATAGAAATGCGTGGTTTCGCCGGCGTTAATGTCGAACGAACCCCAGTTGATAATCGCACGGTCGGAGGCTTGGTGAATTTGAAGCTCTGAAGGCGTATTGACAATCGTCGCCGAGCCGCCCACCACTACACCATCCGTCGGGTTTGCAAATGCCGATGTACCGAGCATAAGACCAAAAAGCAGGCCGCTGCCACACAGGCTTGTGTAGTTTTTCAGCGCCTTCTTAGGCGTGGATTTTTTGCTGCGAATGGGGTGGCGTCCGTGTGTCATACGTGTCTCCTGAAGTTTTTTTTCAATCTATAAAGCCTTAAAGAATCTATAATGTATAAGAAACCATGAAGAGAGTCAATTGTTATTAATGTTTTGTTAATTGTTAACTCAGAACCTCTTCAACAGGCTGAAAAATATACGATTATCGTCATTATTCTCCGAATTCACGTCACGCGTGAGCGGCGAGTCGTATTCCACATAACCCGAAATGTCGCGGGCAAGGTTGAAACGCACCCCCACACCAGCAGAGGCCAGCGATTCCTGCTTGGTTTCACCAGCGGCAATACTATCGTTCCACACTTTTCCCGCATCGTAGAACACATAGAACTGATGCGTGCGGATGAAGTTATTGACAGGCGGGCGGCTGTAGCGCAATTCGATCGCACCGGCAACGCCGCTGTCACCAGTGATTTCACCGGCATCATACGCGCGGCCGAAATCCGGGCCGCCGATTGAAAATTCTTCCGAAGACAGCAAATTATCAGGCGAATACTGACCCGACGCCGACACTTGCAGCGCAAAGCTGCGGCCCAAATCCTGCACGCGCACTGCAGAAATATTAGTGCGTATAAAGTCCTGTTTCCCGTTGGTACGACTGCGGCCTGTGCCTTCATCCGTCGCACCGAGGCCTTTAATGCCCCGCGTCACTTGCAGATCCACATCGCTTACACCAGCGAGCGAGTCCGTAAAATCCAAATGGCCACCAACGCGGAACGACCGCACACGGTCATACGCATTCTTAGTGCCAAGCAAATCGGTTTCCGAATTAAGCGCATTGAATCCACCAATCACATTCAGGTTGGTTTGGCGGCTGCGGATGACAGGGTAATAGCCTTCAATATCAAACAAGCGGCTCTTGCCTTTTAGATCCAGCGCTTCGAGCTCTTCGCCCGGCTTCGTATCCGTAACCGCAAAACGGCCTTTCAAACGGAAACCTTCGGTGCCGATTTCCTGTTCGTGCGTCAAATCGCCGTAGCGAAGTTCCTGACCATCGCTGCTTACAATGCCTCGCACTGTCGTACGATCATGCAGATTGAAGAGGGAGTTAAACGCGCCGACCATGGTGCCGCGATAGGGTCCCAAATAATCCGACCCGCGATTGTCGGCACTGACCGAACCTTCGAACTTGTCTTCTTCGATGGTGATGATGAGCTCACCGCCGCCAGGCGTTGCGGACGGCTGCAACAAGCTACGCGCGGTAATACCGGGCAGATCGTCCAAGAGTAGCAAGTAGCGCTCAAGATCTTTCGCGTTCGACGGACCGGCGGTTTTGATTTTCTGTGCGATATTGTGAATCAGATTATTCGCATCGGTATAGGTGCCAATGATTTTCACATCCGTAATACGGCCTTCGATCGCTTTCAAATGCACCACACCACCTTCAATGTTTTGCGGCGATACGATGACTTTAGAAAAGAGATAGCCATTATCACGATAACGCTTGGTGAGTTTTTGTGCAATCTCGTTCAAATCCGCAAACGATACTGTTTTGCCAATATAGCCTTGCGCTGCTGCATCCACATCGGCTTGCGTATAAATGGTCGAGCCGTCTAAAACCACACGCTGCAATACGAATATTTTTTCCTTGCTGAGCCCTTGGGTGGACTGTTCTTTACCAACCGACACAGAATCATCCAGCTTCGAAGCGGGGCGCTTTTCTTCCTCAAAATTGCGGATTACCACGCCCGGCTGCGCGCTTGAAGGTACGTTTGTTGCGTGAACGGCCGCACTCTGGCATAAGATCAATGCGATTAATGCGATAAAAAATGGTTTGTGTTTGAACATACGCTCCACCCGGGTTGATTTATGTGTAAAAGAACGGAAGCGTATAAACCAAATCCGAAGCATTTGCTACATTTATTTTAAGCTTTTCTTAATATGTGGATTTTGGACAAAGATAACCATCTCAATGGCATAGTGTTTTTTGACTTAAAATCGCATCACGTTCTATTAAGTCCACAGAAACGGAATTTTAGTATTTGGAGATATAGCAATGCCATGGCCCGTCTTCGCCCCTCGGGCTTCGCCGAGGTATCCGCTTCTCACGCTCCGGCGAAGGCGGATGGTGATCCGGGCGCCGCGCATTCTTTAGAATGCGCTATTTTAATATAGGGGAAGCACAATCCCTTGGATTGTGCGGCGAACCCAAGGGTTCGATTTCCGCCTTCGAAGTAGGAGAAATTAGAAAGTGGTGATCCGGGCGGGAATCGAACCCGCGACAACCTGATTAAAAGTCAGGTGCTCTACCGACTGAGCTACCGGATCGCCTTACAACGGTTTTGCTGCTTATGGGCACAAAACGAGGTGGCAAGCAAAAGCAAATCGCACCTCTTGTCAACTGATTTTCTTTAATTGGTAAAGCAATTCCAACGCTTCACGCGGGGAAAGGTTGTCGGGTTTAATTGCCTCAAGCGCTTTTTCCAGGGCGCTCGTGGCGCGTTCCTGGCTTGGAGCCTTAGTTTCACGCACAATCGTATGCGGATGATGTTGTTCAAATCCGCGTAGCAACTCTTCTGCCCGCTTGATGACAGGTTGCGGCAAGCCCGCGATTTTTGCTACATGAATACCGTAAGAACGGTGCGCACTGCCAGGGATCACTTCGTGCAAAAATACCAATCTGTCATTATGCTCACGCACATTCATCGTATGACAGGAGAGTTTTGAAAGCGTTGCCTCAAGCTCGGTGAGCTCATGGTAATGCGTGGCGAACAGCGTCCGCGCGCCGGTTGCGTTATGCATATACTCCACCACCGCCCATGCGAGCGCCAGTCCATCATAGGTCGCCGTGCCACGGCCGATTTCATCTAAAATCACAAAAGAACGCAAGCTGGCATGGTGCAAAATCGTCGCCGTTTCGACCATCTCGACCATAAAGGTGGATTGCCCGCGCGCCAAATCATCCGCTGCGCCTACGCGACTAAACAGCCGGTCAATCACGCCAATATGGGCCGACTGCGCCGGCACAAACGAACCCATCTGCGCCAAAATCGCAATCAGGGCGTTTTGCCTGAGGAACGTCGATTTCCCCGCCATGTTCGGGCCAGTGAGTAACCACAGCGAATTGGTTTCGTTCAAGCTGCAGTGATTACCAATAAACGGCTCATGTTTCTTCTTGAGACTCATCTCGACGACCGGATGGCGCCCGCCTTTAATCTCAAACGTCAGGCTGTCGTCCACTACCGGCTTCACCCACATCTCATCTTCTGCAGTCTCGGCGAGCCCCATCGCCACGTCAAGCTGCGCCAGCGCACGCGCGGTTGCTACCACCGCATCTTCCTGCGTGCGCACGCTCGTACAAAGCTGATCAAACAACTCTAACTCCACCTTCAGTGCTTTTTCACCCGATTCATGAATGCCGCGTTCCAGCTCAGAAAGCTCGTTGGTGACGTAGCGCAGTGCGCCCGCCATGCTTTGTCGATGAATGAAATGATTGGGCACACGGTGCTGATGCGTACTGGTGATTTCAATGTAATACCCCAGAACCTGATTGTAGCGAATCTTGAGCGAGGCAATGCCCGTCTCATGAATCAAACGTTGTTGAAGATTGGCAATCAACCGCTTGCCCTCATCCCGCAGGCGCACAAACTCGTCGAGATGCGGTGCGAAACCACGCTTAATAAAATTCCCATCGCGCGCAAACATTCCCGCATCTTCATCAATCGCCGAATGAAGCTTGTCGATCAGAGCGTCATGCCCACGCAAAGCATCCCATGCCTGTTTCAAAAGTGCTGGTACCTCACCTAAGCGTGCCCGCTCAAACATGCCATTGATGGTACGTGCAGCAATCAAGCTCCGCTTAATCGCCAGCAAATCGCGCGGGCCTGCCCGATTCAAACTAATGCGCGACAGACAACGTTCAATGTCTGCAACCGTGCGCAACATATCGCGGCATTCACTGCGAAGTCCGTGCGCGTTTTTCAACACCTCCACCGCATTCAGCCGCTCACGAATGATCGCTACGTCCATCAGCGGCGCAAGCAACAAACGCGCCAGCAATCGCGCACCGGCAGAGGTCACCGTGCGATCCATCACCGAGAGTAACGCACCCTGTTTTTCGCCGCTCAAACGCTCGATCAATTCCAAATTACGCTGTGAAGCGGCATCAATTGCCATATACGCATCCGTCCGCTCACGCTTGGGCCGGTCAAGCCGCGGCAGGTTTTGTTTTTGCGTGATGTTGACGTAGTCAACGAGCACTCCGCACGCAATCCGCTCCGCACGTTCAGTAAGCTGCAGCGACTCGAGCGAGCTTAAACTATAGGCTTCTTTAAGCCACGCACTTGCGCGCACTTCTTCAAACATGCCGGCAGGCCGAAATGTTAACCGCGCTTCAAATGTAACTACATGTTCCGCCGCACTTTCGGCCACTAATAACTCACGCGGGCGAATGCGTTCTAACTGCGTAGGTAATTCCGGAAGCGAAACGGTTGAGACGAAAAATTCTCCCGTCGACATATCCAGCCACGCCACCGCCGCATTTTTTTCGGCAATTGCAACGCAGGCAAGGTGGTTCGACTCACGCGCGGAAAGCAGCGATTCTTCGGTCAAAGTTCCGGGGGTCGCAATGCGTACTACATCCCTGGCAACCAGGGTTTTCCCACCACGTTTTTTCGCTTCTTCTGGCGTCTCCATCTGCTCGGCGATGGCGACTTTAAATCCGGCACGAATCAATTTTTCCAAATAGCTTTCGTAGGCATGCACCGGTACGCCACACATGGGGATTTCTTTCCCTTCGTGCGAACCACGACGAGTAAGCGCAATGTCGAGTGTCGCAGAAGCCTTCACCGCATCATCAAAAAATAATTCGTAAAAATCCCCCATCCGGTAAAAAAGCAGGCAGCCCTCATGCGCTTCTTTCAGCCGAAAATACTGTTGCATAGATGGTGTAACACTCGCCGGTTTCACTGTCCCAATTTCGGGCGCAACGGGCCGCTCATCTTGCACTGCAACATCGTTTTTGCTTGCAAACAAGTCAGTGGTGTGAGACTGAGATAACCCTTTTAATTGCGGCATATTTTATTGCGCTGCACAAAAATTAAATAACATTTCATTGGTAACGAACGGATAGTCGAATGTCAAAAGAGAAAGAACCGATCACCGAAGCGGATGCACTGGCCTATCACTCTGAAGGCTCGCCCGGTAAAGTATCCATTCTCCCGACAAAGCCGCTGATGTCGCAGCGCGATCTTTCGCTCGGCTATTCGCCGGGCGTTGCCTGGCCGTGCTTGCACATTCAAAAAGATCCTGCCAAAGCCTATGACTACACCGCTAAAGGCAATTTTGTGGCGGTGATTTCAAACGGCACCGCCGTACTCGGCCTTGGCAATTTAGGCGCGCTCGCCTCTAAGCCGGTAATGGAAGGCAAGGCGATTTTGTTCAAACGTTTCGCCGATATCGACAGCGTAGATATCGAAGTGGATACCACCGACGTCGACGCGTTTGTGAACTGCGTAAAACTCCTCGGCCCCACCTGGGGTGGCATTAACTTAGAAGACATCGGTGCGCCGGATTGCTTCGTGATCGAACAGCGCCTGCGCGAATTGATGGACATTCCTGTTTTCCACGACGATCAACACGGCACGGCGATTATCTCCGCAGCAGGCCTCATCAACGCCGCGCACTTAACTGGCCGCAAGTTAGAGAAAATGAAAGTCGTTGTCCTCGGCGCTGGCGCGGCGGGCATCGCCTGTTTGGAGCTCATGAAACGCATGGGCATTAAACACGACAATGCGCTGCTGGTGGATAAAACCGGTGTCATCTACCAGGGCCGGATGGAAGGTATGAACCAATGGAAATCAGCCCACGCGGTCAAAACCAACAAGCGCACCTTGGCTGAGGCGATGGAAGGTGCGGACCTCTTCCTCGGCCTCTCTTCGAAAGATGCGGTGACGCCAGCGATGGTGAAATCCATGGCCAAGCAACCGATTATTTTCGCGATGGCGAACCCCGATCCGGAAATCACACCGGAAGCCGCAAAAGCCGTCCGCCCGGATGCGATCGTGGCCACCGGCCGTTCGGACTATCCCAATCAGGTGAACAATGTCATGGGCTTCCCTTACATCTTCCGTGGTGCACTTGATGTGCAGGCCTCGCAAATCAATGAAGAGATGAAAATCGCCGCCGCCGAAGCGATCGCCTCGCTCGCGCGTGAACAAGTGCCCGAGGAAGTCTCCGCGGCTTATGGCGGCCGCAAACTCGAATTCGGCCCTGAATATATCATTCCAGCACCGTTTGATCCTCGACTGATGACGGCGGTATCAAGCGCCGTTGCTGAAGCGGCGATGAAAACTGGCGTTGCGCGGAAACCCATTAAAGACATGGAAGCCTACCGCAAAAGTCTCGCTGCAAGGCGCGACCCAACCGCCAGCTCCATGCAGCAAATTTTCGACAAATTGCGCAGTCGCCCCAAACGCATGATCTTTGCTGAAGGCGAAGAGGAAAAAATCATCCGCGCCGCAACGCAGTGGCGCGACAATGGCTACGGTACACCGATTCTGGTCGGCCGCACCGACCGCGTGAAAGAAGTCGCCGCGCGCATCAATATTGATTTAGACGGCATCGAAATCGCCAATGCCGCGGTGAGCAAACATGTCGACAGCTATATCGATCACATGTACCCACGTATGCAACGCCAAGGCTATTTATACCGTGATATCGTACGCGCGGTCAAAAACGACCGTAATATTTTCGCTTCGTGCATGCTGCAAGCCGGCCATGGCGATGCGATGATCACAGGTCTTACCCGCAACTATGCGATGTCGCTCGATAACATCACCAAGGTCATTGACTATAAAGACGGTGAATTCCCTTTCGGCATCACGCTGGTCATCACCAAAAACCACACGCTGTTTATTTCCGACACCACGGTGAATGAATTGCCATGCCCGGAAAAGCTAGCACGCATTGCCATCTGCACCGCCAATAAAGCCCGCAAAATGGGCCACGAACCGCGCGCAGCATTGCTGTCGTACTCCACCTTCGGCAACCCGATGGGCGAAAAATCGCAGCGCATCCGTGATACGGTGAAACTGCTTGATAGCATGAAGGTCGATTTCGAATACGACGGTGAAATGGCCGCCAACGTCGCGCTCAACAAAGAGCTGATAGCGCTCTATCCGTTTTGCCGCCTAACCGCGCCCGCCAACGTGCTGATTATGCCGGCGCTGCACACCGCGCACATCTGCGCCAATCTCATGCCGGCGCTTGGCGATGGTGTCACCACCATCGGCCCGATCACCATGGGCATGAGTAAGCCCGTGCAAATCGCGCAGATGAACGCCAGCATCTCCGAAATCCTAAACCTCGCCGCCATCGCCGCCATGGAATCCATGGAACAAGAGGATGAAAAAGGTAGTAAGGTTGTGAAAGCGACGAAGCGGAAGGCGTAAAACCTTTTCCTCTCCCGCGTGCGGGAGAGGGCAACGGAGCTTACGTCCGCAAGGACGTTAGCGCAGTGGGAGAGGGAACGCCGCAGGGGCGACAGGATTCGAACCTGCGACCTACGGTTTTGGAGACCGTCGCTCTACCAACTGAGCTACACCCCTATCGCGGCAGGCGGTTTATACAATAACCAAGAAGTGCTGCAACCTATTTGTATTAAAGACAGGATTGATTCGCGCTGTTTTACAGCGCTCACCCTTCGGGCGCCTACGGCGTCCACGCCACTTTCGTGGTCGTGTCGAACCTGCGACCTACGGTTTTGGAGACCGTCGCTCTACCAACTGAGCTACACCCCTAAGCAGGAGGGCGTTATAACTGGCGAGGCTCCGCTTGGCAAGGCTTGTCAAAACGTAAGCGACCATACTCATCCAAACCATTCGTTTTGGCCTTTTCGAGAGCATTCTTCATACAATCAAAAAAGGTGTCGTGGGGCATATGCTCGCCACCCGTTATTTCACGGTGGCTAGTTACCAATCTTAGTGCTTCATGTGATAGAAACTTACTAGTAGACGTAAAAATTGGAACCGCGGACGTTTCTCCGTAACTAAACCCAACATAGGGATTGGCAACTATCTCACTTGCAAGATCTGCAAGTACCTTATATCGCGTATCTTCTTCGGCTAGCTGATTTTTTAAATATTCCAAATGCGCCATGGCTTCGCCCATAGGCAGGTTTTCTGCTTTTTCCCATTCCTCTTTAGCATTGGGTCTCGTGTCTTCCATAAATGTACTTTCCACGGCCATTATAACAAAAAAAGAGCCGGTGGGATACCGGCTCTTTAATTTGCATTAATATACTGAAATCACTTCAAAATCTTCGCGACGACACCGGCGCCGATGGTTTTGCCGCCTTCGCGGATCG
>CAYOOP010000012.1:0-27464 GCA_964405685.1 uncultured Rickettsiales bacterium
AACCCTCGACATCAACCTTGGCAAGGTTGCACTCTACCCCTGAGTTACGCCCGCTTAACCACGGTAGCGCTCCAAAAAAGAGAGGTGGTTTATACAAGGCCTGGCATGAAATGCAAGGGAGAAATGGCCTGTCAAATGGCTTTTGGCATCTCGTTGAAATCGCCGGTGGCGTGGATCATTTCTTTGATAATGCCGGTTGCCGTGTCGATGACCCAGCCGTGAAGTTGCAGGCGGCCTTCTTCGAGCGCACGTTTTACGACGTCGTAACTATAAAGGTTCTGCATACTCTGGCGCACCGCCGCCTCTTCCATCGCGCGCGCCTGGGCGGTTGCGTCCCCGCCTTTATCAATCACCTCGGTGCGTACGGTATCCAGCGACTGCAGGTAATGGTCTATTGCTTTGTGGTTCGGCATACCATCCAGCGAAGCACGGATGCCACCGCAATCCGTATGCCCCATGATGATCACGTCTTTCACCCGCATGACATTAATGGCAAATTCAAGCGCGGCTTCTTCGCCCATGTGGGAAATATCTCTCTCGTCCTGCTTGCCATGCACGAGGGCAGCGATGTTGCGATAAATGAGGGCTTTGCCTTTGGGAATACCCAAATCACGGATCGGGTCCAGCCGCGCATCCACGCAGCCAATAAATAGCACTTCGGGTTTATGCTCCGGCGGGTCGATCTCCCCCGCCTTCAGCCGCTCCAAGCGCTTGCCTTGCGCCTCTTTTATCAGGTCAATAATGCTCATGGGCTAGGTTTGGCATGCTAACCAGTTGAAAGCAACGTTTAAAGATACAAGTTGCGAATGAGTCGCAATTGCAGTATAATGGTGAAATAAGGAGAACACGTTATGACACAGCTTATTTTTCGCCATGAGACACTCGCCAAAACCGTCACCTATTGCGTGATGCACTTTACCGTTGCCATTGCCGTAGCCTATGCGCTGACGGGCAACTGGGCGATTGCGCTTTCGATCGGTATCATCGAGCCGCTGATGCAGACATGTTTTTTTAATATGCACGAACGCGGGTGGAACAGCGCGCGGAAGAATTATCATCGGCATGTGATGGATGGGGGGTTGGGTTAGGTTTTAAATTGCGCCCGTGATTTCCTCCTGGAAATCACATGAGGCTGTGCTTCACAGCTCATGGCTGTCTCGCGCTACTGCGCTCGAAATAGTAGTTTTAAAAAGGTATCCTATTATCGATTGATGGAATCACTTTATCATAAAGCTCGGGATGCGCAGCAACCCAAGCTGATCCAAACGTTGTTAAAGAGTAAGTTTTGTACTCCTCACCATTGTAATCTTCTTTTATCGCCTCTTGAATGTAGTTTAAACCACTCAACGTGGCCACAGCGAAAGATATTTTTTCCTTACTAACACCATAGTCCTGCCATTTGTTTTTTATCTGCCATCCAGACATGCCACTGGGATCAGAAACTTGGTTGTCTGCAAGCAAGAACAGTAGCAGTTGAGCTTCTATGCTTAGAGCACCCAAATCACTATGTGCGATTTGATTGGTAACATTTTCTGTTTTCTTTGTACCCTTTGCATGTCGCAAAAATTCGCCAATCTCCTTAATGATCTTCCTTTCAAGATCATCAAATCCACTTTTATACTGGGTCGTATAAAATATTACGGGACGATGTCTTATATCAAATGGTAGAGCCGTTCTAATGTTCTTGTCACACAATAGAAGTGTAGGCTTATCCAAAGAATATGCATACCCCACTTCTAGCCACACATTAGGATTATCAGTGCTTATTTCTGCCAAACAAATATCTGTTTCTCTTATAGCGTTCTCAATCTTTTCGACTACGGGTTTAGGCCCCAAAATTTCATCAGCCCTAATAGGGTCTACACCAGCTTTAACGAGCGCAGGCTTAATACTCTCATTGTAGCGCCTATCATAAATCCCTTCATCAAAGAGCTGGATTATGAAGCATTTCGGCTTATTCTCTAATTCGTTCATACTCACCCCACCTTCTGATAAATCTCCCCGCCGGAGTCGCGGAATTCCTTGGCTTTTTCGGCCATGGCTTTTTCAACCTCCGCGTCATCGCGAGCGACAGCGTCGCGTGGCGATCCATCTTTACGCTCAAGTGCCGCTGAGGCTGGCTGGATTGTTTCGCCCTCGGCTCGCAATGACGAAAACTCGCGGACTTCCTGGCTAATCTTCATGCTGCAGAATTTGGGGCCGCACATGGAGCAGAAGTGGGCGACTTTGGCACCCTCGGCGGGGAGGGTTTCATCGTGGAAATCCTTGGCGGTTTCGGGGTCGAGGGCCAAGTTAAACTGGTCTTGCCAGCGGAATTCAAAACGCGCATCCGACAAGGCATCATCGCGCTTGTAGGCGGACGGATGGCCTTTAGCGAGGTCTGCGGCATGGGCGGCGATTTTGTAGGTGATGACGCCGACTTTTACGTCGTCCCGATCCGGCAAGCCCAGGTGTTCTTTGGGTGTTACATAACAAAGCATACTCGTTCCGAACCAGCCGATCATCGCAGCACCAATGCCAGAAGTGATATGGTCATAGCCGGGCGCAATGTCGGTCGTCAGTGGCCCGAGGGTATAGAACGGCGCTTCGTGGCAAAGCTCGAGTTGTTTTTCCATGTTCTCTTTGATGAGGTGCATCGGCACGTGGCCGGGGCCTTCGATCATCACTTGGCAATCTTTTTTCCAGGCGATTTTGGTGAGGTCACCGAGCGTTTTTAACTCAGCAAATTGCGCTTCGTCGTTCGCATCGTGCTGGCTGCCGGGGCGCAGGCCGTCGCCTAGACTGAAGCTCACGTCATAGGCGCGCATGATATCGCAAATATCGTCGAAATTTTCGAAGAGGAAGCTTTCTTTGTGATGTGACATGCACCATTTGGCCATGATGGAGCCGCCGCGCGAAACGATGCCGGTTTTGCGGTTGACCGTCATCGGGATGAACGGCAGGCGCACGCCGGCGTGGATGGTGAAATAGTCGACGCCTTGTTCGCATTGCTCAATCAGCGTGTCGCGATAAATTTCATAGGTGAGCTCTTCGGCGATGCCGCCGACTTTTTCAAGCGCTTGGTAAATCGGCACGGTGCCGATTGGCACGGGACTATTGCGGATGATCCATTCGCGGATGTTGTGGATGTTGCGGCCTGTTGAAAGGTCCATCACGTTATCCGCACCCCAGCGGATCGCCCACACCATTTTTTCGACTTCTTCGGCAACCGACGAAGTGACCGCGGAATTGCCAATGTTGGCGTTGATTTTGACTTTGAAATTGCGGCCGATAATCATCGGCTCCGTCTCAGGGTGGTTGATGTTGCAGGGGATGATCGCCCTGCCCGCTGCGATTTCATCACGTACGAATTCGGGGGTGATTTCGCGTGGAAGAAGTTTGCCCCAATTATTTCCTTTTTGGTAGGGCTTTTGGGGGATTGGGGATTGGGGATTGGGGATTTGGCCTTCGTTTTCACGAATAGCAATATATTCCATCTCTTTGGTGATGATGCCCTCGCGGGCGTAGGTGAGTTGTGTTACGGATTTGCCGGGTTTCGCGCGATACGGTGTTTTATTCACATTTGGGAATTGCGGCACCGTGGGTTCGCCTTTTTTGATGCCGTTGTCTTCGGGGCGCACATCGCGGCCAATGTAGGTTTCTACGTCGCCACGCGCTTCAATCCAGCTAGCGCGGAAACGCGGCAAGCCTTGGTCGATATTCAGTTTCACCGCTTCGTCTGTATACGGCCCGGAGGTATCATATACCATGACTTTCGTGCCATTGCTGACCGAGATCTCACGCATAGCAACGCCATTGATGCGGATTTTCTTGGAGGCGGGGAGTGCGCCGGTGGTGACTTCGATCACGGCATTTGCGGAGGGCTTTGTGGACATGGGCTACCTTCTTGTTTTAAGGGAGCCTGAGAATAGTGGAGAACCGCTTAGAGTGCAAGCCTACTGCGCAGAATACGCCTTGCTACGCATACTCCAACTCACAAGCGGCAAAACCTTGGGCATGACTAGGGCTACCATGGCTTTTGTGCCTTCGGCGTTGGGGTGCATGCCATCAGCCAGCGACCACTCGGGCTTGCCTTGAAGGGGGGCTAGGAGGTTAGGAACGAGTGGGGCTTTAAAATAATTGGCTAGCGAATAATAGACACTTTGGAGTTTGCGCGCATAGGCAGCATCGCGGCTGCTGGGCGCATTGACGCCGACGATGATATAGGGAATTTTGCGATTCACTAGCTGGAAGCGGATTTTGTGGAGATTGGCGTAGATTACGCCTTGCACATCTAAACCGCGCAGAGCATCGTTCATGCCAAGTTCGATAATCGCGATGTCGGGTTGGGCGGCGAAGACGCGGTCCATGTTTCTGAGTGCTTCTTCGGTGGTGATGCCGGCAACGCTCAAGTTAATGACTTTGGCGTTGTAGCGTTGGGAGAGGAGTTGGCGTTCGAGCACGCTGCCGAAATCTTCCCCCGGACGCAGCATATAGCCGGACATCAGGCTATCGCCGATAATCACCACGTGCACCGGCTCCACGGCCTGGGCTTTCGCAAACGGCACAAATAAAACCATTGCAATTAGCAAAAACCGTTTCATGGTACGCAGATGCATATTGATTCCTCTTCGTTTCAGCGCGTGCTTGCCAGTTGGTATCGCGCCCATGGCCGGCACTCTCTGCCCTGGCGCAACACGTCTGACCCTTACGCCATCTGGATTAGCGAAGTGATGTTGCAACAGACGCAGGTTAAAACCGTGCTTGAGAGATATTATACCCCATTTCTTACCAAATTCCCAACGATTGCTGCGCTTGCATCCGCACATCGTGAAGAGGTGCTGAAAGCTTGGGCGGGGCTAGGGTATTACCGCCGCGCGGGGAATTTGCATGAGGCGGCAAAGATGGTTGTCACCCCGCCGAATGGCGGGGTCCGGATCCCGCGACAAGCGCGGGATAACAATTTACCGAAAACCATAGAAACTCTTACATCTCTCCCTGGTATTGGTAAAAACACTGCACATGCCATTGTCTCTTTTTCTTACGGCACCCCAGTGCCGGTGATGGAGGCGAATGTGAAGCGTGTGCTGTGTAGGCTGTTTGCGATTGCAGTTCCCAAAGAAGAACAGTTGTGGAAACTCGCTCATGCATTGCTCCCCCCGCAAGCGGGGGAGGTTAAGAAAAGTGATATTTTTGTGCACAACCAGGCAATGATGGATATTGGTGCAATGATTTGTACACCGAAAGCGCCGCGTTGTAGTGAATGCCCAGTAAGCGCGTGGTGCAAAGGTAAAACAGCGCCGGAACTTTACCCCACCAAGGTGAAAGCCAAAGCGGTGCCTATTAAACAGCGCCATATTTTGATTATTGAGCATGACGGGTTGGTATATGCCGAGCCGCGGGAGGGCGCGCATCTCGGTGGGCTTTATCGGTTTTTAGAAACCAATAGTGAGCGCATTAAGATTAATGGTGCGAATTTTGATTTGCGTACTCTCCCCTACCAACCCCTCACGCACCACTACAGCCACTATACGCTGGAGGCAAAAGTGTATCGATTGCACCTGCCGAAAGCATTTAAGCGCTACAGCAGTACGTGGTGGAGTGCGGACGAGATTAAAAAACTACCCATGTCCAATTTGGAGAAGAAGGCGCTTACAGCGCTTGCTGCTTGGACCCCAAAGGGTGAATGATTTTGGTCACTTCCTCGATATAGGCTTGCGGTACTTTTATTAGCGAAAGCACACTATTGATAACATTGTCCACAAAGCCTTCTTTGGGTTCTGGAATATCGGAAGCTAAGCCTGAATGTTTCTGGAACAAGCCGCCTAGCGTGCTGGCATAGGGGTTCATCAATCCTTTTTCGGCCAATTGAATGAAGCGATAGTTGTTATTGATAAGCATGACACGTTTTGCATCACCCACACGTTTTACCAGGCGGCTGATATTATCATCCTGATACAATGGTATTTCGTTTTTACACGCATCGGTGATGGCTTGATCAAGGTTTTTTGATAATCTTGTATTCGCCTCATTACATAACCGTAAAAAGCCATTTTTGCTTATCTCAGCATTCTTAATAAGGTCGTTCTCAGCCGTGAACGCATCGGCCAGTAAATATTGCTTATCTGGTTCTCCATCATTACAGAACATCAATATACGATCAACGCGTGCATCACCAAAGGCTTGCATTAAGCTGTGCATGACACCGATATGCTTACTGGTCACCACCGGCCAAGGCAGTGCTCGACCGTTGTTTTCCTGACGCTCTATCACGCGTTCTTGCGCCGTACCATAGACCAACGGGCGTTGGTCTTCAGGGACATGCAGCATGACATCATACCCCGCAAGCAACACTTCATATCCTGCTTTTTTCGCATTATTTAGAATGTCGTCGTAGCGCTTAAAGGGAATTGCCGTGCTGTCGTAATACAGGTTCAATCCCTGTTCCATTGCGCCAATACGCACCCAATCACGTAAATTGCTGGCAAAGGATTCAACCAGTGCATAGTCGTCCGCGTGGTGTTTGGCGGCTTTGATCACGTTATAAATCTGGCTATATTCTCTAAAATCATCTAGGCTTGCCGTAACGTAGTTTTTACCTACTGCTGACTCAGTGATTTTTTTGGCACTGCTTTTTCCTGAACCTGCACCTCCCATAGACAACACCAATAGGGGCTTTTGATCGTGGTGTTTACCGCTGGTTTCTATGGTTTTGGCCTCATCCATTTGTTGGACAATGCGTTTGATGTGTGCGGTTGCTACCTTACAAATTTCTTGCAAGTGACCATTTTCGCCGCCATTGGCACGTTCGATGAGTACACGCGCATAGTCATCGTTAGCAAACCTTGTCCATCCGGCTTTTTTGGCTTCCTGCACTTTTTGCTGTTTTGTTTTAGCGGTATCTGTGGCTAATTCTTTTTCGGTTGGTTCTCTTTCAACTTGCTCTGCGATGCTTTCGATTTGTGCTTTCCAAAAATCTTGAAATTCTTGGTGGTTGGCAGGGCGCAAACCGGTGATAATATCGGCATCTAAGCACAGCAGCGGCGCTCTGCCATTTTTTACTTCAAATCCATCTATAAACCCGTTTTCAACGTGTTTGTTAGTAAAGGAATCAAGGTATTTTCTTGTTTCCTGTGGCTCAAGTGAATCCAGCAACTGACCCTCTTTTACCAGTGTGGTTTCAATTTTATTTTTGATCGCATCATCAAGCAGTACTAACCCGCCGTTCACCGTCACCAAATATTGCTGTCCGTCTTTTTCATGCTGCAAAAAGGGAATGCCGGCGATGAGCACGCGGTGGTCTTCCCACTTTTTGAAGCCATCTTTTTCATCATTATTCAGTAAGGGAGTGCGTGTTTGGTCTAAGGCACGCTCGAATATCGCCGTTGTATCCACGTCGGCGGCACTTTTTTTAAATAGGGAGTTCAATAATGCCGCGTCTTCCGCTGTAATCCTCCGGAAATCAACACCTGTACCGTGCACTTCATGGAACCCAGGCGTATTGCTCAAACACACCATAAGCGTATCAACGACCCGGCGGGTTTCATCACCAAAGATTTTCTCTTCCGCAAGCGCTTGGTAGAGTTTTGCAAACGACTTAGCGGGTTTTTTCGAGCTTACAAAACCATTGGTATAGACGTTATTGACAAACTCGCTGATCGCTTCACGGACGCGCTCACGCTTAGGAGCATATTCCCGGCTGGTGGCAAGCTTACCGTCTGGGTCGGATTGCGAAGTATCCTGATACAAAAAGCGTTGGATTTTATAAAGCGTAGCCTCAATGTGCGCTGCCATTTTTACGGCGTGCGGTTCCGTGCTATTTTGCGCCTCTTGCGTATATTTAGCAACGAACTCTATCGCCCGGTTAAGCGCCAGCGTATCGGTCAGCTTCGCCCATGTTTCTTCCGACTTTAACGGAGTAGCTGTGCCGTTATCCATGATCCCGTCCTGTTTTATTTTCTTATCTTCCATTAAGTATAGCCGCCGCAGGCGGGGAGATAAAATGACAGTTTTATGACAACTGTCATAAAAGCTTCATGTAAAAACGGTTGGCCAATTGATAAATTTTGTTAAAGTAGATGGATGGGGTATTTATTTATGAAAGGCCAATATGCTGAACAGTGAGAAGAAAAAGAAAGTCTTAGTTATCGGAACGAGCGGAGCTGTAGGTATGGCTACCCGCGATGCGCTAACCGACCACTTAGGCATCGATGTGATCGCGTACGACCGGCCCATTACTGGAAGCCCTGAAGCTATTCAACAAAAGTTGCACGATCGTGCCGCCAAGGTCAATACATACAACCGTTTGGTGGAAGCTAATGGTAAGCTGCTTGATGGAGAACAGGCACGCTGGTTGCTGAAGGGGAAAAAAGAGCTACCCGTGGAGCAACGTGGCCACGTCAGTGTTATTGATAGCAATACACATGATTATACCGCCGCTTTAGAAGAAGGCGTTGACGCCATTGTGATCGCAGCGGGGAAGCCGAGAACCAAAGATATGAAGCGGGAAGAAGTAGCCCCCGCAAATACACCTGATTTTGCCCATTACGGCAGGGTATTTGCGGATTTTGCAGCAAAGAAAATAACCGAAGACCCAGAGTTTCATCTACCCGTTATCATCAACGCGGGTAATCCTGTGGATACCATGACAGAAGTCTTAGGGAGAGAATTGCATGCGGGACTGGCCGAACACGCAAAGCAGGCCAAAGATGCTGGTAATCAGGGATTGGCGCGCTTGCTGGCGGCAGAGGCACGCTCGTTGAACAAGAAAATCTTGGGGCAAGGTGGGGTTTTAGACGGTGCCCGCGCGGCTACTGCAATCCATGATGTGACGGGCATTCCTTTGGATAATATTCTAAGTGTGCCCGTGCTTGGAACCCATAATGAAAACATGCAAGTTGATTTTGCCAACGTTAAGATATGTCACGATGGCCGTGAGATTGGGTTAGAACAATACCCTGACACTATTCCATCGGGCGCATTTAACGACATCACAGAACGCACTCGCAAAGGTGGAGTGCGTATTGCCCAAGATTACCTATCGCAATTGGACGTGGATCAAACCGCCGTACTCGCAACAGGTATCGCCAATATGCGAATGGTGGATGCTATCGTGAACAATAAAAAGGCGGACATGCCTGTGATTGTCTATCACGTACCTGGCGATGGAGGCCGATTTGGTGAGAAAAATGGCGAAGGATTTGTCATGGGCGCCATGGCAACCTTGGACAAAGATGGTGCAGAATATCAAGCGCCTCACGCAAGGATAGCGCCATTACTGGATGCGTCGGAGAGCAATGCACGCAGTGAGTATATGCGTGTGAAGTCGTATATTCCTCAACGGTAGCGCTTGCATTTTGGTGGTTATGACCCTATAAACCCCGGCCATGGCTAAAAAACCGACCGCAGCCTCGGCGCAAGTGATTGACGTTTCGTTCAAGCAGACGCTGGAAACGAAATACCTCGCCTATGCGCTTTCGACGATTACGGCACGTTCGCTGCCGGATGTGCGCGATGGCTTGAAACCCGTCCACCGCCGGTTACTCTATGCGATGTTGCAACTGAAGCTGGACCCGAAATCAGGGTATAAGAAATGCGCGCGCGTGGTGGGTGATGTCATTGGTAAATACCACCCGCATGGCGATAGCTCTGTGTATGACGCGATGGTGCGCTTAGCGCAGACCTTTGCCGTGCGTTACCCGCTGGTTGAAGGTCAGGGCAATTTTGGTTCGATTGATGGCGATAACGCCGCAGCGATGCGTTATACGGAAGCGCGGCTGACCGAAGCGGCGATGGCGTTGCTGGATGGCCTGGATGAAAACACCGTCGATTTCCGCCCGACCTATGATGGGGAAGACGCCGAGCCGATTGTGATGCCGGCGGCATTCCCGAATTTATTGGCGAACGGTTCTGAAGGCATTGCGGTAGGCATGGCGACGTCGATTCCGCCGCACAATGTGGGTGAAATCTGCGATGCGCTGAGCTATTTGATCGCACATCCGGAATGCACGGTCGACAAACTCATCAAACGCATGCCGGGGCCGGATTTTCCAACTGGCGGGGTAATTGTAGAATCGGCAGCGAATATTGCAACGGCCTACACCACCGGGCGCGGGGCGATTCGCGTGCGCGCGAAGTGGGAAAAAGAGCAGTTGAGCCATGGGCTGTATCAGATTGTCATTACTGAGATTCCTTATCAGGTGCAGAAGAACAAGTTGATTGAGCGCATTGCCGAGTTGTTCAAAAACAAAAAACTGCCGCTGATGGGCAATATCCGCGATGAATCGGCGGAAGATATTCGCATCATCATCGAGCCGAAATCGCGCGCGGTGGAAGCGGAAATGCTGATGGAATCGCTATTCCGAGCGACGGATTTGGAGAATCGATTCAATTTGAATTTGAACGTGTTGACGCGTGAGGGCATTCCGCAGGTGATGGATTTGCGCGGACTGCTGAAAGCATTCTTAGAGCACCGCCATGAAGTGCTGGTGCGGCGTTCACAGTATCGGTTAGATAAAATTGCGGCGCGGTTGAACCTGCTTGAAGGCTTCCTGATTTGCTATTTAAACCTTGATGAAGTGATTCGTATCATTCGTGAAGAAGACGAACCGAAGCAAGAGTTGATGCGCAAATTTAAGCTCAACGATGAGCAGGTGGAAGCAATTCTAAATATGCGCCTGCGCAGCCTTCGCAAGCTTGAAGAAATGCAGATTAAAGGCGAGCATAAAGATCTCTCCGCCGAGCAAAAACTGCTGAAAGGCCTACTGAAAGACGAAGCAGCACGGTGGGAGCGGATTGGCGAAGAAGTGAAAGATATCAAAAAACGCTTTGGTTCGGGCGCGCTAGGCAAACGCCGCACCGAATTTGCGGAAGCGCCAGCGATGGCCGAAATCTCGATTGAAGCGTTTGTGGAACGTGAGCCGATTACGGTGCTGTGCTCCAAAATGGGCTGGGTGCGCGCGCTGAAGGGGCATTCGGTAGATGGCGCGGATGTGAAATATAAAGAGGGGGATGAAGCGGCGCTGGAGCTTAAAACCTATACGACCGATAAAATTTTGATTTTCGCCACCAATGGCCGGTTTTATACGCTAATGGGCGATAAAATTCCGCGCGGGAAGAAAGACGGCGAGCCGATTCGTTTATTGATTGATTTGGATACGAACGATGATCTCGTGGCGATGCTGACGCCGGAACCGCAGATGAAACTGTTGCTCGCAACCAATGTGGGCAAAGGCTTTGTGGTGGATGCGGAGGATGTAATTGCATCGACCCGCGGCGGCAAACAAATTCTAAACCCGACCGAAGGCGCGCGCGCCACCCGCTGCGTGCATGTGGACGGCGACCATGTCGCAGTCATCGGCGACAACCGCAAACTGCTTGTGTTCCCGCTCACGCAAATTCCGGCGATGAAAAAAGGCCAGGGCGTCAGCTTACAAAAATACAAAGACGGCGGGCTTTCTGACGTCAAAACCTTCGCCCTCAAAGACGGTCTTTCCTATTCCTACGGCACGGGAACACGCGTTGAAACCGACATCCGCCCGTGGCTTGGCAACCGCGCCGACGCCGGCAAACTCCCGCCGACGGGGTTTCCTCGGACGAATCGGTTTTAAGTCGTCATTGCGAGCGTAGCGAAGCAATCCATCTTTTCTAGCCGCAGTATGGATTGCTTCGTCGCTTCGCTCCTCGCAATGACGACTTAAAATAACAACTTCAACGTCAGCAATAGTGACAAGCGCGACTGCATAATATCGTCCGGGTGTTTGGCCCAGTGTTTGGCGATGGTGGCTTGTTTGCGGAAGAAAATAGCTGCACCGTCATACCGGTGCAGGCCGGTATCCAGTAAGCCGTGTCTACGGCGCAAGAAGCTCTCTTTTTGCTTCGCTTGCCGCGAAGCGCTGGATCCCGTCTTTCGACGGGATGACGACCCAGCGAGGGCATAATCTGTACCCACCTCATACGCATATTGCTTCACGGCTTCATCGGTGATGCCCATCGCTTCTGCACATAATAGATTGAGCGTGCCGCCGGTTGCTTTGGCGTAAGTCTCTACATCGGTAATCAGTTCGTCTAGCGCGGTTTGGCGGGCGTCCATAATGGTATCGAAATATTCGCGGGGGGTGGTTGGGATGAGGGGGGCCAGTGCCTCCGCCACCGGGTGTTTGCGTGGCGGCTTTCCCGCATAAATTTCATCCAGCGTCTCACGCCACCAGGTGAAGCGGATGTGGCCGATCATGGGTTCGGTGATGGCTTCGGGGATTTTGGCGAGTTCCAGGTTCCAGGCCAATATGGCGTGGAGCCTAGTGCGCAAGCCTTCGGGGAGGAAGAGGGAGCAGATGTAGCGTGGGCGGTCGTAGCGTTTTAGGTCTTGTTCCATATTGCTTTTTTAATTCACTCCGCCTAAAAGGGGTAGCACTAAATACAAGGGTACCCATGCAGATCACACGACGCGAATTTTGCGGCCATCTGACCACTGCAGGCGCTCTAATCGCTGGCAGCGCGTTGTTGCCGAAACTCTCTTTTGCCACCCCAACTTCTGAGGCTCTCATGACCTTTACCCTGCCCCCCCTTCCCTTCGCGCCGGATGCGCTGGAACCCTACATCAGCGCCAATACGTTTTCGTTCCACCACGGCAAGCACCACCAGGCGTATGTGACCAATTTGAATAATCTGGTGAAAGACACACCCATGGCCACGCAGCCGTTGGAAGAAATTATCAAGGCTTCAGCGGGCGATAGCGCAAAGGCAGGTATTTTCAACAATTCCGCGCAGGTGTGGAACCACACGTTTTTCTGGCATTCGCTGAAACCAAACGGTGGCGGGGAGCCTAAGGGCGAATTGCTGACGCAGATTAAAGCTTCGTTTGGCGATGTAGCACAGTTTAAGGAGCAGTTTAAACAAGCAGCAGTGACCCAATTCGGCAGCGGTTGGGCGTGGCTCGTGCAAAACGGCAGCAAGCTTGAGATCATGAAAACCCCGAACGCGGAATTGCCGATGACCTCCGGCAAAAAGGCACTGCTAACGATTGACGTATGGGAGCACGCCTATTACCTTGATTACCAGAACCGCCGCCCGGATTTCGTCACCACCTTCCTCGATCATCTGGTGAACTGGGAATTCGCGGAGAAGAATTTAGGATAAATCATGATCCCTCGTTACACACGCCCCGAAATGGCGGCTATTTGGTCTGATCAAACACGCTATCAGATCTGGTTTGAAATTGAAGCGCACGCAACGGATGCGCTCGCCGAGCTTGGTGTGGTGCCGAAGGAGTCTGCGAAGGCCATTTGGGCGAAGGGTAAGTTTGACCCTAAGCGTATTGATGAAATTGAGCGCACCACCAAGCACGATGTGATTGCGTTTTTGACCAACGTGGCTGAATACGTGGGCGATGATGCGCGGTTTTTACACCAGGGCATGACAAGCTCTGATGTGCTTGACACTTGTCTTGCCGTGCAATTGAAACGCGCGGCGGATATTTTACTGGCGGATTTGGATGGCTTGCTTGCAACCATTAAAAATCGGGCGATGGAGCATAAAAACACGGTGTGCGTGGGCCGTAGCCATGGCATTCATGCAGAGCCGGTGACATTTGGGCTCAAGCTTGCGACGTATTATGCGGAGTTTACTCGCGCACGCGAACGCCTGGTCGTGGCGCAGAAAGATATTGCCACTTGTGCGATTTCGGGAGCTGTGGGCACATTTGCCAATATTGATCCACGCGTGGAAGAATACGTTGCGAAGAAATTAGGGCTTACGGTGGAGCCGGTTTCTACGCAGGTGATTCCACGCGATCGCCACGCCATGTTTTTTGCAACACTCGGCGTCATTGCGAGCTCGATTGAACGCATGGCGGTCGAAATTCGCCATTTGCAGCGCACCGAAGTGCTCGAGGCGGAGGAATATTTCTCGCCGGGACAAAAAGGTAGCTCAGCAATGCCGCATAAGCGCAACCCTGTACTTACGGAGAACTTAACCGGCCTGTCGCGGTTGATGCGCAGCTATGTGGCACCGGCGCTTGAAAATGTGGTGCTGTGGCATGAGCGAGACATTTCGCACTCGGCGGTAGAGCGGATGATTGCGCCGGATGCGACGGTGACGCTTGATTTCGCGATTGCGCGGCTTACGGGCGTGGTTGAGAAATTGATGGTGTATTCTGATCGTATGGAAAAAAACATGAATGCGCTCGGTGGATTGATTCATTCGCAGCGCGTGCTGCTCGCGCTCACGCAAGCGGGGATGTCACGCGAGGATGCGTATGCAGCGGTGCAACGGAATGCGATGCGGGTGTGGAATGAGGGCAAGGATTTCTTGACTGAGCTTTCGGCCGATAAAGAAATCACGACGCATTTGCCGCAAAATCAGCTCAATGCTTTATTTAATCTCGACTATCACACCAAGCATGTTGAGACGATTTTTAACCGGGTGTTTAAATAGTGTTTGCGCTGCATCCGGATTTTAAACGCGACCTGGAAATTGCGCAGCTTCCGCTCTGTACGGTGTTGCTCAAAGATGACGTGCGATTTCCATGGTTGATTTTAATTCCGCGGCGGGAAGCTATTCGTGAATGGTTTGAACTTTCTTCTTCTGATCAAGAGCAATTGCACTGCGAGGTGATGCAGGTCGCGAAAAGACTCTCTGCGGAAACGAAGGCAGATAAAATCAACATCGCAGCGCTGGGGAACATTACGCCGCAACTGCACGTGCATGTGATTGCGCGGTTTAAAACAGATGCGGCGTGGCCGAATCCAGTTTGGAATATGGGTGCTTCAAAACCGTACACGGCTGTGGAAAAACCAGAAGTTATCCACACATTGAGAAACATTACAAAGATGTAATTAAAAGGCCATTGCGTGGTTATGTGTACGTACATATAGTGCACCCAATGCGTTGTTCACGCAGATATTTTTAACCTCTAATTGATGGATAAGATCATGAAAACTCTTGCTCTTCTCGCTACCGTAGCTGCTTTCGCTGCTGCTCCTGCTTTCGCTGCTCCAGAAGCTGCTGCTCCTGCTGCTAAACCTGCTGCTGCCGCTGCTGCTCCTGCCGCTGCTAAAGCTGAAGCTAAAAAAGAAGCTGCTCCTGCTGCTGAAGCTGCTGCTAAATGCGCCGAAGGCGACAAAGCGTGCGAAGCTAAAGAAGCTGCTGCTAAAGCTGCTGCTGAAAAAGCACCTGCTGCTGGCGAAAAAGCCGCTGCTCCTGCTAAAGAAGAAGCTAAACACTAAGTTTAGTTTTATCGCAAAAAAGACGCGCCTTGGACTTTCCGGGCGCGTTTTTTTATTCTATGCTGTCAACTCACCATTTGCATGGGAGTTCTAAAGATGCATCGTTTCTTCTTGTTTTCTGTCTTGTTGCTCACGGCCTGCATTGTGACCCCCGAAGTGGTCCCATTAACACCCTATGCGCCGACGAAGCCTTCTATTGCGCTTAATGTAGAGACGATCCATGTGGTAGAGGTTTATAAATCCTCACAAGCTGCACCTTATGTTGAGCATACCTTTCCTGTGATACCAGCGGATGCTGTGAAAACCTGGGTAAAGAAACGCCTCAAAGCCGTGGGCAAAGAGCAGCGCTTAGAAGTAACGATCAAAGATGCAAGTGCAAAACAGGAGAAGTTACCAACTAAAGGCGGCGTGGAAGGCATGTTCACTAGCGAAACAGACACGCGCGTCAATGCACGCATTGAAGTAGAAATAAGATTGTATAGCGATAAGGCGTTGTCGGACGCCAGTGTTAACGTCGTCGCCATGCGCTCGCAAACCTTCTCGGAGGATACCTCCCTCGCCGAGCGCGATCGGCTGCTGTATAACATGGTCTATACGATGATGAATGATCTGGATGCGAGCTTAGAGCGCAACATCCGCGAACAATTTGGCACGATTGTGATGACGCGCTGATGCAAATCTATCTTCCCATCGCTGAAATTTCATTGAACTTCTGGCTACTGGTTGGCCTCGGGGGATTAACCGGTGTACTTTCCGGCATGTTTGGGGTTGGCGGCGGGTTTTTAACGACACCGTTTCTGATGTTCATCGGCGTGCCGCCTGCTGTTGCAGTGGCCACATCCGCCAATCAAATTGTCGCCACGTCGTTTTCTGGCTTTCTGGCGTATATGCGCAAATCGGCGGTGGATTTTAAAATGGGCGGGTATTTGCTGATCGGCGGTATGGTTGGTTCATCGCTTGGGGTATTGCTTTTTGCGTGGATTAAACGCGCCGGGTACATCGACGTATTTGTTCCTGTTTCTTACGTCTTTTTTCTGGGCATCGTGGGGGCAATTATGGCAGCGGAAAGCATCCGCGAATTGCAGGGCAAAGCGGCCCATCGGCCCCACCACCATGTTAGCTGGCGTTCCAAATTGCCGTGGCAAATAGAGTTTCCACATTCGCAGTTAACGGTAAGCGGTTGGCTGCCGCTTGCCATCGGTGCGTTTGTGGGAGTGATGGTGTCGATTATGGGTGTGGGTGGTGGGTTTTTTTTGGTGCCTGCCCTGCTTTATATTTTAGGGATGCACACGCGCAATGTGGTGGGCACTTCGCTATTTCAGATCATCTTCATCACTGCGCATGTGACGTTTTTGCAAGCGGTGACGACACAAACGGTCGATCTCTTGCTTGCGCTTGTTTTGCTTTCGGGCTCGGTGATCGGCGCGCAAATCGGCAGCAAAATCAGCCATGCTATTCCGGTGGCTAAACTCAGAATGATGTTGGCATCACTCGTGCTCGCGGTGGCGGCACGCTTGGCCTATGGTTTGTTTATTGTGCCGCCATCGCTGTATACGGTGGTGGCGCAATGAAGCGATTGTTTGCTCCGTCATTGCGAGACGAAGGCGAAGCAATCCAGCGTGCCGCGTCTGCGGCACAGAAGGGGTCATCTCGCGCCCATGGCGCTCTAACTGGATTGCCGCGTCGGCTTCGCCTCCTCGCAATGACGAGCAAAAGGGCGTATGCAAAAAGCATTTTTCTGCTCCTGCTGTTGCTGCCCTGCCCTGCGCTTGCGATGCCGGTCGTAGCCGACCTTTCCAACTATCACATCGACATCAACGCGCGCTTTATCGGCACCAAGTTATTTTTGTTCGGCACGCGCGAGGAAGGCGGCGATGTTATCGTCGTGGTGCGCGGACCCGAATCGGATTTTATCGTACGCAAAAAAGAGCGTATCGGCGGCATTTGGATTAGCCGGGAATACGTGGAATTTGCGCATATGCCAGCGTTTTATGCCGTGGCCTCCAGCCGACCTTTGGAGACGATGCAACACGTACGGATGGCGGAAGGCCTAGCACTCAGCGACAGTTATTTCGGTGTGGTGGAGGATGCCTATTCACGCAAGCTCGATATACAGGAATATAAGGATGCCTTGCTGCATTACCTACAAACCAAAATGCTCTATCGCCCAGCGACTCAGCTGCAATTCATGGGAGAAACCCTATTTAAAGCGTCACTCGATTTTCCTGCCAACCTGCCTAAAGGAAATTACACCGCCGAAATTTACTTGATTCGTGATGATCATGTCATCGGTCAACAGATTCTACCCATTGTCGTACAAAAAATTGGCTTGGAAGCAACCATTGCCGACCTTGCACATCACCAGCCTGTGTTTTACGGCCTACTGTCTATTCTGATGGCGCTCTCGGCCGGCTGGTTCGCCAACCGCATTTTCAATCGGCGCTAATAATCTACGCCAACTAAATAAAGCCCCTCGGCGGCAGCCGTTGGCCCCGCCGCCGTGCGGTCTTTGGCTTCCAAGATAGCAGGGATATCGCTGGCTTTTAATTTGCCGTTGCCGACCCAGCGGAGCGTGCCGACCATGTTACGAACCTGGTGGTGGAGGAAGGAACGCGCGGAGGCATAGATGCGAATTTCTTCGGGAGAGAGGCGCACCATATCGAGCTTCTCAAGCGTTTTGATCGGCGATTTGGATTGGCATTTGGTGTCGCGGAAACTCGTGAAATCGTGATGGCCGACGAGGGCTTTGGCAGCAAATTGCATGGCCGCAAAGTCCAGATCCTCCGGCACGTGCCAGACGCGGTTGGCCTCGATTACGGGGCGGGCGCGGCGCGTCATGATACGGTAGACGTAGTGGCGCTGGGTGGCGGAGAAACGTGCGTGAAATTCGTCGGAAACGGGGAAAGCCTCTACGACGGAGACTTGCGGAGTGGTGCGGGTTTCTTCGCTATCGCCGGTTTGCATGTAGAGGTGGAAGTTGAGGCCTTGCATGATGCTGTAGACATCGTACTCGCGTGGTAAATCGGTGTGGACGACTTGACCGAGAGCGTGCACGCCCGCATCGGTGCGGCCGGCGGCGACGGCTTCGACATCCTGCTCGCAAAAGCCCTTGAGCGCAGCTTCCAGCAGACCTTGGATACTGACGCCACCATCGGCGTGTTTTTGCCAGCCGATGGTGCCGGTGCCGTTATATTCGATGGTGAGTTTATAGCGCGGCATGACCAATCTATCTCCTCCCCCGCGCGCGGGGGAGGACAGGTTTTGTTACCGAGGCTTTAGCCGAGTTTACAAAACCTTGGAGAGGGAAAAATGCCCTCACCCACTGCGCTAAGCCCTGAAGGGCTAAGCTCCGTTGCCCTCTCCCGCAAGCGGGAGAGGGTAAATCAAACACGCGCGTGTACGTGTATAGTGTATGCATTTAATTGCTGACTTTGGGGTGAGCGAGTGCATAATCGATGCATTCTTGCATCATGTAAATGGCCTGTGCGGGGCCTTGCTTGTGGTCCCACACCCAATCCTTCGCGCCAAGAAACCCTGCGCCGGATTGCACGAGTTTGATCATATTTTCTGTGGTGAGTTTGCCATGCGCAACGGCAGGCAGATGCGTGCGCGTGCTCCACCATTCCAGCAGTTCGATGGGGGCTTTGGTAGTGGTTTTAAAGGATGAGAAAAATTGGCCGAAGCTGACATAATCCGCACCTGCTTCGATTGCGGCCTCTGCTGTCTCTTTGGAATTGCCGCAATCCACACCAATGATAGCGTTTTCACCGAGCACTTTGCGTGCCTCTGCGAATTTGGTGATGTCTTCCAGCATCAAGCCTTCCGCGCCGCATTCGACAACGAGGCCCAGATCGTTTCGGATGATGGGTACAATGCCTTTGTTTTTGCACAGCGCTACAAACTCAATCGCATCGCGGCGTTCTTTTTCGTAGATCTCATCCGGAAATGAAAACTCAATCGCGTGCATGTTGCGTTCATAGCGCGAGGCATTGAGTGCGGCAAACACCCTACCTAGTTGAATTTCTGCCTGCTTCACCGGCCAGTTTTTCGGCGCGACCAGATAAATCCCGCACGCAGGCGCACCGGGTTTTTCATACGGACGTTCGAAACTGATGACGCTGCTGAAGACCATATCAGGCCGCTTTTCTGCTCTTGAGTAATGGTGCCAGGAAGCGCCCGGTGGCGCTTGCCTTACTGCGGGCGATGTCTTCCGGCGTGCCGATGGCTACCACTTCGCCGCCTTTGTTGCCGCCGCCGGGGCCGATGTCGATGATCCAGTCGGAGGTTTTCAGCACGTCGAGATTGTGTTCGATGACGAGCACGGTGTTGCCGCTGTCAACGAGTTTGTGGAGGACAGCTAAGAGCTTTTGAATGTCGTCGGTGTGGAGGCCCGTCGTTGGTTCATCCAAGATGTACAGCGTGCGGCCGGTGGCGCGTTTGGAAAGTTCGCGCGCGAGTTTGATGCGCTGGGCTTCACCGCCGGACAAGGTGGTTGCGGATTGGCCGACGCCGATATAGCCCAAGCCCACTTCCTGCATCGCCAGCATTTTCTCGCGGATGGTAGTTTGTGCAGCGAAGAAGGTAACGGCTTCGTCGACCGTCATCTCCAATACATCAGCGATGGATTTGCCTTTGTATTGGATTTCGAGCGTTTCGCGATTGTAGCGCTTGCCGTGGCAGACGTCGCATTTCACATACACGTCGGCCAAGAAGTGCATTTCGATTTTAATGAGACCATCGCCCTGGCACGCTTCACAGCGGCCGCCTTTGACGTTGAAGGAGAAGCGGCCCGGCTGGTAGCCCCTGCCCTTGGATTCTGGCAAGCCAGCGAACCAATCACGAATCGGTGTGAATGCGCCGGTATAGGTCGCGGGGTTGCTGCGCGGTGTGCGGCCGATCGGGGATTGGTCGATCTCGATGACTTTGTCGATGAACTCAAGACCGGTGATCGCCGTGTGCGGCGCGGGGTGTTCTTTGCTTGAATGCAAGCGGCGGTTGATGGCTTTGTAGAGCGTTTCAATCACGAGGGTGGATTTGCCGCCGCCGGATACTCCCGCTACTGAACAGAATACCCCCAGAGGGATATCTACATTTATGGATTTCAAGTTATTGCCGGAAGCACCACGAATGCCAATCGATTTTTGTTTGGAGATGCTGCGTCGCTTACCTGGTAGGGGTATCTCTTTTACCCCAGCCAGGTATTGCCCGGTGAGGCTGTTTTTGTTCTTCGCGACCTGCGAAGGCGTGCCTTCAGCGACGACCTGGCCGCCGTGGATGCCAGCGGCGGGACCCATGTCGATCAAATAGTCTGAAGAGCGCATAGTCTCTTCGTCATGCTCCACCACAATCACCGTGTTGCCGAGTTCGCGCAAATGTTTCAGCGTGCCAATCAAGCGTTGATTGTCGCATTGGTGCAGGCCGATGGAAGGTTCATCAAGTACATACAGCACGCCGGTTAAGCCCGAACCGATTTGTGAGGCGAGGCGGATGCGCTGCGCTTCACCGCCCGAAAGCGTGCCGGATTCGCGGGCGAGCGAAAGATAATCAAGCCCGACATTGACCAGAAAACTCAGGCGTTCGTTGATTTCTTTCAGTATTTTCCCGGCGATTTCTTTTTGTTTTTTGGTGAGTTTGGATTCCAAAGTTTTGAACCACTCGGCGGCTTTGTCGATAGAAAGCATGGTGGTTTCACCAATATGCTTACCGCCAATTTTTACGCAGAGTGCCTCAGGTTTCAAACGGTGACCACCGCAGGCTGCGCAGTGGGAGGCGGTTTTATATTTGGCGATTTCTTCACGCATCCATTCGCTTTCGGTTTCTTTCCAGCGGCGCTCTAAGCTTGGAATCACGCCTTCATACGGCTTTTCGTTGTGAAATTGCCGCGCGCCTTCCGTGTACAAAATACGCACCTCTTCGTCGCCGGAACCATAGAGAATCATTTCTTTGATTTCTTTTGGCAGGTCTTGAAATGGCGTTGCGAGGCTGAATTTATAGTGTTGTGCAAGACCATCGAGCGTTTGAATATAATACTTCGTTTGTGCATTCGCCCAGGGCGCAATGGCCTTATCCGCAAGCGGAAGCGAGGTATCCGGAATTACCAAGTCCGGATCAAAAAACATTTCCTGACCCAGGCCATCACATTCCGGACATGCGCCATAGGGGCTGTTGAAAGAGAACAAGCGCGGTTCGATTTCGGAGAGTGTGAAGCCGCTGATGGGACAGGCGTATTTGGTAGAGAAAAGTAAGTGGTTAGTGGTGAGTGGTTGGTGGCTAGTTTTTTTGTCGGCCTTCTTACTCACCACTATCGACTCACAACTAACGACTTCCACTAATACCAGCCCCTCACTCAACCCCAGCGCCGTTTCAATGCTGCCAGGCAAGCGGTTGCCGAGGTCTTTGTTCACCACCAAACGATCGACCACCACTTCAATGTCGTGCTTTTTGTTTTTATCCATCGGCGGAACTTCGTCGATCAAGTGGACGGTACCGTCCACACGCACGCGCTCGAAGCCTTTTTTCTGCAATTCCTGTAGTTGTTTTTTGTATTCGCCCTTGTGGCCACGGACGATGGGGGCCATGAGCAGGATTTTTGTGCCTTCGGGTAGTTCAAGAATCTTATCGACCATCTGCGAAACAGTTTGGCTTTCAATGGGCAGGCCCGTGGCCGGTGAATAAGGCACACCCACGCGGGCGTAGAGCAGACGCAAATAATCATAAATCTCGGTAACGGTGCCAACCGTGGAGCGCGGGTTGCGTGAGGTGGTTTTTTGGTCGATGGCGATCGCAGGTGAAAGGCCGGTGATGCTTTCCACATCCGGCTTATCTTGAATATTCAAAAATTGGCGGGCGTAGGAGGAAAGGCTTTCGACGTAGCGGCGTTGGCCTTCGGCGTAAATCGTGTCAAACGCGAGCGACGATTTGCCCGAGCCGGAGGGGCCGGTGATCACCACCAGCTTGTTTTTGGGGATCTCAACGTCGATATTTTTGAGGTTATGTTCTTTGGCGCCGCGTACACGGATTACATCGTCGGTCATAAGGTCCCTTCAAGTGAGCCGGGCTGTATACACCCAAAGCCCACGCATATCAAGCCTCACCCGCTCTAAATCCATAAAAGATTTGACTTTTTGGCCTACCAGACGCATAAACCCTCCCCTCGGAGTGTAGCGCAGCCCGGTAGCGCACTTGGCTGGGGGTCAAGTGGTCGCAGGTTCAAATCCTGTCACTCCGACCATTTTAGCGGCGATGGCCGCAGGTTCTGAACTAGCCTCATTGTATGGGTTCGGAAAGAACTCGATTTGACCGCAGAAAAAATCAACGTATTATATTTCCATAGATTTTTAGGTTCGAATCCTATGAGGGTGCCAAAATATATATGGTGAATAATTATGACTGAGCCATTGATGGAAACACGGCCTCTTATTGCTGAGGAGCATCACCTTATTAAGTGGATGCTGGAACATGGAAATGATGATGCGTTATCATTTTTACCGCAGTTGGAATTAGCTCAGGCAACTTCGTGGCGTTGCCCTTGTGGATGTGCAAGTTTTAATTTTGTTGTGAAAGAGCATCAAACTCCCGAAGAAAAAGGTATGCATATATTGGCTGATTTCATTTTCGGTCCAGAAAATGAACCAAGCGGTATTTTTGTATTCGCACAAGGTGGGGTATTATCGGGAGTAGAAGTATATGGATTAGCAGGTGATGCACCAAACTTTCTTCCTTCTCCGGAAACCTTGCGCCCATTTTAAATCAGGGACAAAGAGCAATAACCAACATGCATCATAATTCTACGCTTCATATCCATCTCTAAAATAAGTAATCTCCAATCCTCAGAGGTTCTGAACACGTCCACTAAGTCCGACCATTTCTTAGGGGCAAACCCCTAAGAAATGGTCGGAACGGTTACCCGCGAAGCAGGTTCACAACGACCCGAAAGGGCGTTGGACGCCCAACTCGGGTGCCCGCAGGTTGGGCATCGTCAAAACGATGCGAATCAAATTCTGTGGGCGGTTACGATAGCGAAATGAAACGCAGCTTACAAAACCTTGGAGAGGGGCATTCTTTCCGCTTGTGACCCCTCTCCAGATTTTCTAAGCTCATTCCATTCGGTTCAAGAAAATCTTGCCTCTCCCTCCAGGGGAGAGGATACAACGGATGGATATTATGACATCATTCCTTCTCATCGGCTACGGCAATATGGGCAAGGCGCTTTCGAAGTGCTGGGACTCGGGCTATGGTATCGTCGACACGAAAAAACCGAAAGCTTTGGCTAAGGGTGTTTCCTATTTCCCATCGCTTGCGGCGGTGAAGAAAACGCCGGAGGCGATTTTGTTGGCGGTGAAACCGCAGCAATTGCCGGAGGCGCTAAAAGACTGCGCGAAGAAATTTGGTACTAAGCCACTTTATATTTCGATTGCGGCGGGGGTAACCCTTTCCACCTTGCAAAAAACGCTCGGCAAAGGCGCGCGAGTCATTCGGGGGATGCCGAATACACCGGCGATGGTTGGTGAAGCGGTGACGGTGCTGGTTGCAAATGCAGCCACTTCGGTGAACGAGCGCAAATTTACGGACACGATGTTTCAAGCATCGGGTACGACGTTGTGGCTTGACAATGAAAAATTGATGAATGCAGTCACGGCCGTTTCGGGCAGTGGCCCGGCGTATCAGTTTTATGTGATGGAGTGTTTGATTGCAGCAGGCGTCAAACTTGGGCTTACACCTGCGCAGGCGGAAGCACTGGTGGTTGCAACCTGCAAAGGTGCATGTTCGCTGGCGGAGCAAAGCGAGGTGGATTTGGCGACGCTTCGGGCGAATGTAACGAGCAAAGGCGGCACCACGGAAGCGGCCCTAAAAATATTGATGCAAAATGGTACAATGGCGTCAACGTTCGAGAAAGCTTTAAAAGCCGCAGAATCCCGCGCTGAAAAACTGTAGTGTCATTCTGCTCGATTGCGTAGCAATCGAGCAGAATCTCTTGGATTTGAGAGGTCCTGCTCGAACCCTTTAGGTTCAGCAGGATGACGTCTTTGTGCAGCGCACAAATTTCTCTTGACGCAGTGCAGCAAAGGGTCTATAAGGAGTATGTCACCCCAACCCCTATGGAGTTTTTATGGCTAACAACTACGCTGCATTTGCAGAATTTTTCAAAACCTCGCCGGTGGATATGAACAAAGTGTTCGATTCCCAGCGCCGCAATATTGAAGCCGCTTCCGAAGCCGTGCAAACGGTGGTTGAAGGCGTGCAAGCCGTTTCCCGCCGCCAAGCGGAAGTGCTTCGCGAAGGCGTTGAGCAAGCTCTCTCTTCTTCCCGCCAATTGCTTTCTTCTGGCACCCCAGAAGCGGGCCTCGCGAAACAAGCTGAACTCGCTCGCAACCTGTTTGAATCTGCAGTCATCAACTTCCGCGAAGTGACCGAGCTGCTGACCAAAACCGGTTTCGAAGCGTTCGATGTGCTGAACTCACGCGCATCCGAAGCGATCAACGAAACCCAAGCCTCTACGAAGCGCAAAAACTAGTTTCTAGTTGTTGAACAAAAAGGCCGCCCCCATCGGGCGGCCTTTTTTATTTCGACCCCACGCACCCCGAGCGCCAGATCGCAGCGATCATCGCGCCTTTGGCGCGGGGGAGGATGAGATAGGTCAGCACCAAAATTAATGCCGAGCAAAAGGCAACCAGGCCCGTGTCCGGAATGTCGGTATAAAGCGCTACCGCCACGGTGATGGGCACGACGATGTGGCCGACGATGAGAATCGTAAGCCACGCCGGGCCATCATCCGCGCGGATTTGACCCCACGCCTCGCCGCAGACGCTGCAGGCATCCACCTGCTTCAGATATTTCCGGAAGAGCTTCCCCTGCCCGCAACAAGGGCATTTGCCCAGGGCGGCACGCGTGAGCATGGTGGAGAATGGGAGAGGGTCGGTCATGACATACTTATGACTTGTGGGGCAGTGATTGCAGGGGCTTCCCAATGTTTTTTTATCGATGCGGTATAGGTAAGCGATTTTTTCTGTACGTCCGAGGTCTGGCCATGATTATGGTAGTGGACGACGTCTTCATATTTTTTGTCCAACCAACCACAGACCAGTTGGCCTGCCTCTTTCATCTTGGCGCACGCTTGCCAAAATACTGCGGGGTTGCCCTGAGGCACTTCACCAAAAGGTTCTGGGCAGGAGGTTTTAAATTCGCGGCTTAACATGTGGCGCAGTTGGGAAAGCGGAAGCTGCAATTCAGGCTGCTCTGCATACCCCGGCATAGGTTTCATAGCGTTACGGTCTAAAATCACAGCCCTGCCGTCTGGCAAATAGCCGACATTTTCAACCTTGGTCATCCTATCATCAAAATAGAGCTTGTCTGTTTTCAGCCGTTCTACCAATTGGTGCACATCATCGTAATTAGAGCCTAGTTTTAATCCAGGCAGGATTTCAGCGTGCAAGTTGCCGTGGTCTAACTGCACAATGGGTTGGATGACGGCTTCGTGTTTGATGTCATGGCATGGATTTTCTGCAGTACGGCTGCCTAAGCGTAACAATACGCCTGCCTCGTTGATAGCAACGAGTGCTCCACCATCGCTGGTGGTGAAATATTCGCCTTTTTGGGGTAGCGGCAAACCGAGGTTGGAGAACAAATGCAGGATTGTTTTGTCTTCAATACCTTGTTTGCGAAATCGGTCTAAAAATGGTGAATCAGTTGCCATGGGCCATGGCTTACCAGCAAAAGCGGTGCATTACAAACAAAAGCCCCGCAACTTGGGCGGGGCTTTTGTTCGGTTTTAACACCTAAAATTACGCTGCGTTTTTCTTTTCTTGGATTTCTTTGCGGCGAGCATCGCAGAGTTTTTTGATTTCCATCAAAGCACCGCGCGCGCGGGTGCCGGCCGAAGCATTGCCCGCTTCGAATTTCGCATCTTCCGCTTGGAAGGTTTCAAGAAGTTGAGCCAGTTGTGCGGCAGCTTTGGACATAGAAGTAACTCCTAATGGGTTGGTTGAAGAAAAATGGGAGTTGAGTGGTAGCAAGGAGAAATGGTTGGATCAAGGGGGAAAATTTAAGCTTGCCTTTTTGTAATACTTGTATTACAATGTACTACAAATAATACAAAAGAGAAGGTTTCCACCATGATGTCTGTACGCTTACCCGAAGATATGGATACGCAGCTTGAGCATCTCTGCGTGCTAACCAAGCGCTCGAAAAGTTTTTATGTGAAGGAAGCGCTCACGCGTTATTTGGAAGACATGGCGGATTATTTTGTGGCGATGGACAGGCTTTCGCGACCTAACCGCAAAACATATACGACGAAGGAATTGCTCAAAGAGCTGGAAAAACGTAAATGACCTACACCGTTCGCTGGGATACAGCAGCGCTTATCGATTTGGCGGAAATCGGCAAGGCCGAAGCCAAACGCATCATCAAAAAAGTCGAAACCCATTTGATCAAAGATCCGCTTACTCTCGGCAAACCACTAAGGGGCAATTTCAGCGGCCTCTACCGCTACCGCATCGGCGACTATCGCGTGATTTATCAAGTCATCCACAATGAACTGATCATCGACGTGGTAACCGTCGGACATCGTAAGGATGTGTACGAGGATTAGTGGAAAGAAATAGGAGTTGCTGGTAGCAAGGAGAGAGGGGGAGAGGCAAATGGAAAATCTACCGAACCAATGCCGTATTTGAATTATTACCAAATCGATCTAACAATGTTTGTCTTCTACGCACTCCTCCTTGCGTTTGTTCTTTTTGCAATTCGTCGAGTATTCTACCACGCATTGCGCCCAATAATTGCTCTTGATTCACGGCGATACCCATTTCATCCAATACAGGCAATACAAAGTCAGTCATACTTTTCGCTTTGCGAGATACAGCTTCCTGTTCCGCAGGCGTCAAAGTGGTATTGAACTCTTCTCTCGCGACGTGTGTTTGGGCTCCAGTCATGGTACTTCCTAACATTGCGAACAAAGTCGTACTATCGAATGGATTGTCATAGAAGCACAAATGAAGATTTTGTGACATTGCAGTTATTCGAATCCAGAAGGATTCGTGAGCCATCAGCCCGCGAAGCGGCGCGGCATGTGAAAGCCAGGAGACTTTCACGGGCGCATTAAACAATAAAAAAGCCCCCGCATAGCGGAGGCCTTTTTAATTTCAGTTTGAGCATCTAAGCACAGGTGGCATTATGCGTGTATAAGTGATTGCGGAAGCGAACTTCTGCAAATCCTTAGAAAGGAGGTAATCCAGCCGCACCTTCCGATACGGCTACCTTGTTACG
>CAYOOP010000013.1:0-5233 GCA_964405685.1 uncultured Rickettsiales bacterium
GACCCCATCGTCTAGCGGTTAGGACATCACCCTTTCACGGTGAGAACACGGGTTCGATTCCCGTTGGGGTCGCCAGATAAAAAAGGCCCCGTCAGTTCAAGGTACGGACATGCAGCTGACCGAGGATTGACTGGTGGTTGTCGTCATCAAGTCGTAGTTCGTTGTTTGTGCGTTATATACCCATGTTTCCTGTGATTGATTGAACACACAAGACAATGAACTGGGTGGATAAGAATTATTCCAGCAGGGCTGTGAACATCCGGCACGGTTATTATAGTATCTGTATTGAGTTGTTAAGTTGATCAATTGTGAATGGCTATACGTTAGTGGGCCAGTTGAAGAAACGGTATGTGTAGGTGTTGGAGTAGGTGCAGGTGTTGGTAAGGGTGTTATCGTAGGCGAGGGCGAGCAACCATGAATGGCGATGCCGGCAGGACCGCCGAGGCAGCCAGGTGGTGTAGGAGTGGGCGCCGGAGTAGGCATAGGCGGCAGGGTCGGCGATGGGTTTGGAGTAACACTCGGAGTGCCGCCGGGGCTGCCGATGGCACCTGGCATAATTGTGGGGGAAGGCGTTGTTCCACCACCACCATTGTTGGTGCAGTTTCCTGTGTGTATCTGATTATTCAACGAATTATATTGCACTGTAAGTTGAGCTAGCTGCGTGGTTTCATTTGCAATCACGCCCGTCAGCCAATCGCAGCTTGGTTGCACTGCTGTTGGTGTGTTGCAGCGATTTGTGCTTGCTTGGCCTTGGTGCGATGTGAGGGCGGCTTGGACGGACGTGATTTGTGCGCCTACACTATCAAATTGCGTCCGCAAAGCAGCCCGTTGTGCATCGGTTAGGTTCACACAATTGGTCGGCGATGGTGTAGGAGACGGACCACAGCCATGAATGGCGATGCTACCAGCCGGACCGCCGAGGCAGCCGGGTGGTGTAGGAGTTGGCGCTGGAGTGGGCATAGGTGGCAGGGTAGGTGCCGGAGTAGGGCTGATGCTTGTAGGTGCCGGGGTGGGGTTCACTCCCGTCGGTGTCGGGGTAGTTCCGCCACCAGTTCTAGTTGGCGCAGGAGTGGGGTCGATGCGTATAGGCGCGGGAGTGGGCCTGATCTCTGTCGGTGTCGGGGTGGTTCCACCACCAATTCTAGTTGGTGCCGGGGTGGGGTTCACTCCCGTTGGCGTTGGGGTAGTTCCTCCCCCACCTGGATTCCAGAGATTGCCACCACCGCCGCCAGATGAACTAGGTGATCCAACGGTAGAAGGGTATGGGCTCTCAGGAAATGTCACGCTTCCTTTCCGGGCATGAGAGACTGCGGAGCGTATGCTAGGCTTATCGGTGGCAATGGCCAGCGCAGTGGTGCTAAGCAACGTACAGCTCAGCGCAGCGCATGAAACAAAAGCAAGTTTATTCATAATTCCTCCATACAGCCCTTGGCCAAGGCGTGGTATCCAAGTCTTCATTATGCCACACAATTATGACAAATTGGTTACAGTTTGATGACAGTTTGATGACAATGGCAGTTTTAGGTGAGGAAACCCAGTAGGCTACTGCTGCCCGCACATCGCCAGATTCATGTAGGCGGTGTTCAGCATCGTGGCCGCGTTTTGTATCGCCGCTTGTTGGGGGCCTGCGAAGGATGGCACAGCGCCTGATAGTATGGTGCTGCAATCGTCGTGTCTCACTGTTGTTTTGCTACATGTCATTTGCTGTATCTGTTGCTGCAAGGTGCTTTTTTGCATTTGCAGCATGGATATTTCCTGCGTCAGTTGCTGTTTCTGAGTGTTCAGTGTCCCCAATTGGCCCTGCAGAGATGTCCATTGATTTTGAGCGCTCTGCCAGTTGGCGTGCGCTTCTCCGCTCCCCGTTTGCTCCCATTGATTCCACCACATCCCGGCTTGTGCCAGAAGGCTTGCAGCTTGCTGCTCTATCGTACCTATTTGGATGTCGAGAGCGTCTACAGCATTCTGTTTGGTTGTAATTTCCTGGGTCCAGTCATCAATTTGTCTCTGTTGTGCGCCGGTGTTAACAGGCGGGGTGCAAGGGGTAACGGTACGTTGATTCACGCACGCATTGACTTGTGAAATCAGATTCTGAATAGCTTGCTGCGTTGCACCGCCAACTTGGGCAGCGAGCGTCATCAGATTGGTCGTGTTGCTATTATTGGCGTTTACTAGCGTATTGATAGCGTTATTGATGCATGAGTTATCTCCCACAGTAGTAATGGTACCACCAGTTCCGGGTCCGGGCCCAGGAGCTGGAGCAGGAGATGGCGTGGGAGATGGGTTCGGCGGGCCGCCGCTGCAATCTGATCCAGAAGATACCAAGGGGCACTCGATGGGATAGCATTTGACCGTTGATGGGTTAACGCGCCACTGGAAAGTGCCGGAGACATTGACGGTAACGGTGACGCCACTCAGAGTCCGCCCCCGAGCCGCAAGCAATGCGGTTTCCTTCGATATTGCGGTGTTTTTGGTTGCGTTGTAAAAATCACAAGCGGCTGCTTGTACGGTCGATTGTGATGGGCGGCCAAAATTAAAGATGAAGGATTCCCTACTCAAGGAACCGTTGCCACTGCCCATGCACTGGGTTTGTGAAGTATCCGGGCCGCACGTATTGGTCACAGTGATAGTATCTGTTAGTCCTGGAGCAGGAGTTGGTGTAGGCCCCGGTGCTGGTGTTGGGCTGCAACTACCGATGAAGCCAGTGAACCCACACCCAGGTGTTGGGTTTGGTGCGGGGACGGGGTTTGGAAGTGGTCTAGGGGGTCCTCCCGTTGGCGTTGGAGTGGTGGGAATGGTGGTGGTAGGTCCTGTGCCCGTTGCCATCTTTGTCCAGTTCCACTTGCTCTCCGTAGGGAATCCATACGGATCCGTGGGATTGTCTAGCGATGCGTCGGGTGCACGAAATGGAAATGTGCTGTGGGGTTGGGGGAAGGTTGAACGTAAGTCCGCGCTAAATTGACTGTAAGTAGGTGGTGCGGTTGGCGTTGGTGCCGTTACCGGGTCCGCCCATGCGATGCCTTGCAGCATAAAGCAGCCTATTCCAAGCGTGGCAATGGCGGTGGTATGTTTCATGAGAGTCCCGTGCTCCCATTCTACCATACAAATATGACAGTTTGATGACAGTCAATATTTTGCGGTGAGTGGGGCCAGCTCTTTTTCGAGCATTTTCACAGTGATGGGGCTTACGAACTTCGCGCGGGTGATGCCGTTTTGATCGACGATATAGGTCTCAGGAACACCGGTGATGCCCAGCGGCGCGGTGAGTCGCCCGGGCGTATCAATTCCAACCGCTGTGTATGGCGAACCGTGCTCCTTCAGCATTTTGGCGATGTTTTCGGGCTTATCCATCCAGCCGATACCGATGATGGCGACACCCGGAAATTGTTTGCTGGTGGCAATGAGTTCGGGGTGCTCGGCCAGGCATGGCACACACCACGATGCAAAGATGTTGATGATGGCGGGTTTACCCTGGAAACTTGCGTTATTGATTGTTCCGCCGTCAAGCGCTGCGGTTTCAAAATTCGGGAACGGCTTGCCGAGTAGTGCGTTTGGTTGATCAGGCTTAGCGACCACCAACGTAAGCCCAAGCGCGGTGCATAATGCGAGAAAGAGAATGAGCGGAATAAAGCGGTTCATGATTTCCCTTTCGTCATTGCGAGCGTAGCGAAGCAATCCATATTGTGGCTAGGAGAGATGGATTGCTTCGTCACTTCGTTCCTCGCAATGACGGTTTTTTCCTCAGTGCAATGAGCCCGCCGAGTGCCATCATCACAAATGCTGCCCAGATCCAACTCATCAGTGGTTTCACATAGGCACGTAGCGCTGTGCGCCCGTCAGGTCTGGATTCACCGATTACCACGTAAATATCTTCCAGCGCCGATGTGCGATAGCTTGCTTCGGACGTGGTAATACCGGCGTCTGGATAAAAGCGGTATTCGGGGGTGAGCGTGGTGATGATGTGCTGGTCACGCAGTACATTTACCGTGCCGATTTTGGTAATGTAGTTGCCGCGTTTCTCAAACGATTCATCGGCATAAAATAGCGTATATTCACCGAGTTTGATCGTATCGCCTTTGGTGACAATCGCCTCGGTTTCTTCGCTCCACAGGCTCTCCGCGGTAATGCCTGCAAGCAACATGCTTACACCCAGGTGGGCAACAATGGCGGCGAGAATGGCGGGTTGCAGGTGAGTTCTATGACGCATAAAAAGCGCAACGCTGCCGCTAAACACCCACGCGGCAATGCCCATGCCGATCGCGGCGAAGATAAAATGTGGAAGCGCGAGGGCGTAGATGAGGCACAGGGTACACGCGCTGGCGGCTAGCATATACGGCAGGGCGTCATCCAGCTGATGTTTGTTACCACGTTTCCAGGCAATGAGCGGGGTGATGGCCATGAGGAGCAACGGTATGATGGCCAGCGGAGCCACGGTTTTATGGTAATATGGAGCGCCGACGGTGAGCGGGTTTTTGAAGATGAATTCGGCAAGCAGCGGATAAAGTGTACCGAGTAAAATGGTTGCACAAATCACCACGAGGAATAAATTATTGAGGACGATACCGCCTTCGCGGGAGAAAAACTGCAGCGGTACGCGCGTGAGTGCAGCGGTTTTCAAACCATATAGTAGTAATGCACCGCCGACGCTGACGCCGATTAAACCTAGAATAAAAATACCTCGTGCCGGGTCGCTCGCAAAACTATGTACCGAAGTGAGCACGCCGGAGCGTACCAAAAATGTGCCGAGCAAGCTCATCGCGAAGGTGAGAATGGCAAGCAGCAACACCCATGCGTACAGACATCCACGTTTTTTGAGTACAAGGTTGGAATGCAAAAGCGCTGTGCCAGTGAGCCAAGGCAAGAGCGATGCATTTTCCACCGGGTCCCAGAACCACCAGCCGCCCCAGCCGAGTTCGCGATATGCCCACCAACTACCGAGGCCAATGCCAAAGGTCAGCGCACTCCACGCGACCAGTATGAACGGGTGGATAGATTTTGCGAAGTATTCGCCTTCCACACCGATGATGAGTGCTGCAACCGCAAGCGAAAACACCACGGAAAAACCTACATACCCCAAGTACAACATAGGTGGGTGAATGGCGAGGCCGAGGTCTTGTAAGAGCGGATTGAGCGTGTTGCCATCACTCACCCATTCGTGAACAGGCGCGAAAGGGTTCGAGGTAAAAAGAATGAAAAGTAAAAAGCTGAAGGCAAACAGAGATTGTATGCGCAATGC
>CAYOOP010000013.1:5333-21748 GCA_964405685.1 uncultured Rickettsiales bacterium
TAAAAAGAATGAAAAGTAAAAAGCTGAAGGCAAACAGAGATTGTATGCGCAATGCCATCGTTTTTATTCCCTCCCCCATAGGGGGAGGGTTAGGGTGGGGGCCGTCTTGAATGGTGTGTGGGTTGTCTTGCATTGAACTTTCAGCACCTTGCAAGCCTGCCCCCCTCCCGACCTCCCCCCTGCGGGGGGAGGTAAGAGCTGCACTATATGCCGCCAGCACCCACACCCACAGAAGCATAGAGCCTTCATGGTTGCCCCAGCTACCTGTAATTTTATAGAGAAGCGGTAACGTACGGCTGGAGTTTTCGGCGACGTTTTGGATGGAGAAATCATTTGTGATGCGTGCATATATTAATGCTGCGAGCGCGAGCGAAAGCACACCAAGCTGTATTAGTGCCAGCGCGCGCTTTGGGAACCGCACGGTGAACAATGCGGCAATGGTGGCAATGATGAGTAGGGCGGTGCCGAGTTCACTCATAATCCACCAACCTTCTCCTCTCCCGCGTGCGGGAGAGGAAAGTTTTCTTTCGAGCGTAAGCGAGCATAGAAAACTTGGAGAGGGAATATGCCCTCACCCACTGCGCTAACGTCCTTCGGACGTAAGCTCCGTTGCCCTCTCCCGCACGCGGGAGAGGTAAACATTGATCTATTTCTTCTCATAATCCGTTTTCCAGTGGCCGGATTCTTTGAGGGCATCGGCGACTTCAGGTGGCATGTAGTTTTCATCGTGCTTGGCAAGAATGCGGCTGGCTTCCAGCATGTTATTTTTCAATGTCCCTTCGGCTACCACGCCCTGGCCTTCGCGGAAAAGGTTGGGAAGCATGCCTTTGTAGTGCACGATTAGAACTTCTTTCCCATCCGTCACGGTAAAATGCATACTGCCATCAGGCTCTTGTTTCACGCTGCCCACCTCCACCAAGCCGCCGATGCGTATATTTTTTGCAGGGTCGATCGATTGGGTCTGGATGTCCGAAGGCGTATAGAAGAACACAATATCGCTTTTGAGCGCATTAAGCGTCAGCAGTGTAGCAGCGCTTAAGCACATAAGCGCGAAAATCACAAACCATAGGCGCTGCGTTTTTGCTTTCATTTGCGTTTGGCGGCTCGGTTGGCGCGGATGCTAAAGAATACAAGTGCGCCAATGATCGCAAAGGTGAGGCCATAGGCGGCACTAATGGTGTCGGCAAATTCGCTGGAAAGAAATGGCATATTAATCAGATATTAGGAGATTGTTGATTTAGTGGAAACCAAGTATAATCACGCCCAAGGGTTTTCGTCTATGGCAGATTCAGAATCGGCTCCTACATCACCGCAGCAGATACTTGAACGGTTGCGCCGTGGGGAGTTTTTTCGCGAATCCCGGCTGATTTATCACCAGCGCTACCATGACATCATGGCAGAGCGTTATTTGTATCTGATCGTCACCGGCGTTTCGCTCGTTATTCTATTTTTCTCCGTGATCGCAGTGAACATGTTCTTCCCGCTGAAAACCAATGTGCCCTTCATTTATACCACCAGCGATATTGTCAACGATGTGCCGCGGATGCAGATCATAGGGGAACCGGGGCGAGACGCCAATCTGGTGTTACGGGAGTTTCTGGCGTCGACCTATGTGCGCATGCGCGAAGAATATAATATTGATAAGATCGATCTAAACGTCAGCGGTGTGCGCAATCAAAGTGTGCCGGAGGTATTTAATACCTACCAAGCCTCGCTTGATCCCCAAAATCCCGCGAGCCCGATTGCGAAATACCAACGCCGTGCCACGCGCACCATACGGGTGGCAGACATCAAGCCCATTTCGTCGGACATGAACCAAATGCAGGTGCGTTATGAAGCCACCGTCACCGAAGGTGTCGCCGTCCGGAAGGAGCGTGGCCTTGTAAATATCACTTTCCGTTTTAAGGATATTCAGGTAAACCAGACCTCTGGGGCGACCACCCCGCTTGAGTTTACCGTCACCGCCTATAGTTCAACTCCCGTGCAGGAATGATGATGCGTTCACGTCTAGTCTTATTCGTTATGCTATGTGCCTTCGGTGCTAGCCCGGCCTATGCCACGAAGGAAGCGCGCCCGCAAAAGCTGGATCACCGCGTGCGCACCATTATGTACCAGCCCGATCAGGTTTATAAATTTGTTGGCCACTACCGTTTTCAATCCTCCATCGAATTTGAACAAGGCGAAGAGATTGCCACTATTTCCATGGGCGATTCGGCAGGCTGGATGATCAACCCCTCCGGCAATCGCCTGTTTTTGAAACCCGTGGAACAGGATGCGACGACGAACGTAACGCTGATCACCAACAAGCGCACCTATTTATTTGAACTCCACGCCGCCGAAGCGGGCAGCATTGACGATGAGGACATGGTCTTCATCATGCGGTTTGTCTACCCGGGCGAGGATTCGGCGGCGACGGTGAAAACCTATCTGGACGCTGTGCCATTGCCGGATGTCGAGAAAAACCCCGGCAAATATAATTTCAACTACACGATCAGCGGCTCCGACCGCATCGCCCCGCTTCGTATTTTTGACGACGGCGAATTCACCTATTTCGAATTCAAAGACAAAAATGCCGATATTCCGGCGTTTTTCCTGGTCGATTCCGAAGGTAAAGAAGCGATCGTCAACTTCCGCACGCGCGGGAACTTCATCGTCATCGAACGCGTCGCACCGCGCTACACGCTGCGTCATGGCAGCGACATTGTCTGCGTGTTTAACGACATGAAGGCACCGCCGCGCAAGCCGCCTGCCGAAGCTCAGCAGTAGTCATGCTTTCGAAACCGACGGTCGGCGTGTTAGGAGGCGGTTCGTGGGGAACGGCGCTCGCCATTGCCGCGCATCGCGCCGGTAGCCAGGTGACGCTTGCTACCCGCAATAAGAATGTCATTCAGTCGGTTCAAGAACATCGGATGAACGATGTCTATTTGCCGCATGTTTTTATCGATCCAGCGATTCAGATTACCGATGATCTCGCAAGTGTCTGCAAGAACGAAATTTTGGTGATGGCCGTGCCATCACATTGTATGCGCTCCGCGTGTATCACGATTTCCGATACCCTCCCCACCGAAGTGCCGATCGTGATTGGCAGCAAGGGTATAGAAAAAGGAAGCCTGCTTTTGATGAGCGAGGTGGTCGGCAGCGTGCTCTCCCGCAATATCACAGCCGTCATCTCCGGCCCCAATTTCGCCACCGAAGTCGCCCGCGGCAAGCCTTCCGCTACCACGATTGCCAGCCCCAATAAAGACACCGCCAACCGCGTCGCCTACGCGCTTGGCAGCGCGTTGTTTCGACCTTATGTCACCGATGATATCATCGGCGCGCAGATCAGCGGTGCCGTGAAAAACGTGATTGCGATTGCTTGCGGTATAGCCATTGGCAAAGACCTAGGCGAAAATGCCCGCGCTGCACTGATTACCCGTGGATTCGCCGAAATGTCGCGTCTGGCCGTTGCCAAAGGCGGCAAACCGAAAACGCTCATGGGCCTGTGCAGCCTGGGCGATTTGGTACTCACCTGCTCGAGTCTCCATTCCCGCAACACTGCCTTCGGCGTTGCACTAAGCCGCGAAATGCCAGTCGGTCAAGTGGTGGTAAACGAGGGCAGGGGCGTGATTGAGGGTGCAACGTCAGTCGAATCCGTCGTCAAACTCGCTGAAAAACATAAGGTTGATATGCCCATTGCTAACGCCGTCCACCGCATCATCAACCTGCATGAACCGGTCGACGAAGTAATTCGAACCCTGATTGACCGTCCGTTTACCGAAGAATAAGTGCCTAATTGCTATTTATCTGCGGGTAAGTTAATCTCACAGCCATGTTGAACCTTGATACTGTACCTAACTCCATTCCCCGCGGCGCGGCGCTCATTGACGCGATTTTGCGCCTCAAGCGCGAGATGAACGGCGTCATCCTTGCGCATTATTATCAGGATGATGACATTCAGGACATCGCCGACCATGTTGGCGATTCGCTGGAGCTGGCGCGGCGTGCGGCGGCCACGGACGCAAAAGTGATTGTGTTTTGTGGCGTGAAATTCATGGCCGAGGGGGCAAAGATTTTAAACCCGGGCAAGCTGGTGCTGCTCCCGGATATGCAGGCCGGGTGTTCGCTGGAAGATTCCTGCCCACCGGATGAATTCAAAACATTTATCGACGCGCACCCGGGCCATATGGTCGTCTCCTATATCAACTGTTCTGCCGCCGTGAAAGCGCTTTCGGACGTGATTGTGACCTCGAGCAACGCCGAAAAAATCATCCGCCAGATTCCTGAGAACCAACCCATCATTTTTGCGCCGGATCGGTTTTTGGGTGGATATCTCGCGAAGAAACTAAATCGCAACATGGTGCTGTGGCATGGCTCGTGTATGGTGCATGAGCGGTTTTCGGAAAGCGAATTGGTGAAGCTGAAAGTACGCTATCCCAATGCGCACATCATCGCGCACCCGGAATGCCCGGAAGCATTGCTGGCACATGCAGAATTCATTGCTTCCACCTCCGGCCTCATTCGCTATGTGGGTGAGAAAAAACAGGGACAGTTTCTGGTGCTCACCGAACCCGGCATTTTCCACGCGATGCAAAAGGCGGCGCCGGATGCGGAACTCATTCCCGTACCCGGAATGGAAGGCGGCGCATGCATGGCGTGCAACAACTGCCCGCACATGAAGAAGAATACGTTGGAGAAGATGTATTTATGCATGCGTGATAAAAACCCACAGTTGAATTTAACGTCAGAACTGTTAACAACCGCCCGCAAGCCATTGGAAAAAATGCTTTTAATGTCTGCTTAGGTCTGAGTTCGTAAGCATCAGTGGGTTGCCCGATTTTTATGTTGTAATTCGACTAAAATACCACACATTTTTTCCATTTTGTTAATCGCTGGAGCGTACCATAAGCATGGGGTGGTTTGTTTATGCATTTCCGGAAATGTATCTCTTTTTTACGCGAAGAGTCGGGCGTTGCCGCCATGGTATGGGCGATTACGCTTCCGGTTATCATCGGCGGCATTGCACTTGGGACCGATGCAGGTAAATGGTATTTTACCAAACGTAACCAACAAAATGCGACGGATACGGCGGCGCTGGCTGCGGGGTATGATATTTACGGCACGCCAAGCCAAACCACGATGTATTACACCGCTCGCGGCGAACTGACGCGCAATGGTCTCGATGTTTCTAAAATAACACTGACAGCCAATTTTCCACCTACCACGGGTGCCTATACCACCAGCAACTACGCGGTAGAAATTATCGCGCAACAAGCAGACACGCGTTATTTTTCAAAGCTGGCAATGGGTAGCAACCCAACCATTCGCACGCGCGCCGTGGCCTTGCGGCAACCTGCGGGCGAGGCGTGTGTGCTTGCGTTAGAAACGATTCAGGACGATGCGCTGCTATTTACCGGAAGCACGACGATTAACCTGACCGATTGCGTGGCGGCAGCAAATTCCACCGATTCTTCGGCGATTACCTTAAGTGGTAATGCGACGGTGAATGTTGATTCACTGTACACTGCCGGCGGTTATAGTGTCGGAGGCAGTAGCGATCTGAACACGGACACGCCGCCTACCACGCACGGTGCCCCCATCACCGACCCTTATAGCAACCTCAGCATTCCAAGCTACAGTGGATGCGATCAGAACAATTATAATACCAACAGTACAGTAACGCTTAATCCCGGTGTGTATTGCAATGGTCTGTGGGCGAAGTCTAATGCGCGTATCACCTTAAATCCTGGCACGTATATTATCGATCGTGGGAACTTTAAAGCCAATGCCGGCGCGCAAATTACGGGTACGGATGTCACCATTATTCTAACGAGCAGCACGGGCTCGGGCTACGCAAACCTGGATGTTAACGGCGGCGGCACCATTTCGCTGTCGGCACCTACGAGCGGTGCTTACAAAGGAGTGTTGTTTTATCAGGACAAGAATGCACCAGTGGTGATGAATGCGAATAAAATCAACGGTAATTCCAGCACCAATTTCACCGGTGCGGTGTATTTCCCCAAACAGGAGTTGGAGTTTTCGGGTAATACCAGCAGTGGCGGCGGCGGTTGTACCAAAATCGTCGCATTGTATATTACATTTACTGGCAATTCGAACCTAACTAGCAGTTGTCCTTCCACGGTAACGGATATTGTGGTGCCAGGTACGGTGCAGTTGGTCGAGTGAGGGTATCCTTATGGTTAGATTTTTGAAGCGTTTTGCAAAAGAAGAAGACGGCGGACCGGCCGTGGAATTTGCGATCGTCGGCGCGTTTCTAGCGGTGTCCATTCCGGCGATGCTTGATCTGGCGACGCTGATTAACAGCAACGTCAAACTGTTAAACGGCATGCGCGCTGCAAGCCAGTATGCAGTGAAATACCCCACCAATTCTACAGGTATTGCCTCGGCCCTTTCAAATGCCAGCGGTATTCCGACCCAAAGCCTTACGGTGACTACAAGTCAGTTTTGTGAATGTGCGGGGATTACTACTTCGTGTGCGAGTTCATGTAGTGCTGGCGTACAAATGGGCGTATTTGATAAAGTAACTGCGGTGTACGATATGACGGCGCAGTACAATTATCGTCAGCTATTTCCTCAAACCATCACCAAAGATATTACGGTGCGCACCCAATGAGGTCTTCTTTTAGAAAGCGGCAAGAAGGGGCGGTGGTCGTAGAGTTCGCCTTCGTTGCCCCCATATTATTTCTTATTCTATTTGGGCTGATAGAAGGTGGGCGGTTGTTTTTTACGCGCAGCATTTTGCAATATGCCGTGGGTGAAGCGGGCCGCTACGCGATGGTTAATACCACCGCAAGCACCGAGACCGTTACTACGTTTGCCAGGCAAAACATCGTGGGGATTATACCCGCCAACGTTACGGTGACTATTTCGAGCTCGGTGGTCAGTAGCATCACTTATAAACAAATTACTTTGAGCTATACTTATTCAACGGTACTTGGACATATTCTGCCGTGGAATGGATTAAGCGTAAGTGCCACCACTAACGTCCCGATTATGTCCTGATACATACAATTGTAACCAAATTGTTAATATAATTAAATTTATACTAAGAATAGACTGGTATCCTGATCATAGGGAGTTCCAGCTATGATGTTCCGTTTTCACCGTCTCAAACTCTTCCGCTCGCGCTTTGTTCAGGTCAACGAAGGCATTGCTGCGATGGAGTTTGCCATCATCGCGCCGGTGTTTTTGATGATGACGCTAGGGGTGATCGAAATCTCGCTGGTTATGTTGACACAAAATACGCTTGAAGGTGCCATCTTTGCGGCCACGCGCACGGGTAAGACTGGCTACACCGCGAGCGGTTCCACCCAGTTGGAGACGATTAAAGCCGCGCTCAATTCGCGCTCAACCTTTCTGGATACCAGCAAAATCAGCTTAACCTATAAATCCTACAGCCAGTTCGACAAAGTGGGTCAGCCCGAGCCGTTTGTAGATGCCAACAACAATGGTGTGCGCGATAACGGCGAGAATTACACGGATGTAAACGCCAACGGTCAGTACGATTTGGATATGGGCGCGGCCAGCCTGGGCAGCTCCAGCCAGGTGGTTGTGTATATCGTCACCTATCCGTGGAAAATATACACGCCGATGATCGGCAAGCTTCTTTCCAATAACGGCAACCTCACATTGACGGCACGAGCCGTCGTGCAAAACGAGCCCTTCTAGTATGAAACAGAAAACACGTCATTGCGAGGAGCATCGCGACGAAGCAATCCAGCTTTATGCTAGAAAGACTGGATTGCTTCGTCGGCTTCGCCTTCTCGCAATGACGGATTCTGGTGTGGTGGCGACTGAGTTTGCGTTGTTAGCGCCGATCCTATTGCTACTCTTTCTCGGCGGTTTTGAAATGAGCCGCTTTTTGTTGATTCAGCAAAAGGCTGAGAAAGTCGCCTATACCGTTACCGACGTGGTCACGCAAAACACCACCATTACCAATGCGCAGCTGGCAAGTATCGTTATAGCAGCTTCGCAAATCATGCAGCCGTATACGTTTGGTGCCAATGGTGTGGTGATTATTTCTTCAGTCCACCAAAGCGGCACGGTCAACCCGCCGACCGTGAAGTGGCGCTATACGGGTGGGGGTACGCTGTTGCGTACCAGTCAGATTGGCAACGTGAACGGTAATGCCACCTTGCCGGGGGGCTTAACGCTAAACGATAAGGACAACATTATTATCACCGAAGTGTACTATCGCTATACGCCCATGTTTTCCGGCGGTGCAATCGGTGCGCAGGATATTTACAAAGTAACCATCTTTAAGCCGCGTCTAGGTGCGCTCACCACCGCTCCGACTTAAAGACCCTAAAAGGGAGGCTTTTATGAACAAGATCATGCGATTTCTCCGCGGCGAATCGGGCTCCATCGTTCCCATTGTCGGGCTTGGTATAGCAGCCATTGTCGGTGCCACCGGCGTTGCGGTGGACGTAGGTCGCGCGCAGTTGGTGCAGGCAAAACTCTCAAGCTCGCTCGATGCGGCGGGGCTTGCCGCCGGTTCGACGGTCAGCACCACCAACGTCAATAGCGAGGTTACGAAATACCTCAATGCCAATTTTAAAAACTATCTCGGCTCTACCGTAACGCTGGCAACGCCCGTTGTAAGTGCGGATAGCTCGACAATTACTTTGTCAGCGAGCGCTACGCTGCCTACCACCTTCATGCGTATTTTCGGTAAAACCACCATGAAAGTGGCAGCCACTTCCGAGATCACCCGCCAAAGCAGCGGGCTGGAACTGGTAATGGTGCTCGATAATACGGGTTCTATGAGCAATTCGATTGGTGGGGTTACGAAGCTTACCAGCCTGAAAAATGCGGCGAATGAGCTTGTTGATACGCTCTATGGCAGCAACACCACGGTTTCAAATTTGTGGATTGGTCTGGTACCGTTTTCGCAGGCTGTCAACGTTGGACCCACGCGCACCAGCTGGCTTGCTTCCAACAGCTTTAATTGGAAAGGTATTGCCTGGGCGGGCTGCGTAGATGCGCGCGAGGCAAGCAATCGCGACACAACGGATGATCCACCATCAGTCGCCTTGTTTCCACAATATTTCTGGCCGGACGATAGCAACAATGACTGGTTGACCAGCGGTGGCAGTGTGCGTTCCGGTATTGGTGTTTCTAAGGGTCCCAATAAATCCTGCCCACAAGCGGTAACACCCATGACAGCTAACAAAACCACTATTTTAGATGCAATTGATGATATGGCGGCGCGTGGCAACACCCATATTGGGTTGGGCGCTGCCTGGGGCTGGCGAATGATTTCGCCACGTTGGCAAGGTCTGTGGGGTGGGGAGATGAACACCAATAACCTCCCACTGGCTTATAACACGCCCAAAATGAACAAGGCGGTGATTATCATGACCGACGGTGACAACACCATCGACAACAGCAACCACGGTGCGTACTGGTATTTGAGCGATAATAAACTCGGCACCACCACGCAATCGACTGCTGAAACGCAGTTGGATGCGCGACTTTCGACGGTGTGTACCAATATGAAAAACAATAACATCGTTGTGTATACCATCTCATTCGGTACGGTCAGTACTTCGAGCGCGACCATGCTCAGAAACTGCGCCACCCAGGCGGATTACTACTTCCCATCGCCCGACAACACCACCCTCGCCAATGCCTTTAAAACCATTGGGGATTCGTTGTCTAACCTACGGGTTAGCAAGTAGATTTCCGTCATCCTCGGCGGAATTTTATGCCGTCGGGGATCTCCTGCAGGTTTACGAGATCCCGAGCTCGGCTAGGCCTCGCGAGGATGACAGTCTTAGGTGCATTTTCCCCTTTACAAAGCCTGGTTTAGAGGCTAAAAAGCCCGTCCATTTTCACTTAAGAACAAGGGTTTTTCATGCCTACAACGATTCGTCTTGCCCGCGGTGGTGCCAAAAAACGCCCGTTTTACCGTATTGTGGTGACCAATTCCCGCAATGCTCGTAACTCCGGCAATTTTATTGAGAAAATCGGCACTTATAATCCTCTGCTGGTGGATGAAAACCAACAGCGTGTGGTGCTTGATGTTGAGCGCGCGAAATACTGGGTGGGCGTAGGCGCGCAATATTCTGACCGTGTGCATTATTTCCTGAATAAAGCCGGTGTGGTTTCCACCCTGCCTGCCAAATCGCCGGTCCGTAAATCCAAAAAAGATAAGGGCGAGCCTGAAGCTGCTGCTCCCGCTGCCGCCGCTCCTGCACCTGCTCCCGAAGCTGAAGCGCCTGCGGCTTAATGTCTAAGCGCCCCATTGGCGTCGTTATTGGCGCGCATGGGATACGGGGTTTGGTTAAAGTAAAAACCGACTTCGGAAATTTTAAAGTACAACTTGAAAAACAGCCTGTAACCATCAGAGATAAAACCTATTCTGCTAAGGTTGTCGGCGCGACGCAGTCCCCCTTTATCGTGCAATTAGAAGGTATTTCTGACCGCAATGCGGCGGAAGGCCTAAGGGGTGAGGTTTTGCGCATAAAGACCCCTCACCCGTGCACGGGTGAGGGAAGCAGCGGCTCTGCCGCTGCGGGTGAGGGCGAATACAATCTGGAAGATTTGATAGGTTTTACCGTAGAAGAACACGGCAAGGTCATCGGCAAAATTAAGGCCACCTATAACTTCGGCGCGGGCGATATCCTCGAAATCGCCTACCCGGATGGTAAAACCGAAATGTTTGCCTTTAACAAACGCACGTTTCCGGATGTGGATATGGCTGCCGAGCGCGCGGTATTTGCGCGGCCAGAAGAAATCTAATCATAGCCTAGCGGAAACCAGATTCCTTGTCTTAAAACATTGCCGCAATTTGGCAAAACATGCTTTGAATCAAGATCGCTTAGTGAAACATCCTCAATACATCTCTCCAAATCCGGCAAAACATCACTTTGAAAAACTTGTTCTCGTAACATCTCTAATGCATCTTCCATTGACGATGCGGTTACTCCACATCCAGGCAGAGTGCCCAAAGGGTGTGGATCATTGAGTGTCAATTTGAATTTGAACCAATAGCGATGAAGTATCATAGAGTTGCCTCTGCTATAAATTGGGGTTGAGCAAATGGCTCGAATTTGAGCGCCGTCCCCAAAAACGGATTATGAACTCTGAGGACAATTCCAAGCGTCATCCTCGGCCTTGAGCCGAGGATCCATCAAGAACATTACGATGGATGCTCGTGTCGAGCCCGAGCATGACAGCTAAGATAATTACCCATTCACTGCTTTGGCGACTTCGGCGGCGAAGTCGGTCGCTATTTTTTCGACGCCTTCGCCGAGGCGGAAGCAGACGAAACCGGTGCATTTGATAGGTTTTCCGGCTTCTTTGCTGGCTGTTTCGATCACATCTTTGATCTTGGTTTTGCCGTCGATCACGAAGAGTTGTTCGAGCAGAACCACTTCTTCGTAATATTTACGCACGCGGCCTTCGACCATTTTTTCGATGACTTCGGCAGGCTTGCCGGAGGCTTGCGCTTGCTCGCGGTAGACGGCGCGTTCGCGCTCAAGCTTGGATGCTTCTACGTGTGATACATCGAGTGCATCAGGTTTTGCGGCCGCAACGTGCATGGCAATTTGCTTGCCCAGCGGCTCGAGTTTGCCGAGGTCCGCTTCGGATTCCAAACCCACCAATACGCCGATTTTGCCCATGCCGGGAGCGGCTGCACTGTGAACATAGCTGCACACCACACCTTTGGTGACGCCTATGATGGCGGCGCGGCGCAGGTTCATGTTCTCGCCGATGACGGCGATGGCGTCCGTCACGGTTTCCGCAACAGTTTTGCCGTGGCCGTCTTTGGTGGTTTTGAGTTCTTCAACGTCGCCTACCGAGTGGCGGAGTGCCAGCTCAGCGGTTGCTTTGGCGAGGGTTTGGAATTTGTCGTTTTTGGCGACGAAATCAGTTTCGGAGTTGAGCTCAATCATAGCACCCTTGGTGCCTTCAACGCTCACTGCAACCAAGCCCTCAGCCGCCACACGGCCGGATTTTTTGGCGGCAGAAGAGAGGCCTTTTTTGCGTAGCCAGTCAATCGCTTCTTCGAAATTACCAGCGGTCGCTTCGAGCGCTTTTTTGCAATCCATCATCCCCGCACCGGTGGTTTCGCGGAGGTTTTTGACATGTTCAGCAGTAAAATTAGACATACGTTTTCCTTTGTATTTGATGTGATGTCATTGCGAGGGCTTTAGCCCGAAGCAATCCATCTCTCCTAGTCTAGGCGTGGATTGCTTCGCTATGCTCGCAATGACGAATTATCAAGCAGCGGGTTCTTCGGATTCAGCGGCGTCAGTGGCACCTTCGGCGACCTTGCGGCTTGGTTTTTTAGTGACAACGGCTGGGGCCTTTTTCGTACCAGCTTTGCCGCCTTTACCGCGTGCCTGGCCTTTTTTCTCGCCTTCGTCTTCTTTGACTTCCGCTTGCACTTCAAACGAGTTCGGCGCTTCCACTTTCGCTTCGCGCGGGTTGCGGGAAACGGCTTGGGAGATGCCGGCCAGTGCTGCATCCGCAATCAAATCGCAATAGAGTTTGATCGCGCGGATCGAGTCATCATTACCCGGAATCGGGTAGGTCACGCCGTCCATTGATGCGTTGCTGTCAACGATTGCAACCACTGGAATACCGAGGCGTGCTGCTTCCGCAATCGCCAAATCTTCCTTCGTGGTATCGATCACGAAAATCAAATTTGGCAGGCCGCCCATGTCTTTGATACCGCCCAGAGACGATTCCAATTTCACGCGCTCGCGCGACATTTGCAGCAATTCTTTCTTGGTGAAACCCGCGTTGTCGCCCTCGAGTTGCTCGTCGAGTTTGCGCAGGTGGCGGATGGAATTTTGAATGGTTTGCCAGTTGGTGAGGAGCCCACCGAGCCAGCGGTTGTTGATGTAATATTGGCCGCAGCGTTTTGCAGAATCAACGACGACATCCGCCGCTTGGCGCTTGGTGCCAACAAACAGCAGACGGCCGTTTTGCGACATGACGGTGCGCACGGCTTCGAGTGCTTGGTTCAACATCGGCGCGGTTTTGCCGAGGTCGATGATGTGGATGCCATTGCGGACACCGTAGAGATACGGTGCCATTTTGGGGTTCCAGCGTTTGGTTTTGTGGCCGAAGTGCACGCCTGCTTCAATGAGGTCGCGCATCGCGAATGCGGGTTGAGACATATTCAAATCCTTTTTCCGGTTAAACGTCTGCGGGGTGAAAGGGCCAATTGCTTGGCACCGGAAAGCACTCCGCATGTGAATTTCTTTGAGTTTTCCCAAAGAGAGCGGGGTATATAGGCGAAAATAGGGGTGTTTGCAAGGGGTTTTTAGGCGCCCGGTCTTGATTCCATGGGCTGCACATGCTTACGAATGCTAGCGCCAACCTCTTGTTCAGCAAGCCGTAATTCGTATTGTTTTTGCAGGTTTAGCCAGAATTCGGCGGAGGTACCAAGCCAGCGGGCGAGTCTGAGGGCCGTATCTGCTGTGACTGCGCGTTTGCTATTTAAAATCTGCGTGATGCGGTTAGTGGGTACACCCAGGATTTCCGATACCTTGCGGGCGCTCATGTTCAATTCAGTCAATTCATCGGCGAGGATGGTTCCGGGGTGGATGGCAGTGCGTGGCATAAACTCTCCTAGTGGTAATCGACGATTTCGATGTTGTAGGGTGCATTTGCGCCTTCCGGCCATTCAAAGCAAATGCGCCAGCGGTCGTTGGCGCGGATGCTGTATTGTCCTTTGCGATCACCCGTCAGCGCGTGCAGCCGGTTGCTGGGTAAGGCGGCTAAATCGCGCACAGAAATTGCAGCTTCCAAAATCTCCAATCGTTTTTCAATTTGTAGCTTAACCGGTGCCAGCTCGCGTACAAACTCACCGTTTGCAAACCGTTCTGTCCGCCTGTCTCGATACTGTTTCATGTTATCACAACGTTACGTGTTACGTCAAGCGTATATTTACCCCTTAAACCCACGCGCGACCACGAACATTTCGGGGGATTCCTTGCGGCTGGACTTGGGTTTCATGTGGGTGACGGTTTCGAATTTGCGTTTCATTTCAGAAAGAAGCGCCGCTTCCGTACCCCCTTGCCAGACTTTGGCGACAAACGTGCCGCCGGGTTCTAATACACCGCAAGCGAAGTGGAATGCGGCTTCTACCAGGCCGATAATGCGTAAATGGTCCGTACCGCCATGGCCGGTGGCGTTTGGTGCCATGTCCGACAGCACCACATCCACCTTGCCGCCCGCCATTTCCTGAAGTCTTTGGGGCGCAGAGTCATCCATAAAATCCAGCTGAATCGCCTCCGCGCCGGGCACGGGGGGGATGTCGAGCAAATCAATCCCAAACACGCGCGGTTTTTTGGGGGTGGATTTAATCCGTGCCGCCGCAATCTGCAGCCAGCCGCCGGGTGCCGCGCCCAAATCCAGCACCGTCATGCCCGGTTTCAAAAACTGATATTTATCATCCAGCTCCATGAGCTTAAACGCCGCCCGCGAGCGGTAGCCCTCCTTCTGCGCGCGCTGCACATACGGATCATTCAACTGCCGCTGCAGCCACATGGTGGAAGAAATCTTCCGCCCCTTCGCGGTTTTGACGCGCGTTTTTTCTGTGCGGTGGTTGCTCATGCTTGCCCCTGCAACAGCGAAATAATTATTCCCTCGCGGACGCCGCGGTCGGCGATGGTGATGTCGCTGGTGGGCCAGATGTTGCTGATGGCGTCGAAAATGGCGCAGCCGGAGATGATGAAATCGACGCGGTCGGGGCCGATGCAGGGGTGGTTGAAACGCTCGCTGGGGCGCATTTTGAGCAGGGTGGTGATGGTATCGCGCAAATCGGTGATGCTGAGTTTGATGCCGTCAATTTTCGCGCGGTCGTAGCGGGGCAGGCCTAAGTGAATGGCCGCCAGCGTCGTTACCGTGCCGGAGGTGGAGATCATTTGCACGCGCTTGTTGCCGATCGTGTCGCTGATTTCGTTGGCTTCTTCAAACGGCTCGATGCGCTTGGCGACGTAATCCACCATGTCGCGATACGTCATATCCACAAAGTCATAGCCGCCGAAGCGGTCCATCAGATTCATGACGCCGCAGTCGATCGACAGCCAATCGGAAATGGTACTGCCTTTGTCGTGTTTGGGGTCCACGTCAATCCACATCAGCTCCGTGCTGCCGCCGCCGATATCGAACACAATGGCGCGATTGGCGGTTTCGGTGAGCAGTGACGCGCAGCCCAAAAATGCAAGCCGGGCTTCTTCTTCGCTGGAAATCACATCAATCGTGAGGTCCAGTTCGGATTTGACCCGTTTCAGGAATTCTTTGGTGTTTTCCGCCTTGCGCGCCACTTCGGTGGCTACAAATCGGGATAGGTGAACCTCATGCCGATCCAGCTTTTTCTTGCAGACTTTGAGCGCTTCAATCGTGCGCTCCATGCCCGCTTCGGAAATCTTCCCCGTTTTACTGACACCTTCGCCTAGCTTCACAATTCGCGAAAAACTTTCCATCACTTTCAGCTGCGGCGCCGGCGTGTTGCCTTGCTCCACCGAGGCAATCAGCAAACGGCAATTATTGGTGCCGAGGTCAAGCGCCGCATACAACGGCGCATGCGCGGGTCTGGCTGTGGGAGAGGGTTTGCTATGCGGGGCGTGTTTGGGGTTCATGCCAGATGGATAGCAGTACCAGGGGACGCGCGCAACTCTAACCTCCCCCGCTTGCGGGGGAGGGCAACGAAGCTTACGCTGAAAGCGTTAGCGTAGTGGGTGGGGGATTCCCCCCTGAATCCCCCCGCACGCGGGGGGAACATCAGCATGCCAAGATTAGTGTTTCCCTGATTCAGAAAGATCAGCAAATCACGCTTCAAATTCGTGATAACGGCGTAGGTTTTCCCCCTGATAAGATCGAGGAATGTTTTGAACCTTACGTCACCAGCCGCGCCAAAGGCACGGGACTCGGCCTTTCCATCACCAAGAAAATTATTGAAGATCATAAGGGTAACATAGCGCTTTCAAACCATCCGCAAGGCGGTGCATTGGTGACTGTCACATTTTTGCAAGTATAGCTTGGTTTCTCGCCACACTGTGGTATAAATGCCGCAGTTGATTCAAGCATTCATGATAAGGAGCACTATGCAGAACAGTGATCAAGGCCCTATTTCAGTTGAAAGCGTAAGTGGTCACCAAACGGCAATATTAACCCCGCAAGAAGCAGCTACAGATGCAATTGAGCAGCTTATGAGTTCGCGTGGTGATTTAAGAGAACGGTTACGCAGTGATCATGATGCCGAAAACAATGCCGATACGTTACCTCAGGTAGCCACAGTAGATTCAGTGATTGCCGCGTTGGACCAAGTCCGTAATTCCACCGATAATTCTCTAAATACTGCACAGAAAGATTTGCGGGATGTGCTCACGAGAACTAATAAATCTGCGATTCCAGATGAACTAATGAGCGTAATTGAAGTCGCTGCTGGTAAG
>CAYOOP010000014.1:0-21000 GCA_964405685.1 uncultured Rickettsiales bacterium
CCGCTTTCGGATCAATCAACACTTTCACGCCTTTTTCTTCCACCACCTCGTCGAACTTGCCTTGCTCGTCGGCGTATTCAATCGTGTAGGAAAGCCCCGAGCAGCCGCGCGTGCGGATACCTACCTTAATACCGGCCGAGGGCTTGCCGCGCTTTTGAAGCAGCGTTTGAATCTGCCCTGCGGCAGCGTCGGAGATGGTGAAGATCGCGGGCATAATAGTCGATAGTCGATAGTCGATAGTTGTTAGTGGTACTTTGGCTCAAGGAACTAACGACTATCGACTAACGACTATGCAGCCTCCTCTTTCTTCTCTTCCTGCTTGCTCTGATAATCCGCAATGGCGGCTTTGATGGCGTCTTCGGCAAGCACGGAGCAGTGGATTTTAACCGGCGGCAGCGAGAGGTGCTCCGCCACTTCGGTGTTTTTGATTTGCATCGCCTCTTCGACTTTTTTGCCTTTGACCCACTCGGTAATCAGCGAGCTGGAGGCAATGGCCGAACCGCAGCCGAAGGTTTTGAATTTGGCGTCCTCAATCACCCCGTCGTTTGAAATGCGCAGCTGCAGCTTCATCACGTCGCCACACGCGGGCGCACCGACGAGGCCGGTACCCACGTTCCGGTCCGCCTTATCCATACTCCCCACATTGCGCGGGTTTTCGTAGTGATCGATTACTTTTTCGTTGTATGCCATAGCCCCTAATTACCTTCCAGTTAACACGCCATCGAACGAGAGGTTGATGCCAACATACCAGGATTTTCTAAAAACTCCCGATATTTTGCTGCCACCTCAATTGCAGCTTCTCCGATATCCATCGATTTATCTTCATATTCTCTTGTCACTAAAGCAATAGCGGTTTTCTTTGCGCTATCACGATGCTTCGCCAATGTAGCTGCGTCTACAGGATGTTCTAACGACTGCTCTGTTTCCTCGAATAGCTTAGGATAGTGCTGTTCAATCATTCTCCTGATTTGAGCTTGTTCAAAAACAGCTTCCGTTTTGCCAGATACTTTTTCAATATGAAGTGCCATAGTTACCTCCCTTGTTAATGCCCCGCCCACTCTACTTTGCTAATGTCGATGCCTTCCTGGGCCATTTCCCAGAGCGGCGACATATCCCGTAGGCGTTGGACGCTATTCTTAACAAGTTTTAACGAAAAGTCAATCTCTTCTTCGGTGGTAAACCGGCCAAAGCCGAAGCGGATGGAGGTATGGGCCAATTCTTCGCCGACCCCCAACGCCCGTAAAACGTAGGATGGCTCAAGGCTGGCGCTGGTGCAGGCCGAACCGGAAGAGACGGCCAGATCTTTAATCGCCATAATCATGCTTTCGCCTTCGACATAGGCGAAGCTCAAGTTGATATTGCCGGGGTAGCGGGCCTCGCGGTCGCCGTTGAGAAATACGTCGGGAATGGCGTCCATAATCTCGCGCTCAAAGCGCTGGAAAATGTGGCGGGCGTGTTCCAGATCCTTGCCCATTTCCGCCTTGGCAATTTTCGCGGCTTCGCCTAACCCTACGATGAGTGGAGTTGGCAGCGTGCCGCTTCTCATACCGCGTTCTTGCCCGCCGCCGGAAAACAAAGCTTCCAGCCGCACACGCGGGCGGCGGCGTACATAGAGCGCGCCGATGCCTTTGGGCCCGTAAATTTTATGGCCGGAGATGCTCATCAGATCAATATTCATTGCCTCAACATCGAGCGGAATTTTGCCGAAGGCCTGCGCGCAGTCCGTATGGAAAAACGCGCCCTTCTCGCGGCACAGCCTGCCGATTTCGGCGAGCGGCTGAATCACGCCAATTTCATTATTTACACCCATCACTGACACAAGCGCGGTTTTATCGGTGATCGCTGCTTTCAACTGCTCCAGATCAATCAATCCATTGGGTTTGGGCTGCAAATAGGTGACTTCAAAACCCTCCTGCTCTAAATGGCGGCAGCTATCCAGCACGCATTTGTGCTCGGTCTGCACGGTGATGACGTGGTTTTTCTTATCTTTGTAAAAATGCGCAACGCCTTTGATGGCGATATTGTTGGATTCCGTGGCACCCGAGGTGAAAATGATTTCTTTGCTATCGGCATTGATAAGGTCCGCCACCTGCTCGCGCGCGATCTCGGAAGCCTCCTCCGCCGCCCAGCCATAAGCATGGCTGCGCGAATGCGGATTGCCGAATTTCTCGGTGAAATAGGGCAGCATTACCTGCACCACGCGCGGGTCGCACGGAGTGGTGGCTTGATAATCGAGGTACACAGGGGTTTTGATCATAAGGGGCAATATAGTATTGTTGATGTTTTTAGTCAACTATAGCTAGTGATTTATTATGCTCCATTTTAAGTGCCAGCAACCCGCCCGGCAGGCGCTGGATTTTTTCAGCGAGTTCCAGCTCTAAAATGATACATTGAATGGCCGCCGGGGAGATTCTAAGCATCTCAATGAGCAGGTCAATCGAGACCGGCGCGAAGCTCAATTTTTCTAGAACCTGAGCGCGCGTTGACTCCGAAGGCTCCACTTTTTCGCCTGCCACAAAGCTCGGCGCAAGCAGGTGTTCGCGCAGCAGTTTCTGGCTGGTGAATGTTTTTAATACGCCAATGATATCTTCCACATTTTCAACCACATGTGCGCCGTCTTTCAACAATCGGTTGCAGCCTTGAGCGCGTGGGTCCATGGGCGAACCGGGGACGGCAAACACCTCCCGGTCGTAGCCGACCGCCATGCGCGCGGTAATGAGCGAGCCGGACTTAATGGCGGCCTCGACGATGACACATCCATGCGTCATCCCGGCAATAATCCGGTTGCGGCTGGGGAAACTCGTCGAAAACGGCGTCATCCCGAACGGTTGCTCGCTGATGATCGCGCCGATTTCTTTGATCTGGTTGTAAAGCGCCGCGTTTTCGGGCGGGTAAATACGGTCAATGCCGCCGGCCACCACCGCTACCGTGCCGGTTGCGAGTGCGGCCTTATGGGCGAAGGTGTCAATTCCGCGTGCGAGGCCGGAGACGACCGTATAGCCTTCCTTGCCCAGCTGTTCCGAAATCATCTTCGCAAACGCGCAGCCGTTGCCGGAGGCGTTGCGCGCGCCGACTACGGAAATGAGCGGCTTGTTTTGCCATAAGCTGTCATGCCCCAGCACAATCAGCACCGGCGGCGCATCAGGAATTAAATGCAGTAATTCCGGATAGTTGGCGCTGCCATAAACTACAAACCTGGCACCGTATTTCTTCACGGCTTCAATTTCCGCCTCCGCCTGTTCACGCGTGGCGGGTTTGAGGGGGTCCGCACGGCCGCCACGGCGGGCAAGTTCAGGCATAGCTTCCAACGCTTCAGCAGCGGAGCCATAACGCTCAATCAGATTAAAAAATGTGACGGTGCCTACCTGCGGCGTGCGTGTAAGCCGGAGCACATCGATCAGTGGCATATCTGCGAGTGAGGGTTTCAGCGCGTAGGTCATTTGCCGAACTTAGGTTCTGTGCCCGCTTTGAGACGAGCAATATTGGCGCGGTGGCGATAAAACACTAAAAAGGCAACGGGCAGCAGGAAGAATGCTTCAGCAAATTCGGTGCTCAAAAGCGCAATGACCGGCATAGCACCAATGGCAACCAGCGCTGAAAACGAGGAAATGCGGGTGAATAAAAACGTGGTGAGCCAGAGCAGCGCAGAGGCAACACCAATCAAGGGGTAAAGCGCAAAGCACGCGCCGAAGGTGGTTGCTACCCCTTTGCCGCCTTTGAATTTGAGCCAGAGGGGGTAGGAATGCCCAATCACGGCTGCGAGGGCGGCAAACCCGGCAATAAAACCACCATCGTCAAGCGCACCTGCGATGATAACGGCAACACCACCCTTGATCATATCGAGCATGAGTGTCGCGAATGCTAGTTTTTTATTGCCGGTACGCAGCACATTGGTGGCACCGATATTGCCGGAGCCGATCGCACGAATATCCCCAAGCCCTGCCGCACGAGTCAGTAGCAAGCCGAAGGGAATCGAGCCAATAAGATATGCAGCGATGAGAGCAATGATATCAAACATGCGACTTGTTTATCCCAGTTACCGCAAAGCTTCAAGCGCCCCCTGCAGAATATACGAGGCCGCAAGCTTATCGACGAGTTCATCCCTACGCTGCCGTGACAAATCCGCCTCGAGCATCACGCGCTCGACCGCCATGGTACTCATGCGTTCATCCCACAGCAATACGGGAAGGTTTAATTCACTCGCCAAGCGCTTGGACGTATCCTGCGCGGATTGGGCGCGGGGGCCAAAGCTGCCATCCATATTAATGGGGTGGCCCACCACAATGCCTGCTATCTCACGTTCTTGTACTAAGGTTTTAATCTTTGCTAGGTCCTGCCCCCATTTCGTGCGGGCGATGGTTTCTATAGGGCTTGCAATCATCCGCAAACCATCGCTTCCTGCAACACCGATGGTTTTTGTGCCAATATCAAGCCCAAGCATTGCCCCGCTTGGGCTTACGGTTTTAAATTCTGCAGGGGTGAAAACGAGCATATTGGCCTTGCGGGATGAGCGGCAATTGGTGTAGGAAGCTCTACCATGATTGACGTAAATACCACTAGAAAAATCGCGCGGCTTGCCCGCATTCGTCTGAAAGAAGGCGAAGACAAACTCTATGCCGATGAACTTTCCGGTATTTTGAAGTGGATTGAGCAGTTAAACGAGGTGAATACCGATGGCGTGCCCGCGCTTGCGAGTATTTCCAATGTAGAACTACGCTGGCGGGAGGATCAGGTGACCGACGGTGGTAAGCAAGCCGACATCGTCGCTAATGCCCCAAGTGCTAACTACGGCTGTTTTGCCGTTCCCAAGGTTATTGAATAGGAGTTTTTTATGCCCGTAGTTCAAGTAAATTTGTTAGACGGCCGCACCGACGCCCAAAAACGCAAAATGGTCGCTGCGATTACGCAAGCTTTGGTTAAGACCATCGATACCAAACCTGAAAAAGTACGCATTATCGTCAACGACATGGCGCACAACGCCTATGCCATCGGCGGTAAAATGGCGGATGAGCAATGACGCTACTGACCCAACTCACACTCGCCGAAATGCGTGATGGCCTGAAAGCGAAAAAGTTCAGCGCGACTGAACTCACGCAAGCACATGTGGCTACGGTTGAAAAACTAAACCCAAAACTCAATGCGTTCATCGTTGAGACGCCTGAGCTGGCGCTTGCAGCTGCGAAGAAGTCTGATGAGAAAATCGCTAAAGGTGAAGCCCGTGCGCTTGAAGGCATCCCCATGGGTATGAAGGATTTGTTCTGTACGCGCGATGTACAGACCACCGCCGCCTCGCATATTTTAGAGGGCTTCAAACCCAAGTATGAATCGACCGTGTCGCAGAAGCTACTAGATGCTGGCGCGGTGATGCTCGGCAAGCTCAACCTTGATGAATTCGCGATGGGTTCGGGTAATCTAACGAGCTATTTCGGTAAGGTGCTCAATCCGTGGTCGAAAGAAACACCATTGGTGCCAGGTGGCTCTTCAGGTGGCTCTGCCGCCGCCGTTTCCGCCAATCTCTGCGCATTTGCAACCGGCACGGACACCGGCGGCTCCATCCGCCAACCGGCAGCGTTCACGGGGATTGTGGGGATTAAACCGACCTATGGGCGTTGCTCGCGCTGGGGCATTGTGGCGTTTGCGAGTTCGCTCGATCAAGCGGGTTCCATGGCACGCAATGTGCGCGATGCGGCGATTTCGCTTCGTACCATGTGCGGGTTTGATGCGAAGGACTCAACCTCGGCTAATTTAGAAGTGCCGGATTTTGAAGCGGCACTCGGCAAAAGCATCAAAGGCCTGCGTGTTGGTATTCCGAAAGAATATCGCCCCGATGGCATTAATGCGGAACTGGCCGCGTATTGGGACAAGGGCGCGGAGATTTTAAAACAACTCGGCGCTGAAATCGTGCCAATTTCCCTGCCTCACACCAATTATGCGCTTGCGACGTACTACATCATCGCTCCCGCCGAAGCATCTTCCAATCTCGCACGCTACGACGGCGTACGCTTTGGTCTGCGTGTGATGCCTGAAGGCGGGAACCTGGATGACATGTATGAGGCGACGCGCGCCGCAGGGTTTGGCCATGAAGTCAAACGCCGGATTTTAATTGGCACCTATGTGCTTTCTGCCGGCTATTACGACGCGTATTACAAAAAAGCGCAGAAATTGCGTTATCTTATTGCCGATGATTTCAAAAAAGCGTTTGAGAAAGTGGATGTGATTTTAACGCCCACTGCGCCAAGCGCTGCGTTTGGGTTTGATTACAAACCAAAGGATCCGGTGGAGATGTATTTGAACGACGTGTTCACGGTACCCAGTTCAATCGCGGGACTGCCGGGATTATCGCTCCCGATTGGTCTCAATAAAGATGGTTTACCGCTAGGGCTTCAACTGATTGGCAATGCCTTTGATGAAGTAACCGTATTGCAAACTGCCTATGCGCTGGAAGAGGCAATTGGATTTACTGCCAAACCGGAGATGTGCGCATGACCAACACTCCGCGCCTTCTCAAAGAACGTATGCGCTACACCACCTATTTCGCGTTCGCACTTGTTCCGCTTGCGCTGTTTCAGGTGGGCATGGTTGCGCCCAACACCCTTACGCACGAGTTAATGGAAGAATTCGCTTATCCGCTCGTATTTCTGGCTATTTTAGGCCGCGCTTATTGCACGCTGTTTATCGGCGGGCGGAAAAATGATGAAGTGGTGCGCCTTGGTCCGTACTCCATCGTTCGCAATCCACTTTATGTCTTTAGTTTCTTAGGTGTCGTTGGCATTGGCCTACAATCGGCCTCTCCTGTGTTTCTTATTGCCATAGTGGGTGCATTTTTATTTTACTATCCCAGTGTAGTACGGAATGAAGAGGCATTTCTTGAACACAAGCTTGGCGAGGCGTACCTCGCTTATAAAGCAGAAGTGCCGCGCTGGATTCCGAAATTCTCCCTATGGAAATCGGCCGATAGCGTAGAAGTAAACCCTAAGCTAGTGCTGAAAACCATGATGGATGCATCGGTGTTTTTACTGCCAATGCTGCTGTTTGAAGCGATCGAAATGCTGCATGAAGGTGGCCTATTATGATCATCAAAGGTAATACAGGTGACTGGGAGGTGGTAATTGGGCTGGAAGTCCACGCGCAAGTGAACACGCAGTCCAAACTTTTCTCCGGCGCGCCGGCGGGGTTTGGCGCGGAACCCAATGAAAACGTATCGTTTGTAGATGCTGGCATGCCGGGCATGTTGCCGGTGATTAATGCGAAAGCCATTGAACAAGCGGTCGCAACCGGCCTTGCGATTAACGCAAAAATCAACCTGACGAGCGTCTTTGACCGCAAAAACTATTTCTACGCAGACCTACCGCAGGGCTACCAGATTTCGCAATTCCTAGACCCTATTGTCGGTAAGGGTTCGGTGGAAGTGGATATGCCAGATGGCACTGTTAAAGTCGTCGGCATCACGCGCATTCACTTGGAGCAAGACGCCGGTAAAAGCCTCCATGAATACAGCCCCGAATTTTCCTATATCGACCTAAACCGTGCGGGCGTTGCGCTCATGGAAATTGTCTCCGAGCCGGACATGCGCTCACCCGAAGAAGCGGGCGCCTATTTCAAAAAACTACGCGCGATTGTGCGCTATATTGACAGCTGCGATGGTGATTTGGAAAAAGGCAATATGCGCTGCGACGCCAATGTTTCGGTGCGAAAAGCCGGCGCGCCATTTGGCACACGCTGCGAAATTAAAAACGTCAACTCCGTCAAATTCCTGATGAAGGCGATTGAGTTTGAAGCGCACAGACAAGTGGAGCTGATTGAGTCTGGCCAAACGGTGCGGCAGGAAACGCGGCTGTTTGATTCTGAAACCGGCGAAACCCGCACCATGCGCACCAAAGAAGACGCGCATGACTACCGCTATTTCCCCGACCCGGATTTATTGCCGCTGGTGCTGACGCAAACCTATGTTGACGAAATCAAATCCCGCTTGCCGGAACTGCCGGATACCAAAAAACACCGCTACATGGAAAAACTTGGCCTCTCGGCGTATGACGCCGGTGTGATTGTAGCGGAAAAAGCCAATGCGGATTTCTTTGATGCACTCACCTCCAAAGGTCATGATGCGAAACTCGCAAGCGTGTGGATGACGGCGGAGCTTTTTGGTCGCTTAAACAAGCTAGATTTAGATATCGAACGCTCACCCATTTCTCCGGAACAATTAAGCGGCCTGCTGAAGCTGATTGAGGACGACACGATCTCCGGCAAAATCGCCAAAGACGTGCTGGATCTCATGATTGAAACGGGCAAGGATGCAGCCGCCATCGTCGAAGAAAAAGGCATGAAGCAGGTGACGGATCTCGGCGCGATTGAAAAAGTGGTAGATGAAGTGATTGCCGCCAACCCCGATAAAGTCGCCGAATACAAATCCGGCAAAGATAAGCTCTTCGGCTTCTTCGTCGGCCAAGTGATGAAACTCTCCGGCGGCAAGGCAAACCCGAATGCCGTGAATGAGATTTTGAAGAAGAAGCTTTAATTTAATTGTCTCCGTGATTTCCTACTGGAAATCACATGAGACGCAGCTTCGCTGGCTCATGGCTGGTTCGGCCTCTGGCCTCACATCACATCTTTGGTTTTCCCGTTATTCAAAGCCAGTAGGCTTTGTCAGCCCTGAGCGGCGCTTCATGCGATTTCCAGCAGGAAATCGCGGAAGCAATTAAATGCTACAAATTCCCCGAAGCTCCCTTACCCACCGCATCCTGAATCTGGGTAAACCCATCTTTCTCCATCAGCTCTTTGAGGCCGGAGAGAATCTGCGGCACGAGGCCAAACCCGTGATAAATAAGGCCGGTGTAGAGTTGAACTAAGCTCGCGCCGGAGAGAATTTTCGCATAGGCTTGTTCGGCGGACGCCACGCCGCCAACGCCGATGAGTGGAATTTTCCCATCCGTAAAGCGGTACATGTCTTTTAATTCTTGCGTTGAAATCGCAAACAGCGGCTGACCGGAAAGCCCACCGGATTCACCGTGCAACGGGCTTTTGAGCGTATTAGGGCGCTTGATGGTGGTGTTGCTGACAATCAGTGCATCCACCTTGTTTTCAAGTGCCACCGCCGCCACATCCTCTCGCCCTTGCGTGTCTAAATCCGGTGCGATTTTCAGCACAATCGGCGTGCGCAAATTGCGCGCCGCGCGTTCAGTTCTGAGCGCACCCAGCAAATGCCCCAGCGCATTCTTCTCCTGCAATCCGCGCACACCTTGCGTATTGGGGGAAGAGACATTCACCGTGACATAGTCCGCCACGCCGACGACAGCCTTGAACAGTTCCACATAATCCTGAATCGCATCGTCCGTTTCTTTGTTCCGGCCAATGTTAGCGCCCACAATGGCATGATGCCGCGCACGGCGTTTCAGGCGTGCCAAAAAAGGGCCGATGCCGTCGTTATTGAACCCCAGGCGATTAATCACCGCTTCGTCTTCGGTTAAGCGAAACACGCGCGGCTTGGGGTTGCCCACTTGCGGTTTCAACGTTACCGTGCCGCATTCAATATGGCTGAAGCCTTGCTGTTGCAGGCCATAAATGGCTTCAGCGTTCTTATCAAAACCAGCCGCCATGCCCAATGGATTTTTAAAGTCTAGCCCCATGATATTTACATGCATGCGCGGATCATCAGCGATGATTTTAGGGGGGATGAGACCCAGTTTCAGTGCTCGTATAGCGAGGCTATGTGCGCGTTCGGGGGGGAGCGTGAAAACAGCAGATCGAAACAGGGTATAGGGCATAATGGCCGCTGATCTAACAGCATTTTTTCGGGGTTTGCAAGGCGATACCCATGCAATTGTCATCAAAACTTCATCCTGAGGCCGAGACTTTTATGGCAAAATGTCAGAATGGCAGAAACCGTATTCGACCCACTCCAGAGTTCCACCCTGTCTGCTTCCGGCAAGCAGCAGGTGCAGAATTTGCTCGACATGCAAGGTCCACCAAGGCCTGCTGAGCCACGCAATATTCCGCTGCTGGCACTGGACCCTGCCAAGATCCACTCGGATCCGGCGACCTACCAATACAGAATCAAAATCAATACCAATGGGTTAGACAAAACCCATACTATTGGCAGCGCGCGCTGGGACCCGATTTTGCACGGTGACCCGCTGATTGTCCATGAACATAAAGACGGCAAGCTTTTTGTCGCCGACGGCCACCACCGCCTGAGCTTCGCCAAGCAGCTCGCGGAAAAAGGCGAAGGCCCAAAACAGATCATGGCCTATGTGCTCAAAGAATCCGAAGGCTATAGCGCCGAAGACGCCAAAATCATTGCTGCCTATAAAAACATCGCGCGTGGCGACGGCAATGTGGTGGAAGCAGCACTCGTGTTGAAAGAAGCGCGCTCGCAGGCCGTGCACCAGGAATTATTACCCGCGATCAACAAAACCAAAGGCAATTTACTCGCCGCGGAAACGCTTTCGTATTTGAGCAAAGAATCGCTGGATCTGGTGGCGGGAGGCGATGTGCCGGTGCCCATGGCAGTCGACGCTGCCAAAGCGGAGCAGCCTGATGCGGTGATGCATCACCTCGCTTCCGAGCTCAAGAAAAGTTTTGCCGTGCGGCTGCTGGAGAGCCGTAAAAATATAGACTCTAGCCCTGCTTTGTAACCAAACCAATTTCCGGCGAGCTAGCAACCGCCTGGTCGCGCTTAGGCATGCGCCCAGCCAGATACGCAAGCCGACCTGCTTCTACCGCCGCTTTCATCGCGTATGCCATTTGCACAGGGTGTTTGGCTTCGGCGAGTGCGGTGTTCATGAGCACAGCGGAACAGCCTAGCTCCATGGCAATGCACGCATCGGACGCCGTTCCAACCCCAGCATCAACCAGCACAGGCACGCGGGATTGTTTTACGATCAATTCAATATTAAGCGGGTTTTGAATGCCAAGGCCCGAACCAATCGGCGCACCAAGCGGCATGATCGCAACACAGCCTGCGTCTTCCAACTTACGCGCGGAAATTGGGTCATCATTCGTATAGGCCATCACCTCAAACCCATCCGCGACCAAGAGTTTTGCAGCTTTTAGCGTTTCTTCTGCATCCGGGTAGAGCGTTGTCTTATCACCAATTACTTCTAGTTTTACCAGTTTCCATCCGCCCATTTCGCGAGCTAAGTGAAGCGTGCGCACGGCTTCTTCCGCCGTATAACACCCCGCCGAATTCGGTAGATAGGTATAGCGCGTAGGCGGCAAAGCTTCTTGCAAACTCTCACCCGCCTTGCCATCCAGCGGTGTGCGGCGCACTGCAACCGTAATAATTTCTGCACCCGTTGCTTCAATCACCGCCTTGGTTTCAGCCATGGTTCTATACCGCCCGGTGCCAACAAGGAGGCGAGAAGTGTAAGATTTTCCGGCGATGACCAAGGGATCGTTCATCACCCACCGCCTATGAAACGCACGATTTCAACGCGGTCGCCTTCGGAAAGCTGGGTGGTTCCATGGGCGGATTTGGGGGCGATGGTGCCGTTTAATTCCACCGCAATCTGGCTTGGGGCAATGCCAAGCACGGCAATGAGCGCGCTGATGCTCGTGCCCGCTTCAATCTTTTTCTGCTCGCCGTTGATGTGAATGTTCATATGTGCTACAAGCCTTGCATTATGAAACATAGCGTCCTGATCGTCAACGGCCCGAATCTCAATATGCTGGGCACCCGCGAGCCTGAAATCTACGGCAAGGAAACCCTTGCCGATATTGATGCGCTATGCAAAAGCTTCGGCAAAAGCTTGGGGCTTGAAGTTGAATGTTTTCAAAGCAATGTTGAAGGCGAGCTGGTCGGCGCTATTCAGGGTGCCCAAGGCAAGCGCGCAGGTCTTATCATCAACGCGGGCGCCTATTCGCACACCTCGGTTGCAATCATGGATGCGCTGCTGACGCTGAAATGCCCGGTGGTGGAAGTGCACCTTTCCAATATTTTCAAACGCGAAGCGTTCCGTCACCATTCCTATATGTCTGCGGCTTCACGCGGGGTGATCTGCGGGTTTGGTGCAAAAAGCTATACACTCGGGCTGCAGGCGCTCGCAGATTTGCTATAATCTTTGATAAATAAGGGATTTTTATTCTATAGGTGGCGCACCCTATTGACCGATTTTTAACCTCGCCCGAACTATAAATTAATTTTTACCATGTATTATGAAGGCTTAGAAACCATACATCTTGGCCTCATATGTTACCCATTTCGATTACCGCACACCCGGGCTACGGCGTCATCGTCCCCCTAATGGTCGACCCAACGATCACCGATATTTTGATCAACGGGTGTCAACAAGTGTTTGTTGAGCGCGATGGTCGCTTGACGCAAACCATGATCAAATATGCATGCGAAGAAGATGTTCGCGCGTTTGGTAAAGCCATTGCCCAAAGCATCGGCCGCGATTTAGACCCTGATAAACCGTATGTCGACGCCCGCTTGCCCGATGGCAGCCGTGTGAATATTGTTTCGCCGCCACTTGCGGTCGATGGCACGATGATTTCGATTCGTAAATTCCCTGAACACCGCATCACGCTCGATGAAATGGTGAAGATCGGCACGGTGTCGCAACCGCTTGCAGAATTTTTAAAAGCCTGCGGCCATGCGCGCGTGAATATTGTGATTTCTGGCGGCACCGGCTCGGGTAAAACCACTTTGCTTAATGCTATCGCCGACCATGCGGAACCTTCGGAGCGGATTGTGACAGTGGAGGACGCAGCGGAGTTACGCATCAATAAACCCCATCTAATTCGTATGGAGACACGGCCACGCTCCAGCAACGTTTCCGAATATGAAACGGTAGAACCGCGTGATTTGGTCAGAAACGCACTGCGGATGCGCCCGGACCGTATTATCGTCGGTGAGGTGCGCGGTGCGGAAGCGTATGACATGATGCAGGCGATGAATACGGGTCACGAGGGCTCGCTAACCACCATCCACGCCAACCACCCGCGCGATGCCATTTCGCGGATTGAGAACTTGTTGAATTATACCATGGGTAACGTGCCCATTCGCGCCATGCGCGGTCAGATCGCCTCGGCAATTCACTTGATTGTGCAAATCAGCCGGATGCGAGACGGGATCCGCCGCGTGGTGTTGGTGTCCGAAATCACCGGCATGGAAGGTGATACGATTACCATGCAGGATATTTTCCAATATGTGACCACCGGCGAAAACCCGGATGGCACACTTAAAGGTGATTTCAAATACTTAGGTATCATCCCTCGCATCGTGCAGCGGCTCAAATATTGGAGCGAAAGCGATCGTGTAACCGCCTCTTTGGGCCTGAAAATGTAAATCTTCTCGCGTTTTGGCGGGGGCTATGCTAGACTTGTGCTTCCTTTATAAACAGAAGCATTTAACCTCCCGCATGAGACGTTTTCTCCGCAGATTTCGCAAACAAAAAGACGGTGCTACCGCGCTTGAGTTCGCCCTCATCGCACCGATATTTCTGTTCGCCATCATGGGCATTTTCGAAATCGCCTTGGTGATGTTTTATTCCACCATCTTAGAAGGCGCGACCAATTTTGGGGCGAGGGTTGGGAAAATCAATCCTGATGCTGCTTCCGGCCAAACGCGTAACGAGTATATTTTTTCCCAAATCACGCATCAGCTAAGTGGGGCCATTCCGGTGGACCAACTGCAGTTTTCGATCAAAACCTATAACAACTTTGGAAGTGTTGGCCAGCCTGAGCCATGCTTGGCAGGGAGCTGCACTACTAGCACTACAGATCCTTCGCAATATACCGATGTCAACGGCAATGGCCATTGGGATGCTGACCAGGGCACCGCGTCCGAAAGCGCTCCGGGGGCGATTGTGCAATACGAAATAGCGTATAACTATCATTTCTTCACTCCACTGGTAGGCCAGTTTTTCCCCAATCCATTGGTGATCAAGGGAATTACCGTGGTACGCAACGAGCCAGCTCCCCTCTAAGCCGCTTGCAATTGGCGAATTTGTCGCTATGTAACATCTTCTCTAAATTCAGAAGAATGTCATGGCCAAACAGGATTATTACGAACTACTCGGTGTAGCCAAAGGTGCGTCCGCAGACGACCTGAAAAAAGCCTATCGCAAACTCGCGATGCAATATCACCCGGATCAAAACCCCGGCAACAAAGAAGCCGAGACCAAATTCAAAGCCATCAACGAGGCTTATGACGTGTTGAAAGACGATCAGAAGCGCGCGGCCTATGACCGTTTCGGTCACCAAGCATTCGAAGGTGGCATGGGCGGTGCGGGCGCTGGTGGGGGCGGATTTGATTTTTCCGGCAGTTTCTCCGATATTTTTGAAGACCTCTTCGGCGGTATGGGCGGACGCAGAGGCCAGCAGCGCCGCGGCGGCGCGCAACGCGGTAGCGATTTGCGCTACAACATGGAAATTTCGCTGGAAGATGCCTTTAAGGGCAAACAAGAATCCATCAAAATCACCACCTCCGTCAATTGCGACGTGTGCAGCGGCAGCGGCGCAGAAAAAGGCTCCAAACCGGAAACTTGCGGAACCTGTGGTGGTGCCGGTACGGTGCGTGCTTCGCAAGGTTTTTTCACCATGGAACGCACCTGTGCAAGTTGTCAGGGCCGCGGCACCGTCATCAAAAAACCCTGCAAAAATTGCGCGGGCACGGGCAAACAACGCAAAGAAAAAACACTCTCCGTGAACATCCCCGCTGGAGTGGAAGAAGGCACACGCATCCGCCTTACCAATGAAGGCGAAGCGGGAACGCATGGCGGCCCACCGGGCGATTTGTATATTTTCCTCTCGGTAAAACAACATGCTCTCTTCACACGCGAAAATGCAGACTTGCACTGTGAAGTGCCGATTCCCATGACCACAGCCGTCTTGGGCGGTGCGATTGAAGTGCCCACCCTGGGGAGCGGAAAAGTGAAAGTGACGATTCCCGAAGGCACGCAAGGCGGCCACCAATTCCGCTTGAAAGGCAAGGGCATGCCGGTGCTGAAATCGTCCTACCAGGGCGATATGTATATTCACATCCGCGTTGAAACGCCGGTGAAACTCACCAAAAAACAAAAAGACATACTCAAAAACTTTGAGACCGAAGGTGGCGCAGGCCACAGCCCGGCCTCTGAATCCTTCTTCGCGCGTATGAGGGACATGTGGAGCGATCTAAGGGAATAATTACTTCTCGATCAAATAAAACAGAATGCACGAAGTTTCGCCAGAATCCAACGCGTTATTATATTGGCCGCCGTTACCTACACAATTGAAGCCGCTGCCTGTACCGCTTCTCCTCGCAAGTATGTGGCCCGTCCACGCATTGCCATCATCATATTTGGTGTCGAATTGTTGCATTTGCCAGTTGGTGAGAATCCCGTCGCCATTGAGTGCTATAAAATTCGTGAGTGAGTTCACCCAAAACCCATGCTTGTAATCCGTCACAACACCTGGCGGTGGGGGTGAGGACGGCCCAGTATAGACAGACGGATGATAGGTCAACGCAACTCCCGCATTAAAAGGAGCCACAGGCACTGACAACGCGGGGTCGGATTGATAAGCGCGGATATTGCAGCGGAGTTCACGTGGGTAGATGCCGCTCAGCGAAAGATGTTCCCACGCGAGGCATGTTTCCCACACAGTCGCATCCTTCGGCCATGCATTGATATCACCGCTGGCATCACCATCAATTGTAGATGCGCCTAATGTTTCCACGGCATCCGGATAGTCGCCAGGCAAATAACCGTATTTGCCTTTGAACATGATCACCATGCTGTCGTATTCTGAAAGGTCGCTGTAGAGTTTGCGGATGCGCGAGTTGTCTATCATCGACTTACCAACGACGATGGTGCCCACCACAAACCCGATGATGATGAGCACGATGGCAAGCTCCACAAGGGAGAATCCATGTCGATACGGTGAAATACGCTTATATTTCATGCCCAATACGTACCATCGCCTGTTTAATATTCTCTTAAAACACCAGACTCAACGCACCACCAGCGTCATTACTAGGGTTCCACGTTGATAGATCACTTGCAACCCTCGCTTCGCTTTTTTAATGCCTGACATTACCGCTTCTGCGGTTGCAACTTTCTCACCGTTGATTTGCATAATAACGTCTCCCTTTTGGAAATTGGGATTGGCGGATTCAACCACCAGCACGCCGCGGGCGGATGGGTCCACCCCAATGTCGCGCGCAAGTGCTTCATTCAGCGTGGCAATGGTTACTCCATCGAGTGGATTATTGCCATGCAGCGTCAATGTTTTCACGGTGGTTTTTTGTTCGGCCACCAGGGTAAGCTGGGTGGTTTGTTCTTCACCGCCGCGCAGATATTTGACCTCCAATACATCACCGACATTGGCTGCTTGCACGCGGTAGCTAAATGCCATCTCATCATCAATAGGGTTGCCGGCAATCGAGAGAATAATATCGCCTGATTTTAAACCTGCTTTTGCGGCAGAACCTTTGGGGTCTACTTTTGCCACCAACACGCCGCCTACTTTTTTAAGCCCGAGCGATTCGGCAATTTCAGGTGTAACAGGTTGAATGGTAATGCCTACCCAAGGTTTGATCACGTTGCCTTCCGCAACTTTACCATTCATGACTACTTTGACAATATTGCTTGGAATGGCGAAGCCAATGCCATTGGAACCGCCGGAGGTCGAATAAATCGCGGTGTTAATACCAATCAGCTGACCATTGGAATCAACCAATGCGCCGCCGGAATTGCCGGGATTAATCGGTGCATCCGTCTGAATAAAAAATTGATAGTCCGAGACGTTGGCTGCTCTGCGCGCCAGTGCCGAAATAATGCCATGTGTTACCGTTTGGCCTACCCCAAACGGATTGCCAATTGCCAGCACCACATCGCCCACTTCCAGCGTATCAGAATCGCGCAGGGTTAAATACGGCAGCGCACCGTCCGCTTTGATACGCAAATAGGCAAGGTCGGTTTTGGGATCACGGCGCTCGATGGTCGCGTCAAATTCGCGCTTATCGCTTAGCACCACGCGAATCTCGCTGGCGTCTTTAATCACATGGTGCGCGGTGACTACCAGCCCTTTTGCATCAATCAATACGCCTGAGCCCAGCGAGCTTTCCATGCGCTCACGTGGTTGACCTTGCATTTGCAATTGTTGATTGCCGAAGAACTGGCGGAAGAACGGGTCGTTCATAAACGGCGAGACTTGCTGCACTTGCACCTTGCGCTTGGTGTAAATGTTGACTACTGCCGGTGCCGTTTTTTTCACCGTCGCCGAATACGAAAGTGAAAGCTGATCGATATTGGCAGGTGCATCCTGCGCAAAACAAGGGGAACTTAGGACGAGCAAAAGACACGCTAGTTTTTTCATTCTGTAATCTCCACATCTAAAGCAATATCTACGGTCGTCGCCGAATGGGTGATGGCACCCACAGATATACAGTCCACTCCCGTCTCCGCAATCGCGCGAATGGTGGAAAGTGTTACCCCCCCCGAAGCCTCCAGCGGCAGGCGGCCATCTACCAGCTTTACTGCCTCGCTTAAGGTTTTGGGATTCATGTTATCAAGAAGCAATCTGGAAACAGGAAGCTTCATCGCTTCTTTCACCTGTGCGATGGTATCACATTCGACAATAATGGGCAGGTCCAGTTTCGCTTCCAACACCTGATTTACCGCCGCGGTAATTCCGCCGGAAAGCGCAATGTGATTATCCTTAATCATCACCGCGTCATATAGCCCCATGCGATGGTTCACCCCGCCGCCTGAGCGCACCGCGTATTTATCCAACAACCTCCACCCGGGAATCGTCTTGCGTGTATCAAGCACCTTCGCATCGGTACCCACCACCGCATTTACATACGCCAGCGTAAGCGTTGCCACGCCACTCATACGCTGCATAAAATTGAGGATGATACGTTCGACGGTGAGGAGTTTACGTGCATCGCCAGACAAGGTAGCAATCGTCTTACCAGCCTCCAATTCAGCCCCATCCTCCACTTCCGGCGCAAACGCTAATCCATAGCGTTCCGCCAACCGTTCGGCGATTTGCACGCCACACACGACCAAGGGTTGCCGCGCCACCAACTTACCATGCGCATGCATGTCTTTGCTCAGCAACGTCTGGCTTGTTACATCCCCGCGGCCGATATCTTCGGCAATGGCGAGCATGATCAGCACATCGGCGGCTTGCAGTTGTTCATTCGTCATTTGCATGTATTGCATTCCTTACGCTTACGAAGCATAATAGTCGCTCTTTGCTATGCAATCAACCACCCACACAACGGATGTGCTGATTTTAGGCGCGGGTGGCGCGGGCCTCCGCGCGGCCATCGAAGCGGCGCGTTTTGGGCTTCGCGTTACGGTGGTGAGTAAAGTTCCGCCGCTCCGTAGCCACACCGTTGCCGCCCAAGGCGGCATGAACGCGGCGCTCGGCAACCGCGGCGAAGATAGCTGGGAATGGCACGCCTATGATACGATTAAAGGTGGGGATTATTTAAGCGATGCCGATGCCGTGGACTTCATGTGCGCACACGCGCTAGATGCTGTCGTTGAACTCGAACACATGGGCATGGCATTTTCTCGCATGGACGATGGCCACATTTATCAACGCGCGTATGGCGCACAGCGCACGCATTTTGGTAAAGGCGAATTGGCGTATCGCGCCTGCGCGGTTGCTGACCGCACCGGGCACGCGCTGATGTATACGCTTTATGGCGAAGCGGTGCGCCTCGGTGTTTGTTTCCTAAGCGAATGCATGGCGACCGATTTGATTGTTGAAAATAATCTCTGCCACGGCGCGCACATTTGGAAAATCGACAGCGGCGAATTAGTCACTGTGCAAGCGCATCGCACGGTGATCGCAACCGGCGGATTCGGGCAAGCGTATAGCGCCGCCACATCCTCTTCCATCTGTACCGGCGACGGCAACGCCATGGTATTAAATGCGGGCTACGCACTGCAGGATATGGAGTTCATCCAATTTCACCCGACCGCGCTCTATGGTGTGGGTGTACTCCTTACCGAAGGCGCACGCGGCGAAGGCGCGTCTTTGTTAAACGGAATCGGCGAACGCTTCATGGAACGCTATGACGCGCACAACATGGAACTTGCCTCGCGCGATATCATCAGCCGCGCAATTGTGCAGGAGATTTTAGCCGGCAGAGGTGCAGGCGAAAAGAAAGACCACGCATTGCTTTCGCTGACGCATTTACCTGCAACATTCGTGCAAGAAAAATTGCCGAGCGTTGTGAGCGTTGCCAAAAACTTTTTGAATATTGACGTCACAAAAACACCCATCCCCGTCACTCCCGCGGTGCACTACACCATGGGCGGAATCGCAAGCAATGCGGCAAGCGAAGTGGAAGGGTTGCAGTATGCGTATGTTGTCGGCGAAGCTGCGTGCAACTCCGTGCATGGCGCAAATCGTCTGGGCTGCAACTCGCTGCTCGACCTCGTCGTCTTCGGCAAAAGCGTCGGCCAAACAATCGGCAAAACACTAAAACCACGCACCCCCCTGCCCGCGATCAAACCACCTGATTCATCGATTCATCGATTCATCCATTCATCTTCTTCGCTCTCCGGAGCCGAGTGCAAACGCACGCTCAAAAATATCATGTCCACCCACGCCCCTATCTTCCGCACGCGCGAGATGCTCGAAAGTGGCATTGGAAAATTGGACGCGCTCATGGGCGAGTTCGGCCACGGCCGCATCCGCGATAAAGGCCTGATGTGGAATAACGAACTTTTGGATAACATCGAAGCCCGCAATTTATTGCTGCAAAGCAAAACGGTGTTGGTAGCTGCGCTGGCACGCAAAGAAAGCCGCGGCGCACATTTCAGGAATGATTTCCCGGAGAAGAGTGATGCGTTTCATAAGCATAGCTTGGTGGAAATGAATGACGCGGGAGAGTTTAGACTGGATTGGAAAGAGGTCAGAAATCCGTCATTGTGAGCGTAAGCGAAGCAATCCAGAATCTCTCCGCAACACTGGATTGCTTCGGCCTGAAGGCCTCGCAATGACGGCTAGTCTAACGAGAAAGTCACATTCACCGTCTGCTGAATTTCAATGAGTCCCGCCGGGCTGTAGCTTGGCATGGAACCTTTGTCCATAGCCGCTGCTTCCGCACGCATGGCCATCACGGGCATGGGTTGCGGCGTGTAGGCGCCGGATTCATTAATGGCAATCGGTTTGCCGAGCTTCACGCCCAAAGCTGCTGCCATTTTCTGCGCTTTGTCTTTGGCATTGGCAAGCGCCTGCGCCAGCATAGCTTCACGCTGTTCACGCTCGTCTTTTAAGCCAAAATTCAAACCATTCATGCGATCAAACCCGGCCTCGGTCAGTTTGTCCATCAGCGGCCCTGCATTGTCGAGCTTGTCCATTTTAATCTCGATTTGATTGTCTAAACTATACGCGCGGAATTTTGGTTTGCTGGTGTTTTGCACATAGTCATAAATCGGCTGCACGCTCGCATATTGCGTTTTTACGTTGTCCGCCTTAATGCCAAGTTTCTCGGTGATTGCCAGCAGCGCTTTCACCTTTTTATCTTGCTCAGCTTTGGCAGTGTCCAACTTCGCATGTTCCGAATGCACGGTCAGCGACAAGCGTGCTTCGTTCGGCGCAAGCTTTGCTTCGGCAAACCCCGTGACGCTAATTGATGGCACCACCACATCGGCTGCGTGTGCGGTGAGTGGAAGTGTCAGAAGCAATGCAAGAATGAGCTTTTTCATATTACGCCGCCAATGCTTCCCGGTAGCACACTTCCTTCACCGCTTCGATGATATGCTCCGCTTGCGGCAGGCAGAGTTTCTCCAGGTTTGCCGCGTAAGGCAGCGGCACATCGAGGCCGGCTACGCGCTTCACCGGCGCGTCGAGATAATCAAAACATTGCTCCATCATGGTGGCAGCAATTTCAGCGCCGATGCCAGCGGTTGGCCAGCCTTCTTCCACCGAAACAAGGCGGTTGGTTTTTTTCACCGACTCCACAATCGTTTCCGTATCAAGCGGGCGCAGCGTGCGCAGGTCAATCACCTCGGCAGAAATACCCTGTGCAGCGAGTTCATCCGCTGCTTTCAG
>CAYOOP010000015.1:0-14587 GCA_964405685.1 uncultured Rickettsiales bacterium
TGCTTGCACACCTCTCTTTAACCTTCCAGCACCGGGCAGGCGTCAGACCCTATACGTCGTCTTATCGACTTCGCAGAGCCCTGTGTTTTAAGTAAACAGTCGCTACCCCCTAGTTTGTGCCCCCGTCATCCGCTTGCGCGATTGACGGGCATGCTTATCCCGAAGTTACGCATGTAAATTGCCTAGTTCCTTCAGCATCGTTCTCTCAAGCGCCTTGGTATACTCTACCTGACCACCTGTGTCGGTTTCGGGTACGGTCTAATGTGGTGCTATTTCCTGGGACTGATTCACTACCCGGACAATCCAATAAGTCCGAATCATTTACTCAATCCGTCACACTCCACTGGCCCATGAATATTAACATGGTTCCCATCGGCTACGCCTTTCGGCCTCACCTTAGGGACCGGCTAACCCTGCTCCGATTAACGTATAGCAGGAACCCTTGGTCTTTCGGCGACAGAGTTTCTCACTCTGTTTGTCGTTACTTATGTCAGCATTCTCACTCCTGATACCTCCACAACACCTTACCGGTGCTGCTTCAACGGCTTACAGGACGCTCCGCTACCATGCGCGCGTAGCGCGCAGAGATCAGATGTCTGATGTTAGATGTTAAGAAAGCACTTTCGCACTTTCTGACATCCGACATCCGGCATCTAACATCTGCCGCTAAAGCGGCATCCACAGCTTCGGCACGTAGTTTAATACCCGTTACATTTTCGGCGCAGGATCGCTAATAGACCAGTGAGCTGTTACGCTTTCTTTAAAGGATGGCTGCTTCTAAGCCAACCTCCTGGTTGTTTTGGCGTTCCCACATCCTTTCCAACTTAACTACGATTTGGGGGCCTTAGATGGTGGTCTGGGTTGTTACCCTTTCGACGATGGACGTTAGCATTCACCGTCTGTCTGCCCGATAGTACTCTTCAGTATTCGGAGTTTGGTTAGATTTGGTAGGGCTTTGGGCCCCCCTAGTCCATCCAGTGCTCTACCCCTGAAGGTATTCATCGGACGCTATACCTAAATATATTTCGCGGAGAACCAGCTATTTCCCAGTTTGATTGGCCTTTCACCCCTTACCACAGCTCATCCGAGACCTTTTCAACGGGCACCGGTTCGGTCCTCCAGTGGATGTTACTCCACTTTCAACCTGGCCATAGTAAGATCACTGAGGTTTCGGGTCTAATACGTGCAACTAAATTCGCGCTATTAACACTCGCTTTCGCTACGCCTACACCTATCGGCTTAAGCTTGCTGCACACATTAAGTCGCTGACCCATTATACAAGAGGTACGCCGTCAGGGGTTCCGCACAGGGAACCCGATGTCAGAAGTTAGATGTCAGAGGTTAGATTAAGTAAGTTTTTTTGAGAGTGCGAAGATCATGCGGGAGATGGCGCTGTATTCGTCTCGCCATTTTTTCCATTGGTCTTCGGTGATGTATTTGAGATCGTAGCAGTAGCGGGCCCACATGCGCATTTCATCGCTGGAACCCAGGGCGTTCATTAAGTAACGCTTGAATTCCGCTTTGGAGTGCACTTGCTTGGCAAAACCCTCGACAATGTTGGCACCAACAGACTTGCTGGCGCGGCGGGTTTGATCAGCAATCGCGTACTGCTCAATCGCCGGAAATTTCAAGCTGGCTTTATGAATCTCTAATGAGATTTTGTAAGCCCTCTGAAACACTTCCAAATTTTCAAAGCCTTTTGCTTCGCTCATATTACGTCTCCTTATTAATCTAACATCTGACATCTAACATCCGGAATCAGTTTCGCTCTGCGAAACCCCCTCCGACTGCTTGTAAGCATCCAGTTTCAGGTCTATTTCACTCCCCTTGCCGGGGTTCTTTTCACCTTTCCCTCACGGTACTAGTTCACTATCGGTCACATACGAATATTTAGGCTTGGAGGATGGTCCCCCCATGTTCAGACAGGATTACTCGTGTCCCGCCCTACTCGAGGATCATGAAACTTTTTACCTATACGGGGCTTTCACCCACTATGGCCGTCTTTTCCAAAACGTTCTAGTTGTTATTTCATGACCACTGGCCTGGTCCCCGTTCGCTCGTCACTACTAGGGGAATCTCGGTTGATGTCTTTTCCTCCGGCTACTTAGATATTTCAGTTCACCGGGTTCGCTTTAATGACCTATGTATTCAGTCATCAATACCTTTTGTTAAACCAAAATCCAGCTAGCCCGAAGGCTAACTGTGTATTGGTTTAAAGGTGGGTTGTCCCATTCGGACATCTTCGGATCAAAGTTTCTTCGCAACTCCCCGAAGCTTATCGCAGCGTAGCACGTCCTTCATCGCTTGTATGTGCCAAGGCATTCACTAGATGCTCTTGTCATATTTATTCTGATTGAACGATACCTGAACCATTCGTGCAGAGCAATTACGCCCCACATGAGTGGCATTTGGCATCTCTCCATGATACTGCCTTTGAAGTAAAAAAGCAGTATCTTGCGTCAACTCAATCACGCCGAATGGATGATAACTAATCCATTCGATTATGGTTGAGATGACTAGAAAAACCTATTCACAAATTTCATTCAGCAGGGGCGAAAAAACGCCCCAAAAAAAGACCCTTTTTTGCAAAAGGGAGTGCTTATCTACACCCACCCTTTTGGCATGTCAACAGCCTATTTGCACTTTTTTATGGGGGCTTTGAGGGGGCGGGTTTTAAGGGCTCTTGGCGGGTTTTCTTAGCTAATTTTCCTACCAATATCAAAACCGTCATAAAAGCTTAACATAGATAAGGTATTATGGACCCTTAAACCCACGAAAGGAACCTTATGCGTAACGAAGGCAAAAACATGCCCTATGCCGTCTCCCTTGGCATTGCTGGCCATACTACAAAAGTAGTCTCTGAACAAATGGCAAAGACCCTTGACGGGTATGACCCTATAGCGATTCGGGATTACATTGACACCCGCGATAAACAAGACTTTCTAGCACGCGTAGAAGAGGCAGAAGTCAGCGATAAAAATGCAATTATATTTCACTTGCCTGAAGGTTATTTAGAGAAGGGTGAGCTCGATCGGATGAAAGCTTCTGCGCAACGCATAGCCGAAGAGCATGGATTAGACGTTACTTACGTAACTGCATCCCTAGCAGGACTTGGCAAGCTAGATATTGTAGTTCTCTGCAATCCTTTGATTACAGAAATAAACAAGCATGATCAGCTAAAGGACTTCAAACATCAACTCACCAACGCTGCTGAAGGTGATGGCTCTTATCAAACACCCCACGATGCCTCGCGTGCAGATACCTATTCCGTAATGCAGGGCATGTTTGATGCGCTGAATGACAAAGACCTTAAAACAAAATATGCAGACCACAAAGGCTTCCTGGCCTCAAATGGGCAACTGAACCTAGAAGATGCAAGTATAAGATCTCAAGTCCAATCGGATATGCAGCATGTGGTGGAGTCTCGGCTCAAAAAAAAGAGCACTATTGCAGTGCTTGAGGATGTCGCAGAAGAAATCAATTTACAGATTGACCACGCGCACGCGCAAAAAGGTCGCACGAAATAGCTAAGCCGCGCCTAATTTCGTCACCCCGTGGTTCGTTTTCTCCCAATAGTGCGGCTTGGTGATGAGTTGGATGAGGGCTTTGTAGCTCGCAATCGAGTGTAAAAGCCAATAAAACGGGTAGAAAGCGGCGGCGGTGGCGAAGCGCCAGCCTTGGCCTCCCGCAACGCGTGAGGCTTGGAGCCAGCAGAGCATGGGGAAACTGACGAGGTTGAAAATCGCAACGGGAAGCAGGCCGGGGATGGCGGAGACTAGCATGTACATGTAGGGCGAGAGATAGGCGTAGAGGGTGATCGCCCACAAGATAGGCGCGGTGATGAAGGTGAGCCAGGACATGCCGATGACGAGTTGAAACCCCGTGAAACCGCGTAGTTTGAGGGTACCATAGAGCACGCCGGGGCGGCGCATGTAGACCACCCAGGTTTGCATATGGCCTTTGACCCAGCGGGAACGCTGGCGAATCCAGGCGCCCACGCTCATGGTCGCTTCTTCGTAGGTGATGGAATCGAGCATCGCGGTTTCGAAACCGCTCGCGGCCAGGCGTACGCCAAGATCCGCATCTTCCGTCACGTTGTAGGGGTCCCACACGCCGAGGCTTTTTAGCACACGGAGGTTGATGTGGTTGCTGGTGCCGCCGAGGGGGATGGGCGTCAAACTTCCGACCAGCGCGTGTAAGAGCGGACCGAAGAGGGTCTGGTATTCCATTTCGAACCAACGCGTGAGCGTGTTTTCATGCGCGTTGAAATATTGCAGACGGCCTTGCACACAGGCGAGCTTGGGGCCGCCGTAAGCAAACATGGTGGCGGCTTTGCGGAGTTGGTCCGGCTCTGGGTGGTCTTCGGCGTCGTAAATGGTGACGATTTCGCCTTTGGCGAAATGCACCGCGTAATTCAGCGCTTTGGGCTTAGTTTGCGGTTGGCTCGATGGCACGCGGATGATGTCGAAATGATAGGCGGGCTTCAAGTTTTTTGCCGCCTCATAGGTTTCCAGGTCGCTCGCTTCGAGCACAATTTTGATGTCGAGTTTATTGTGCGGATAATCCAGTTTTGAAAGCGTGCTAAGCAAGCCGGGCAGCACTTCGGCTTCTTTGTACATCGGCAGCATGATGGTATAAATCGGCAATTCGTGGTCTTTCAGCAGCGGCGGCTTAAGGCCGCTACGGATAGCGCGCATGCGGCGGATGCCTCTAACATACCACGCAGTTTTGGCGACCATATTGCCGACATAAAGCAAGTGTAGCGACACCAGAACCAACAACAAAAAGGCAACCGGCGAATAGGTTGCACCAAACAAAAGCGAACCGATGATGGAAGCAAGAACGAGTTTTTGAAATGCGGTGAGTGTGGATTTTGCGGAACGTTCCGGGGTGGCGTGATAAAGGCCGTCGACGCTGATGCTCGAGAGTTTATCAGTAAACAATTGTTCGATGGTCAGGCGGATATCGAGCGGTGAAGTGATGGCGAGTTTGTAGTCCTCGCCATGCGTTTTACTGATGAATTGATCAAGTGCTTCGCTGGGCTCGGAGGTTGCAAATGTCAGCGTGCCAAGTTCGCGCCGCCAGGGAAGTACTTTGAGACGAATATAGTCCTCCAAATATTTGACCTTGGGAAGATTGGCCTCGGGCGGGTGGGTCAGCAGATTGATGAAACGTAGGCCGTAATGATCGGCGATGGCTTGATACAGGCTGAGCGTGCCAACGCTGCCGCTGCTTAAGAGAATATCCCCCAAACGGCCACCGGTTTGGGATTGCAGATGGAGCGCCTGCGCGAGCGAATCTTCCGTGACCGTCTCACGCGCACGCAGTACCGCACCCAGCGAGCGCGACATCAAAACGTGCTCCAAACAGCGATGAGTGCCCCCTGCCCGGCGCCGGTGTTTTTGCCGTAGACGTCTGCAAATATGCCTGCTTGAAACGCAAGATCGGGCGAGTATTGATAGACGGTGGAGAGTTGAGTTTTCACCAAATCATAATCATCGGCGGTGGACTGTGTGAAGGAGGCAAATGCGCCTTTTACGCTACGCCAGGTGGCGAAGCTCTGCGCGAGCACCATGACGTCTGGGTGCACGTGTGCACCAACGGAAACATTCGCGCGGTATTGGTTTTTGGGTTCACCGAAACGATAGCGAACACCGGTGTCGGATTCGGCGAACATCGGCACATCGAAGAGTAAAAAATTCGTACCTGAAATGAGGCTGATGCCGACGTCAGGATGGCGGCTGCCGAGTGCGGGTGAATCATCCGCGCGGATGCCGGGGAGTTTGACCATCGGTTGAATACTTACGATGTAATCTTCCTCCGTCCACACCGGCGTGCGGGCGAAGAGTTCGGTTTCGCCGACTCCGTAGTTGCTACCGCTTGACGTGTCGACGTGTTGCAAAAACGTGCTGCCTCCGATTGTGATATTATCGGTTAGGCCGTATTCGGCATAAGGGTTTACTTCGACTTTGGTATAGCGCGAGGCGTTTTGACGCGAGGCGTTTTCATTGAAACGCTCGCTGCTACGGTAGGCAAGCGTGTTGACGATGAGTTGGCCCTGGCCTTCCGGCTGCAGCCACGCACCGGGCGAGGCAAACGCAGCTGTGGGTAGTAACAACAGGGGGAACACAACTCGGAGCATGGGCTCTGCTTTAGCAAACCCCGCTTAGAGGGCAAGGCAATTCGTGTTTATGAGCATTGGATTTTCGATTTTCGAAAATTGCACGTTAGCTATTGTTGTATAATGGTTTTCTATTGTCATCATAATATAATATTTAACTGATTTAAATAATATGCTGGAGTCAGTAGACTGGTGAGGTAAGTACAGTATCAAACGATGAACTTACGATAGCTGAAAATGTCACTAAAAAACAAGGTATCTTATGGACACCAGAATGAATGAAAAAATTGCTGAGGCCGTGAATGCGGTGACAGCGCTTAATGAGGCATCTGTGGATCACTTTCCCGATTTGCATTGGCAAGCATTTCAATATTCCAGTGGGGTAGAACTGCGGCTGGTGGATAAACACCCCCACAAAGGCAGGGATGGATTTCCGCTCATACTGGACGACGCGAAAAGGATTCAAACAGCTTTGCAAGGGATAGGCATTGATACTGGACGGGCAGGATCAAGAGCTCCTTCAACAATGTTAGGCGCGACCGCATATTTTGCCACCGACCCCGAAACTGGTGAACAAAGGGAAACAAGGATGTTATCTCTCCGATCGGTTGATTTTAAGCATTTGCTCACCAATGCACCACGTCTTAAGAAACTTATTGGCCAATCCTTTCCTGATGTAGGTGATCCAGCTCATGCTACACAAACCACTAGTGCCTTAGGTAGCGTTGTAGATGCATCGCAAGTGGCGATTGATGGTTCTGGAGTCCCCGGTCATTGATCGCAGAATCTAGCGCATAGGCGCGTTTCTAAAAAATCATATGCTTCTTTGCTAAAGTCTTGGTAGAAGGGCGAGCATGTCGATGTTTAGCCCCACCCATTACCACAAACGCAAACGCGCTGAGGCGCGGTTTAATTGGTATGGCAAGTTGGCGCTCGGGTTTGCGGTTGCCATGCTCGTGCTGCTGCTTGGCAATGTGTTCGTGCGGGGCACCAACGGGTTTCAAACCGCAATGGTTACCCTGCCCGTCCATTTTAGTGAGCAGCGCTTACAGGCAGAGCAACATGCAACGCTTGAGGACATTCCAACGGGGAATTATTTGCTGCTCGTGAAAGACGCGCTGGCCAATGTATTCCCCGGCGTAAGTGAAAAAGCTGAAACGCGAGAATTAATAGAGATGGTGAGCAGCAGCGCTTCAGCGAAGCTCAGAAATTACTTGTTAAAACATCCGGATGCGATGGGAGAGACGGTCGACATTGCGCTGCCGGCAGCCACCGAGGTAGATCAGTTTTTGAAACATGGCACTGATGAAAAATTCAGCGAATTCCAGCGCAATATTTTGCGCACGCTGATGACGGGCGAGCGTTTGGACATACGTTTAAACCCTGGTTTCTTCACGCATGCGGATTCGCGTTTGCCGGAGCAGGCCGGGTTTTTCGGCGCGATTGCCGGGTCGTTTTTTACCATGGTCGTCTGCTTCCTGATCGCATTCCCCATCGGCGTTGCGGCGGCGGTCTATCTGCAGGAATTCGCACCGAAAAATACATTCACGGATTTTGTTGAAGTCAACATCAGCAACCTGGCCGCCGTACCTTCGATTGTGTTCGGGCTCTTGGGCTTAGCGGTCTACATCAACGTCATGCATCTGCCGCGCTCAGCGCCGGTGGTTGGCGGGTTGACACTCGCGCTCATGATGTTGCCAGTGATGATTATTGCAACGCGCACAGCGCTCGCTGCTGTGCCGCCGTCTATTCGCCAGGCAGCACTGGCACTCGGGGCAACGCCGTTACAAGTGGTGTGGCACCACACGCTGCCACTCGCCATGCCAGGAGTGATGACGGGAACAATTTTGGGCCTATCGCGCGCCATTGGTGAGACGGCACCGCTGCTGATGATCGGGATGGTGGCGTTTGTAGCCGATGTGCCGGGGAACTTTGCCGACCCGGCAACCGTAATGCCGGTGCAGGTTTACTTGTGGGCGACGAGTCCGGAATCCGGCTTTGTCGAAAAAACAGCGTCGGGGATTATGGTATTAATTCTCTTGCTGCTTGCGATGAACGCCGCCGCCATCTACATTCGCAAACGCTTTGAGGTGAGGTGGTGATGCACAAGCAATCCAATACTGTCATTCCCGCGAAGGCGGGAATCCAGCGCGCCACGTCTGTGGCGCAGAATGATTTTTACACGCCGCTTGCCGCGGCTACTGGATCCCGTGTCCGTTCCTCGCGCAAGCGCGCTCGGGCACGGGATGACAAAAAGGTGAGGTGGTAATGGTACAAGCACGAATGTCGACCCGCGGTATCCGCGTGTTTTACGGTGAAAAACAAGCGCTGCACGATGTAAGCATTGATTTGCCCGAACGTGAGGTGACGGCGATGATCGGCCCGTCCGGCTGCGGGAAATCCACGTTTTTGCGCTGCTTGAACCGGATGAACGATACGATTCCTACCTGTCGCGTGGAGGGGGACATTTTCCTCGATGGCGCCAATATCAACGCGCCGGAACAAGACGTGGTGGAGCTGCGCGTGAAGGTCGGCATGGTGTTTCAAAAGCCGAACCCGTTTCCGAAATCGATTTATGAAAACGTCGCCTATGGCCCGCGCCTGCACACCGGCGGCATGGCGAAATCGGAGCTCGATGGCATTGTGGAAGCGAGTTTGAAGCGCGCGGGGCTCTTTGAAGAAGTAAAAGATCGCCTGAGCGAGCCTGGCACCGGCATCTCCGGCGGGCAACAGCAGCGCTTGTGCATTGCGCGCGCGATTGCCGTCAACCCCGAAGTGATTTTGATGGATGAACCGTGCTCGGCACTCGACCCGATTGCGACCGCAAAAATCGAAGAGCTGATTTCCGAACTCAAAGAAAATTTCACGATCGCCATCGTCACCCACTCGATGCAACAGGCCGCCCGCGTCTCGGACAACACCTGCTTTTTCCACCTCGGCAAAGTCATCGAACAAGGCACCACCTCGCAGATTTTTTCGTCTCCGAAGGAGAAGCAGACGCAGGATTATATTCAGGGAAGATTTGGGTGATAGGTTAGCGGTGAGCTTTAACTTCTTCATCCGTTGGCAATTTGAATCCGTAGCGTTGTTCTAAACGCTCTCTATAGAGTTTTCCATATTCTTCGTCGGCGAGATCTCCTCGTTCTGAATCCAAATAAACGGACATTTGTTTAACGTCACAACCGAAGTCGCTGATTAGTTTTGGTATAAATTCACCGAATGCTAACTCTAGTGGATCTTTGAAATATCCAATATAATCAGGACCACGTACGTAGTTTACATCGTAACATTCCGAATGTTGCTTATAGGTAATCGCATGATGTGCCTCTTCCGCGCCCGCAATGATAATGGCCATGCCAGTATTTACCCCCATGGTGGGTTTATGCGGCACCTTGATATCTAATTCATCAGACAGTTTGAGTTTATCAATAAAATTGGCAAGCCACCCATATGTCATAACGTATTCATCCTTTGAGATAAAGCATATGGTATTGGTCGACGCTCCATGTGCATTAATGATTTTGTCGACGATCCACATCTTTCTGTTTACGTCTTCCTTGGTTTTGTGCTGAACGTAGTGCATACCAATCGCAACCAAATCCAACACTGTTTTTAATTCTTCAAGGGTAGCAGATGGACTGTATTTTCTGACGTTTGATAGTAGGGCTTCCTGCTTTACTGAATCCACAATGTTATCTTCAAACGGTGCTTTAAATTCTTCCCGTGTGAAAGCCGGCAATTGCTCAATACCAAGTAGTTTTGCTAACTTTTCGGGATCGGAATACATCGTGTTTTAACCAGCCAATTGTTGCTCTCGCGCCGCTTTGAGCTGCGCAAAATCATCACCAGCATGGTAGGAGCTGCGCGTGAGCGGGGAGCTGGAGACCATGAGGAAGCCTTTCGCGCGGGCCTGGCGTTCGTAATACGCGAATTCGTCGGGGGTGACGAAGCGGTCAACGGCTGCATGTTTTGGGGTGGGTTGCAGATATTGGCCGATCGTCATGAAATCAACATCCGCACTGCGTAGGTCGTCCATCACTTGCAGCACTTCGTCTTTGGATTCGCCGAGGCCGACCATGATGCCGGATTTGGTGAAGATGGATGCGTCGAGTTGTTTGACGGTTTTGAGCAAATGCAGCGAATTGAAATAGCGCGCGCCGGGGCGGATGGTTTTGTAGAGCCTCGGCACGGTTTCAATGTTGTGATTGTAGACGTCGGGTTTGGCGGCCACGACAATCGGGATGCCGTGTTCTTTGCGTAGGAAATCGGGGGTTAGAATTTCAATCGTGGTGCCGGGGGCGCGTTTGCGGAGCGCGGCGATGCAGGCGGCGAAATGGGCGGCACCGCCGTCTTCCAGATCGTCCCGATCGACCGAAGTGATGACGACGTGTTTCAGTCCGAGTTTAGCGATGGCTTCGGCGAGGTTGTCCGGTTCATGCGGGTTGAGTGCGCCGGGCACGCCGGTTTTGACGTTGCAAAACGCGCAGGCCCTGGTGCACGTATCCCCCATGATCATCACGGTTGCGTGTTTCTGGCTCCAGCATTCGCCGATATTCGGGCACGCGGCTTCCTCGCAGACGGTGTTGAGTTTGAGTGCATGAATCACATCGCGCGTAGCTTGGTATTCCTTGGACACCGGCGCTTTGACGCGGATCCACTCGGGTTTTTTGAGTTTGGTGTCGGTTTCTGACATGGGAGGGCGAATTTAGGCCTAAAACCCAAGGTTTGCAAGGGTTTTTGCCGTTGTCATAAAAACTTCACTTTTATTCTGTTATCACCTACCTATCCTGCCAGGCACACCTAAACATGGGGGAAATATGGCACTTGAAGAAACTATCGGTGAAGATGACGGCCTGGACGGCAGACATATTCATTTAAAAAACATAGGTAACTGGGAACATGAGGCACACCGTGCACCTAAGGATATGCTTCAATCGGCAGAAGCGGTGAAATTTAATAGTATGCCCGCACAATCGCAAGAAACCACTCGCACATAATCATTGAACCTTTTGGCTAAAATCGCTACAAGGGGCGGTCTGTTTCCTCTAATGATTGTTGTCTCATGTCCAGAATACCGCAATTCCGATTTCTAGACCTTGCAAAGAAAATTGTGCAAGGACACGCTGCCTTTCCATGGAAACATGAAGTGGCGCAATTTAAATACCAAAAAGATGTAACAGAGCTTCAACTCTCTGCAACATCGGCGGAAGAGTGTGCGCTATGCAATGAAGTGCTCCGCATTCTTGGCAGTGAATATGAAGCACCTGAACCTCGCCTTCGAAAAGAGACGCTTCATGAGCTACGTGACCAGCCCACAATGCAAAAAGATTTTGTGACGGATCTTCCATCAGCTGATGGAAACGTGACATTGTCTATTCCGGCTGACCCGAAAAAACCTTTATCGATTATTGTCGATACATCTTATCTTGCACAAATCCGTGAAGATCTCTCTAGGGGCATAAAGCGCGTCGGATAGTGTATGGCCATGTCCTTCCAACAAATCATCCTTACCCTCCAGAATTTCTGGGCGGAGCGCGGTTGTGTGATTTTGCAGCCGTATGATGTGGAGATGGGCGCGGGGACGTTTCACCCGGCGACCGCCCTGCGCGCACTCGGGCCAAAAGTTTGGAATGCGGCCTATGTGCAGCCATCGCGCCGTCCGAAGGATGGGCGGTACGGCGAAAACCCCAACCGCTTGCAGCATTATTATCAATATCAGGTAATTTTGAAACCCTCACCAGACAATATTCAGGAACTCTATTTGGAGAGCTTGAAACAACTAGGCATTGATCCGCTCGCGCATGATATTCGCTTTGTGGAGGACGATTGGGAATCACCTACGCTTGGCGCATGGGGCTTAGGCTGGGAAGTATGGCTGGATGGCATGGAAGTGACACAATTTACGTATTTTCAGCAAGTCGGAGGCATTGAGTGCCGGCCGATTTCGGGGGAGATTACGTATGGCTTGGAGCGCCTTGCCATGTATATTCAGGGGGTGGAGAATGTGTTCCAGCTACGCTGGAATGATGGGAAGATAGGAAGATGTGAAGATGTGAAGAAAGTCAACGACGCGCATCCTCATATCCTCACATCTTCCCATCCTCAATTCACCTACGGCGACGTGTTTTTGGAGAATGAAAAGCAATTCTCCGCGTATAATTTAGAGTTCGCAAATACCGAGATGCTGCTCGCGCATTTCAAAGATGCCGAAAAAGAATGCGAGGCGATGCTTGCGAGAAACCTGCCCCTGCCCGCGTTTGATCAGTGCATTAAGGCATCGCATAATTTCAACCTGCTCGATGCGCGCGGGGTGATTTCGGTGACGGAGCGGGCCTCGTATATTGCAAAAGTACGTGCGCTGGCGAAGGGTTGTTGTGAGAAATGGGTAGAATCCGAATCCGTCATCCCGGCGAAAGCCGGGATCCAGTGAGAGCTCATGAAAAGACCTTGCGTTTATATTTTGGCCAGCAAACGAAATGGTGCACTATACATTGGTGTTACTAGTGATGTGATAAAACGTATATGGGAACACAAAAATGACCTGGTTCCTGGATTTACAAAACAATACGGCGTCCATATGCTGGTGTATGTTGAGATGCATGATACGATGGAAGCCGCGATTAAACGGGAGAAGCAGTTGAAAGAATGGCGTCGTGAGTGGAAATTAGAACTAGTTGAGAAAGACAATCCTGAGTGGAAAGATTTGTATGAAGAAATTGCAGCATTTGCCTGAGGCGTCATCCCGACGAAAGTCGGGATCCAGCGTCCGCCGTCTGGCGGATAATAAGATCCTATTACGCCGCAGACGCGGCTTACTGGATCCCGACTTTCGTCGGGATGACGGAGGCATAACCGCATGATGTTTTCTATGATGTATGCCAAAATTCACCGCGCAATGGTGACGCACAGCGAGCTTAACTACAACGGCTCGATGGGGATTGACCGTGATTTGATTGATGCGGCGGGCTTGCTAGTGGGCCAGCGGATTGACGTGCTGAATGTGAACACCGGTGCGCGTTTTTCAACCTATATCATCGAAGAACCGCGGGGAAGTAAACACTTTGGCGTCTATGGCGCGGCAGCGCATCTGGCGAAAAAAGGCGACATCGTCATCATCATCGCCTATGCGCAAATGACGAAGGAAGAAGCGACTTCGCATAAACCGAAAGTGCTGGTGATGGATGAGGGGAATAATGTGGTGTGATCGTCATCCCGACGAAAGTCGAGATCTAGCAAAGGCGCGTCTGCGCCGAAACAGATCTTTCTGCGCAGAAGACTCTGCGCACTGGATCCCGACTTTCGTCGGAATGACGGAGGCACGATAATGCCCTCCCTCCTCCTCGAACTTTTTTCCGAAGAAATTCCTGCGCGCATGCAGGCGGATGCAGCAGCGCATTTGCAGACATCGTTAGAAAAAGCACTTAATGCGAAGGCGAAGATATTTGTTACGCCGCGTAGGCTAGCGGCGGTGATTGAGAATTTGCCAGAAAAACAGGCGGATGTTTCGCAGGAATTGAAAGGCCCGAAGGTGGATGCACCGGAAGCAGCGCTTGCGGGTTTCCTGAAAAAAACAGGCTTGGGCAAAGAACAGCTCGGGGTGCGTGATGGGGTGTATTTTGCCAATATTCACCAAAAAGGCCGTGCGACTGCGGAGGTGTTGAAAGAGGCGATTGAAAAAATCTTAGCTGAATTTCCGTGGCCGAAATCGATGCGCTGGGGGTCGGGTGAAACCACTTGGGTGCGGCCATTGCATAGCATCCTTTGCATTTTTGATGGCAAGGTGGTTCCCGTTGAATTTGCTGGGGTGAAGGCAGAAAACAAAACACGCGGGCATCGCTTCCTCGCACCCACAGAAATTACGATTAGCGATGTTGCACAGTATGAAACCTTGCTCGAAAAGGCGCATGTGATTGCTGACCGCGACAAACGCAAAAGCGAAATTGCGAAGCAGTTGGAGGTAAAATGCAAGGCGCTTGGAGTAACGCTACATGCGGATGAACGTTTGCTGGAAGAGGTGACTGGCTTGGTGGAATGGCCGAATGTTCTATCTGGGAAAATTGATGATGCGTTTATGGACCTTCCACCGGAAGTACTCATCTTGGAGATGCGGAATCATCAAAAGTATTTTGCTACCGTTCCTTCAGGATCCCGTGCAGATGCTAACGCATCTCACGGGATTAGTGCCCACTTCCTGATCACCTCGAACATGGTAACGAAAGATGGTGGCGTGGCGATTATTGCAGGCAATGAACGCGTGCTGCGCGCACGGTTTGCGGATGGCCGGTTTTTCTGGGATCAAGACCGCAAAATCAAGCTGGAAGATTTCGCCACGAAATTGAAAGATGTAACGTATCATGCGAAGCTTGGAAGTGTTGCGGATAAGATGGCGCGGGTGAAAACGCTTGCAGTATCTTTGATGCAAAACGTGGATCCCGGCCTTCGCCGGGATGACGTCGAGAGAGCAGC
>CAYOOP010000016.1:0-6705 GCA_964405685.1 uncultured Rickettsiales bacterium
TTCTTACCCGTGTGGACGAAATAGAGAATCCGCTTGGCGTCCACCATCATATCCGCGATGTGCTGCTGGTTTTTGGCGATCATAATAATATTGTGGTAATCGGCGTCGTCAAAACGTTTCTGCGGCCAAATCTGCTTGTATAGATTCTCGACCGAGCGCACGTCGTCCACCGTCGTCTTGGCGATATCCTCGTTGTATTCACTAAGCAGGCCGCGAATTGCTCTCAGCAATTTAATGTTCGTGCGCACCATATCGGCAATCGCCTCTTTTACCTCGCCCTCAAGCGGCACATGAATTTTATGCAGGCGCTTGTAGCTGTTTTTCGCGCGGTCGCCGATCAATTCGAGCAATGTCGACACCTTCACGCAGCCGATCACAAAGCGCAAACTATCGCCCATCGGCGCGTATTTGCTGATGGCTTCTTGCGCCACCGCAATGATGTCATACTCCAGTTGATTGACCTGCTTATCCAGTTTTTTGGCAATGTTCTCCTCATGCACGTGCGTGTCCGGCGCGGTGGTGGATTTTAAATCCTCGGCGATCAGTTCTTCAATTGCCATGGCGTCTTCCACCATTTGCAACATCAGGCCTGCGAGCTTTTGCAAGCAGTCATTGAAGCTTTTCAGCGCGTAATTCGAGAGGTCAAGCATCCGGGAACGTTATCCCAAAGCGCCCCGCCAATCAATTCATTTTACGGATTTGAGCAATGATTTCACGACTTCCGGATCGGTGAGCGTCGAGATATCCCCAAACTCTTTGCGCTCGCCTTCAGCAATTTTGCGCAATATCCGGCGCATGATTTTGCCTGAGCGCGTCTTTGGAAGTGCCGATGCAAAATGAATCACATCGGGCGTGGCAATCGGGCTTAAATGTTTGCGCACCTGCGCTTTTAGCTCTTTAACCAACGGCTCGCTTTCACTCACTCCTGTCTTCAGCGTCACATAGGCATAAATGCCTTGCCCCTTAATGTCGTGCGGCATACCGACCACGGCCGCTTCTGCAACGTCATGATGCGCAACCAGCGCACTTTCAATTTCTGCAGTTCCCAAACGATGGCCAGAGACATTCAACACATCATCGACACGTCCCGTAATCCAATAATACCCATCCGCGTCGCGCTTCGCGCCGTCACCGGTGAAATACATGCCGGGGTATTGCGAGAAGTAAGTTTTCTCGAATCGGTCGTGATCGCCGTACAACGTGCGTGCTTGCGCCGGCCAGGAATCGGTAAGGCAGAGCAGGCCTTCGCATTCACCTTCGAGTGGCTTGCCGGTGTTGTCGACAATAACAGGTTTGACGCCAAAAAATGGAAAGGCTGCTGCACCCGGTTTGAGCGGTTGCGCATAGGGCAGGGGCGTAATCATGTGACCACCGGTTTCAGTTTGCCACCAGGTGTCAACAATGGGGCAACGCTTCTCACCCACCACGTCATGATACCAACGCCACGCTTCAGGGTTGATCGGTTCACCTACCGAACCCAGCAATCGTAGCGATGTGCGAGATGTTTTTTCCACCCACGCGTCACCCTCACGCATCATCGCGCGAATCGCCGTGGGCGCCGTATAAAAAATCGCAACCTTGTATTTGTCGATGATCTGCCACATGCGCGACCAATCGGGGTATTGTGGCACGCCTTCAAACATCAACGTTGTCGCGCCATTTAAAAGCGGGCCATAGACCGTATAGGAATGCCCCGTCACCCAGCCGACATCGGCCGAGCACCAAAAGACTTCCGGATTTGTTCCCTCCCCCACAGGGCTCGACGCGGAGAAGCGTCGAGGGTTAGGGAGGGAGGGGGTATTGTCGTAATCAAACGTCGTCTTAAACGTATGGCCGATGTAGACCATATAACCGCCGGTGGTATGCAGCACCCCTTTGGGTTTGCCGGTCGAACCGGAAGTATACAAAATAAACAGCGGCGCTTCGGCGTCCATGCTTGCAGGCGGGCAGTCTGTACTCGCAGCCCTCACCAACTCATGCCACCAGCGGTCGCGCGAGGCATCCCAACTCACCTCGCCGCGCGTGCGTCGCACGACAATCATGCGTGTCACGCCCGGACATGCTTTCAATGCTTCATCGGCTTGGTTTTTAAGCGGTAGTGCTTTTCCACCACGCACCGATTCATCGGCGGTGATGACAAGCGTGCTGCTGCAATCTTGAATTCGCCCGGCAAGTGCGCTTGCCGAGAACCCCGCAAACACTACCGAATGCACCGCACCAATACGCGTACAAGCAAGCATCGCAATCGCCGCTTCGGGAATCATCGGCAAGTAAATGGTAACGCGGTCACCGGCTTTCACACCCTCGTTTTTCAGCACATTGGCGAACTTGCAAACTTCGGCGTGGAGTTCAGCATAGGTGAGTGTGCGCGATTGCGACGGGTCATCTCCTTCCCAAATGATTGCTGTCTGGTTCGCGCGCGCGGGCAAGTGGCGATCCAGGCAATTCTCAGACAGATTAGTTTTTGCGCCTTCGAACCATTTGATGCTGACATCCGGGCTAAAGCGCGTGTTTTTCACGCGCGTCCATGGTTGATGCCATGTGTAGCTTTCTGCAACCTCACCCCAAAACCCTTCCGGATCCGAAATAGATTTTGCGTAGAGTATTTCGTATTGCTCAGTGTTAATGCTCATACACGTGCGATGTCGCGGTGGTGGATAGTGGTGTCGTAGCCCGCTTCTTTCACCGCCTTGCCCAATTGTTCGGTGACGTAGACGGAGCGGTGCTTGCCGCCGGTGCAGCCAATGGCGATCGTCAGATAGCGTTTGCCTTCTTCTTTATAACGTGGCAGTAGCGGTAAAATGAGCGCGGTGAGCCGTTCGAAAAACGCTGCGAAATCAGCATCCGCCGCAATATAGGTTCCGACATCAGGATCAAGCCCGGTCTGTGGTTTGAGATGTTCAATGTAATGCGGGTTGCGAAGAAAGCGCACATCAAGCACTAAATCCGCCTCACGCGGGACGCCGTGACGGAAAGAAAACGACGTGACGTATACCCCCAGCGTTTTTTGCGTAGCATTGAAATGCCCGCTGACAATACGCCGCAGATCATTCACGCTGGTTTCGCTGGTATCAATCGTCACATCGGCATGGCTTTTAAGCGGCTCAATCAGGTCACGTTCTAAGCGAATACCATCCATCACTGGCTTATCATTTGCAAGCGGATGGGGGCGGCGTGTTTCCGTGTAGCGTTTACGCAGCACCTCATCGTCGCAATCGAGATAAAGCGTCACCACATCATGTTCCGCGACGCGCAGGCGTCCCACAGTTTTTAAGAATTGCGCGGTGGAAAATTCACGGTTCCTGACATCGATATCAATTGCAAGATTGGTATTCGGACGCTTGTGCAGCACGTCTTCAATGAGGCTAAGCGGCAGGTTATCCATCGCCTCATAACCAATATCCTCGAGCGCGCGAAGTGCCACACCTTTGCCCGCGCCTGACATGCCAGTGATGAGGATAAGTTTCATGAGTAGTGGCTAGTTGTTAGTGGTGAGTGGTTAGTTAAGAAGTGGTGGGCAATTCTACTCACCACTAAGCACTTACCACTAACCACTTTATGCCGCTTTATCGCCTGGGTCTACCCAGGAAATATTCCCATCCTCGCGGCGGTAGACCACGTTGATGCGGCCGTGCGCGGCGTTGTAAAACAGCACCGCCGGCAAATCCTGCAGATCCATTTTCATCACCGCCTGCGAGACGCTTAAGCGTTCCACCGAGGTTGGTTTTTCGACGATGACCAAGCTTGAAACTTTGCTTTCGTCCTCATGCTCGCCGACATCCGAAGGCAATACATATTTCGTACCGCCGATATCCACTTCCGCACCGCCCATGCTTTGCTTGTGGTGATTGGTGATTTTGCGCTTGTAGCGGCGCAATTGCTTGCCGACTTTCTCGAGTGCCGCTTCAAAGGTTGCGTAGACATCATCGCCAAGCGCGCTCGATTTTACGACCATGCCGGCGTGCGTGCCGAGGTTGCCATGAATATCCGCCCGGAAGCGATGTGATTCTTTGGAGATAATCACGTGTACGCTGGTGACGCGATCGCTATATTTGGTGATGACGTCTTCCACATGCTGCTGCACATGGGTTCTTAAGGACTCGCCGATGTCGACGCCCTTACCGCTTACTTCTATTTTCATGTAGGATTTTCCTTATTTAGTGACGATCCCACCCTAGCACACTTTAGCTTTTTGGTCAATCATTCAGCGCGAATATCAACAATTACAGGCACATGGTCTGAGGGTTTTTCTGCATCCCGAAAATGGACAAGCGTTTCGCATTTCTTAAGTAGGGGGAGTAGCGGCTCCGTTAGCCATACGTGATCTAGGCGCCGCCCGCGGTTTGACACTTTCCAGTCGCGATTGCGGTAGCTCCACCAACTATAGAGCTTTTCGGGTGGTGGTGTAAAATGCCGCGCCGCGTCTTGCCAGTTCAAATATTCGTAGAGTTTGGTGAGTCGTTCCACCTCTGCGGGCGTGTGACTCACCACATCCAGCAATGCTTTGTGCGACCAGACATCGTGCGGCAGCGGTGCTACGTTTAAATCACCCACCAAAATAAGCTTATCTTTCGCAGTGCGATGTTTGGCGAACCAGTTATGCATCGCATCGATGTAGTCGAGCTTGTAGCCGTAATAAGGGTTTTCCACGCGATCAGGAATATCGCCCCCGGCGGGCACATAGAAGTTATGTACCTCTACCTCATTCGCAAACCGCACGCTGACGTGGCGGCCCGCATCGTCTTTAAGCAGCGGTATGCGCTCGTTTTTTGTGAACGGGATTTTTGAGAAGGTTGCAACACCGTGATACCCTTTCAGGCCATGCACCGCGGCGTGTGGAAACCCAAGTTCACGAATCGCACCATGCGGAAAAAGTCCGTCTTCAACCTTGATTTCTTGCAGGCAGATGACATCAGGATTTACTTCATCAATCAGCGTTTTGAGTAGTGGCAAACGCAGACGGACGGAATTGATGTTCCAGGTGGCGAGGCGAAATTTCATGTTTGCGCCAATAACAGCTTCAGGACCCCGCAACAAGTGCGGGGCTCGAAAAAAACCCAGCGGGGAAACCGCCGGGTTCAAAAGTCGCAGGACGTTTAATTCGGTGCAACTACACCAAAATCACCTTTACTATATCAAGTTGCGTGCCAAGTTGAGAGTGTATTAAATTCAGACACTTACGATTTTTATGAACTCCTTATATGCATAATATTTGTGCAAATACCTATTATATGCCTATTTTTTAGTCATACCCAGGGTTGTCATCCCCGCGTTCGCGGGGATCCAGCGCTTTGCGGTAGCAAAGCAAAAAGACCTACGTCGCTAACCGCAACGTAGCTGGATTCCAGATCCAACATACGCTAATGCTCTCTTCGTTCGCAAAGCGTATGTGGGTCTGGAATGACGAAAGAAAGATTCGACACTATCATCATCGGTGGCGGCATGGTCGGCATGACGCTGGGGCTTTTGCTCGATCGTCAAGGCGTGCGTGTGGCCGTGGTCGAACGCGAAGCGTTTGCCACACTTACCAATAAACAAAACGACAGCCGCGTAAGCGCGATTGCGCTGGGCTCTAAACACTTATTGGAACGCGCGGGCGTGTGGCAGCATATTGCAAATGATGCAGAACCGATTACGGATATTCGCGTGACCGATGGCCACACGCCGGTGTTTTTGCATTACGATCACAAAGAAGTTTCGACTGATCCGTTCGGTTATATCGTTGAAAACGTCATCACGCGGCGTGGGTTGGAGTTGGCGGTGAAGGCATCGGGCTTACAAATGTTTGCGTCGGAGCAGATGAAAAGGTTTCATGTTGAATCCGGTTATGTGGAAGTAGAGCTTGCGAGTGGTGAAATCTTGCGTGCGAATGTGCTCGTCGCTGCCGATGGCCGGAAATCGCGCATCCGCGAAGAGCTGAATATTCCGCTGATTACTAAGGATTACAACCAAACGGCAATTGTTTGCACCATCGGCCACACTTTGCCACATCACGGCCTTGCACAGGAACGGTTTTTGGCAAAGGGGCCGTTTGCGGTGTTGCCGATGACGAACAATCGTTCCTCGCTCGTGTGGGTGGAGCCTGAGTCGCGCGCGCCGCTGTTTTTAAAGCTTTCTAAAACAGAAATTGAGCAAGAAATCTTGGAACGTACCGGTGATTATTTGGGCGAAATTTCATTGCTGGATACACTATCACTCTTCCCACTTTCACTGTCGTTTGTGCATGAATACGTCCGTCCGCGCGTGGCGCTGGTGGGGGACGCCGCGCATGGCATTCATCCAATTGCTGGCCAAGGGGTGAACCTTGGGTTTCGCGATGCTGAGGTTTTGGCTGAGGTTATTATTTCACAAAAACACTTGGGGCTGGATATTGGCGATATTACGGCACTGGAAAATTACCAACGCGCGCGGCGCGCCGATAATTTGGTGATGATTGCGGCCACCGACGGTATCAATGCACTGTTTTCGAACAACGTATTACCGCTTAAAATCACGCGGGATTTGGGGCTGCTCGCCGTTAGCAAAATGCCCGCTATCAAGCGCTTCTTCATGAAACGAGCGATGGGTGTGTAACACACTATTGACATCAAAAAAATTTGCGCTAGAACCACGCCCATCCATCTTTTGACTAACCTTATAGGATTAATAAAATGACCAAAGAGAAATTTGAGAGAAAGAAGCCGCATTGCAACATTGGGACGATTG